>CALINO010000037.1 GCA_938045295.1 uncultured Arenicella sp.
ATCGCCGCCGGTGAACAAGCCATTAAAGCTCCACTGATTGGTCGAACTGTGACCAAAGAACGCGGTTAAGGTGGTGCCTTTATTGATCTCACTTCGCACCTTACTTCTGGCGCTGCTGGTGCCTAGCTCGTCTACATACGCGGTTTCCACATCAAAGCCCGTTAAAAAATCGGCGCGCACGTTGTTGGCGTCGTCGGTAAAGTTATACTGCTGTGAGTCGTCGTATTCATCGGCCACTAGCAACACGCTGTTGCCGTAACTTCGGCTTAAGTACGACGCTCTTTTATCCAATAAACTTTGCAATTGCGCGGTGGTACGAACCGGCAAACGGCCAATGGCAAAGTCCGGAACATCGTTATCATCAATGTCGGCGTACTTTGAATCCACCGGTGCAAAGGTCACATTGCTGCCGGTTGAGGCGTAAATACTAGGGATAAAGCTGCGCGCATCTTCGTTTTCAAATTGCTTGTAGTCGTACACATCTCCGCCCACCAGTAATACATAACGCGTGCCGCGATTGGCGTACGCAAACTTGATGTAGTCTCGAATCGCTTCTGGGTCAAAAATATGATTACCAAACTGAGCGTAGATGCTTTCAACATCCACGATATCCACGCTGCCCATTTCACTTTGCAGCTCAGTGGCCAAGCCTTCTAATAAGTTGTTCCCTGCCCCAGCAATAAAGTTGGGGTGGCTGATAATCAAGTAATTGGCGTTACCGCTGCGAATGTCTTCATCCAGCGGCAGTGGTGTTAAGACTGGCTGGTGTAAGCCGGCGGTGCTGGCTACGTAATAATTGGCCAATTGGCCTACGCCACCTAATTCCACTTTACAGCTTTTGCGACAGCTAACTTTGGGATTGGTGACTTCAACAATCTCACCACCGTACTCACGCATCACCACCACATCCGCGCTTGGCAAACCTCGTTCATTTTCACCCGTCGGCTCAATGCCTTGCACTCGAAACTTAGCTTGACGTGAGGCAAAGTTCAACCGATTGTCTTGCGCCACAAAACTGCGCGGGTACGTGACTTCAATTTCATTCACGTTCACCGCGTCAAAGGCAAAACCGGTGTCCATCGGCAGCGTTAGGCGCACACGGTTTGAGCCGTTGCGCACCCCTTGTATCGGCGCTTCTAAGGTTTTCGATTGCAAACCGTCGAACTTGCCGCTTGCGACTTCTTGACCGTTAAAAGCGACTCGCAAGTGGTGGTCCTTCCCGGCTCCGGGTAAATCGGTGGCGCCCCACACGTTCATGCTCATTTTAACGCCGCTGACGCCGTCGTTACCGCCTGGGGCTACGTCGCTCAGCTCAATGTCAAAGTCATCCGTTTTGGCTTGCCCTACCGCCACCACACGCCGGGCATACCAAGGGTCTGATTTGTCCGGCGAGGTGAATGAGTACTTCTGCTGAGGGGCAAACTTGGCGGTTTCAAGGTAGCTGTTGGCAAACGCTTGTTGCGCCAACATCGGTGTGGCTTCATTGCCCATGCGCACTTCATTGCCATCGAGCACCAAGGTGTATACGTTGGCGTCGGTGTACAGGGTGTTAAGCTGTTCGGCAATAAAACGAATGCTTGAGTCAGGGCCAAACACGTCACTGTCATTATGGGTAATCACTTGAATAGGCACTTCTTGCCCGCGATTCATGAGTGATATTTGCGAGGCCGGTACGCCCTGCAAATCAATATCCGAACCACTGAGTTGCTCGTAACTTAATACATGAATACCAACCTCAGTCGTCTCTAAATTAACCAACTCAGTTTGCGCTAATGCCTGCGCACTGCACGCCAACACGCTGGCGGCTAACGGGAGTAATAATCGCTTATTCATGCTGCTTCTCCAGTCATAATTGACGACTGTTTAATCTGTTGCATTCGTTGCTTTTGAAATTGCTGCTTACGTTCAAGGCGCTCGCTGTTTTTGCGCTCACGCTCAGTTCGCTCGGCTTCCCAATCAATCGATTGACGTTCACCAACATCACCGTACGTTCGGCCAAGCTCAAATGGCCCGTGTAAGGTTTCTTTACCTTCAAGGTCAATATCACTGAGCGCAAACACAGTGGCGTTGCTCACAACCGAGAACTGATAGGCTTGCAACTCAACCGAATCGCCTTGACCTAGAATCAACTCGTCATTCAAACGCACCCAGCCACCGCCAACTTGCGCGTACAGATAAAAGCCAAGGTTCGCTACTTCGGTCTGGGTTTGCCAGCTAAACAGCACGTTGTTATCACCGTCGGCAATGGTCACAAACGAGCCTAATGAAATGGGGTTGGTGATCTCTGGCTTGTAGCCAAAGTCGCCCGTCTCATCGGTCACTGGGTCATCGTCGTTGCCCGCCGAATCCAAATCAACCGTATAGCCCGTGTCGTCTTTACTGGTGCCATCGCCAGTATCCGAGGTGCCATTCGGTGAATCGGTATGCTCAAAGCCATTAAGCACATTGTCATCGTCGGTCACTTCGATAGTGTAAATACCGTCAGGTAAGCCAGTGAACTCATAATTACCATCCACATCAGTTTCGGTCATGGCGATAATGTTGCCGTTTTCATCTTTTAATACGATGGTCACGCCAGCAAAACTACCAGACTCACCTTGAGTACCGTCACCATCCGTGTCAGGCCATACCGTACCTCTGATTGTGTTGTTGTCATCAGAGGTGTAGCCAAAGTCTTGATTCAGATCAACCGGGGCAGCGTCAGTCAGCGTCACGATGCTGGTATTTACCACACCGTCGTCTGGGTCTACTGAGTTAGTAACACCATTCGGTAACGACGTTGGGTCAACTCTGACTTCATAAGTAACACCAGTGGATGAAACATCCAATTCATCAAACAAGTAATTACCATTGGCATCGGTGGTTGTGGTGGCAATTAGATTACCGTTTGAATCGTACAATTGAACCACAACACCTTGAATACCTTCACCCGAACTTGGGGCTCCGTCACCGTTTGTGTCTAAGAAAATGGTGTCACCAATTTGCCCGGTATTGCTGGGCTCGGGTGGCTGATAACCAAAGTCTTGATCAAGGTCGTTAACGGGCACATCACTGGTGCTGCCACTGTCTAAATCCACTATCGATGAATTAGGTGTGGCCAAACCATCTGGATCGCCAGTTTGAGTAAAACCACTTAATTCACCAGTGGCATCGGTGACTTCAACGGAATAAAGGCCATCTGGAACACCGGCAAAAAGGTAGTTGCCATCGGCATCGGTTGTCGTAGTGGCGACTACCTGACCAGTGGTTACATCGATCAATGCAACCGTAACGCCTTCAATACCCGGCTCAGCGCCGTTTTGAGTACCGTCACCGTCTTCGTCTAACCAAATGGTGTCGCCGATACTGTTGTTTTGATCTTCAGGCGGTAGGTAACCAAAATCAGCCTCAAGGTTAATTGGGTCATCGTCGGTCAAAATAATGATCGTCGAGCTGTCTGCGGTAGTGCTGTTCTCGTCACGTACGTCTGGATCACCCAAACCACTTGGCGACGATACATAACCCACAGGCAATGTGGACTCATCAACATCAACCACATAGGTTTCATTCAATGGAAGACCTCTGAATAAATACATACCACTGTCATCTGTGGTGGTGGTAATTGGCACACCTGGGCCATTACCCAAATCAACATCGGGTGCAGGAGTTAAGGTAACTGTAACTCCGGGTATACCTAATTCATTAGGGTCAACCACACCATCATCGTTGGCATCAATCCAAATAGTGTCGCCAATAGAACCCGGCCCCGGCGCGTAACCAAAGTCGGCGGTATCGTGCAACTCACCCGGATCTAATGTGATTGGGTCAGACAAGTTATCCGTTGCGCCAAAGCCATCACCTTCATCGTAGGTTTGACTGTAACCAGCCGGAATTGTAGTTGGGTCAACGCCCACTTGATAAACCACACCTGGGGTTAAGTCTGGGAACAAATACTCACCATCAGGACCAGTGGTTAACGTTGCAACTGGCGTGGTTTCTTCCGAGCCTGAAATAACACCATCGCCATTGACATCTTCATACAAATTAACCGTGGCACCTGGAATACCGGATTCGTTTGCGTCTTGCACACCGTCGTTATCAAGGTCAGTCCATACGTAATCACCAATAGACGCTGGCTGCACAAAACCAAAATCGACCGTCATATTACCGCTCGCGTCACTGGCCACAGACGCCGTTGACTCATCTTGAGTGTCACCCACTTGAGCCTCTGTGCCACCGGCAGGCTCGTCACCTCGGCTTAATGTAAATACACCGCTTTCATAAACATCGGTAGTGGGCTCACTGGCAATATTAGAATCATTCGGCGTGTCGTCTTCATTCGCCGCTGTTTGTGTTGCCGTTGGTAAATAACCAGCAGGTTTCGTCACCTGAATTTTATAGTCACCTTCGAGTAAGTTATCGAAAATATACTGGCCGTCTTGCCCTACTACAATTGGCCCTACAGGGTTGCCGTCGACATCGGTTACCGCCGAGCCGTCAGCGTTTAGCAGTGTGACGGTGGAACCACCAATTGATGGCTCGTTGGCATCTTGAAGGCCGTCTCCGTTTACGTCTTCCCAAATTAAACCACCAATGCTTACTGGCTCAACATAACCAAAGTCTTGATCAATATTGGCCGATACAAATGGGTCAGCCGGATTACTATTATCCAATGCTAAGATTGCTGTGCTGGTATGAGCGGTAGCCACACCATCGTCATCGTAGGTTTGTGTGTAATTGGACCCAGCGGGGAACGTGCTTGTATCAACAACAACGGAATAATCACCAGGTATTAAACCTGGGAATAAGTAATTGCCATCGCTATTGGTCATGGTGGTTGCTACTGACAATCCAGTGGCATTATTGATGAGTGTGATCGTGACACCTTCAATGCCCTGCTCCGTGCCATCAATGACACCATCAGCATTAGCGTCGTACCAAACCGTATCACCAATCGAACCACGTGGCTGGTAACCAAAGTCTTGATCTAAATCAACAGGGTCAGTGGTTGTTAACCTCACCATGAATCGTACCTCACATGT
>CALINO010000038.1 GCA_938045295.1 uncultured Arenicella sp.
AATAAATACGAACTTCCAGCACCGATCAGAATCAGTGCTTTCACTTCACAACAATGGAGCTTTGATTCCGGGTGGGGCTTATGGCAATCCGCCAAGTAATTAAATGGCTGGCCAAGCCAATACCGTTAACGGTCATCAGCACCGCCTTTTTGTTTGTTCTTTGCTTTCTTATTGTTCAATCGCTCAGCGACGACAGCCTGAGCCAAAACCAACTGCAAACAATCACTATTTTAGGCGCCAGCGGCATTTTAATTTTGTCGTTGCTGTTAGCGGTGAATGTTTTCTTATTGTTGCGTCAATTTTTACGCCGCGAAATGGGCGCCCGGCTTACGGTAAAGTTGGTCGCCATTTTATTGTTTCTCACGTTAATACCGTTTTCGCTGCTGTATTATTTTTCTATTCAGTTTTTAAACAAAGGCGTAGATAATTGGTTTGACGTCCGCATTGAGCAAACCATTGAAGATTCGCTACTGCTCAGCCAATCGGCGCTTGAAGGCTTAAAAGAAGAACTCACTGCCGACGTAGAGGTGTACGCCCGAAACTTACGTGACGGCCTATCCGCGAGCAGCATCTTACGCCGACTGGACGACATTCGAGAAGTCGAAGGTTACTCCGAACTTTCGTTGTACACCGACGACGGCCGAGTGATTGCGTTTTCTAGAGAAAACTTATCCATATTATTGCCCAGCACACCCTCAGAAGAAGCGTTTTCAGAATTGCGCTTAAACCAAACATTCACGCAGCTGGAAACCCTATCAAATGACGTGCAGCAATTTCGAGTGGTTGCGCCCATACCGATTAACGATTTAGGCCGCCAGTTCTATGGCCTGCAAGCCATTAAAATACTGCCGCTGCGTTATGCCACGCTGGCCAACAGTGTGGAGTCGGCAAATAAGCAGTACAAGCAAATGGTGTTTGCCCGTGGGCCTCTCAAATTTGGCTTAATGGTGACCCTAAGCCTGATTTCGGTTGTCAGCTTGCTGTTTTCTATTTTAACCGCCGTTTATATTTCTCGCCGACTAGTGGCGCCCATTTCCAACCTAGCCTC
This sequence comes from uncultured Arenicella sp., assembly GCA_938045295.1. Taxonomy (GTDB): domain Bacteria; phylum Pseudomonadota; class Gammaproteobacteria; order Arenicellales; family Arenicellaceae; genus Arenicella. Next base: position 1,049 of record CALINO010000038.1, read on the forward strand.
TGGTACTCAGGACATTGCCGAAGGCAACTACGGCGCACAGCTGCCGGTTACCACCAAAGACGAACTCGGCATTCTCACCCGCTCATTCAATAATATGAGCCACAAAATTAAAGAAAGCCAACAGGCCGCGTTAGTCAGCCAAGCCGAAACAGAACAACAACGCGGCTACTTAGACTCGGTTCTTACTAATCTGTCTTCAGGCGTATTTTCATTCAATAGCGATAAGACTCTTGAAATCAGCAACAGTGCCGCGAGCGAAATTTTAGACATCGACCTCAGCAACTCTTACGGCAACACCGCGCTTGAACTGGCGTCCATCCGAGACTACTGCAAACACTTTTTCGAAGTGATTAATCAAGGCCTCGAATCGGGCTTAGAGCAATGGCAAGACGAAGTAACCTTATTAGGCACCCACGGCCGCCAAATGCTGATCGTGCGCGGCAGCCTGCTATCTCACCAAGGGCTGGCGGCCAATACTCACACTGGCACTCAAACCCACGTGGTGGTGTTTGATGATGTCACCAACCTAATTCAAGCACAACGAGATGCGGCTTGGGGCGAAGTGGCGCGCCGCTTAGCGCACGAAATTAAAAACCCGCTCACCCCCATTCAACTGTCCGCTGAACGTATTAAACACAAGCTGTCTAGCCATGTGAATGAGGAGCTGCAATCCACACTAGATCGCAGCACTCGCACCATTGTGCAACAAGTTGAGTCGATGAAAGAAATGGTTAATGCCTTTTCCAGCTACGCACAGCCAGTGCGCGCCAAACTTGCGCCACTGAATTTAAACATGCTGGTCAAAGACGTGATTGAACTGCATGTTTCCAGCCTGAGTAACATAGAACTGGAACTCTCACTCGAACAAGAACTGCCTGAAATCAAAGCCAACGCCTCCGCATTACGGCAAGTGTTAAATAACCTGTTGATTAATGCTTGCCATGCCATTGAAAGCGCGTGTGACAATGACGCCAACCACAGCGCTAAGATCTCCGTCAGCACCGCGGTGGCCACTCAGGTGGCCGGGCAATACATAGACCTGATAGTGGAAGACAGCGGCGGCGGCATTCCTGAGGAAATTCGAGATTCATTGTTCGACCCTTACGTTAGCTCTAAGGCCAAAGGTTCTGGCTTAGGGCTGGCCATCGTCAAGCGCATTGTTGAAGAACACAGTGGCTCAGTGTGGCCAAGAGACAGCGCATTAGGCGGTGCGGCCATGGTCGTGCGCTTGCCGATGAATGCGATGCAAACATATCGTGGCAATCGCATGCAAAATCCCTTACAGTCCGACTAACATGCCACTCAACCTTATAAGATACGATTAACCTTATGTCAGAACAGCGTGCGAAGATTTTAGTCGTCGATGACGAGCCCGACATTCGGCAGATTTTGCAAGACATCTTGCAAGATGAAGGGTATGACGTATGCGTGGCAGAAAACGCCGAGCAGGCTCGCATTCAATTCAAAGAGCATCAGCCCAACTTAGTGCTGTTAGACATTTGGATGCCGGGTGAAGACGGCATTAGCGTACTAAAAACGTGGGTTGAAAGTGAGCAACTCGATCACACACCCGTGGTCATGATTTCAGGCCACGGCACCGTAGAGAATGCCGTGGAGGCGGTTCGCCTCGGCGCGTATGATTTTCTGGAGAAACCATTATCCACCGGAAAATTATTACTCAGTGTTGAACGCGGACTGGAAAACGCCTCTTTACGCGCAGAAAACCAACAACTTAAATCTCGTTTAAACACCAACCACAGCGTGATCAGTAACAGCGACGCCAGTCGTGAGCTTATGCGCCACGTGCAGCTGTTTAGCCCCACTGACAGCTGGGTATTTATTACCGGCGAACCGGGCACGGGCAAGCATTTAATCGCCAAAAAAGTGCACGAGAACAGTCATCGAACCGACAAGGCGTTCGTGGAATTAAACTTGGCCGCCATGCCCGCCGAGAACGTAGCTCAAGCCTTGTTTGGCAGTGAACGCGATGGCAATGTGGTACTTGGCCGCTTTGAAGCGGCTAAAGGCGGCACACTGTTCATCAATGAAGTACTCGACCTTACTTTAGAAACGCAAAATAAATTGTACAGCGCCCTACAAGAGCGTCAATTTTTGCGTTTGGGTGGCACGCAATACATTGAACTTGATGTGCGAGTGGTGGTCACCACCAGCGGTAACCCACAAAAGGCCGTGAGTGACGGTGCGTTTCGAGAAGATCTTTACTATCACTTAAATGTGATTCCTATTGAAGTGCCGCCACTGAGGAAACGCAAACAAGATTTACCTGAGTTGATCGCCCTGTTCATTGATGAAGCCGCGCACAAAATCAACTCGCAAGAGAAGGCACCCGAAATCACCCCGCGAGCGCTGCAATGGCTCACTGACTACCGGTGGCCGGGCAACGTTAGGCAATTACAAAACATTATTCAGAGATTAGTGGTTCTCAATATTGGTAAAGTGATTGACTTACCTCAAGTAAAAAGCGCGCTTGGCGGTGATGCCGACATTGAGTCAGACACTGCAGCGGAAACCATTCCAGATTATTTTGATTACGACATGCGAGCCGCCAAAGAGGCGTTTGAACGCGCCTATTTAAGTCACCACCTGACTACCGTTGATGGCAATGTCAGTGCGTTGGCTAAAAAGATTGGCTTAGAACGCACGCATTTATATCGCAAACTCAAAAGTCTGGATGTAAACTCAAAACAAGCGAAAAACTAAGGCTGATCGACACATGAAAATCCTTATTTTAGGTGCAAGCCAAGTCGGAATTTCCATTGCCGAAGTCTTGGTCGGTGAAGAAAACGACGTCACCATTGTTGATGTAAACAACAGCACACTTCAGCAATTGCAAAACCGACTTGATATTCGCACGGTGGCGGGCAATGCCGCCCACCCTTCGGTATTACGTGCCGCCGGCGCAGAAGACGCCTCACTAATACTGGCCGTTACCAATAACGATGAAGTAAATTTAGTGGCCTGCCAAATTGCTGAAGCATTTTTCTCCACCCCCACCAAAATTGCGCGGCTACGCTCTAAAGAATACCTCAATAACGACGCCTTATTTTCGAGTGAATCTGGCTTTCACGTTGATGTGATTATCTCACCGGAAGTGATTGTTCGTGACCACATCATTCGACTCATTGAGTTTCAAGGCGCGTCGCAAGTGCTCGATTTTGCCGATGGCCTGGTGCAATTAGTGGGGGTAAAAGCGGTGGAAGGTGGCGGCTTAATTGATTGCCCTCTGTCAGATTTAAAAGAGCACATGCCAGGGGTAGAAACCCGAGTTGCGGCTATTTATCGTGACGGCGAGGTGATAAAACCAAAATCTGAAACGCTGATTAATACGAACGACGAAGTCTTTTTTGTTGCTGCACGCAAACACATTAAAGCCTTGATGCAAGAAATGCGCGGCAAGACCAATAAAACACGGCGCATCTTCATTGCCGGTGGTGGCAATATTGGTCTTAATTTGGCTCGCGAATTAGAGCGCATTGGTTACAGCGTCAAGCTCATCGAATTTGACGGCAAACGCGCCGAAGCCATTGCCGACATGGTCAGTAAAACAGTGGTGCTTAACGGCGATGCCGCCGATGCCAGCTTGCTATTACAAGAAAACATAGAAAACGCCGACGTCTTTGTTTCCGTCACCGAAAAAGACGAAATCAACATTCTGTCAGCGACTTTAGCCAAACGTTTAGGAGCAAAGCGCGTGATTGCGCTCGTCAACCGCCCAGCGTACGTTGAATATTTAGACAATAAAGACATCAATGTGATTGTGTCACCACGAGTGGCAACCATTGGCAGTGTACTGGCCCACATTCGACGTGGCGATGTAGTAGCGGTTCACTCACTTCGCCGAGGCAAAGCCGAAGCCATTGAAGCCATTGCTCATGGCGATGAAAACTCATCGAAAGTGATTGGCCGCGGGGTGCGAGACATTCCATTTCCACCAGGCACCGGCGTTGGCGCCATTGTTCGAAACAGCGAAGTTATTATTCCCAACGTCAACACCATCATTGAGCCCGAAGATCACGTCATTGTGTTCATGAACAACAAATCTTGCATCAGTGATGTTGAGGCGCTTTTCCAAGTTGGCGTCACGTTTATCTAACGGCTCACCAATATGCACTATCAAACCGTCGCAAAAATACTAGGAGTACTGCTGGGCATGTTCAGTGTCACGCACCTCACTCCGCTGTTAGTCTCACTCATCTATCAAGACGGCAACGCCTTTCCGTTTTTTTTGTCATTCACCGTCACCTTATTAACCGGCCTGTGTTTGTGGGTGCCCAACCGAAAATTACGCAAAGACTTGCGCTACCGCGATGGTTTTCTAGTGGTGGTGTTGTTCTGGACCGTGCTGGCGACCTTCGGTGCTCTGCCATTCATTTTTGCGGAAAACAATGCATTAAGCGTTACCGACGCCTTTTTTGAATCCATGTCTGGGCTTACCACCACCGGTGGCACCATATTAGTCAACCTAGACCAACTGCCCGAGTCCACCTTGTATTACCGCCAACAATTACAGTGGTTAGGCGGCATGGGTATCGTGGTTTTGGCGGTCGCCATTATGCCAATGCTTGGCATTGGTGGCATGCAGCTCTATCGCGCTGAAACGCCGGGGCCGATGAAAGACAGCAAGTTAACCCCGCGCATTACCGAAAGCGCCAAAGCACTTTGGTATATTTACCTAGGCTTAACAGTAGCCTGCATGCTGGCGTATTGGGCCGCCGGCATGAGTTTATTTGATGCTGTCGGGCATGCTTTTTCCACCGTGGCCATTGGCGGCTTTTCAACCCACGATGCCAGTATTGGCCATTTTAATAGCGGGTTAATTGAAAGCATTGCCATTGTGTTTATGTTAATTGCCTCGGCCAACTTTTCATTGCATTTTTTAGCCTGGCGCAACAAGACCATTTTCCCTTATGCACGTGACAGCGAATACCGCTTCTTTTTACTGGTGGTTAGCGTTGCCTGCGTCGTTACCGTCGCATTACTAATAAACCAACAGGTTTTTCCAAATAGCTTAGAAGCCATTCGCTCTGGTTTATTCCATTTAGTGTCGGTGATTACCACCACCGGATTTACCGCCGGCGGATTTTCATGGTGGCCCGGCGCTCTGCCGGTCATGCTGATTTTATTCAGCTTTATGGGCGGTTGTGCTGGCTCTACTGCCGGTGGCATGAAGGTCATGCGCATTCAAATTATGTACAAACAAGGGCGCAAAGAAATTGTACGGCTGGTGCACCCTAATGCGGTACTTTCAATCAAAACCGGCGGGCAAGTCATTAATGACAAAGTGATTAATACCGTGATGGCATTTTTCTCTATGTACATGCTGAGCTTTGCCTTCACTGGCTTTTTGCTTTGCCTGATTGGCTTGGACTGGATAACCGCTTTTTCAGCAGCAGCGGCCTGTTTAAACAACTTAGGCCCGGGTTTAGGGTTGGTGGTTGATAATTATGCTCAACTCAGCGATGCGGCCAAATGGATTCTGTCTTTTGCTATGTTGCTTGGCCGGCTGGAACTGTTCACCTTATTGGTGCTCTTCACCACCACTTTTTGGCGTGATTAACATAACTAGCACACATAAGGTTTTAACCTTACAACCCAGCCAGTAAATCGCAGACATAAAAAAGGCCACGCTTATCGTGGCCTTTTTTAAAAACCCGTTACCTTCTATTTATAGACAGAAGCCTTGCGGAAATGCTTTACCAGCAAGTAATAAACAACCGCACGATATTTGTTACGGTTAGAGCGGCCATATGTGTCAATCGCCGCTTGAATTCCTTCATCAAGTTTAGGAGAGTCAGACAACCCAAGTTTTTTAATTAAAAAGTTTTTCTTAACACGCTCAAGCTCTTTCGGATCTCCAGCGGAAACCGTGCTTGCATCTTTATTATAAATCGAAGGGCCACAGCCAATTGTCACTGCGGTTAATAATTTTTTATCTACTTTTTGGCCACACTTTTGCTCAATATCACTGGCGTACTTTTCGATCAGTTCTTCTCTTTTACTCATTAAAATATCTCCCATGGTTGGCGGAAAGGTAAATCCAACACTGTGACTTACCCTGTCAGTCAGGCTGTTAAAAAAATACAACCGTCATGACATTACCGCAACCGTGAGCAAAATAAAATACCATTTACATAATTTCACGGTTCCAGCCTGGTTATATAGTTGTTGTGGGTAAGTAATAACTAAATTACTAACACGGTCTTATTAATCACACCAACTTTGTTAGACTTACAATCCATTGCATGAGAGGCTTTATATTATGAGACGCAGAACACTACTTTCCGCCGCCGTGTTGGGCGCTTTAGGCACAGCAACATGGCTGCGCGCGCGCAATCATGACGCCTCTGAAAAACAACTAGCTGCTGGAACAGTCAACACAATGAGCGATTTAAATTTACAAACCGATGCCCACCCAGACACCATACAAGCCTGGGAACTCACTGAGCAACAATGGCAAGAGCGCTTAGATGAGTCCGCGTTTTATGTGCTAAGAAAAGAAGGCACCGAGCGACCGTTCACCAGCCCGTTAAACGACGAAAAGCGCCCTGGCACCTTTGCTTGCGCGGGTTGCGGCTTGGCGTTATTTAACACTGAACAAAAATTTGATAGCGGCACTGGCTGGCCAAGCTTTTTTGATACGATCGAAGGCCATGTGGGCACTAAGCGTGACTTCAAGCTGATTGTTCCGCGCACAGAATATCACTGCAAACGTTGCGGCGGCCACCAAGGGCATGTGTTTAACGATGGCCCCGCCCCCACTGGATTACGTTATTGCAATAACGGCGTGGCGCTCACCTTTATTCCAGCCTAAACAGCCCACCACCAGAGCTATCGACAAAAAACCAAAGAGTTGCTGCTTAATACTTTAATAAGCAGCAACTAATCCAGTACTGCCAGTTTATGTTGACTTAAATACTCGGCAAGCTCTGGAACTTGCACGGCGACTTGCAATAAGTCTTGCCATTCATCTACGTCTTGTAATGCATCAAGTTCATGCAATCTAAGGCCAGCTTTTTTGGCTTTTACGCGTGTTAGTTCAAGCACCTGCGAGGTGCCCCACGGCATATCAGAAAATAATAACGGGGTACTTTGGCTTAAACCAATAATGTAATAGCCACCATCAAAGCTCGGGCCAATGGCCGATTGGCCACTCTCTAAAAGCTCGTGCATACGGCTTAGCGTGTCGGCTTTAATGTGCGGGGCGTCAGTTCCCATAATGGCCATGGGGTAACCATGCTGTTCAAAGCTGGCGAGCATTTTATCTCCAAGATCACCGTCACTTTGCCACAACACAGTAGCGCCGAAACGTTCTGACAGCTCGATTAAAAACGAATTTTCTCGTTCCAACCACGTGCTAATAAACACATCGCCTGGCCAACTTTGACACGCTTTTTCCAGCGACGTTTGTAATAGAATTGCCGCAATATCCGCCGCCTGTTGCGCTGAACAATGAGTCTGCAACCGTGTTTTTACCTTACCGGCAATGGGTGCTTTGGCAAACAGAAGTAAGGGTATCGTTGAACTCATTGCATTTAAGAAAACGTAAACAGAATATTACTTTTCATTGTCATTAGTTGGTTGCGTTTAACGTACCTGACGATACGCTTTGCCTAACCAGCCTGACGGCACACCCACAAAATAAGCAAATCTCAGCGCCCACATTAAGAGCACCGTTTTACATATGCCTTTTTGCTGCCAACGCCGAGCGCTGGTCGCTGCCTTGCGAGTAATGCAATGTGGACGAGCATAGCGCTTTAGTTTTTTACTTAAAGCCACGTCTTCCATCAAGCTAAGATCATCAAAACCGTTTACCTGTTCAAACAACTCACGCCGGGCGTACATTGCTTGGTCTCCGGTGGCAATGCCACTGACTCTGGATCTGATGTTAATCATCGTTGCCACAACGGACAGTAAGGCGGATTTAGGGTTTTGGTTATCATGAAAGTTAATATCAAACCGCCCCCATTGCCCTACCTGAATATGCCGCAAAGCGTCGTCTGGTAAGCGTGTGTCTGCATGCAAAAATAATAAAATGTCGGCGCGTGTTTGCTGGGCCCCTAAATTCATTTGAGCGGCACGACCGCGCACTCCAGACACCAAGGTAAAGTCGCGTTGGTATTGTGGGTGACCAGTCAAATACTCAAGGCTGCCATCGTGACTGCCGCCGTCGACAAAAACCAGTTCTGCGGGTTGCAAACGTAAAAGTGCCGCCAACAAACTTGGCAGCACTTGCGCTTCATTTAGCAACGGCACAACAATGGCAACCGAAGCAGGCACATTCACAACAGTGCCTTGCTCAGCCATGGTTGCGTGTTGTGACAAACGAAACAGTAACGCGGTTAATGATTACGCTTTGCGCCAATACGCAAACGTAAGGCATTTAGCTTGATAAAGCCTTCTGCGTCTGCTTGATTGTAAGCGCCTTCATCATCTTCGAAAGTCGCAATACGCTCATCGAACAACGAATCGGATGACTGGCGACCGGCAATAGTAACGTTACCTTTATACAACTTAATACGAACCGTGCCGTTCACGTGTGCTTGCGACTCATCAATCATGCGCTGCATCATCTCACGCTCTGGGCTCCACCAATAGCCGTTGTAAATCATCTTAGCATAACGAGGCATTAACTCGTCTTTAAGGTGCGCAACTTCACGATCTAAGGTCAGTGATTCCATGGCACGGTGTGCGCGTAACATAATGGTGCCCGCTGGTGTTTCATAACAACCGCGCGACTTCATGCCTACATAACGATTTTCAACAATATCGTCTCGGCCAATGCCGTGTGCGCCGCCTACCTTGTTTAACCACGCCATCACAGTAGCCGGCGTCATGGCTTCACCATCAATCGCCACAATGTCGCCTTGCTTAAACTCCAGCTCCACATATTGCGCTGCATCTGGTGCCTGTTCAGGTGAGACAGACCAACGCCACATGTCTTCTTCCGCTTCTGCCCATGGATCTTCTAAGATGCCGCCTTCATATGAAATGTGCAGCAAGTTGGCATCCATTGAGTATTGCGATTTGCCGTCTTTTTTCTTTTCGACCGAAATATTGTGCTCAGCGGCGTACGCCATCAATTTTTCACGCGAATTTAAATCCCATTCACGCCAAGGCGCAATAATTTTAATGTCTGGCCGCAAAGCATATGCGCCTAACTCAAAACGCACTTGATCGTTACCTTTGCCGGTTGCCCCATGCGAAATCGCGTCAGCGCCTGTTTCGTTTGCAATTTCGATCAAACGTTTGGCAATAAGGGGGCGAGCAATGGAGGTGCCTAAACGATATTCACCTTCGTAAATCGCGTTGGCTCGCATCATTGGGTACACATAATCGCGAGCAAACTCTTCACGCAGATCATCGATGTAAATACTTTTAACACCCATGGCTTCAGCTTTCGCACGCGCAGGTTCTACTTCTTCACCTTGACCAATATCGGCAGTAAAGGTCACAACCTCACAACCGTATTCTTCTTGCAACCATTTCAAAATAATTGACGTATCTAAACCGCCTGAGTAAGCAAGCACTACTTTTTTGATGTCTGACATAGGAAAGTTGAATTCACATGAATTTTTAGTGTGCGTAGTGTCTTGGTTTCGCCCCAAAAGGTCAATATATTGAGTCTAGTTTGCTGGCTTTTTTCACCAATCCTTGGAAAATAAAGGCTTAAAGGGCAAAAAAGCACTCTGCAGATTGAAAAAAATGAAATTATTATCGATAAAACCAACTAAAACTGAATTTTATTCTGTTTTTTAATCAAAAAAAGAATTTTATTCTTATTAGATATTTGAAATTCAACGGATAATAACGTTAGACTTAAGCCATACTATTTATACGTTTAAAAGCGCCAAATTGGGCGCTTTATTTTTTAGTAACACACTAAATTAAACACCGAAAAACCCTGCTGTAAGAGCAACACTATGCTGAAAAACTTATTAGACCGCTTTAATAAAAAAGCCAAAAAAAACGCTTACCCTGAACCGGCCTTAATGAACTCATACGCACGCCTGCCAGTAAGCTTTGTAAGAGGTGAAGGCGCGGCATTATGGGATGCAGACGGCAAACAATACATTGATGCCCTGGGCGGCATTGCGGTTACTTTTTTAGGCCATTGCCACCCCGACATTAGCCAAAGCATTTCTCTGCAAGCCAACACATTACTGCACACCAGCAACCTGTTTCATATTCCTGCGCAGGCAAAACTCGGGGAAAAGTTTTGCCAAATTTCGGGCATGGATAAAGTGTTTTTTTGTAACTCTGGCGCTGAAGCAAACGAAGCGGCGATAAAAATAACGCGTTTATACGCCCGAGAAAAAGGCATATCAATCCCTACCGTTGTAACGTTTAATAATAGCTTTCACGGCCGAACCCTGGCAACACTGTCAGCCACAGGCAACACCGCCATCCAAAAGAATTTTGAACCACTGGTTGAAGACTTTATACATGTTGACTACAACGACCTTGAGGCCGTCAGCGCGTTAACTGACAACCCTAATATTGTGGCAATAATGGTTGAACCCATTCAAGGCGAAGCCGGCATAGTCATACCCGACGAAGGCTACCTAGCTGGCATTCGACAGCTGTGTGATGATAATGATTGGTTAATGATTACCGACGAAATACAAACAGGCATGGGCCGAACAGGTGCTTGGTTCGCACACCAAAGCGACGGCATTGTGCCTGACGTAATCACCGCGGCAAAAGCACTGGGTAACGGCATTCCTATTGGTGCCTGTGCCGCCAAGGGCAAGGCGGCACACTTAATTTCCCCCGGCTCTCATGGCACAACCTTTGGCGGCAACCCTTTTGCCTCTCACGTGGCTCACAGCGTGATTGAAGTAATTGAAGACAACGACTACGTCAATAAAGCAGCAGAGCTTGGCTCATTGTTGAAAAAACAATTACAACAACACTTAGGCACCTTTGATCACGTGACTGACATTCGCGGTCGAGGCTTAATGTTAGCCATTGAGCTGGATAAGGTTTACCCTGATTTAGCAACCGTATTTCTAGAACACGGCTTGGTAGTTAACATCACCGGTGGCGGCAAAGTGATTCGCTTACTCCCGGCGGTTGTTACCACTGAAAAACAAATCAAAACCATCGCCAGCACCATCGGTTCGGTGGTCGAGCAGCTTAGGTAGCCGGCTTGTCGACGCCAGCCAGTTACCCTTATATTCATTTACAACACGATATGGCCATGAACACTCAACATTTTTTAACCCTTGATGACCTTCCTGCTAACACGCTGAAGACATTGATTGACCGGGCAATTGAATTAAAAACAATGACCCGCCAAGGGCAAATTTATGAGCCATTAAAGAATAAGTCACTCGCGATGATTTTCAGCAAGTCATCGACCCGCACACGCGTGTCTTTCGAAGTAGGTATGCGTCAACTGGGAGGCGGCACTCTGAATTTAAGCCCCAATGACACTCAGATTGGCCGTGGCGAACCACTCGAAGACACAGCTCGTGTTATCTCCAGCATGGTTGACGGGGTGATGATTCGCACCGATGAACATGCAAAAGTAGAAACCTTTGCACAATATTCAAGCGTGCCAGTAATCAACGGCCTCACTGATGACTTTCACCCCTGTCAGTTACTGGCTGACATGCAAACACTTCAAGAAACACGCGGCGACATTAATGGCGCTACCGTGGCTTGGGTGGGTGATGGCAACAACGTATGTCATTCGTTTATGAATGCCGCTCGATTATTCGGTTTTAAATTGCATATCGCCACTCCTAAAGGGTATGAACCCGATACCGCACTGGTGACACAAAACGAAGGGTACATTGCCTTAGTTGACAACCCTAATGACGCGGTGGCTAATGCTGATGTGGTGGTCACTGACACCTGGGCCAGTATGGGGCAAGAGAGTGAAAAGCAAGAACGTTTAACTGATTTTGACGGTTTTTGCGTGGATGCTGCGCTGATGAAAAAAGCCGACAAAGACGCCATATTCATGCACTGCTTACCAGCCTATCGAGGCATGGAAGTAACCGGCGAGGTCATTGAAGGCCCACAAAGCGTGGTTTTTCAAGAAGCCGAGAATCGACTGCATGCGCAAAAAGCACTGCTTGAGCACTTGCTCACGTAGTTGCATTCACGCACACCTGTAGCAATGAAATCACCGTATTTATCCGTTGACCAACTAAGCGCGGCTTATCAACAACAAAACGTTGTTAATACCGTGTCTTTTCAGTTAGCCGAAGGTGAGCTGGGTTGCTTGTTAGGCCCCAGTGGCTGTGGAAAGACCACCATATTACGTGCCATTAGCGGCTTTCAGGCCATCAATAACGGCCGTATTAGTTTGGCCGGAAAAACCATTTCCAGCCCCACCAGCCTGGTGGCACCAGAACAACGAAATGTGGGCATGGTGTTTCAAGATCACGCTCTTTTTCCGCATTTAAACATTGCTGCTAATGTCGCCTTTGGTTTGAAAAAATGGCCGAAGGCGAAGCGGCAACATCAAGTTGAAAAAATGTTAGCGCTGGTTGGCATGCCTGATTTTCTCAATGCTTACCCACACGAAATATCGGGCGGTCAAAGTCAACGCGTGGCCTTGGCACGTGCACTGGCTCCAGAACCCACTTTATTGCTAATGGATGAGCCATTTTCAAATTTAGATGCCTCATTACGTGAAAGCCTAGGCTATGAGGTACGCCAGTTACTAAAAGAAACCGGCATGACGGCCATCATGGTCACCCACGACCAACACGATGCGTTTGCCTTGGGCGATAAAATTGGCGTAATCAACAACGGCGAGCTAAACCAGTGGGGCTCGGCTTTTGAGTTATACCATGCGCCGAGTAACCGCTTTGTGGCCAATTTTATTGGCGATGGGGTGTTTGTTAAAGGCGAAATCGTGGCGGCCGATAAGGTAATTACGGCCTTTGGTGAAATTACCGGCAAGATGGTCAACAACGGCGATACATTCACTGAAGTGGAATTATTGATACGCCCAGACGACGTGCGCTACAACCCCAATGGGGCTATTAAAGGGCGTATTACACGCAAAGCCTTTAAAGGCGCGGAAACCTTGTATACTCTACAGACCCGCGACGGCGACACCTTATTAAGTTTGGTACCCAGCCATGATGACTTTGAGATTGGCGACACCATTAATGTGGATATAGACGCCGATCACTTAGTGTGTTTTTCACTTCAAGTTAAGGATGACTGAACGAACTCATAAACCATTAATCAGCGTCATTATGCCAGTTTACAATGCTGGCGAGTTTTTACAGCAATCCATCACCAGCGTTCTCACGCAATCATTAACTCAGTTTGAACTGATTATTGTCGATGATGGTTCAAGCGACGACTCTCAAACGCACATTGCTCAGTGGTGCAAGGCCGACTCTAGGGTCAAGTCAATCACACACAACAAAAACTTAGGCGTTTGGGCAAGCCGAAATGCCGCCATCAGCGCAGCCCAATGCCAATACCTCGCGTTCGTCGATGCCGACGATACTTGGCATAAAGATAAATTAGCCATTCAGTACCAATACCACCAATCAACGCGCTGCGCATTTTCTTGCACCGCGTTTGAATTTGGCAATAAAACAGTCCGAGCGAAACCGATCATTACTTACCGCGACCTATTGGCGAATAACACCGTTAATACTTCCAGCGTTATGCTGGACAGCCAACAAGTGACGATTGAATTTACTAATATGGACAAGTCGGAAGACTACCAGCAATGGCTGAGTGTTGCTAAACAACACAACATTCATACCATCAACCAGTCGTTGGTGAATCGGCGTGCGTACGGCGGTGTTTCTTCTGACAAGCTGGCGATGATAAGGCAACGTTGGCACATATACCGCAATGTCGAAAAGCTGAGTCGAAAACAAGCGCTGTACTATTTTGCTTTCTACGCCTTCACAGGCCTAAAAAAGTATTGGCGATTAAAGACCGGTTAAACGGCTTAAAATAAATTGATCAGAATCCGCTGAACAACGTTTAATCATGGTGTTTTGTGACTTAACCACACCACAGTGATCACACGCTTGCAATAACGCGCTGAGATTGGTCGGGTTAGGAATGGTGACCCATTCATGCATTTTTACTGGAGCTTGGCGATGAAGATGAGCTTTACTGTATAACATGATGCCCTCCTGATTTGAGTTTGTGCCTTATTTAATTAGACACGCTGACCATCATAGTTATTACACCCATTCAACAACAGGCTTTCAGACCAGGGTTTGCAAATGTTTGAACTTGTTAATATTTGTTATAGCTATTGACTGGCTGCTAGCTGCTGGCTGCTCCTTTTGCCGTCACTGTTTTTTATCTAGACCACGCAAGTGACGCATTTTTTCGGCGATTTTTATTTCAAGGCCGCGCTCTACGGGTTGATAAAATTCCATACCGTGCAACTCTTCTGGAAGATAAGTCTCGCCAGCGGCATACGCACCTTGCTCATCGTGCGCGTAACGATAGCCTTTACCATAATCTAACTCTTTCATCAGCGCCGTAGGCGCGTTACGCAAATGCATTGGCACTTCCAACGAACCGGTTTCCTTAACCACCGCCATGGCTTGTTTATACGCGGTATAAACGGCGTTACTTTTCGCCGCCACACACAAATACACCACCGCTTGCGCCAAGCTTAATTCGCCTTCCGGGCTGCCAACCCGCTCTTGCGCCTCCCAGGCGTCCAGTGCAATTCGAAGTGCTCTTGGGTCCGCATTACCGATGTCTTCAGACGCCATTCTAACCACGCGGCGAGCAATGACTTTAGGGTCACAACCACCATCTAACATTCGGCATAGCCAATACAAGCCAGCATCGGGGTTCGAGCCACGCACCGATTTATGCAATGCCGATATTTGGTCGTAAAAGCCTTCGCCTTTATTGTCAAAACGTCGAGTGGATCCGCCCGCCAAAATCAAACCAATTAACTCACGGCTAATGTTGCCGTCTTCGCTCAGGTCAGCGGCTATTTCAAGCATGGTTAACGCTCGCCGAGCATCGCCATCCACCAAACCAGCCAAGTGCTCCCTCACTTCGTTAGCCATGGTTAAATTCAGTGCCCCCAAGCCTTTGTCTGAATCAGTGAGTGCTCGATCAATCAATTGAATAATATCTTGATCATCCAGTGTTTTTAATACGTACACGCGCACCCTTGATAGCAGTGCATTATTTAATTCGAAAGACGGGTTTTCAGTGGTGGCACCAATAAACACAATGGTGCCATTTTCAATGTGGGGTAGGAATGCGTCCTGCTGAGCTTTATTAAAGCGGTGTACTTCATCAACAAACAACACCGTTTGCCCCATGCCCGCTTGCGCTCTCTGATGCGCCATATCCACCGCATTGCGAATGTCTTTCACACCGCTGAGTACGGCCGATAAAGAAACGAATTCAGCATCGCTGTTCTCAGCCACCAATTTGGCCAAGGTTGTTTTGCCCGTGCCCGGAGGCCCCCAAAACACCATTGAATGCAGCTTCCCAGATTCAATGGCCAGACGCAGTGGCTTATTAACGCCCAGCAACGCAGACTGCCCCACCACTTCACTCAGAGCGGCTGGGCGTAAGCGGTCAGCTAGCGGGCGTGTGGCGTTCATAGGCTAAGCGCAATCACTTATTTTGCGAGCGTTGCGTTTGCGCAACCTCAGAAACAATTTTCCACTGCCCCTGCTCTTTAAGCATAATCAGGCGTTTCTGAGTAACGTCTTTGTACGTTGGAGACTGATAGGTTTGTTTAAATTGCACCAAACTCCGTTGAGTTTCGCTATCAAACTCAACCTCCACGTTTTCTACTGTTAATTGAACTTCGGAATCTGGCTGTAAGCGTTCGGCACGTTCGGCCTTCCACTGCTCCAATGATCGCCCACTTGCCGGCTTAAATTGTTCGCTGTAGTAGGCAAAATATTGGTAAGCATCACCACGAATCCAGGCTTGCCGCCAGCCATCTATTTGATAAGCCAGCTCAGCTTCGAGCAATGACATTTCAGCCCCATTACCTTCGGCCAACAACTCATCCACTTTGGCTTGCTTACGAGCATTAAGCGCTTGCATGTCTGCCAGCCGGGCTTTCTCAAGCCTAACTTGCTTAGCCAACTGAGAATCTGACAAGGTTTCTTCGGCCGGCCGCGTTTCATCATAAGGCAACACATTGGCAACTACCTTAGGCTCGTCATCTATCCTAAGCGTGGGTTCAATAGGCTGTTCATTAAGCTGACCAGCCGGCGCTTCAACGTCAGTCGCATCGGCCAGCGGCTCACTTGCTTCTTGCCGGTACGGGTTAATACCCACAGACGAGGGTTGCCCATTTGGACTTTGGTTGAGGCGCTGGTCTTGATTACGGTATTGGCCTTGATCAACGTCTGACGTTGTGTCCGGGCGAGTAAAGGTAATGGTGGGCGCGTTATCTTCTTTCCACAACACGCCCGTTATGGCGCCCAGCAACACCAACACAATTAATACAATGTATTTAGAGTATGTTGTCATTTGTGTTTCAAATTCAGCTGTTTCATACCTTTAAAATCTCAAACAAACCTGGCCTTTATATAAAGGCCACCAATATGACCACTGCGTGGATTTAAAGCAAGAACGTCAACACACTCAAAACGGCATTACGCGTTGTAACGCCAGCAGCGTTATTCGTCTGTAACGCACCCCATGGAAGCGTTGGTCACGTTACGAATGTATTTACCTAATGTACCACGCTTAAACTTTAACTCTGGGGCTACCCAAGCTTTACGTCTGGCCTGTAACTCTTGATCACTCAAATCCACTTCAATAACATTGTTAACGGCGTCTAAAGTAATCATATCGCCATCTTCAACCAAGGCAATATTGCCGCCCTCTTGCGCTTCTGGCACCACGTGCCCAACAATGAAACCGTGCGAGCCACCTGAAAAACGACCGTCAGTGATCATTGCAACGTGCTCACCCAGGCCAGCGCCCATAATAGCCGATGTTGGCTTTAGCATCTCCGGCATGCCAGGGCCGCCCTTAGGGCCTTCATAACGAATGATAATAACATCGCCCTTATTAATTTCGTTGCGCTCGAGCGCTTGAATCATAAGCTGCTCGCCATCGAAAACTTTCGCTGGGCCTACAAATTTTTCTCCTTCTTTTCCGGTAACCTTTGCCACTGAACCGTCAATAGCTAAATTGCCTTTCAGAATTTGGATGTGACCGGTTTCTTTAATCGGCTCTGAGATCGGCCGAATAATGTCTTGCCCTTCTTTTAAACCCGGTAAGTCGGCCAAGTTTTCGGCCAAAGTTTTTCCCGTACAAGTAATGCAATCACCGTTAAGCAAGCCTTCTTGCAGTAAAAATTTCATTACCGCCGGCGTGCCACCGATGTGATGTAAATCTTCCATCACATACTTACCGCTGGGCTTAAGATCAGCAATAAATGGAATACGATCACTGACACTCTGAAAGTCGTCCACGGTTAAATCAATGTCGACAGCGCGAGCCATCGCAATAAGGTGCAACACCGCATTAGTCGAACCGCCCAATGCAATAATGACCACCATGGCATTTTCAAATGCCTCACGCGTCATAATGTCACGCGGCTTAAGGTCAATTTCAAGCAAATGCTTAAGCGCAGCACCGGCTCGCAAGCACTCATCAATTTTTTCTTGTTCAACCGCTGGCGAAGACGCACTGTACGGTAGGCTCATGCCCAATGCTTCAATGGCGCTGGCCATGGTGTTGGCGGTGTACATACCACCGCAAGCACCGGCACCTGGAATTGATTTTTCGATGATCTGTTGACGCTCGTCGTCACTGATTACTTCTACTAAGAACTCACCGTAGGCCTGAAACGCAGACACAATATCCAACTTTTTACCGTTGTGCATACCCGGTTTAATAGAACCACCATACACCATGATGGATGGGCGATTAACCCGCGCCATAGCCATCACACAACCCGGCATATTTTTATCGCACCCGGGTACAGTAATCACACCGTCGTAGAACTGCGCTGACACCACTGTTTCAATAGAGTCGGCAATAATGTCGCGCGATTGCAAAGAGTAAGACATGCCTGAGGTGCCGTTGGTGGTGCCATCACTCACGCCAATGGTATTAAACCGCATGCCCACTAAGCCCGCATCTTGCACGCCTTGTTTAATCTGCTCAGCCAACCCATTTAAGTGCATATTACAGGTATTCCCTTCCCACCAAACACTGGCGATACCAATCTGAGCCTTGCTCATATCGGCTTGAGTGAGACCCGTTCCATACAGCATGGCTTGACCCGCGCCCTGCGATTTTTCTTGAGTGATTGTGGAGCTATGTTTATTAAGCTTATTTTCCGACATAGTAAATTTGCTTGAGCGTAAAAGCAGTTGGCACTGCGGTTATTTTAGTGTGCAGGATTTTACACGTGCAAACGACGCAAACAAATAGAAAATCGGTGGTTATCCTGATTTCCTAAGAGAATAAAAATGGCTGTGAACTACTGCAACAGCACGAACATGGCGCCATTACCCCGCACAATATTCAGCATCAACACATCTTGATTGGCAATGGCTTTGCGAAAGCTGCCTAAATCATTCACCGGGCGTCGGTTGACCGAGGTGATTATGTCATTAGTGCGCACACCATGATCCCACGCCACGCTGCCTTTAATCACATCTGTGACCAATACTCCGCCGTTGGCCACACCGGTGGTGGCTTGCTGTGGGTCTAAATTGCCCAAGGTAGCGCCTTCGAGCTGGCGGTGAATCAATGTGCCCACCTTGGAGGCTTGCTGTGACGACTCCAATACCGCCACAAGGTCTCGCTTTTGACCTTTTCTAAGCACCGTTAGACTCAACGATTCACCCGCAAACTGCTGGCTGATCAAGGTAATTAAGTCTTTACGGTTATCAATAATTTGATTGCCCGCACGCAACACCACATCACCAACCTGCAAACCCGATTTTTCAGCGCTTGAGTCTTTTGTTACATTGGTAATCACCACGCCACCGGTTTGCTTTACATCAAACGCTGATGCCAACTGTTGTGTTAAATCTTGCACCCGAACCGCCAAAAAACCGCGCTGAGGCGTGCCATATTTAACCAACTGATTGGTCACTTTCAGAGCCATATTTATCGGGGTTGAAAAGCCAATGCGTGAATTGGCGGCGGTTTGACTTGATTGACCAATATTCAAGCCCACTAAGCGCCCATTAAGGTCCACCAATATGCCCGAACCCACCGCCGCGTCACTTTGGATGTAATGCTGGTATTGGTTAATACTGCTGGGCTTGGCAGGAGCACTGACAATGCCGCTGACAATGGTATTTTGGTCACCCAGCGGGTCACCAATGGAAACAACAAAATCACCCATGCGCAATTCAGCGGAATTACCCAGTTCTATAGCACTTAAACCTTGTGGCTCCACTTTCACCAATGCCACATCAAAGGTGGAGTCGGTGCCAACCAATATTCCGTCCAAACTGCGCCCATTATCCAGCATGATGGTGATTTTACCGGCACCTCTCACGGCGTGCTCATTGGTTAACACATAGCCTTGCTGTGAATCAATAATCACGCCAACTGAACGCGCTTCACGGCGCCGAGTAGAGGCGCGGCGTTGATCAAAAAAACGACGAAAGAATGGGTCATCAAAAGGGTCTTGGCGTACATTAACAGTCGCCTCAGACACCACGGTAACCAATGACGTCTGCACTCGTTCCATCATTGGCGCTAATGATGGAACCGGCACGTCATCGACTGCCAACGGCAACGCAGCCTTGGCATTAATGGCAACCACATTAATCACGCAACCAAAGGTGATGGCCAGAAACAACGGCAACTTTTGACAAATTTTCATACTAACTATCATGTCTCTCAGTGTTATTTTTTTCATCACTTCGCGGTGTAACCATAAAGCGAGTAATGCATTTTTTATGTAATAGATGGTAGCGATTGTTGTTTATGATGAGTTGGACTTAGCGTTCGCAATACCACTGGGCACATGCCCCGTTGGCACATGTTGACGCGCTGAGTCACAGTGCCCCTGTTGATCATCAAAAAATATGTCTGCGCCAAAAGTGCGTAGAAACTCACCCTTTGCCAAACCGCCTAAAAACACCGCTTCATCAATGCGTATATCCCAAGCACGCAAAGTACGAATAACTCGTTCGTGAGCGGGTGCCGCACGCGCCGTGATGATCGCGGTTCGAATCGGCGATTCATCAACCGGAAACTCTGACTGAATTTCGTGCAGCGCGGCCAACATATTACGAAAAGGGCCACCGGGTAACGGTTTTTTGGCCGCTTTCACTTCATGCTTGGCAAACGCCACCAAACCTTCTTGTTTGTAAACCTGCTCTGCTTCGTCGGAGAAGACCACCGCGTCACCGTCAAAGGCAATGCACAACTTGTCGTGGTTGACTGAATCTTTAGAGGTGGTGGAAGGCAGCATCGTGGCGGCCGCAAAACCCGCGTTCAGTGTGCTGGCCACATCATTAGGGTCGCTGGATAGAAACACATCCGCGCCAAACGGCTCAACATAACGAAACGGACTGCCGCCATTGGTAAATGCGGCACGGGTAATAGGCAAATCATGCGCTTGAATAGAGTTAAAGATACGCAAGCCAGTGTCGGCGCTATTACGCGACAGTAAAATCACTTCCACTCGCTCACGCGGCTCGCCTAAGCTGTTCAATTCTAATAATTTTTTCACCAACGGGAAGGCCGCCCCTTGTTCTAAGGGCTCGTTCTCATGCTCCACTTGAAAGCGGCAGTAGGCTTCAATGCCCTCTTCTTCAAACATAGTATGGCTTTCCTGTAAATCAAACAGGGCTCGTGACGAAATAGCGATTACCAATTTACGTTTGTCGTGCATGACCGTATTTATAGTTTTAACCAATTTAGTGGTGAAAAGACCGTTTTTATCCTAATTTACCCAGTTTACAAAACTATTGTATGGCCGACGTTCAAGTTTACAAAGATTTTAGGCTTCATTTGACTAATGAAAGGTATTATTGGGGTGTTTTGCAACCTGTTGCCGGCAAAATTGAACCACCTGCTCTTGATCTTCATCAAAACTGGCTAATGGCTCTCTGGAAGGCAGTATATCAAAGGTTTTTTTATCAAAGTTCGGGCCCGCCAATACAATGGGTAATTTAGCTTCTTTAGCTAAATAGTAATACCCACTCTTCAATTGAGCTTGGTAACTGCGCGTGCCTTCAGGCGCAATCACAACCACCAACGATTCATGCTGCTCAAACATGGCGGCCGCCGAGCCAACAAAATTCGTACTTTTACGGCGATTAACCGGCAACACACCAAACCACGCACAAGCATAATTAAAAGGCCAGATAAAGAATGCGTCTTTAACAAACACTTTAAGATCCAGCTTTAATGCCTTAACGGCCAACCAACCGTAAAAAAAATCCCAATTACTTGTGTGTGGCACAAAAACAAGTATGTATTTTTTATCTTTGGGTATCTCACCAACAACACGCCAGCCACAAACTCTGAAAAAAAGAAAAGCGCAGAATCGTTGAAGCATGTTAAACCTTAGTATGGCGATTAGTATGGCGATTATTGGAAATAGTGTTCAGAGTATGAGACTAAAACAAGCCCAGCTGATGCCCTGATTGTTTCAAACTCAAGTCAGCCGTGGTTTTTTCTTGGCGCTCAAACAATTTAGAAACCGACATGCCAATTAAACGAATAGGCCGACGACCAACGTCGGTTTTTTTCAATAATGGCGGCAGCAGCACTAACATCTCATCTTTAGTAACAAACGCGCTGTCATGAGTTTGACTGCGTGTATTAAGCGTAAAGTCAGCATAGCGTACTTTTAACGTTATGGTACGCGCAACCATACGTTTAGAGTCCAGTGATTTTTCCACCCGTTCAGCTAATTTTTGCAGCGTATCCCAAATCGCGGCTTTATCCAGCATATCGTGCTCAAAGGTGGTTTCGGCACCGATTGATTTTCTCACCCTATGGGTGCGCACTGGCCGTTCATCAATGCCGCGGGCAATATTATAGTAATAGTCAGCTGATCGGCCAAAATACTCTTGGAGTTTTACTTTACTGAGCTTTTTTAAATCAGCTCCGGTGTAAATACCCAGGCGCTGCATCTTTTTTTCAGTCACCTTACCAACACCAAAAAATTTTCTAATTTCCAACTGCTCAATAAAAGCTTGAGCATTCTCTGGGCGAATCACAAACAAGCCATCGGGCTTATCCATGTCACTGGCAATTTTGGCCAAAAACTTATTAAACGACACCCCCGCCGACGCGGTTAGGCCGGTATTGGCTTTTATTTCTTTTTTAATGCGTTGAGCCACATCGGTGGCCGAACCAAGCACTTGTGCTTTTTCGGTAACGTCTAAATACGCTTCGTCTAACGACAACGGTTCAATGTCACTTGCGTACTGTTGAAACACTTTATGTATTTCAGCCGAAGCCTGTCGATATGCGTCAAAACGAGGCGTGATAAAGACCGCATGCTTACACAGTTTTGCTGCGCGCCCGCTAGGCATCGCCGAATGCACGCCAAACTGCCGTGCTTCATAGCTGCACGCGGCCACCACGCCGCGATTATTCGGCTGGCCGCCCACAATCACTGGCTTGCCTTGCAAACTGGGGTTGTCACGCTGCTCCACTGAGGCAAAAAAGGCGTCCATGTCTATGTGTAAAATTTTTCGCTGCAAATCTACACCTTATGTGATTTGCCACTGTATTGGCGACTTACCTGATGCGCTCAGATATTCATTGGCTTGTGAAAAGTGCCGGCAACCCAAGAAGCCTCGATGCGCCGATAATGGCGACGGATGCGGCGCGTGCAACACCAAATGCTTATCACGATCAATAACTTGGCCTTTCTTCTGCGCATAAGCGCCCCACAGCAAAAAAACCACCTGACTTTGCTGCTCGTTAATGGTGGCAATAACAGCATCGGTAAAGCGCTCCCAACCCTTACCTTGGTGGCTGGCCGCTGCGGCTTGGCGTACAGTAAGCACTGAGTTTAATAACAACACCCCTTGCTTTGCCCAAGATAATAAATGCCCATGAGCCGGTATGGCACAACCTAAATCAGCGTGCAGCTCTTTATAAATATTCACTAACGACGGCGGTGTTTTCACGCCTTCTGGCACACTGAAACTCAGGCCATGAGCCTGACCGGGCCCGTGATACGGATCTTGCCCAAGCACCACTACTTTTACGTCTGGTAATGGCGTGGTGTCAAGCGCAGTGAATATGGCGTCTCCTGCAGGGTAAATAAGATGCCCAGCCGCTTTTTCTGCATGCAAAAAATCACTCAATTGCTGCATATAGGTTTGCTCAAACTCACTGTGCAAATGCGTTAGCCAGCTCGGATGTAATTTGACTGCTCGTTCAATCATAGACTTACCAATCTCACTATTACTTCTTACCTTACATAAGACTCGACATCATAACGTTAAAGCCATAAGGCAGGATAAGAAGCGGTCTAAAAATATAGTCTCGATCGAATATTGCCATAAAACTGAGGCACCACATTAAAAAAAAGCAAGGAAATATCATCGAGCCCCTTTTGCCATTTTTACAACAACGCCCACTGGCACGGCTCAACCACTCACTTTTACATGCGTCTATTAATGCATGGAAAGTAAATTATTGGCAATGATTTTAAAAATAGAATTACCGAAGAGTAAAACTCAATTTCCTACTGGCAAAGTTTGTCTAGACTTTCATCCTCGGTGCTACCCATTAAAAACCGAAACTCAATAAAAACCTAACCAACTACAATCTCAACCGTACAATTGAGGGACAATCATGATTTTAACCAAAAACGTTTTGCCTAATTTTCTTAAGACTGTTCTATTTGCCGCCGCCACTGCATTCAGCATGTCTGCTTTTGCGGATGGCCATTTGGCTGAGGAAAAAATTGGTGAACTTAAAGATATGTCTGAAGCCGCCGCCACAACAGAAGCCGATGCGGTCGTTTCAGAATTGACCGAAGAAGCCGATGCCGCCACGGATGCGACGGAAGAAGCCGTTGATAAAGCGCAAGAGCTTAAAGCTGAGATACCTGAAGGTTAACCTCTCCCTTCACTGTTCATCTCGTAAAGGCCCAGCAAATGCTGGGCTTTTTTATTGCCCACCTTTCAAACCCTGTGCATTTATCACAGCAAATATGAAAGAATAGGGCCTCCAAAAATACAGGAGACATTCCATGATAAAAATCGGCGACTCTATTCCTGCTGCCAATATTACGGTAGTAACTCAAGACGGCCAGCAAACACTGCCTGCAACAGAATACTTTGCTGGCAAGAAAACGGTTTTATTTGCCGTTCCGGGTGCCTTTACACCGACGTGCTCTGAAGCTCATTTACCCGGCTATGTGGTGAAATACGACGAGATTGTGGCTAAAGGCGTTGATGCCGTAGCCTGCCTATCGGTCAACGACTCTTTTGTGATGAAGTCTTGGCAAACGCAACAAAACGCCGACAACATTGAGATGATTGCTGATGGCGGCGCCGCGCTTACAACGGCAATGGGCTTAGTGCTGGATACCGCTGACTTTGGCGGCGTACGCTCACAACGCTACTCCATGGTGGTTGATGATGGCAAAATCACGGCGCTGAATGTAGAAGCCGCCAAAAGCTTTGAAGTCAGTGATGCCGAAAGCATGCTTAAACAGCTATAAGCTTGTTCGGCTAAAGTATGTAATATGCTCATTAACGGGTTTGAGCTTGACTCAACCCGTTAATGACTTACCTTAATCAGTTAATGACTTACTTTAATCAGTTAATGACTTATTTTTAGCCAGTTAATGACTTCTATTAACCGCCAGCCTAAAACGGTTGCGGGTAATTTTTGATCACGCCTGCAATGTCGGCTTTCACCTCGTCACCCAGTGCCACATCGTACGCATCTAAATCTTCTTTTAACTGCTCTAACGACGTTGCGCCAATGATGGTGGATGTTACTCCCGCCTGTTGATACACCCACGCCAAGCACATCTGCGTTAACGATAATTTGTGCTTATCGGCAACCGCTTGGTAAGCCGCAATCGCGTTATGGCTGTGTGCGGTGTCTCTGAAAATGCCATTGCGTTGAATGATGGTCCAACGTGAACCTTCGGGCTTTTGCCCATTAGCGTATTTTCCAGACAAGGCGCCGCCAGCCAACGGCGACCACGGCAAATAGGCCATGTCGTGGCAATGCGCACTCTCAATCACGTACGGCCAGTCTTTTAAGTGCAACAAGCTAAACTCGTTTTGAATGGACACCATCTTGGGTAAATTGTGCTGCTCGGCCAAACGGCGATATTCACTGATGCCCCACGGAGTTTCATCCGACAAGCCACACTCACGAATTTTGCCCGCTTTTTTGGCTTTATCTAATTCCTCTAACACACGCAGCATGTTGTCTTGCTCTTTGGGTGCGTTGATTTGAGTTACGTCAATGTCGTTTGGCCAATGTCTGGAGAAATGAGGGTTCGGCCGATTGGGCCAATGCAACTGGTACAGATCAATGTAATCGGTTTGCAGGCGCTTAAGTGAACCTTCAATGGCCGGCATGATGGCTTCTGGCACAATGCCTTCACCGTCTCGAATCCATTTAATGCCAATGCCTGTAATTTTGCTGGCCAAAATCACTTCTTCACGTTTTCCAGGGTTGGCCGCCAGCCAATTGCCAATGTACTGCTCGGTCAAACCTTGGGTATCTTTAGAAGGCGGCACGGCATAGACTTCGGCGGTATCAATGAAGTTAATATCACGTTCATTGGTGGCGTAATCTAATTGTTCAAACGCATCTTCTTGAGTGTTTTGCGACCCCCAAGTCATGCTGCCAAGGCAAACCTGCGATACCTGAATATTACTGCTTCCTAGTGCTACTTTTTTCATCATTTAACTGGTTACTCTTTAATTGCTCTCGTATTTCTCTTAAGCGTATCTAAGTGCTGATTCAGCGATTGGGCTCATAGTCCCATATCCGCAACTGTTTTAGCAACGGAAAGTACACCGCAAGCTTAATCGGCCTCTTGTCTATTGCCTGCATCAACGCGCCGTACTTATTGAGTTGCTCTCGGTGACGCTCTGCAACTTGCTGATCGACAAAGCTTTCTACGTCTTGATTTTTAGTGATGGTGGATTTGTAGTCAACAATCCAGCGTGTGTTGTCGTGATCCACAAAAGTGCGGTCTAAGCGGTACTGGTTAACCACGCCATTTTCCAAGGTCGACAGTGCGTATTCATTTTGCGCCACGGGGTAGTCGGCAAAGATAAAATGCGCTTGTGTGTCTTGTTGAATATTACGCACTGCGGTCATTAGCCGCTTAAGCGCGTACTCAACCTGATTGTCTGGCACTCTTAATGCCAGTAATTCAGCTCGCCAACGTTGCGTTAACGTGTTATTCACCTCAACGGTGAGAATGTTATCACCGGCATGTTGCAGAAAATCGTGCAACGCGATGCCCACCGCGGTGGCCACTTGGGTAGCCCAATCGTAGGTCACTTGAGCCTCATCCACAGGATCGGCCGAGGTGTTTAATTGCTTCACGGGTTGCCAAGCAAAGTTTTCACCTAAATCCGCCGTATAGTCAAATGGCACTCGCCGCAGCGTTTGATTGGGTTCAAGTTCTCTGACGTCATCTAAGTGCGGCTCGGCTGGCATCAGCTCAAACTTGTCTTCCAATGCCGGCCACACTGAAGCCAATAAACTGCTTGATTCAACCTTGCCAATCTCCCCGGTTTTATCATTTAACTTGGCCGTGGCGAGTAATACCAAACGTGCTTCGGCGCGGGTGCACGCCACGTACATCAGGCGCATTATTTCGTGATTGGCTCTGACGCTGTCTAATTTGCGCAAATAGTCGTAGTGCGACCCTTTGTCTGGATTAAATAGCAAGGGCGCCATCAATAAATTTGTTTCACCGTAACGGCCTTGATGCTCAGCCCACATCAATACGTCACGATCACCGCTTTTCCCCTTACTGGCTAAACTTGGCAAAATCACCGTATGGTATTGCAAGCCTTTGGATTTATGAATGGTGCTAATTACCACCTTAGCCTGTTGGCTTTGCACGTTTTTCGCACGCATTTTTTCAAGCGCACTTTGCAGCTCTTTATAGCTGGGCAAATCGCCACCACGCTGCACTTGATTGAGCACATCCACGGTTTGCCTAATATCATCAAGCTGTGTTTCCATTTGAGGCTGCATAAGCGTACTGTCACCGCCCAACTGTTGCCACGCCCAATACGTCAAACTGCCCAAATCCACCTGTTGGTATTGTTTACGGGCAGCGTGCATGATCGACACAAACCGTTGCAAGCGCTGTACTGAGTCGGCACTTAATGTTGCCTGGTTTGCCGGCTCGTTTAATTGCCGCCAAATGGTTTGCTGAGAGTCGCGGGAAACCGCGTGAATGTCGTTCAAGCTTAAACCACACCACGGCCCGCGCAGCAGTGCTAACCAAGCAATGCGATCGTCTTCACGGCAAATAGCCTGACACAGCGATATCATGTCTTTAATCGCTTGCTGCTGATGCAGCGGCTGAATATCCACCGCGGTATAAGGTATATTGTTACGGTCTAACAAGGGCAGTAGGCGCTCAAGATGCGCGCGAGAACGCACCAATATAGCGATCTGCGCGGTTTCATCAGGCAAATTTTTCAGCCCTTCTTTCACCTGCGATATCAGCGCCTGAGCTTCTTGATCTCGGCTGCTAGCCAACACGCAGTCAACCGGCGGCAAACTGGAACCACTCTTAGATGAATGCGCCTGAGCATAGCGAATCGCGCCGGTCAGCACCGCATCGTCTTTGGGAAAGCTTTTTGAGAACACCTCATTAAACCAAGCCACTAACATTTCAGAGGAGCGAAAGTTTTGCGATAACGCCAGCGGTGTTATCTGCACATTTTCGAACACCTTGGTGGTGGCATTATTCGCCACCTGCAAAAACAAGCTTACATCGGCTTCGCGAAAACGATAAATTGACTGCATGGGGTCACCCACCAAAAATAAGGTCTTGGGTGCGGCCTCAGTGGGCACCCACCCTGAGGTCAATTTTTTCAGTAATTCAATTTGCGCATTCGATGTGTCTTGGAATTCGTCCACCAAAATGTGTTGAATCTGCCCATCCATCAACAGCCCTAAATCAGTGGGGTTATTTAATTCAGCCAATGCCATATTGGCGCGTTGAGAAACCTCACTGTGGTCGCATTCACCGGCCGCACGAAAGCGTAGTTGAAGACGAGCCGCCAATGCTTTGAGCACGGTTTCTAAGGCTAATAAGCACTGCCAATCAGCGTCACTGAATCGCACTGGTGGTACGTCGTTCACATTTGCCAACGCGTGAATAAGGTCAGTATCATCGGCGAACTCAGCCAGCAATGTCATGGCGTCTTCTTTGGCTTTATTTTTATCTGGAAAACCAATATTTTTATCCAGCCGTGCACGAATTTTATCGCCTGACTTGACCATTAAAAAGGCCACCAAACCTTGCCAATGCGCCAAACTAAGGTCGCGAATCGTGCCGGTAAAATTAGCAAACACGCGCAGTTCTTTAGCGGCTCTAGGGCTATCAAAGTCAATGCGCTGCGCGGCACCCACGACCGTGTCTAACAACGTTTGCACAGTATGCTCAGGAAGCAGCAAACTAAGGTTGCTGATGGCTTCGTCACTCAAGTCCTGCCAAGCACGCTCAAGTTCAATGCGAATAGACGGCATGTCTTGTTGCACCAAATGCCGCAGCCATTGAT
This sequence comes from uncultured Arenicella sp., assembly GCA_938045295.1. Lineage (GTDB taxonomy): Bacteria > Pseudomonadota > Gammaproteobacteria > Arenicellales > Arenicellaceae > Arenicella. Next base: position 29,746 of record CALINO010000038.1, read on the forward strand.
CACGCTTTGCCAGCATGGATGAAAACAAACGGCGCGCTTTCGCGTAATTAAAATCGAGCTCATGCATTACGGTTTGTAATGCGCCAGCTAATTCAGTGTTATTGCCCAATAACTCATTGAGCAGTTGATCTACGGCAACGTCGTAATGCGACTGCGCCGCATCGGTGGTATTGGGTCGATCACCAAGGCGGCTCAACCACGGCATACTGGCAGCCAAGCGCGATGAAAATGCATCAATGGTGAGTATTTGCATTTGATGCGGCGCATCGAGTAACCGCCATTGCGATTGAGCATCACGCGCCAACACGCGCTCAGCTAAAGTAATGCCTTGCTGTTCAAACGCATCGCTGGCTTTATGGCCGGCCTGCGCCGCCATCAACAATTCAATAATACGCTCACGCATCTCAGCGCGCGCTTTGCGGGTAAAGGTGATCGCCAGCACGTTTTGCGGTTTCTCAACTCGCGACAACAACGTTAAATAACGGTACACCAACAGCCCTGTTTTGCCAGAACCGGCCGGTGCTTGCACAATGAACGAAGCCTCAGGGTTCAGTGCCTGTTGGCGTGCCTGTAAATCGACCACCATTACGCTTGTTCCTCTTTATTCAGGCTTTGACTCGAGTCGTGGCTGTTTTTGCGCAATTCATCAATGCGGCACAAGGCACTTAATTCACAATATTCACACACCCGCTTATCCACCGGGTTGACCGACGCTTCACCGGCAAGAAATTGGGTGGCCAACTCCGTGAAAATATCCGGCCACTGCTCGCGATTTTGATGCCACTGCTCTTCAATCGATTCTTTACTTTTGCTACTTTTATGAAACACGTCGGTTTCTGACAGCTCGACAAATTTACTTTCGCCGCGGCGCACCTGAGCAAAAGCAATGCCCGACACCGGTGTTTTTTTAGCCTGGTCTCGCACTAGCGCATACAATGGCAATTGAGGCTCATAGGGGCGCTCGCCCACCCAATCGCTGCGTTGCACCTGCCCTGTTTTATAATCAACAACCACACATTGGCCTGACTCAGTAATATCCACTCGATCAAGAATATAGTCGAACTCGATACCCGCCCACTGGCCACGGTAACGGCTCTCTCGCTCAACCACACTGAAACCGCTGGGTCGCTTACGCTCTTGTTCTAACCATTCATTTACCAATGCGGTAATTCTGTTTTTTTCTAATCGCAGCAAAGCCTGCTTTTCATCCGACAGGGTTTCAGTAAATGCCTGCAATAACTGCTCAAACGATTGCTCAACCATCTGAGTTTGCTCACCCGCGCTCAATTCAAGTAACGCTGTTTGGTTAGGCAGCTCAGCCCAAATAAGCTCCAGAATTTTGTGCACCATATTGCCACGATCTAAATGGTCCAAACCAAATTCAGGTTCGTCTTTTACATCAAACCCTAGCTGATGGGTAACAAACGCTTTAAACGGGCAATGCGACTGGTTTTTAAAAATAGCCGCACCGCCGCGCACCTTATTCATAACATCCCAAGCTGGGCCTTGGGTGTCTGTGTATTCATCCAATACCACACCTTGGTTATTCTCGGTAACATCAGGCAACGTTGGCGCTGTGAGCTCAGCGTCTAAAAGAGATTGATAAAACAACGGGGATGGCTGACTTTGAGTTTCTGAACCGTCGCTCAAGGCGTAGCTAACATGCGCATTTTCGGTTGAAGCCAACAGGTTTTGCATCACCGCATTGGCTTGCGCGGCACTGGCCTGTGCGCTGGAGTCAGGATAACCAGTGATTGATAAATGGTGATTAGGAATGAACGGATCACTTTTACTGGGCGGCGGGTAATCTTGCGTCATGCCAAGCAAAAAGCAATGATCGGTCTCACGCCCTAACGCCTCTAACACGCCGCACACCAATATTGGCGAACTCACAGATTTGGGAAGAAACACGCTGTCTTTCGTTAATTGCTGCCAATGATTTAATGCGTTCTGTATGCCAACCCGCTTTTGCACCGCGGCCAATTTAGAAAATTCATCCAGAGTCGCGTCCCAACGTTTGGCTAATTGTTGCGTGAAGGTAGATGCACTCAAGCTAATGGCGTGAGTTTGCCACTGCCATAATGCCAACCATTGAGAAAACACCCCCGCCCAATCGACAAAGCTTTGCGCCATGTAGCCTGAGTCTTGCTTTTGCTGCAACAAACGCTCATTTAATTGATGCCGGTATTCCACCAGTTGCTGAAAAAAGTCAGCCAGTTTGGGCGCCGCCAATATGTTTTTTAATTCAGCACTGGCGCCTTTTTCTGAGTTTTCATAACACTCAGCAAGCAAGGTTGGTAATTGCTCTAAAGTGACGCTTCTTATGCGCGCACGATGCAGCCATTGTTCAAACAACCGGCACTCTTCTTGATTTTGCTGCGACACCGCCAAGTAAACCGAGCGAAGTAAAAAACCAATGTCCTCAATGCTAATGCGTGGCTTAAGCAAATTAAGCGCGCAATTGGCGGCTTCAATGGCTGGCCAATCGAACAGACTCTTACCCAAACTAAAACGCACCACCGAGTTATTTTGTTGCACCTCGGTCAACGATGCGTTGGGGTAAAATGTGCGACGCGCAATGTCTTGCACTTGTGCATAGCGGTGATGCAAATCTGGCACCACAATGCTAATGCGCTGCTGTGGTTGTTGTTCTAGCAACGCTCTGGCCTGCTCAAACACCGTATTGAGTTCCGTTGCCTGATCTTGAAAACGAACATAATTGAGTTGCGGCTGACGTATTCTAGGGCCGCCAAATTCGCAGCCAACACCTTGGTCTTTTACCGCCAAATTAAAATCACGCTGCGCCGCCGTAATTAAATCATAGGCGTACCAAATTAAGCGTTTGGCTGGCAATACTAGATCGCCGTTTTTGGCCAACTCAAGCACCGCGTTTTGCAACCCAGGCTCATCCAAAAGGTGCCTCGACGATAACAAAGCGTGATACTCGTCACGCCATACCATGAACTGTTCAACATCACTGACGTGGTCCAGCCTTATCGCTTTTTCACTGCAGCGCCAGTCCGACAACAAACGATCACTGCGCATACACGCCTTCACTGTTTGCGCCACATTAAGCAGCGTCAATTCGGCATTTTGGTATTTAGAGCGCTCAATAATCTGAGTCCATAGAAGCTTAGATTGTGACGCACTTAATATTGAGTGCACGCCACTCATGAGCTCTCGATTGGCTTTCCAAATCAGTTTGAGCAGCTCGCCCCACATCATAATTCGCGGAGCTTCCCATACCGGAACGCCTTGAGTTAATTTTTGCGCGGCAATAACTTCATTAAGATGGTTTGCCAAACTGCCTGTTGGCACCATCAGTATTGAATCTAAGTCGAGTTGGTAAAGCGAATCTTCATGCATGCTCGGAGTTTAACACCGAATAAAACCAAAACGGTTTACAAGATTCCAAATGGGTATGAAAAGTAAAAAAGGCGGCCAATGGCCGCCTTTTTTATTGTGTCTATCTGACAGCGTATTATTAGCGCTGCCTAATTTAGACCTGCCATATAGGCCGCCAGCTCTTTAATTTGCTGTTCTGAAAGGCCAAACGCAATACTGTGCATTATCTCGTTATAGCCATTGCGCTCGCCTTTTTTATAAGCCAATAAGCTCTGCTCTAAGTATTCGCGATGCTGCGCAGAAACTCGAGGGTAATTTTTAGGGATACCGTGCCCGCTTGGGCCATGACAGCTCATGCAAGCCGCAATTCCACGCTCGGCATAGCCGCCACGGTAAATTGCTTCTCCGGCTTCAGCCAACTTGGCCTCTTCTTCTGTAAGCTTGACTTCTATATTGGGTTTTAATGATGAGTAGTAAGCGTCTAAATCAGCCATATCTTCGCTGGACAAGCCATTCACCTGACCCTGCATAATGGCATTATTACGCTCGCCTGATTGAAACGCAGCCAACTGTGCAGCAATGTAACCGGGAACTTGGCCTGCCAAATTAGGGTTCATAGGCAGCGCGCTAATGCCGTCATTACCATGACAAGCGGCACAAACGGCTGACTTAGTCTTGCCTGCTTCAGCGTCGCCGGCTGCATTTAGGTTGCTTGAGAAAAGCACAACTGCTCCAGCGACGATCAAAAGATTTTTCAACATTAAGGCCTCCAAACTAAGCCATAAAAGCACAACTTATTTTAATATAATATATGGGCACTACAAACTGCTGGCTTTTTATAACATGCTACTAAAACGCTCTCAAGCCTAAGCTTAGCGTTTCCTTTAATTACCGTGCCAATTCTCGAATTAAAGCCCAAAGACTCAGCGCATTTTTTGCTAAACTACCGCCATGAAAAGTGACACTGATAGAACTTCTGCCGAGCCGCATGCAATGCCCGACATATTGCGCGAACCAAAATTTATTCTGGGCGCCGCAAAACCGGCTCAATTTCCGCAAGACGAGCTGACTGAAATAGCCTTTGCTGGCCGTTCTAATGTTGGAAAGTCAAGCGCCATCAATGCCATTTGTAATAGGCGTAAGCTAGCACGAACGAGTAAAGTGCCCGGGCGCACCCAACAAATTAATTTCTTTTCTCTTGGAGAGCAAGCGCGCTTAGTGGATTTACCTGGTTACGGTTTTGCACAAGTACCACTGGCCGTTAAGAAAGACTGGGAAGCCACGATTCATAAATACCTTACTGAGCGCCCAAACCTTGTGGTGCTGGTTTTGCTCATGGATATTCGCCACCCTTTAACCGACTTAGACCGGCAAATGATTCGCTGGGCGAGTGAATCAGAGTTGCCAACGCAAGTTCTGCTCACCAAAGCAGACAAGCTAAGGCGAGGAAAAATGACCGCCGCAGTTCAGGCTGTTGAACGCGAGCTGTCTAAAGTAAAAGGGCAATTTGGCGTAGAGCCTTTTTCATCGCAAAACTATACCGGCGTCAACGATATGCGCCTCCAAATCCAAGAGTGGATTAACCACGGTTCATAATTTCAAAAAATACACAAATGTGGCCTTGTATTCGCCTAACTTTTACTTTATCTTAGCCGCCTGATAAATATAGTTCTGCCATTTTTTTGATAAAATCACGACTGTATTTGAACAATTAAGAAAGCGTTAATTCGCTTTGCCAAAATTGTCTAGGGCAGGCTGTCCCCCCCCCAAACGACATCCCCTTGGAATACCCACAAAGGTATTTCGCCTGTCCTAGACAATACTTTACCCACCCCCTTTGTTCCATTCTCCCGGTTAACCTTATTCTGCTTGTTAGCCTTGCAACTTAGTTCTCCCCTCAAAGTAAATGGTTTGATTTTATTTCAATCACTTTAAAAATTTACCTCCAAAGATCGGGCGATAAGTTATACTAGATGGCTAACACCCAACCATAAACGTAAATCGTTTAGCTGCTACGCTGCTGCACAAAAGAGGCCACATAAGCATTCTGCATTGGCATTCTGAGCATATGAAAATAAATCACCTCTTTCTTTCGCTGTTAGCGGCGGTCATGCTAACAGCGTGCGAACCATCGCAGCCTCCCGCAACGCAACAAAAAAGCGACAGCGCAGAAAAAAAATCACCACCACAAGAGCCCAATCCAAGCGCCAATGCAGCAACAGAACAAGCGCTAGAAAGCACTCAAGCATTGACCGACAACGTGTCGAACAATGGTGCGGCGGATGAGCCAAATTCTATTGAGTCAGAATTATCGCAACAAAATGACAATGCACAATCACCGCAAACTGGCGCCGGCGATTCAATCATAGAATCAATCGGCTTTGCCGATGCTGAAACCGAGACGCCTGACAGCGAATCAGAGCAGCAATACCAGCCTCACTGCAATACCTTTGCATCCCAAGCTAATTCAAAACAAAACACGGAAAAGGCGGCCTTTTGTGAAAAAATTTCCAACCGCCTTGCTAGTGTTAGCTTGTCAGGATGCATGAGCGCTGATCTAGTACCTTCAGGCTGCTCATCAATTGCCGGCACACCATTAATGATTACAGAGTTTGCGCCTCTTGAGAAAAAAGAACCTCTGGGGCGCGTACTTATTATTGGCGGCATTCATGGCGACGAACTCACGTCGGTCAGTGTCACCTTTCGCTGGATAGAAAAACTCAACAAATACCATTCTGGGCTTTTTCATTGGCACATTATTCCGAGCATGAATCCCGATGGCTTACTGAAAAAAGCCGCCGAAAGAACCAATGAAAACGGCGTGGATTTAAACAGAAATTTACCGTCAAACGATTGGACTAAAAATGCACTGGCGTATTGGGAGTCAAAAAGCGGCAAAGACCCAAGAAAATACCCAGGAAAAACACCCAACAGCGAGCCAGAAACACACTGGCTGGTGGATGAAATTCAACAATTCAAACCTGATGCCATCATCTCAATACACGCACCTTATGGGGTGGTGGACTTTGATGCGCAACAGCTCAATACCGCACCTAAAAGTTTGGGCAAACTACGCCTTAATTTATTGGGCACTTACCCCGGCTCGTTAGGCAACTACGCAGGCATTAATAAAAACATACCCGTCATAACCTTGGAATTGCCACACGCCTGGGAAATGCCCAGCGAAGCAGAAACTGATTTGATTTGGCAAGACATTGTAAGCTGGCTGAAGAAAAACCTACCCGAGCGCAACGGTTAAAGTTAACTCCCTTAGCTGTTTGTAAAACGCGGCTTGCAACACGCAACTAGGCTTGCAATACAGGCCCGGCTTAACCTTCGTAGAGTATCTTCCAAACGCCACTTTCATTGCGCTTCCAGTACTGCTGTTTGCGCACCACACCTTCATAGTTATTGCTTAAATAACTCTGCGTATAGTTAACCACAAACATGTCGTTTTCTCCTGGGTAGGAAAATAAATCGTTCACCTTAAGGTCAATTTGAATAAAGGTTTTAGATTTATTCACGGCGCGCTTTTTTTGCGCCCAACTGGAAAAGCTAGCGGCGCCGAAATTCAATTTGTTTTGCGTATAGTGCGATAAATAGGCCGACGTATCCAAACTTTCCCAATCGGTTTTCCATTTGTCCAATATGGCCAAAAACTCGGTTCGGCGCTGAACCAATTGATCTCGATCAACCCAATTAATTCGATCACTTAAAATAACCGGAGTGCGAGCTTCAGCACTCACAAATTGAGCCGCATCAAGCAAATCATCGTTGCTTAACACAAAACAGCCTTCGCTTGTCCATGGCGCTCTGGCGTAGGTCGTAGACGGCGTGCCATGCAACCAAATGCCATAACCGGTTCTTTTCAAAAAGCGGTCATAACGATTGGGGTAATTAACCGGGAAAGCGCCTTTACCGTATAAGTCTGGCAGCCTTTTGCCCTCGATATATCGATTAACATGGTAAACGCCAACTGGCGTCTTGTTGTCGCCTTCGACTTGCTTGCCGTACCCAGCGGAACCTACCGACATATAATAATCGCGTACCAGCTCTGGACGGCCATCGTTATTTTCATACACGTACAAACGACCCTGCTTCAGATCAGCCACCAACACATAAGGGTGATCGCCAATCTCAATCAACGATTCGGGCAGTTTCTGATGAGCGTTGACGTCTTGTTGCTGATGGTGCTCCCAACGTACTTTCAATTGGTGTGTTAACCCGGCCAATTCTTTTTCAGGCAACGGAGAGCCTGCACCAACATCTGAAAAACCGCCGCCCATGGCCTTTAATATATCCGCTCTTAGGAAATGACCAATTCGGCTCTTAGGAAATTCTTGAATATGCGCATTAACAAGCGCCAACGCTGAACTCAACTCGCCTGCTTGTAACTTGCTCAACACTTCGATAATCGCCGGTTCATATTCGCGATTTGCTTCTAACGCATGCACACTTTTAGATAAGGCAAGCGCGGCTGACAAGGCGGGCTGTTCAACGCTTGTTTGCGCAACACCATGCCCACCCACAGTAAGCAGCAGTGGAAATAGCAATGCATTACGCGCTATGCGTTGCGCAAAACGAGTTTTTTTCAAACTAACTACGCCGTTATTCATAATTCATCACAAGCTAACAATTCTTTCACTAATAATCTTAGCCGACGACCAATCTTGGTTCTCAGAAATAGCATAAGAAATTTGCTTCACAATAGAATCATCTAATGTATCAGAACGATAGTTTTGCGTGAAAGTAACCGCAAAGCCTTGAGTTGTTTTCTCCACATTGAAGTTGCTAACCGTTACCTGAATGAATTTTTTATTCGTCAAACGAACACGGCGCTGATCTGCCCACGTTTTGTGGCTTTGATTTTCACTTGAGGAGTAATCACTCACATAATAACTAAGATAACGCGGCACATCTTGAGATGACCAAGAGCTGGCCCAGGCTTGCACCAATGCGATGGCGGTCTGCGTTTGATTTTCGCTCAAAGGCTGTTTTTTAGGTGGCTCAGTGCTCACTTGAGGAGCAATCGCCGGCGTGGTGCTTGCCGGTGTGGTGGTTAATGGCGCCTGAGTACTATTCTCATTAGAAGCCACCACCTGTGCAGCCGCCGTTTGCGCGGCCACAAGCTGGCGTGTCAAATCTTCATTTTGCGCACTTAACTCAGTCAACTGCTTCTGCAAGCCCTGTAATGCAGATTCAGAATTACCCAACTCAATACGCATTTTAGCCAACAAATCGCTTTCTGCTTTTTCCGCTTGGCTTTGCATGTTCGACAGCTGAGCTTGTGCCAATTCAGCTTGTTGGGCTTTGGCATCAAGCTGGGTCTGCATGGCTGAAAGTTGCTGCTGATACTCTAACTTAGAGGTTTCCGCCGATTCCTGAGTTTGTTGCAGTTCAACCTTTAACTTTTTAAGCTGCGGCTCAATCGCTACCGCCGCCGATTGCAAATTTTGCTGTTGCTCTAAGGCATCGGAAAGCTTTTTAACTTGTTGCGTAAGCTCAAAATCCGTCGCCAGCTGGGCGGATGTAGGCAGAGACACTTGCTCTGCAGTCACCTCACCCGATTCTAATGCGTTTTTATAGGCTTGCGCCGCCAAGGCTCCGTGCACTTTATTAATGCTGTCAAACAACAGCTGAGTACTTTGATTGGCCCGAGTACCTTGAGCTAAGGTGCTACGCGCCTGCTCTAAATCACCGCGATTAGCGTAAGCCGCCGCTAGGTTCACATAGGGCTCAACAAAATTAGGAAACTCTTCGGTCAATGCCTTATACATTTCAATGGCTTGATCTTCATCACCTTGCACAAGCTTCTGATTAGCTTGTGTAAAACGAGCACTGAGATCTTCACTCTGAGCTTGACTTAATGTCACAGGGTTTGAAGCGGCTTGCGCCAATGCAGCAAAGCTGCCCGAAACTATTCTTTTCGCTCCTTGCTCAATATCAGTGCTTGCCAGTTCTGACGTGCCATTCTCTGACACTTGCGATTCAGCATTCTGTGAATCTGAATTTGGCGAGTCACCCAATGGCAACAACCACACAGCTAATAAGCCTAATGCAGCGACTGCCAGAATATTTTTTGGTATTTTTCCCATTGATTGCTTAAATTATCTACGACTACTTCCGATCTATTTTTATTATAATAGTTTTCCTAAACCCAAGTGTTCTAGCGTATGAACCCATTTAGCCCCGAAGTTTAAACCAGTTCACCGCTAGTGTCTTGTTTTGAGACCCTATCACACTTGCCTTCATGGCAAATTTTAGCATTTTTTATATTAATTAATGCGCTGCTGCCCAGTTTATAGCGGCACCCGCTTCCACCAATAATGGCACATCAAGCTGAGTCACATTTTGCATGATTTCGCACACCTTGTCGCTAACGCTTTCAACACACGATTCTTTTACTTCAAACACCAGCTCATCGTGCACTTGCATCACCATTTTAATGTCACTTTGACCCACTAACCACTGGTCCACCTCGATCATCGCCATTTTTATAATATCGGCGGCCGTTCCCTGCATTGGCGCATTGATTGCCGTGCGCTCAGCGTATTGACGCATATTGTGATTCTTAGATTTGATATCAGGCAGATATAAGCGACGGCCAAATACGGTTTCCACATACCCCATTTCATGCGCGAATTCGCGCGTACTTTGCATATACTCTTTAACTCCAGGGTAGCGCTCAAAGTACGCATCAATGTAATTTTGCGCTTGCTTTCGCTCCACATTGATTTGCTTAGCCAAGCCGAATGCCGACATACCGTAAATTAAACCAAAGTTAACCGCTTTAGCGTGCCGACGCTGCTCATCCGATACTTCATCAAGCGGGGCATCAAAAATTTCAGCGGCAGTAGCACGGTGAATATCTAGGTTGTGCTTGAAGGCGTGCACAAGCGTTGAATCACCAGATAAATGCGCCATGATACGCAATTCAATTTGCGAATAGTCCGCGGCCAAGATCATGGAGCCAGGCTCAGCAATAAAGGCTTCTCGAATACGCCGCCCTTCGGCGGTACGAATAGGAATGTTCTGCAAATTAGGGTCACTTGACGACAGCCTGCCGGTTGCCGCAACGGCTTGATGATAAGACGTGTGCACGCGCCCAGTGCGTGAGTTAATCATCGTTGGCAATTTGTCGGTGTAAGTGGACTTCAACTTACCCAAGCTGCGGTGCTCTAAAATCAACCGTGGCAACTCATGCTCAAGCGATAATTCTTGCAACACGTCTTCGGCGGTCGATGGCGCGCCTTTGGGCGTTTTTTTCAAAATTGGCAAACCCATGCGCTCATACAGAACCTCTTGAATTTGCTTAGGCGAGGCTAAGTTAAACTCCCCTTGTGCAAGCTCATAAGCCGTTTGCTCTGCCTTTTGCATGCTCATAGCCAACTCTTGGCTTTGCTGCAATAACATGCTGTCGTCAATCAATACACCGCAATCTTCCATGCGTGAAAGCACTGGCACCAGTGGCATTTCCAAGGTATTAAACACTCGATGTAAGGTGGGCTTTGCGGTTAACAACGGCATAATTTGATGATGCAATCGCAAGGTCACGTCGGCATCTTCAGCGGCATAATGCCCAGCCTTTTCAAGATCAACTTGATCAAAGGTGACCTGCGCCTTACCTTTGCCCGCCACTTGTGAAAACGGCACTGGCGTATGACCTAAGTACTTTTCAGATAAGGTGTCCATGTCATGCCGTGAGCTGACACTGTCTAATACGTACGATTCAAGCATGGTATCAAATGCCACGCCTTGCAAGCGTATGCCGTAATTGGCCAACACGCTCATGTCGTATTTTAAATTTTGCCCAATTTTGGGCATCTCTGCCGATTCCAATAACGGCTTCAGCTTAGCCAACACCCAATCTCGATCCAGCTGTTCGGGCGCGCCCATATAGCTGTGAGCCACTGGCACGTACGCGGCATGACCAGAGTCAACCGCAAACGACACCCCAACCAACTCCGCTTGCTGAGCGTTAACTGACGTGGTTTCGGTATCAAACGCAAAACCTTCACTGTTGCTTAACAGCGCCAGCCATTTTTCAAACGCTTGTTGCTCTAAAACGGTCTCGTAATCACCCGGCTTAAACGCCGCAATGACCGGGTCGTCTGAAGAGCTCAATGATTCGCCCATCTCACTCAACCACTTCTTAAATTGCAACGCTTGGTAAATTTCGATTAGCGCATCTTTGTCTGGCTCGCCTTGAGACAAGTCTGTTAATGGAACCTCAAGCTCCATAGAAGAACGAATCGTGACCAGCTCTTTTGATAGCGGCAACTGCGGAATAAAGTCACGCAAGTTCTCGCCGACTTTACCGCCTATCTTGTCGGCGTTGTCAATAATGTTATCGAGCGTTTCATATTCTAGCAGCCACTTCACCGCTGTTTTAGGCCCCACCTTAGGAACCCCGGGCACATTATCCGAGGTGTCGCCCATTAACGCTAAGTAATCAATAATTTGGTCAGGCCGCACACCAAATTTTTCCACCACGCCAGCCTCATCAACGATGACTTTCTTCATGGTATCAATCAGGCTTATATTGCTGTTAACAATCTGCGCCAAATCTTTATCACCGCTGGCCACCAGCACCGTACTACCTTGATCACTGGCTTGAACAGCGTAAGCGCCAATCACATCATCGGCCTCTACGCCGGGCGTAGCAATTAATGGAATGCCCAGTGCTTTAACCCCTTTGTGAACGTATTCAATTTGGCTACGCAACTCATCTGGCATGGGCGGGCGGTTGGCCTTGTAGTCTTCGTAGAGCTCATGACGGAAGTTTTTTCCTTTGGCATCGAAAATTGCCACAATATTAGAATTTGGGTATTCCAACATCAGGCTTTTGATCATGTTCATAATGCCAAACACAGCGCCTGTGGGCTGCCCATCGCTGGTTTGCATACGCTTTAGTTGCGGCACATAGAATGCACGATATAAGTACGATGAACCGTCAATCAATATCAGCTTGGGGTGTTCCATAATCAAAATAGTGTCTAAAATTTCAGAAAAAAGAGAGCCAGCCATATCAGGAGTGCGTCACAGGCCAGCATCAATTACCGCCCCGTTAGCATTGCCAATGCTGTCAAATCAGCCGCGTATGATACCATGATGGAAAGTCAACAAACGCACGAGGAGCCAAAAGGGGCTGAGTCATATGAAAAGTTATACAAAAACACTGAATCACTCATCCGCACGGCCTTTAATTACTGTGCTTTTGTTGACCCTATTGTTTAACGTTCATGCATTTGCACAAACCGCCCCACCTCCAGCTTTGGGTGAAAACACAAAAGGCGAGCCAGCACTGGATGAACTTAAACCGATTAATTCACTGGACACCAAGCCCAGCACTAATGCAAAATCCGGCACCGATGATAAATCAAAATCATTGGCTGACAATTTGCTAGGCGAAGCCACCATTACCGAGTCACGTCGTGAAAGTGGCCAGGTTTATCAAATAGAATTGGAGCATTCGTCAGGCTCTAAACAATACATTGATGACGCCGACGCTGATGGGCAGCTCACACCCGATAATAATGCTGTGGAAGACACGCCGAATATTGCAAAATGGAAACTAGGTTCTTGGTAAAAACAATCGCCGCTACGGTTCTCGTAGCCACCGCACTGCTGGGCTTTAATACGGCCACTATTGTGTCGGCCAAAGAGCGGCAAGACCTGCGCTTATACCGCGTTAACAAAGACGGTATTTCAGATCGTTTTTGGTTTACCCGAGGCAAAGCACGCAACCCTGGCTGCCATAATATTTTCAAAAAGTCGCGCCTGCATCGCGCGGTTCAATACGGCTACCCAGTGTGCTACATATTTAGTAAAAAGAATTGCCCACTTGAATCCGCTCTAACCTTTACCCGAGAAGACGAAGACACTCCTCAACTAGCGCTATCTCAAGGCTACAGCTGGTTCACAGTGAGCGAACATAAGCGCGGTGAACGCGTTAAGAGTTGGCATTGTGGCGACCCGATTACTGAACTTGAGCAACAACAAGTCGAATTGAACGCTCAGAATACGGATGAGCAATAACACTCTCGAACCGCAATACACCCACAAATGGTAAAAGCCCGCGGTAGATGGCAAAAGAGCCCCGAAGTGTTATTCGGTTTTATGCTCTAAAGCCAGATAATCGTGCGATTGCATTTCTTGTAAGCGACTCATGGTTCGTTGAAACTCAAACGCATTTCGCGTGCCAGCGTATAAATCGGCGACGCCCACATCCGCGGCAATAATCAATTTCACATTATGATCGTAGAACACGTCGATCATATTAATAAAACGTCGAGCTTGATCTTCTTTCAAACGATCCATAACCGGCACACCCGACAACAGTATTGAATGAAAACACACGGCTAATTCTATGTAATCGGCTTGCGATCTTGGGCCATCACACAGTTCTAAAAAGTCAAACCAAATGACCCCATCAGCGCGGCGAATGAATTGTAGCTGGCGCCCTTCAACTTCAATACTGGCATCAGCCACGCCTTGATCGGGAGCCAGATGGTCAAAGTTGTATTGCATGCCTTGTTGAGCCGCTTCATTTTGCGGCGTAAAGTACGTTTCCGCCTTGTCTAAAAAACGCAAACGGTAATCAATGCCTGAGTCGATGTTAACCACATCAGTGAATTGGTAAATCATGTCGATGGCCGGCAAAAACAATTCACGCTGCAAACCGCCCTTGTACAAGTTTTTTGGCTCCACATTACTGGTAGCCACCAAGCTTACGCCATGCGCAAACAACACCTTCATTAATCGAGCTAAAATAACGGCGTCGGCAACGTCGTGCACCACAAATTCATCAAAACACAAGACTCGGGTTTCTTGCGCTAAGCGCTCGCCGATAATCACCAAGGGGTCGCTTTGATGACGCAACTGCTTGCGTTCGGCGTGTACTCGGTGCATAAATCGATGAAAGTGCATTCGCCGCTTTTGTTCAAACGGCAAACAATCGAAGAAGGTGTCAACCAAATAGGTCTTACCACGCCCCACGCCACCCCAAAAATACAGCCCTTGAACTGGGCGCTGAGGTTTGTCTTTTTTAAGCCCAATTTTACTGAAAAAACTGACCGGTTCTGGCTTAAAATTAACCAAATCATCGTACAGCCTCTGTAAATTTTCCACGGCAAGCTGCTGCGCCGGATCGGCTTCAAAATCAGGCTTTTCTAAATCTTCTTGGTAACGAGAAAGTGGCGTATGACCCATACAAAAGCTTACTATATGATTTATATTTTCGCGCAGTGTAACTCAAACAAAGCCAACCACTAAACGCTATGAACTCAAAAACAACCATTCAAGGTAATATTTTACCTTACCGCGGCATCTTGCCAAGCATTCACCCCAGCGTCTTTGTCGCTCAAAATGCCACTATAATTGGCGACACCACCATCGCCGAAGATGCCAGCATTTGGTATGGCTGCGTGCTGCGAGGCGATGTGAACGATATTCGTATTGGCAAGCGCACCAACATTCAAGACATGACCATGATTCATTGCGCCGAACTTGGCCAAGGCACTTATTTGGGTGATGACATTACAGTCGGCCACAGTGCCGTGCTGCACGCCTGCACCGTTGAAGACAACGCCCTGATTGGCATTCAAGCCTGCGTAATGGATGACTGCATTATTGAAAATGGCGCCATTGTTGCCGCCGGGGCCTTAGTAACGCCGGGTAAAATCGTCAAAGCTGGCGAAGTCTGGGCTGGCAGCCCAGCCAAAAAAATTCGCGATGTGTCTGAGAAAGATTTGTCTTTTCTAGCAATAAACCGTGAACGCTACGTTCGTTTGGCTCATGAGTATCGCGCAGAGCAATACGGAGAATAGACCTTGAAGCTAAAAACAACATTGTCACAACCGGCCTCATTCTATGTTCTGTGTTTGCTGGTTTTTTTATTCGGTGGCTTATTTCAACCCGGTGACTGGTACACGCAACTGAATAAAGCACCATGGACACCGCCCAACCTTGCTTTTCCTATCGCTTGGACCATTCTGTATGTAATGATTGCTATTGTTGGTCACCAAATTTCAAAATTGGGTGACTCGTCATTATTAATCTTATGGTTCTTACAACTTGGCGTTAACGCCCTATGGTCTTGGGTGTTTTTTGGCCAAAATTGGACAGTTGTCGGCTTAATTGACCTACTGCTGCTGTTCTTGATTGTGGCTATTATGGCGTATCGTTTAGCAACAATGAACTCGAACACGGTGAACACCAAATTAACGGCGTGGCTACTGGCGCCTTACCTAGTTTGGCTCAGCCTAGCAACGTCATTAAACGCCTTTATTGTGTTAAATAATTAGCCAATGCGCGACTTAGTTAAGATACGGTATCTACTAACCATTACTGCGCAGTAATGGTGCCGAATAATGATGAGTGAAAAATAGGTTAGGAAGAAGAACCAGGAAGTGAAAAACTGAGAAGCCCAAAGCAGTTGGACTCTCTCAGTTTTTTTTACTCCCCCCCAGGAATAAATAGAGTCCGTTCTAAATACACACCACCCCCTAAAACCGAAACACGACATCAATGAATAATTGACGTCTTTTTGCGCTTAGGCCCCTTTTGCAGTGCTTTACAGTGATGCAGGCAGACACATTTAAAACATGTCTTATACAACACTTACAAACAGTCTACCTTAATAACATCTAATTGATATAACCCGTTTGGGTGAAATAACGGACAATACGGTAATTAATTGGCGGTTAATTTGTCTCTAAAGCGCTGAGCGGCCTCAGAATTACCCATAGCATCGTGCGCATTTGCCATCAAATACCAATTTCTGCGGCGCAATTGTTTATTATCAGCTGACAGGGTATTGGACTTTGCCGCTACTTGAATCGCCCCTTTCCAGTCGCCTTGCTCGTACTTGATTTCCGCCAAGTTAGACCACAGCTGTGCATTGCGAGGCTCAATACGCAAAGCCCGCTCTATGGAACCCGATGCGCGATCCCAATTGCCGGATTGGCGATCTTGCTGCGCTGACGCCATTAACCGGCTAACCACCGGCGAGGCCTGTTTTGAGTCCTCCATTTGCTCTACCGACAAGTTAGGCTCGTCAGGCAGGGGCAAGGCTTGCCCATCCACCACCGCCCGCTCTTCAACCACGGCGGGTTCTTGCGTGTGCACATCAATTGTTTTGGTATTAATACAGGCAGGCAACACAACACACATTGCCAACACCGCAATCTTGGCATTAATACTAGGTTTGGCTTCGATACAACTGTCAGCTTGCGTATTCATTGACTCACTCATTTGTAATTAGTGTGTTCGTTATCACATTAAAATTAACGGGCTTAACTCTCTGAAGATTAACCGAAAATTCGTTTCCATAACGATTTTTTCTTCGGTCGACGCTTAATAGGCTGCTCTTCATTAGCCGGTTCAAAATGTAACTGCTCGTCGTTACTCTCATCATCATACTGGAAATAATCCACGCACGAAATATTACTCAAATCAAACGAATCAAATAACAAAGGCAGTGCACGCGATAGTTGGCAGTCTTTACTGAACGGTTCAGACGAGTAGCGCACTTGTTTTGACACAATTCGCTCACTGTAGCCAAGCTCTAAACGCTGCAAAGGTAACTGACGCATGATGTTAGACCACACTCTGGCAGCGCCGCTTGCGCCAGTTAAGCCGGTTGACTTGTTATCGTCGCGCCCCACCCAAACCACGGTTAAATAATTACCACTAAAACCAGCAAACCAACTGTCTCGGTAATCGTTCGTGGTGCCGGTTTTACCCGCCAAACCATAATCGTACTTAAAGCCTGACAGCACAGCCCGCCCGGTGCCATTACGAATAACGTCTTGCAAGGCATAGTTAATTAAATGGGTGTACTCAGGCTCGACCACTTGCTCAATATCCAAAGCATAACGCGACAACGGCATGTCTTCTTTGCTCAGTACTGAGCGCACCCCTTTCACCGGCGTTTTAAAACCACCAGAGGCAAGCCCTAAATAAAGCTGACTGACGTCCATCACGCTCATGGGCACGGCGCCCAACAGCATTGATGGCAATTCATTAATAGGCCGTTGATACCCCATGCGCTTGAGTGTGTCGGTGACGTTGGCTAAACCCAACGCCATACCCAGGTTTACGGTCGCCAAGTTGTACGACTGAGATAGGGCATCAACCATCATCACATCGCCGTGTGGTTTGCCGTCGTAATTTCTGGGTCGCCAATCGGGGCTGCCTTTTTGCGACACCGTGATCGGCATATCACTAATGATAGAGGCCAATGAATATTGCTCTGGAGACTCTAACGCCGTTAAATACACAAACGGTTTTAACAACGAACCAACCGGGCGACGCGCCTTTAATGCTCGGTTATAACCGGCAAAGCTTGGGTTGCGGTCACCCAACATACCCACCACTTCGCCGTTATCTGTGCGCAACACCACCGCCGCCGCTTGCAGACTTCCACGTTCAATATCACGTTGTTGCTCAATTTTTGCCAACTCAGAAGAAACCACCGTCTCTAACACCGACTGAATTCGGGGGTTCAATGTGGTGTGTATTTGCAAGCCTTCGCTCATTAAGTCATCTTGCTGATAACCGTCTTTCAAGTTCTCTCGCACATAGCCCAAAAAGCTTGGGTAGGAAAGCGTGGCCGCTCGGCTGGCAACGGGGCTTAACTTAAGTGCTTGTGAGCTGGCAATATCAAATTGGTGCTGATCGATCTTGCCGCTATCAAGCATGGCTGTTAACACCACGTTGCGCTTTTTCATTACCCTTTCTGGGCGCTTTAACGGGTTGTAACGGCTCGGTGCGTTATTAATGGCAACCAAGGTGGCCATTTCATTAAGCGACAACTCATTCAATGGCCGCCCGTAATAATACCGGCTTGCCAACCCAAAACCGTGAATAGCGCGGTTGCCGGCCTGCCCTAGATTCACTTCATTAATATAAGCTTGCAGTATTTCATCTTTGCTGTAATGAAACTCAAGCAATACGGCCAAGATCATTTCAACCAGTTTGCGCCGCACGCTGCGCTCAGACGTCAAATAATAATTTTTGACCAATTGCTGAGTTAATGATGAACCACCGCCGCTAACCCGACCTGATTTTACCGCTTGAAATAACACACGAGCCAAGCCCCTGAAGTTGACGCCAATATGCGAATAAAACTGACGGTCTTCGTAGGCAATTAAGCCATCAATCAATGGCTGCGGCACATCTTCCAAGCGCACCAAGGTGCGATCTTCATGCTGCATCGGCGATACGCTGCCAAACAAACGGGGCTCTAAACGAACGATTTCTGTTTGCTCGGCCTGCTTCAACGCATTAATAATTTCGATTGCCGCTACGCGATTGTTTCTAATTGCTAATTTAATGACTTGTTGTGGGCGCGCTTCGTCCCAAAAGCGGAACGCACGCTGATGAATCGCCAACTCCAAAGAATCTAAGCGATAGGTGCCAACACGGTTCACGTCTGGGCTTTTTAGATAGCCCAGCTCTTGCAGCTCTGTTTCAACCAGCTGCGCATCAAAGTCTTGCCCTAGATATAACTCCAAAGGTCGAGTGTAAACGTGTGCAGGCAACGCCCACTTTTGCCCTTCAAACTGCTTGCGTATGGTAACGTCCAAATACGCGGTGTAACCCAAAAACAAAACAAAAACGGCCAATGCCGCACGCCAAAAAACAAACTTAAAGCCCGACCAGAACCAACGCACGGTACGCTTTGGCACCGAATTCGTTGAACCACCTGCTCGCCCACCAACCGACGCCTGAGCCGTTACTTTTTTGGTCGCTGCTTTTTTAGCCGTTTTCTTTTTTTTACGGCCACCGCCGGACGAAGCTGCCGCGCCTTTCTTATTCGCCACTTTTTTATTCGCTTTATTCGCCGTTTTAGGCGTCGCAGGCTTTTTTGTTGCTTTTTTACGAGTCTTCTTCTTTGTCACTGTTATTTGTCTACTAATTCAAGGTTCGAGGGCTCGCCTGAGTACCCCAAACGACCAACATACCAAACTTGATTAAACCATATTGACGCATTTCTTACCGGCAAGGTAACCCTGTTGTAACTACCAAGACAAGAATGCGGCATCAGGCATCGAACGCAATCATTATAAATCATAGACTTAACGTATTTAGATAAAAAAATGCTTTAGCATTCAATTGACACTAAATCCGCTGTCACGTTATGATTAATTATTGATGCGAGGGTATTACAGTGACAACAACAATTTTAGACACTGAAATAGAACAATATTCCGGCTGGCGCACGCGCGTCAGCGAGGCTGTGCAAGACCTTAGTCGCTTTTTAAAAGCGAATAATGTTACTGACCTGCGCACTCACCACCAGTTCGAAACCGTGCTGGGCTCATTGATTGATGACAACCTGTCAATCGCCTTTGTTGCTGAGTTTTCACGCGGCAAGTCAGAGATGATCAATACTCTGTTTTTTGGTAACTACCCACGCCGCATATTACCATCAGGCACGGGCCGCACCACCATGTGCCCCACTGAATTACTTTACGACCCTAATCGCCCAAGCTCAATTCGCTTATTGCCTATTGAGTCACGTCAAGACGAGCGCCCATTATTCGAACTGAAAAAAGACGACGCGCTGTGGCAAGAAATTGAGTTCGACGTAGACGATGTGGACAGCATTGTTGACGCGTTTAGCAGCATGACCAACAACAAACTGGTCAGCAAAACTTACGCCACCAAACTTAAATTTGACCTATTAGAGTCTGACGAATCAGAACTCGGCCTTCCGGTTAACGAATACGATGAAGTGGAGATCCCCAGCTGGCGCCACGCCATCATTAACTTGCCACACCCGTTGTTAGAGCAAGGCTTGGTTATTCTCGACACCCCGGGCTTAAACGCCATTGGTGCCGAGCCGGAGTTGACCATTAATCAACTCTCTACCGCGCACACCATTATTTTCATCTTATCTCAAGACACCGGCGTAACTTCGACCGACTTAGAGCTGTGGGAACAGCACATTGGCGGTGAAACGCACAAAGGCAAGTCGAAGAAAAAGAAAGCCGAAGCAGCGCAACGCAATCAACGCAAACTGGTAGCGCTGAATAAAATAGATTCGTTGTGGGACGGCATTCGCAGTGAACAAGATATTGAAGATGAAATAGCCGCACAGGTATCCAGCACCGCCAAAGCACTGAATTTAGATAAAGAGAATATTTTCCCTGTCTCGGCGCAAAAAGGGCTACTGGCAAAACTTAATAACGACACAGAATTACTGGAGCGCAGCAATATTGGCGCGCTTGAGCACGCCATTGCTGAAAAATTGGTGCCTGAAAAACGCCGAATCGTGGTTGAAAAAGTTAGCAATTCATTGGCAAGCATTTTGGAATCGTCTGATTCTATTTTAACTAAACGACTGCGCGATGCCGATGAACACATTGACGAGCTGCAGCAAGTAAGCAGCAAGAACACCGATGTGATTTCACACATCATGCTAAAAGTGCAAGCCGAAAAGTCAGCACTGGAAGTCGATATGCAGCGCTATCAAGCGTTACGCTCGGTATACGCCAAAGAGACCTCAAAACTGACGCGCATTCTGGCACCAGAACGGCTGGAAAAGTTAATCGCGGTCACCAAGCACAATATGGCCAAGTGCGCGAGCTCAATTACGCTGCAAAAGACCATTTCAAAATATTTTGAACGCTTGAATTACTACGTAAACTCAGCCATTGAGCAATCGAACGAAATCGCCGTACTTTGCGAAAACATCACCCGTGATTTTGAGCAAGAACACGGCATTGCCAATTTCAAAGTGCGCCGTTTGCGCCTTGAACGTTACCAGCAAGACATCAGCCGACTTGAAAGTAAGCACAGCAACTTGAAAGAAACTCGCACCTTGTTCTTTAAAGAGCAAATGTCGATCACCAACAAGTTTTACGAGTCTGTCTGCACTGCCTCGCGCAAAATCATCCGACGCGCGCAACGTGATGCCAATAATTGGAATAACAACCTAATGGTTCCAATGGAAACTCACGTACGAGAGCACCATACGCAACTTCGCCGCCGCTTAGAAAGTGTTAAACGTATTCACAAAGCCTCAGACACTGTTGAAACAAGACTGTCTGAGTTGAATATTCAGCACGCAATGCTGGTTGAAAAAAACGACGAGTTTGCAGCGCTCAAAGAACACTTGCTTGAATTACTGACGGTGGCTGAAGAACACAGTGAAGACACTACCGATGACAGCAAAAATGCTGAAATTTTGTACTGGGAACACAATTCACAGTTCTAAGTTAACGACTGATTACAGTTATATTCACCTCCTCTATAAACCGCCAAGCTATGCTATAGTTCGCCGGATTATATGAAACCGAAGTATTTCTAAACCACACCACTCTGACAACTGCGCCAACATGCAAAAAAATATTATTAAGTTAGTTATTACCTTGTTTAGCATCAGCCTTTTAGCGGGCTGTGCGTCTCACTATGGCGCAGCAAAAATTGTGTCTCAACCGGCGGGAGCCGAGGTTATCAATCTCGATGACGGCAGTGTTATTGGTGTTACTCCACTAACAACCTGGTGGAAAGATTCCAATGATAGCCGCCAATACATTGCGCTACGTATCAAAAAACCCGGTTTCGAAGAAAAAATATCGCACTTCTGGCTCAGCATGCGTCATAAGTCAGAATCTTCAGCGCGCGAGAATCCTCAGCTGGTTGAAATGATCCTTACCGAAAAAAAATAAAATTAAGCTCTTATTAGGGTTACTACAATGAAAAATACATTAATAATTTTACTACTCGCATCATTCCTTGGCGCTTGTGGCACCAGCAAAAAAAGCATCCCCCTGAAAGTACACTCTGACCCATTGGGTGCCTATGCGTTGATGCAAATAAAATACAAAGGCGAAGAAGACGCCGACTGGATCTTTCTTGGTCCAACACCAGTGGTACTCGACAAACAAATCAAAATGAGCGGCGCCTCATCGGTATCTCTCAAAATGATTAAGCCTGGTTATCATGAACAGACCAAAACTTGGTCAGCGAAAGACTTTACTAGAGAGTATCGTAAGCAACGAAAAATTTCCTGGGTACCAGCATTGGTAGAGCAATAATTAAGTATTTGCCCCTACTCTAAAAAACCAAACAACCTCTTCTTAAATCGGTGCAACTTCATCTGTTGCACCGATTTCAATGTTCAAGCTCATTCACCGCTTCATCGAGTATTTATCCACAAAATAAATACCTCTTGGATTTAATTATTCAAATTGTTATGATCGCGCTCGGTCATACGCCAGTCATTAAGGATGATCAAATTTACATGGAGTTATATCCAAAAAAACTAGCTCCTTACTTGGGATGTTGCTTCACAAATCAACAAATTTAATGAAGAGTAAGTTTATGAAAACCGCATTAAAAATATTTCTTTTAGTTAGTCTTTTTTCTATTGTTAACTCCGCATATGCCGGAAATTGGAAAATAGGCGCGTTTTTAGGCCAGTCGTCATTCGATGAACTAAATGATGTTTGCACTGAGGCAGAAATGGCTGCAAACAGCCTTATAGGGCCAGACTTTAGTTTCCTTATCAATATAAACTGTTCAGCTGATGACAGCGATAGCGCAATCGGCTTTAACATTGGCTATCAATTTAATAACTACTTAGGTATCGAAACTGGCTACGTAGATTTAGGCGAATACGGCCTTGAAATGTCAGCCAGTTCAAATGACCCTCGAGTAACCATATTCTCGCCTTCAAGCCAGTTGAACATTAGCGCTAGTGCGCTTTATATCGCTGGGGTAGCGACATGGCCATTCAGCGACAAACTGTCGCTTTCAGGGCGCATGGGTGCGGTTGAGATCAGTGCTGACGTTTCAGCAACCGGTGGTATTTTTTCTGATGTCGAATCAGACCCAGAACTTATGTATGGCGCATCTCTGGATTATCAAATTTCCGATTCAATCAGCCTAGGCCTACGTTCTGATGTATTCGATGGCACTTTTGCAACTTACGGCATTGGCTTAAACTACCACTTCTAAGTCAGATGCTCGCCACCACAAACCGGTGGTAAAAACTAAAAAGCCAACGGTTATCTGCCGTTGGCTTTCTTATAAATACCTGATTTAGAAAACTCAACCACATCAAAACGCGGTGTCTTTTTCCGCTTCTTTAGAATAAGCCTGCCCTGTTAAACCGGTGTATTTAGTTTGTAATTGATCTTGGCTTTCGGTGTGTTCTGGGTCAACCAAAATGCAATCCACCGGGC
>CALINO010000039.1 GCA_938045295.1 uncultured Arenicella sp.
GGGTGATTAGCTAACTTAACGGCTTGGAGCTTAAACGCCAAGGTGTAACGTTCATAATGTCGCTTTTTTGTTTGTCCCATTCGGGATACCTCCTTAGTTGACAGTAAATACTGTCTACTAAAGTGGTATCAGATCAGCGCGTTGAAAACGCGTCCCGCGCAGTGAGTGAAACGAACGCAGCAGATTTTGCAAACTTGTTATAGCTCATTTGGTTTTCTGTCTTTGCCGACTAAATATTCTTTGTTGCTTTTGAAATCTAAGACTTTAGCTATATTCTGAATTTCTTTATTTTCTACGACTAAATTCTTCAGATAATAGTTTAGATCCGTTTTCTTGAAAAATGTCTTTGCTACCAATTTTGGTTTTTCTAAATCTAGGCGGACTACTGCTATGTGAGAAGCTGAATGACGATAGAAACCCGTAGGAATTTCAATATCACTTTCCTTGCAGTATTTTTCTATTACTTCTGAGTACTTTCCAGCCATAAATTTCAGTAGCTATAACGCCTCAAACACTGGCGCGCGCTGTTTGCGCGTCCGAACGAACGCAGTGAGTGACAGTGTTTTGTCTTGTTACGTGTCTTATTCATAGAATTTACCAGCATGCAGTATTTGAGCAACCCTTTTCCAAGGATTATCAGTTTTTTTATAAAATTCTAACCCGTTGATTGATGCTTGCCCCCATGCCACAGCAGCATCTAAGAATGACACTATATTTCCATTTTCCCAACCATTTGCTCCTGAACCATATGAAGAACTAGGGTTTACCTTTTCTTTTTCTTCTTCATCGTTTCTATCAAGCTTTAAGGCTTCAATAAAATTAAGTAGGTCTTGTTCTGATTCCACGCTATCTGCGAGATCGTGTAAATCTTGAGTCATAGCAACCTGTACACGTAACGCCAATAACACGGGCGCGGGCGTAGCACGCGTCCGAGCGCTGTAAGCGCATTGTGTTTATTCTTGTTAGGTATCAGAGCCATGCGTATACCCCTGTTATGAATAGAACTATTAGACCAAGCAATGAAATACCAAAAACAATTGACCTCATTGTTTTTAAATTTGCATAGTAACAAAAGGCATATATTACCCTTGCTATTACATAAACCCACGCCGCTATTCCTGTGACTTCAGGTGATGCATTAACAAGCACTGAAAATAAGCTTGCTAAAATAAAAACAGGAATTGTTTCATTTGTATTAGCGAATACTCGTGAGGCTCTAAAGAGCAAATCGTCATGATTGGCTTCGACTATTGCTCCTGAAGTGTGCTTTGAAAGGATTCCTATAACATCAGCGACTATAAGCTGGATTATTTGAATAAGTGTTAAAGCACCAATAGCTGAGATTAAAACCGAATAGTTTTCTAATATTGACATATTCTGTATACCTAACGCCCCAAACATGGGCGACAAACCAACGGTTTGACGTCCTTGTGATTTGCCTTGTTAACTGTCATTACACTTTTGCTCATGAAGTGTTTGTAGCTCTGGTGAAGAAGGATAAATATCCATTTCATAGTATGTAACAACCCAGCACTCGTATTTAGCCCTATGAATTTTATTGCTCTGATTCAACCAATATTCTTTTTGTTCTAGATTAATACCAAGATCAAGATAACCTTGTTCATACGCATGTGCCAGCAAATATTGCCAATAAGTCATTCCTCTATTTGCCGCAAATTCATATAGTTCTATAGCTCTTTTCAAATCAGGTTCTACGCCGAGGCCTTTTTGATAAGCCCAACCCAATTTTCCTGCCGAATAAGCTGATCCAGCTTTATATTCAGTATATAGATAATCGAATGCTTCTTTATATTTCGATTCATCAGTATTCTGAAATAAAGCTTTGCTTGCTTTGGAATGTCTTTCGGCAGCAATTTCGTGTTCAGATTTTGAGCAAGCAGCAAGTATGATTGTTATTACCAGAATGAATGAAAATCTAATCATGACAGTTAACGCCTTTGCAAGGGGCGCGTTGTAAACGCGTCCCGCGCAGTGAGTGAAACGAACGAAGTGCACTTGGCAAACTTGTTATGTGATTTCACGCAAATACCTTTTTAGTTTCATCAAGTGTGAAATTTTTATCATGCATTTCTATCACTTTATCTTTTACTACCTTTATTAAATCGTAGCTCAGATACCGTTCTGAACTAGGGTCATTGATATAGATGCAACCAGTAAATTTAACATCCAAACCAACTAGATAGCTCAAGATTTCTTTTGTTTGCCCTAGATTTCGGTTAGGACTACCGCTGAATGAAATGTGCAGTTCACCGTTAACATACGAGGCCGAGGCTGGATAAGGTTCATTAATATTTTTAAGTTTCTTATCTATGTCAGGAGCATCAATATTCTCATGATCTAAAGTGCTTAACCAGCCGTGGTATTGATACATAAACTCTCCTTAATACACATAACAGCTTATTAGATTGCTTGCGCACTTTGTCGCTTTTCCGTTAATGCTCATTTCTTTTGTAACTCCCTGATATTTCTAATATTTGCGTACTGTATCTTCTTTTTATTTGGAGTGAAAGGGGGCGTGCTCATTTTTCTGCTGAAGGCGCCCTATTATTTATTTTATGACGGTTTTAAACTCTTTGATTTTTATTGAAATTAAAAACTTGGAGGTGTGAAAGGAGGCAGCAACAGGCGTGAAAAGCGGCTCATTAATTATTTTTACGAAAATAGACTGTATAAAATTACAGATTTATTGAGGTGCAAAAATAGATGGAAATACCCTTTTTAGGCGGTATTGATTTGGCGTATTAGTTGTATTTTATAGCGCCTGTTCTCGCTGGAACTTTCCGTGTTTTAAGTACTGAATAACTTGGCTGATTACTTTTTTGTTTTTCATCATGAATGGGTGCGTAACGGGCATTACAAGGTGGTCATTCATGCCCTGCACTTTCGTGTGCTTAACAGATACTTTGCCATCGTCTGAACCGGGTATCATGCCTGAAAGGATGACATTAATGCTTCGTGTGCCTGCGATAACGCCAAGGTCAAAATTCACAGCACCGAGTTTGCTTGGCATGCTTAATGTTCCGGTGCCAAGCTGCAAGCCAGCTTCGCCGTTTACAAAACTAAAACCAGGAAAGTTGCCTAGTTTATCCACCACTTCGCTGCCTTGATTGGGTGGCCCAAGCATGACAACTTTGTTGAGTTTAGCCAAGGTATGTTCACTAAGGTATTGCCTGACTAAAATGCCCCCCATTGAATGCGTTACAAAATTCACCTTAGCACTTGCTGCACAGTGATTAAGAGCAGGCTCAATGGCCATTGGGGCTAAGATTTCAATTTTATGCTTGGTGGAATCATAAGACACGTTTTGTACTGTAAAACCTTCTTTTTCTAACGCGGTTTGCAGCTTGTTCATTGAGCTGTTTGAGCGCGCTAAACCGTGCAGCAAAATAACGCACTCGGCGTGAGCCGTTACGGTAAAGCAAAGTAATACGAAGGTAAGTATCAGTTTCATGGTTTTAGAGTGGCTTGTTTTTTTACTCGAAACTTACGGCACAAATCATTGTTATTTCTAAACTTTTTTTGACTTTTCAAGCAAGTAATTAATGAAGTCTCGAATGGTGGCTAAACTTAACTCTGCGTTTTCCATGTGATGGTCTAGCTCTGCAAGTTCG
The DNA here is from genome assembly GCA_938045295.1 of uncultured Arenicella sp. GTDB lineage: Bacteria > Pseudomonadota > Gammaproteobacteria > Arenicellales > Arenicellaceae > Arenicella. The sequence continues at coordinate 3,633 of CALINO010000039.1, forward strand.
TATTCTTGCTGCTGTTTTTCACGGCGCTCTACTTCTTGCTTTAGTTCGTTCAATGATTGTTGAGTTTCGGCAATTAGTTTTGCCAGCCGTTTATTACTTAGTTTGTCTAGTTTGCTCATCATTACTCCTTACTTTAAATCAAACTGCTAATTCCTAGGCCAATGATTGGTGCCACAAAAAACACACATAAAATGTAACCAAGAGCGGCCATTTTATTATTGGATGCAACCTCACCTAATTTTTCGGCGGCTTTTACTGGCATAAACCTTAGAAATGGAACTCCGTAAATGATTACTACGCCCAGTACATTATAAACCAAGTGAATAAACGCAATTTGTAATGCGGCTTGTGCGTTGCCGGTAACCGCGGTGGCGGCTAATACCGCGGTTACACAGGTGCCTATATTGGCACCCAGCGTGAACGGGTATATGTCTCTGAGTTTGAATGAACCTGAGCCAGCCAGTGGCACCATTAATGAGGTGGTGGTGGATGACGATTGAACCAATACGGTGACTAACGTGCCTGAAGCAATGCCCGATACCGGCCCTCGCCCAATGGCGGTGTGCATGATGTCTTTGGCTTTGCCTACCATCAGCGTTTTAAGTAAGCGGCCAATTAAGGTAATGGCAATGAAAATAAACACAACACCTACCACAATCAATAACGTGCCGCCCAATTGGTCGCCCATTGATTTGGCTAAGTCTTTAGAGGTGCCGACAATGGGTTTGGTGGCGGCTTTAACAAAGTTAAAACTCTTAATAGAGGCATCACCTGCCCCGTAAAAAAGCTGCGATAACCATAAGCCCATGCGCTCTAGAATGCCGAACGCAATCTCTAATGGCAGAAAGATCACGACTGATAATAAATTGAAGAAATCGTGCACAGTGGCGGCTGAAAATGCGCGTTTGAACTCTTCTTTAGCACGCACGTGCCCAAGCGACACAATGGTGTTGGTAATGGAGGTGCCTATGTTCGCCCCCATAATCATGGGCACGGCAATGGATACCGGCAAACCGCCAGCCACTAAGCCCACAATAATGGAAGTAACCGTTGATGAAGATTGTATTAAGGCGGTTGCTACCGTGCCAACAACCAAGCCGGCAAACGGGTTGCTGGCAAACGCAAACAGTTCTTTGGCTTTTCCGCCTGCGGCTATTTTAAAGCCGCCGCCAATCATGCCAACCGCGCAGATAAGCAAGTACACCAACAGCGCCACCATGGCCCATTGTATGTATTGCTGTGTGTTGTTTTGGGCGGGGTGCGTTGGGTTATTCAATACGGACATAATGGTTCCTAACAGTAACCTTAATTAAATATCGTTTATCAATACGTCTACAAAGTGAAAGTAACACAAATACAGAGCCAATGAGCTGCTCTGTGACTGGTAGGTTTGTGAAATCGCACAGACAACGGTCGTTTTTTTGCTGTTAATTCACACAAATGTAAACAAAGTACTAGGTTTGTAAAATTGTTATTTACATGACCGGAGTTAAGGTGCATTTCTCACCCAATAGGAGAAATACATGAACCAACACGCAATACTTAACCCTACGCCTTCTAAATCATGCGCATAATATTTATTTGGCTAACTATTGAACAAACTAAAAAAGCGCATCGTGGCCAACCTTCTGATCGGCCACGATGCGCTTTATAGCTTAAAGCATAGAGGAAAATAATTTAAAAATTGGCTCGGAATGAAGCGCCAAAATAACGTTCAGCATCGCGCGGTATTTGGTAACGAAAGCCGTCGCCACTGAACGTGGTTACGTAGCTTTCATCGCCTAAGTTTTTACCGATTAATGACACGCGGTATTTGTCGTCGCTAAACGAAAAAGCAACGCTGGCGTTTACTAGGTCGTAGTCAGGCAATAAGGCTTGCGCGGGCGTGGTGCCATTGTTTGACGGCAGTTGCGCTACTTGCTCGTCCATGTGCACATACGACGCGTCAAAAATTACGTCTACGGTTGATAACTCAAGCAGGTAATTTGCGCTCAGGGTGTACTTCAAATCTGGCGAAAATGGCACGTCTAAGCCGCTGCGGTCTGTACACGCACTGGCGGGTACGCCCACTGGGCAATTAAAACGATCAATTTCAGCCGTAATAGAGGCCACACCGCCAGACAATTGAAAACTCTCTGAAGGTTGCCAGATAAAATCCACTTCTATGCCTTCGGTTGAAATATCGCCGGCATTAGTGAGCGTGGTTGTGGCGGTGCCTAAGCTGGTATCAATGTTGTTGGCTTGTAGATCTTCAATGTCGGTACTGAAGATGGCAAAATTGGCATACAAATTGCCCGTGGTTAACTTATAACCAAGTTCAATTTGCTCTGAAGACTCTGAGCTGATGGGCAAAGTATTGGCAATCGCCTGGTTATAAAACACGTTGAACGCTGGGCCTTTATAGCCTTGCGAGTAAGTACCGTACAACATGCCAGTGTCACTCACGTCCCAGGTGAAGCCCAGTTTGCCCGAGGTATCGGTTTCATCGGTTGTGCCGGTGAAGTCAGTGTTGTTGCCTGCACCGCGCACACCTACCCCGCGTCGGCCAAACGGGTCATCGTTAATTCGTCGGTGATTGAACGATACGTCGTCGTCGGTGTAACGAGCGCCAAAAATAATGTCCACGCTGTCGTTAATGGCGTACGAGCCTTCACCAAATACCGAAAAGTTATCAAATTCAGTATCAAAGTTTGCTGTGGCGGCCACAATGTCGGTGTCTAAACAGGTTAAACCGGGGTTGGCGGCCAAAATACCGGCATTGTTGGGGTGCACTTGGCAGCTGGCATCACGCCGAAAACGGCGATCAGACTGCAAGTTCCAATAAAACAAACCGGCTTGCCAGGTTAATGCATTGCCGGTTGGTGACGCTATGCGCAATTCTTGCGAAAACTGCTCCCAACTTTGCTCGCCAATGTCGTGCAACTGAAAAAAGGTGCTGCTGAAATCCACTGGTCGGCCAAATGTGCCAGCCGTAGAGGTGAAATCGCCTTCTCTAATTTCAGTGTTATCCCACTCGCGGTAAGCGGTGATTGAAGTGAGTGTGTACTCGCCTATTCCGGCGTCTATTTGCATAGACAATGATGTTGAATCGTCTAAGGTACGGGTGGTTAAATCGTGATCCACCAAGCGTTGGTCTAGGTCTAAATCGGCCACCCCGTTAACCACACCATTGCTGTTTGGGTTGGCTGGCGAGCTAGGGTCGCGGCCATTGGGCAACAAACTTAAGTCGGCGCAGCAATCGTCATCGGCTGAATAATCTTCGGCAATAAAGAGAAACTTCACGTCGTCTGTGGCATCCCATTCCAACATGCCACGCACACCTTGACGGTCGTAACCTTGAATGGTGTCACCATTGAATGTGTTGGTTATGTAGCCATCAAAGCTGCCGTCAAACGCGGTTAAACTGGCGCGAACATTATCACTTAACGGGCCCGACACTCGGGCTTTTAAACGTACCTCGTCGTCTTCAAACACCGATAAATTAACGGAACCTTCAAATTCTTGTGAGGGGCGTTTTGTGGTTAAGTTAACCACGCCCGCCGAGGCGTTTTTACCAAACAGCGTGCCTTGAGGGCCGCGCAGCACCTCTAAACGCTCTAAGTCATATAAGTCAGTAAACGCTTGGCCTGAACGCCCAAGCACCACACCATCTACCACCGTTGAAACACTCGGCTCAGCCGCAGTACTAAAAGAGATAGTACCAATGCCACGCACCACCACGGCTGAATTACGGTTGGTGTTACCTTTGCGAAATGACACCGAAGGCACTAATTGCTGCAAGCTTTCAAAGCCAACAGCATGGGCACTTTCAATTTTTTCACTGTCCAGCACGGTAACGGCAATAGGCACATCTTGCACACTTTGCTCACGCTTTTGAGCCGTGACCACAATTTCTTCTAAAAAACCTTTTTGCTGAGCATGCACGCTGGTACTTGGCATTACAATGGCGGCGGCAACGGCCGTGAGCGCAATGGTGCCAACTCCTTTAAGCGATGGACTGATCATAAAACTCCTCCTGAAATTATATTGGTAGTAAGCAAGCGATTTTCCTAAATACTTGCTGCTGCCCACCTTGTTTTGGTGGTTTTATTATATTTTTAGCTCTTTCGGCTGTTTGGCTAGCTGGAAAATTCTTATATAAGTTAAATCTTATATAAGAGCCAAGGTGGCTGTCTAGCATTAAGTGGTCGAAAGTCAGCTTTTCATGCGTATTGGCTGCGACAGCTTTTTAACTGACCAAACACAAAAGACCGCATTAAGAGCAAAAACCAAACATAAATAGATCCAAAAGTCGGCTTGCATTCCGCCAACCAGCCCCAGTGGCGAAAAGAGTAAATAAAGCGCCACAATACAGCTAAACAGGGTTGCACTGGCAGCCCATGAATAACGCCAAGGCTGCATATCAACCTTGGGCTGTTGGGTGAAGTGCGCGCCGCTTTTACGCGGGTCTATGGCGCCAAAGAACAGCATAATGCCGACTTCAACCACAAACAAAATGGCGTAAATGTGTATGAAATTAATATCCACATCCAGCACAAACTTAAGCAAGGCGTAGGTAATAACGTGAAACACAATGGCCACTTTGGCGCCTTTCGCCGGCACATGAGTGGTGAATAAGCCCACCAAAACAATGGCAATAACCGGAATATTATAAAACCCGGTAAAAATACGAATGATTTGCCATAAGCCATCTGGCGCGTATTGCAGCAATGGCGCTACTGCAAAAGAGAATAACGCAATAACAACGCTGGCAATTTTAGCCACCCGTATTAGTGTTTGGTCAGAAACCTCGCTCTTCACTAATGGTTGGTACACGTCCAACACAAACAACGTGGCCGCGCTGTTTAGCAGTGAATTAAACGAGCTGAACACCGCGCCCAATAACACCGCCAAGAAAAAGCCAGACAGGTAAACCGGCAATACGTCTTTCACTAATTGAGGGTACGCTAAATCAATGGTGGGCAACGTGTCTCCGGCGGCGCCGTACAAGTGAAACGCAATTACCCCGGGAATCATCATCATAAATGGCACTAACAGTTTGAAATAGCCTGACAATAAAACCCCTTTTTGCCCTTCTGCCAAATTAGCCGCCCCTAAGGTACGTTGAATCACGTATTGGTTGGTTCCCCAGTAAAATAAATTGGCCAATATCATGCCGGTAAAGATTGTGCCAAACGGCACCGGGTCTGACGCCGCGCCAATGGCGTTCAGTTTCTCTGTTTTGGTGGTGGCAACGGTGGTTAAGCCGTTAATAAAACTGCCGTCGCCCAGCAAAATCAGCCCTAATGTGGGCACTAATATGCCGATAATAAGCAGGCCAATACCGTTGATGGTGTCAGACACAACCACCGCTTTTAAGCCACCAAAAACGGCATAAATAGCGCCTACGCTGCCTACAATTAACACCGTAACCACAATGGCCGCCTCTTTGCTTAAATTAAGCAAGGTGGGCACATCAAAGAGTTTTAACACCGCCAACGAGCCTGAATACAACACCGACGGAATGGTGACCAAGCCGTAGCCCAACATAAACAACACCACGGTCATGCGCCGCACGTCGTCATCGTAGCGGTCTTTTAAAAAGCCCGGCAATGTGGTGAATGCGCCAGATAAATATCTGGGCAGAAACACCAAGGCCATCACAATGGTGGCAAAACCGGCCGTGACTTCCCACGCCATGGCGCTCATATTAAAGCCGTAGGCTGAGCCATTTAAACCAATCAGTTGTTCAGCCGATAAGTTGGTAAGCAACATTGAGCCGGCAATAAAAGTGCCGGTTAAACCCCGCCCAGCCAAAAAGTAACCGTCTTTGTCATCCACACTGCCTTTGGTTTTTTGATACGAAAGCCAGCCAACCATGGCCATAAAGAACACGCAAGAGAGTAACGTAAACAATAAATTAGACGACTGCATTATGTAATACCTCTGGCCATTAGTGGGTTATGTTCCTTGATTAAGTGTGGTTAGTGGCACAAATCTGTGTGGCTATTCATTTTGTGCCGGCCAATATGAGTCGGCAACAAACAAACCTGAGTGGTCTTTTGTTATGTGCTCGGTATTTGTTACCGCTTGATTTAAACCAATGGAAACCCCCACGCGAATGAAAACCGCCATTTCATCCAAAGCCAATGTTTCGCTGTAAACATGGCCACCTTTTAGTGCTTTTCCGGCAGGCTGCTCGGGATTAAAACGCAACCACTCGCCGTTTGGTAAGTAATATTCAACGTGCCCATCAGGTGAAAAACACGGCGCTACTAATAAATCGTTGCCGCACATGAATTGGTTTTCAAATGCCCAGGCTTGCTTTTCATCTGGGCACGCCAGCACCATTGGCCGTTGCACAGGCAGGCCAGTTTGCGTTGCTTGTTGCATGGCCGCTTGTAAATAATGTTGCAAGCGATAACGTAAATTTAAGGCTTTCATGGTGGCGTTATTGGCTTGCGGTGAATACGACCAAGGTTCACGTTGGCCTATGCCGTGCAAACGAAAATGCGCTGAAAATACCGCCGCTTGCGCCCAACGCACGTATAAGGCGTCGTCGCGGGTGTCTTTGTAAAAACCGCCTATGTCGGTGGCGTAAAATGGCGCCCCTGAAAGCCCCCACGACAAGCCACCTCGAATGTTGCCCATCATGCCTTCCCAGTCGGCTTGCGGGTCGCCGCCCCATTGGCTGTTATAGCGTTGCCCGCCGGTCCATGACGACCGGCTGAATAAAAACGGCCCGCAAGCGCTGTATTTGCTGGCGGCTTCATACACGCAACGGTTGTAAAGGTGGGCGTAAACATTGTGTAAGGCCAAACCGCTTTCGCTATTAGACGCAATCATGTTGTCGTCTTCGAGTTGTTCGCCAAAATCGGCTTTGATCATGTCCACCCCAATCTCGAACAAGGGCTTATGCGCGTCGCGCCAAAACTTATAAGCGTCAGGGTGGGTAAAATCAACGATGCCCGATACGGGTAATGCGGTTAGAACGCGGTCAAAGGCTTGTTGATCCCAGTGGTATTCGTACGCTTGACCGGTACGTTTGTCTTTGAGTAGCCAGCCGTTATCTGCAAATAACTTAAACCATTTATGCTTAACCGAAATCAGCGGGTATTCCCACAAACACACTTTAAAACCCATTGCTTTAAGTTCATCTAAAACCGATTTTGGGTCGGGCCAGCGGCTTGCGTCCCACTCAAAAGCAAAACGGGTTTCAGTGTCTTGCCATGCTCGGCCATCTATAGTGATGGTGTCGCAAGGCATGTTGCGCGCACGCACTTCCTTAGCCACTGACAACAACTCTTGAGGGTCTTGATAATAGGCTTTCGATAAAATAACCCCACCACTCCAACTGGGTGGCATTGGTGCGCGCCCCGTTAAGTCGGTGTAGGCGTATAACATTTCCGCCGCCGTGTTAAGCGAATTTTCTGTTGTGTGCGCTGAAGGCTTGGGTTTTAGCAATAAAAACAGATCCAAAACCGGGTCTTCAACCCAGCAATAATAAGCACGTTGAGACCACGCTGGGTAACCAACGGCGTGAGTAACCGCCGCGGGCGTATGAACGAACACGCCCCAACCTTCTGGGCTCCAACAAAAAGGGGTGTTTTTATACGATATTTCAGCGTTCACCCCCAGTGCGTCGTAATTGTATGAGCGAATCAGTTGGCCACGTTTATTCAATGGCCCCCACTTTTCACCCAAACCGTACATGGCTTCGTTTGAATTAAGCTCAAAACACATTAGCCAGCCGTTTTCGACCTTGCTCAACGGCGGAATGCGGTGTTTACGCACGAAATGGCCGTCATTAGGTGACTGGCAAACAAGGCGCTGCGTTAGTTTATCTCGAACCTGAAAACTAAACGGTGCGTACTCAATGTGAATGGCAAAATCGTCACTGTTAACAGTACAACCGCCCTGCTCTTTGTGGTTTAAATGCAGTGTTTGAGGGGTGACCTCTTTTACCAACAAGCCATAATCATAATCGCGCTGATTATCAGAATAAAAGCGCACGCCGTGCTCAAAAACTTGCAAAAAACAGGTATTGTTGCCCAGTGCCAGCGTAACGGTATTTTTACCAGTGAGCGTGGGTGCTTGTGTAACGTTTAATGCTTGTACGTCGTTCCAGTCAGGTGATTGTGGGTGCGCATGTGCTAATGCAGCCTTATTCATAAAAACAGTCTTTTAGTATTATTATTTTATCGTCACTGAATAGACAAAGTTTTTCGTACAGCAATACGCCACACTCCATTCCACTACTCGGCCATCGATATTAGTGCTGCTGCGCTCATTCATAAGCACGGGGCTGTTTTCTGGCAAATTAAGCTGCTCTGAAACTTCGTGATCTGCAATTACGGCATGCAACTCGTCCGTCACTTCCACAATAGAGATGCCGTATTTTTCTTGATAAAGCGCGTACAGCGAATTGGGTATTTCCAGCTCTTGATCAATGCCTGGAAACACCGCCAGCGGTTGTATTACCTTTTCATAGATCACTGGCTTGTCTTTAAATGTGCGTAAACGCGCCATTTCGACCACATTAAGATTCTCAGATAAGTTTAATTTGCTTTGTTCTTTAGCGGTTGCTTGGCGCGTTTTAACCGATTGAATCTGTGTTTCAGGAATAACCGCGTCACCTTCGGGCTCTCGGTACCTAAAAAAGCGATACAGTGAACTCTCGTTGCTGTGTTCTGACACATACGTGCCCTTGCCTTGCCGGCGCCGTAGTATGTTTTCCGCCACTAATTGATTGAGAGCTTTGCGGGTTGTGCCTTGACTCACCCCCAACTCATCGGCCAACGCAAACTCGCTGGGCAACGAATCTCCGGCCTTCCAGTATCCGTCGCCAATTCGTTTTACTATTTCGTCATAGACCTGTTGATACAACGGTCTATATTTCGTTGATACTGTCATTAATGCCTCCTTTCAGAGCACTGCCGCATGTCTAGTTTTTAAAAAGTGATTAAACGCTAGAGTGTCGATCATTATTATTTGTTATTTTTGAGCGCTTGCACTGAGTCTTATATAAGATATAATAAATTTAAGTACATAAAACAAGCGTTATTAATATTAAGACAATAAATATACAAAATATATAAGACCTTGCTTAATTCTATTGATACTCGCTTAATAAAAAGCCCAAAAGCCAATTTGGGAATTACAGGTTCAGGAAGACACGAAATATGACTGCTGAGATGAAAAACAACATTCCAAGCATTGGTTTTGGCCTTTGGAAAATACCCGAAGACCAGTGCGCGCAAGCTGTTTATCAAGCCATTAAATTGGGGTACCGACATCTTGATAGTGCCAGCGACTACGGCAATGAAATTCAAGTTGGCCAAGGCATAAAAAGAGCCATTGATGACGGTTTATGTACGCGAGAAGAACTTTGGGTAACCTCAAAGCTGTGGAATACCTATCACGCACCAGAACACGTTGGCCCTGCATTACAAAAAACCTTAGATGACCTTCAGTTAGACTACCTAGACCTGTATTTGATTCACTTTCCGATTGCGCAAACGTTTGTGCCTTTTGAAGAGCGTTATCCGGCCGGTTGGTTCGTTGACCCAGACGCCGATAACCCGGCCATGCAACTGGCCAAAGTGCCCTTGCAAGACACTTGGCAAGCCATGGAAAACATTCACGACGCCGGTTTGGCAAAGCAAATTGGCGTGTGTAACTACAACTCAGGTCTGATGCATGACTTGCTCAGCTACGCTCGAATAAAACCGGCCATGCTGCAGATTGAAAGCCACCCGTATTTAACTCAAGAGCCATTATTAAAACTGTGCGCCATGAATGACATTGCGGTAACGGCTTTCTCCCCTTTAGGTGCACTGTCTTACTTAGAGTTAGACATGGCTGACCGCGAAGAATCGGTGTTAGAACAAGCGGTGGTTTTGGCTGCCGCTGAGCGGCTTAATAAATCACCCGCACAAATTGTTTTGCGCTGGGGCGTGCAACGTGGCACGGCAATCATTCCTAAAACCAGCAAAGAAAGCCGCATGCTGGAGAACGCTAATGTGTTTGATTTTGAGCTCAGCAATACCGAAATGGAAGCAATCAGTGGGCTAAATAAAAACCGCCGGTTTAACGACCCGGGCGTGTTTTGCGAAGCCGCATTTAACCGCTTTCATCCAATCTACGACTAGATAATGCATGCGCCCAATACAAGCAAACTAACGGATACCAAACGGGGAAAAATGTGAGCCATTCAATGAGAATTCAAAGCATCGATAAGCAACTTACGTTTGACGACGGTGTTTTCCCCATTGTTATCACGCCCAATGCCAGCGCATTCACTCAACAAGTTAGTTTAGACCAAGCCATTGTTTGGGTTAAAAGCCATATTCAAGATATTGAATTAGAGCTAGCCAGTGCCGGAGCCATTGTGTTTCGAGGGTTTCCGGTAACAGACGCCGACACGTTTGACGCCTTTTCCGCTGCATTCGGCTACCCAAGCTTTACCTACCAAGAATCGTTATCAAATGCGGTGCGGATTAATTACACCGAGCGCGTTTTTACCGCCAACGAAGCCCCAAAAGACGTGGAAATTTACCTGCACCATGAAATGGCGCAAACCCCTATTTCCCCTGACAAACTGTTTTTCTTTTGTAAATCATCCGCCGATCAAGGCGGCGCCACGCCTTTATGCCGGTCCGATCAATTGTATTTGGCATTAGAAGCCGCTGCCCCGGCCTTAGCTAACGATTTTTCACAAAAAGGTGTGATTTACACAACGCACATGCCGGCACAAGACGACCCCGAATCCGGCCAAGGGCGCAGCTGGAAAAGCACCTTGAGCGTGAACACGGTTGAAGAAGCTGAAGGTAAATTATCAGAGTTAGGCTACAACTGGAATTGGCTCGATGACGGCAGTTTACAAGCAATTACGCCCACGCTAGATGCCGTACGCACACTAAGCAATGGGAAAAAAGTTTTTTACAATCAATTAATTGCCGCCTATTTAGGCTGGAAAGGCGTGCGCGATAACCCATCCAGCGCCATCACGTTTGGCGATGGCAGCGACATTCCTGTTGAAGGCTTAAGCCTGATTATTGATTTGGCCAAAGAATTTACCTTTGACCTTGAATGGCAAGACGGCGATGTGGCATTGGTTGATAACAAAATGGCCATGCACGGCCGCCGCCCATACAGCGGCGAACGAAAACGCCAAGTGCTGGTGGCTTTGGTAGCCTAAGCTTTTAGGCTTTGATGAGTAAACGTAGACTCAATCTGACACGAGTTTTCAACTAGATCTAAAGTCAGCTATTTGCCCTTAGCGGTCATTGAAGGCGTGCCCTATTAAAAATATGGGCCGTTTTTTTGCCGTGTCAATTTTCTCTATACGTTCTATTATAAAGACGATGTATTCAGTTTATTAAATTCGATAGTAGTAACTTCAAGAAATTCTATTTCGGTATTGTTGTATGAACCTTGTGGTACAGAAACAAGATACCTAAGTAGCGAATGAAGTACCCGTAATAGTATTTCTAAAAACACTATGTCACCTTCATCTTTTGCGCCTGCAGCGGATGATACGAGGCAAAATGCAGAAAGAATTGAAAAACGTGTTTCTAAAATTTGTTCCTTTGTTAACGCACTAAAAGTATTAAAAGCATGGCTGAACACATGTTCATAATCAATTATGTTATTTGTATCGTCGTTTAATCTTTTAAAAGATAATTGAGCACAATTCTCTAATCTTAAGCCTATTATTTCTTGCCTTACTTTGTCATCTGCATTTCGATAAAGGTTTCGAATGGAGTCATTGATAGAGTCTAAAATTTCATCGCTCTCTGAAATACCATTAGACTGCTCATACCAATACTTCGCTTCTTCGAGGTACTCAATATCTTTTTTAGTTACCTCGCCTTGAGATTCGTTCACTTGATTTGAATAAAACAAAAAAAGCCTGTCTTTAGAAGCTTTATGCCCTTGATTTGCGGACATTGTGGCGTATTTAACAAAACGTTCCTTTACCACGTTAAGTTCAGTTGAACTTACTTCATTTTTAAATTTATGGAGATACATTTCATCTACTTCTGAGATGTAAACTTGACACGACAGATTTCCGTTACATCCTGCTGTAAGTACCTTTTTAAAATTTTCTGTTTTTCCGTCAATTAATCGAAATATCTCCTCTGATGAAAAAATACTATCTTTGTCTATATTGTCTAATTTACTACGCTTAAAAAACATTGCTCTATCTAACCTATAAAATGTAAATGCCTGAATAAAATTAAAATCTATCGCTTAGTTTAGCAATGAAACCCGAGTTAAATGGCGGCAGAGCATAATTTTCAATGTCCGCTTTGAGTATTCTACGGTCATTTACAGATTCAGTGTCGGACTTATCTAAACCTCTTCTACAGGCGAATCCATTTCGGCTTTAACTTCCTTTTCAAATGCGGCAACGAAAAAGCCATCGGTGCCGGTTCGTTCTGGAAACGTGCGCATTTGACCCGAACCAAGTTGCACCTTTTCGTGATCAAGCTCAACA
>CALINO010000040.1 GCA_938045295.1 uncultured Arenicella sp.
TTTATCATCAGTGCGGACGGTTACGTGGTGACCAATCAGCACGTGATAGCCAAGGCCGATGAAATTGTGGTTACCTTGCCCGGCGGTGAAGAATACGATGCCGAAATTAAAGGCAGTGACCCTAAAACTGATTTGGCATTGTTAAAACTTAAAAAAGCAAAGAATTTGCCTTTTGTGCCTTGGGGTAATGACAAACGTTCACGAGTCGGTGATTGGGTGTTGGCCATTGGCAACCCTTTTGGTCTTGGTGGTTCGGCCAGTACCGGCATTATTTCGGCGCTTGGGCGTGACATTCGATCGGGCCCTTACGATGACTTCATTCAAGTGGATGCGGCCATTAACCGAGGCAACTCAGGTGGGCCATTGTTTAACATGAACGGTGAAGTGATTGGTATTAACTCCATGATCTACTCGCCCAGTGGTGGCAGCGTAGGCATTGGTTTTGCCATTCCGGCGTCATTGGCTCAAGGCGTGGTTTCTCAATTGCGCAAATCAGGCGAAGTGGAACGCAGCTGGATTGGCGTTGAAATTGGCGAGGTAACCGAAGAGTTGGCTAAGGCGTTTGAGCGTAACGACGAAGAAGGCGCATTAATTTCGTTGGTGCGTAAAGATTCGCCGGCCGAGCGTGCGGGTATTAAGCAAGGCGACATTATTCTGAGCTTTAACGACACTAAAATTAAAGAAGTGCGTAACTTGCCTAAAGAAGTGGCGCAGTCTGAAGTGGGTAAAACTTACCCAGTGACGGTGTGGCGCGATGGCAAGTTGAAGAAGCTTAAAATTAAAACCGAAGCGTTTCCTAGCGATGACGAGCTGGAGGGCAAACCTAAACAAACTAAAAAGGTGAAGCCTAAGTCTGATGAGCAATTGGGCGCTGAGTTAACCGAGCTTAACGACACCATTCGTTCTCAATATCGCTTATCTGAAGACGTGCAAGGTGTGTTGGTGATATCGGTTGAACGTGGTGGGTTGGCAGCGAAAAATAAGCTGCGCCGAGGCGATGTTATTGAGCAGTTTAATCGCGAGTCGGTTAGCAAGCCATCACAAGTAATTGCGGCTTTAAAAGAAGCCACTAAATCAGATCGTGAATCAGTTCCGGTGCTGCTGCGCCGTGGCCGTAGCTCAGGCTACATTCCGTTCAGTCTTAAGTAATTACAGGTTTCAGTGAATGCCTTCTCAACCGCGTTAATTAACGGTTGGGAGGGCTTACCGAATAGCGTAAACTGTAGGAAAAAAATATGAACAAGAAAAATATGATTCGTGTACTGGTTGTTGAGGACGATAAAGAAACCGCTGCGTATATTGTGAAAGGCTTAACCGAGTGTGGCCACATTGCAGACAAAGCAGAAGACGGCAGAGAAGGCTTATTAATGGCCGATTCTACCGAGTATCAAGTGATTGTTGCCGACCGAATGCTGCCAAAGGTAGACGGCGTAACAATGACGCGAACTCTGCGCGGCGGTGGTAACCGAACCCCCATTTTAATGCTCAGTGCCTTGGGCGACGTGGATGACCGTGTTGTGGGTTTAAAAGCCGGTGCTGACGATTATTTAGTGAAGCCATTCGCATTTTCGGAGTTGCAGGCGCGTATTGAGGCATTGGTACGCCGCGCTGAGCCGGAGTCTCCAGATACCATCTTGAAAGTGGCTGATTTGGAGATGGACTTACTTAAACGCGAAGTGCGCCGTAATGAGCAAAAAATAGACTTGCAACCGCGTGAGTTTCGCTTGCTTGAATATTTGATGCGCCACAGCGGCCAAGTGGTGACTCGAACCATGCTGCTTGAAAAGGTTTGGGATTATCACTTTGACCCTCAAACCAACGTGATTGATGTTCACATCAGCCGTTTGCGTGGAAAAATTGATAAAGAGTTTGATGTAACTCTACTGCACACCGTGCGCGGTGCTGGGTACATGTTGAGTGAACCAGATTAGTCCATTTAAGAGCTCGGCGTTTCGTATTACGCTGGTTTATGTGCTCTTATTTGGTCTTAGTGTGTCAATTATTTTAGGCTTCGTTTACTGGTCTACCATTGTCTACACCACCAATCAAACCGAAGAGTCGATTAATGCCGAGCTGCAATTATTGTCCAATGTGTATGAGCGCAAAGGGTATCCAGGCTTAGCAACATTACTCAGTGAGCGTGTTCAACAACTACGCCCTGGTGATTCGTCTTTATATTTGCTGGTAGACGGACAATTTCAGCCGCTGATTGGTAATATTGCATGGCCTAAAGTTGCGCAGGATCGTAGCGATGGCTGGCTTGAATTTACGTTAAAAAATCCGCGCGATGGTGAATCAGGCAAGTATGTTGCCCGTGCTCGCGTCGCTGTAATTGAAAACCGTTACAACCTATTAGTTGGCCAAGGCATGCGAGACTTGGCCAATCTAAAGGCCTTAGTCGGGCGTGCACTTATATGGGGCTTGGGGCTGACCTTGGCATTGGGCATGATTGGTGGCTTTATGATGCGCCAAACCTTGAGTAGTCGCTTAAGCTCTATTAACCAAACTGCGCGTAAAATCATGCAAGGTGATTTACGTAAGCGGATTGCCATCAAAGGCAGTGGTGATGAATTTGACGAGCTAGCAACCAACTTAAACAGCATGCTGGATCAAATTGAAGGCGGCATGGAAGGCGTGCGCCGAGTCTCAGACAACATTGCTCATGACTTAAAAACGCCCCTGGCACGCCTTAAAAACAGGGTTGAGGAATTGCGCTTCAGGGTGGCGGGCAATGAAGAGCAAGAAATCTCGGTAGACCAAATTGTTCACGAAGCTGACGGCTTGCTTGCTACCTTTAATGCGCTACTGAGAATTGCGCGTATTGAATACAGCGAGCAGCGTAAAGGCTTTAAAAATGTGGATGTTAATTCCATCATTTACGACATCGAAGAGCTGTATGACCCGCTGGCAGAAGAAAAAGGCCAGAGCTTGAACATGCAACTTGGCAGCAGCATTGAGTTGTGGGCTGACCGCGACATGTTGTTTCAAGCGTTTGCCAATTTACTGGATAACGCCATTAAATACGCGCCGGAAAAGGGCAGTATTGCGATTCACAGCTACACTAAAAGTAATGTGTGGTACTTAGAAATAGCGGATAACGGCCCTGGCATTCCCGAAGCCGAGCATGAAAAAGTGGTGCAGCGTTTTTATCGCCTTGATCAAAGCCGAACCACTCCCGGCAGCGGTTTGGGCTTGGCATTGGTGTTTGCGGTATTGAAGGTGCACAACATGAAGCTTGAATTTATCGACAACAAACCCGGCTTGAAAGTGCAAATATCGTCGCAGTTAAAAAAGCGTTCGAAGCAAGGTGATGAGTAGTTAGTGTCAGCGGTTATTCGCTTGCGGTGGGTTGCTACTTTTTGATGGTAACAACTCTATAATGTTGTGCTGAATTGCCGGCACTGGCTCGGTCTTTTCTGGTTCGGATAAAGCGTTTGTGAACGTGTTTGCCTTTCCATTGATCCCACACCCATATGCCGTTGTCGTTGTGGCTAATGTAAATGGCGGCATGCCAGCCAGTTTTATTAGGGTAGTGCCCGTTTAAAAATGTGGCGATGACGGTGCCTGTTTTAAGGCTTGAAGTGGGGAGGGGTAATACTTTTTCACCGGGGCGCCATTGATTAGTATCCGGGGCGTTAGAGCACTTTTTTATCAGCGAAACACAGTGCCCATTGCCCACCACTGTACCGGCGTAACGTTCGGCGTTTACACACAGCAGTGATGAGCGCTGATTGCCGGCTTGCTGTGGGTCGTTTTTGCCAGCCTGAGGCTGACGGCGGTGTTTATTGCTGTATTCCTTGCCACGTTTGCTCACGGGAGCGCCGTCATTACGCGGTTGTTGCCATGTTTGACAACCGGCAAGAGCCACTGACACTAACAAGATCATGATTTTGCTTTTAAACGAATAAGGCATCTATTAATTTAATTATTCACGTATTGATCACTGTTTATTACCTAAACTTCAATCATTATAGATAAAAAAAATTGTTATGACGAACAACACTCGCGTTTTAATCATTGAAGACCACAAGGACATTGCGGAAATGTTGTATGACTATTTCGAGCGCCGCGACTATGAGCTCGATTATGCCAGCGATGGCCGAGTGGGTTTTAACTTGGCCAGCCAGAATGAATACGACGTTATTTTGCTAGATCTCATGCTGCCTCAAATGGACGGTTTAGATGTGTGTCGCAAACTTCGTGAGGAGAGTAAAAACTACACTCCAATTCTGATGCTAACCGCGCGTGACACCTTAGAGGATAAGGTTAAAGGCTTGGAAATGGGCGCAGATGACTATTTGGTTAAGCCTTTTGAGATACTTGAACTGGAAGCCAGAATAAAAGCATTAATGCGCCGTAAAGGGCAAGTGATGAGGCAAGAAGTGCTTGAGGTGGGTGAGTTGAAGCTCGATACCGGCACACTGGAAGTGGTGCGTGGTGAAACGCCGATATATTTGTCTCCCATTGGCTTAAAAATTCTCACCATTTTAATGAAAGAATCGCCCAAAGTGGTGAGCCGAAATCAGCTAGAACATGAAATATGGGGCGACATACTGCCCGACAGCGATACTTTACGCAGTCATATGTATAATCTGCGAAAGCAAATCGACAAGCCTTTTAAACAACCGTTACTGCAAACCATACAATCACGCGGTTACCGTATTGGCGATATGGCTCAGTGATAGGCTGGTTTAAGCAAACGCAATTAACATCGTAAAAAAATAAAGGTTACTACCGTTGGCGAATGTTCAAGGCTCACCGCAGCCGACTATTAAGTCAAAATTTAGCCAAAAAACCACGTTGCAGGTGTGCTTAATTGGTTTGGTGGCAATCTTAAGCATAGGCCTTGCCAGTGTTGTGTTAGAACAGTTTTTGGTGCGCGAAGCATTGAAGCAAGAGGCCAAACACTTTTGGGATAATTTCACTGAAAACCCTGATTTTTTAGCACCGAATACCGCTAATTTAAAAGGTTATTTGGCGCACAAAGGTGAGCACGAAGACTTGCCGGGGTTGCCAGAAAAGCTTGCGAGCATGAACCCTGGTTTTTATAAAATGCACGGGCAGACCGCGCATTCCTTACTCTACATTAGCGAACAACAAAGTCACCGAATCTATTTATTGTTCGATGGTAAAAGTGTGCTGCGTTTAGCCTTGTTCTTTGGGGTTTTTCCATTGCTGATAGTGCTGCTGCTAATTTACCTGACCGCGTGGTGGGTGTATCGCGAGTCCAGCAGTTTACTCAGCCCTATTGTGTGGTTGGCAAATAAGTTTGATCGTTTTGACCCCGCGCACCCAGACGCCAATTTAGAAGACTTGTCGGACATTCCGGGCGATTCTGATTGGGAAGTGGATAAGCTGGTGGGGTCTTTTTCATCTTACTCACGTCGAATTCAACGTTTTGTCGAGCGTGAAAGGGCATTTACTCGCGATGCCAGCCATGAGTTTAGAACGCCGCTGACCGTGATTAAAATGGCGTCAGACATGCTGTTGGTTGAGGAAGATCTGGACGACTACTTTAAAAAGTACGTTAAGCGTATAAAAGGGTCAGCGCAAGACATGGAAGAATTGATTGATGCCTTTTTAATTCTTGCTCGTGAAACCGACAAAGAGTTTGTTGATGAACAGACAACGGTGTCTGACATTGTGCATCGTGAAATAGACGCCGCGAAAATTTATTTAGAAGACAAACCCATTACCATTGAAGTGGATGAGCAATACCCGTTAGAGCTTTATACCGCGCGTAAAGTCATTTCAATTGTCTTGGGCAACCTCATTCGTAATGCCATTCTTTATACCAACGAAGGCACTGTGTCGGTGGTGATTCAGGAGCATTCGGTGGTTATCAAAGATACTGGTATTGGCATGTCAGAAGATCAAATTAAGAAAATTTTTCAACCGTATTACCGTGCCAAGAATGACTGCAAGACGCAACGCAAAGGCTATGGCGTGGGTTTGACCATTGTGAAACGGCTATCAAACCGCTTTAACTGGTTGGTGGAAGTGCAAAGCGAACTTAACGTTGGCACCAGTATTGAAGTCATATTTAATGAGGCTGGCCGGTAAATTCGCCGCTTAAGTAAAATACTGTTACAAACAGGTTAAATGGGTCTGGTAATACGCCCACTCTAAGAGCATAATCGCGCTGATAACTGTTAACGCCGTGGCTCAGCTATGAGTGATTCTGATTACGCGATACGCCCCAATAAAACGCAATTAAAACGCGAAGTGAAAGTGCTTAATGGTCTTGGTAAAGAGTTGATTGCTTTGCCTGAATCGGCCCTTAAGAAAGTACCACTAAGCGAGCAAATGCGTGAAGCTGTTGCCGATGGCAAACGTTTTTCTCGTGGTGCCTTACAGCGCCAACTGCGCCGTATTACCACGATGATGGCCAACGAAGACATTGAAGCCATTCAGCTTGAGCTTACTCGCCAAAAACAACCCAACAAGCAGCAAACCGCTGAGTTTCATCAGCTTGAGCAGTGGCGTGACCGTTTGATTGACGGTGATGAAAAGCTGCTTACTGACCTGATCGATCAATTTCCGTTGATTGACCGACAGTTTATTCGTCAATTAGTGCGTAATGCCGCCTTAGAGAAAAAAAAGGAAAAGCCGCCTAAATCGGCTCGTGCATTGTTTAAATATTTAGCTGAGCTAAAGAAAAACACAACGCCTGATGATGACCAAGCAACCGATCAAGCGGGGTAACGCTAAGCGTTTCTCCTAAGATTAAGTAAACACAAAAGAATACGTTAAATCTTTCCACGATAAACTCTGTTCACCATAAGAAAAAAGCCATGTTTCAACATATAGAGACTCTTCCCGCCGACCCTATTTTGGGCTTGAACCAAAAATTTCAGCAAGACACAAACCCTGAAAAGATCAATCTTTCAGTGGGTGTTTATCAAGATTCGCAAGGCAATACGCCTATTTTTACGGCGGTAAAAAAAGCGGAGCAGCAGTTAATTGATGCTCAAATTAGTAAGTCTTATGCGCCACAAGCCGGCGATCCAGCCTTTTTGGATACCATGCCGCGTTTATTATTAGGCGATGCTTTGGTGGCTGATTTAGGCGAGCGTTTAGCTACGGTAATGACCCCTGGCGGTTGTGGTGCGTTGCGCATGGGCGCTGAACTATTAGTGGCTTCGGGTTTTAAAGGTAAGGTGTGGGTGAGTGACCCAACTTGGGCTAATCATTTTCCTTTATTGCAAAGTGCGGGTTTAAGTTTAACCACTTACCGTTACTATGACGCCAAGCTGCGTGGTGTTAATTTTCAAAACATGCTGGATGATCTGCAAGCGATTCCAGAAGGCGATGTGGTGTTATTGCACGGTTGCTGTCACAACCCAACCGGTGCCGATATTACCCCAGAGCAATGGGATCAGGTTATCGATGTATTGGCAGAGCGTAAACTGATGCCTTTCATCGATATTGCCTACCAAGGTTTTGGTCAAGGTTTAGAAGAAGATGGCTACGGTGCACGACAAGCGGTATTGCGCTTACCTGAAGTGTTGATTGCCAATTCATGTTCGAAGAACTTTGGTTTGTACCGTGAGCGCACAGGCGCCATCATGATGATTGGTGAGTCGGCTGAAAAAACAGCGGCGGCCAAGTCACACGTAATGAGTGCGGCGCGTAAGTCTTACAGTATGTCGCCTTACCACGGTGGCGGTATTGTTGGCCACTTGTTAAGCGACGCTGAGTTGACGCTCGAGTGGAAACAAGAACTCAACCAAGTTCGTGAGCGTATGAATCAATTGCGTTTGAACTTGGCTGAGGGTCTAAATCAGGCTCAATCTAAAATGAACTTTGATTTTGTGGCTCGCAGTAGCGGCATGTTTTGTTATTTAGGTATTCCGCGTGATGACGTATTGAAGCTACGTTCAGACTACGGTATTTACCTACTTGAAAGCACTCGCATCAATGTTGCAGGCTTGTCTGAAACTAATCTGCCTGTTATTGTCGAACGCGTATCTGAGGTGCTTTGCAGATAATTAATTCAGCGTTGTTGCGCTGATAATAAGCGCCTCTTTTCTCTAATAAACTAGAAAAAATAAAGAGGCGCTTTTATATGGCTGCAAGAGGCGAATTTAGTTCTAAAATGGGATTTGTGTTGGCCGCATCAGGGTCAGCAATAGGGCTGGGAAATATTTGGGGTTTTCCGATCAAAGTTGCGTCTAACGGTGGCGGGGCTTTTGTATTCACATACATCATTCTTACTTTTTTACTTGCCTACCCAATTCTGATGGCGGAGTTGGTGATTGGTCGTCATGCCAAATCAGACACCGTTAAATCCTTGGTGAAAATCAGCGGTTCACGCTTTAAACCGTTCGCCTATTTCACCGGTTATTGGGGGATT
>CALINO010000041.1 GCA_938045295.1 uncultured Arenicella sp.
ACCCACGATGAATACGGTAATGAGACGCAAACCTCCGGCGAAAATGACTTTCTTATTTACCCGCCGCAAACGCTCATTCTGCCTGGCAAACGACAAATCATTAAAGTGAAGTACATTGGAGAGCCGCAATTAGAGCTGTCACAAACGTATCGAATACTGGCCAATGAGCTGCCGGTGAACCTTTCAGGTGGTGAGAACAGTGGCGTCAGTGTGGCAATGAATTTCAGCACCTTGTGTAACGTGTCGCCCGCAAATTCAACGCCTGAAATTTCAGTCGCAAAGCTTGAACAGGCCAGCGATGGTAAATGGTCTATCACGATTGCTAATGACGGCACTCGCTTTGTGCGTCTGACTGAAACAGTCATCGAGGTTAGTAACATTAATGACGCTAAAGATAAAAAAGTATTTCGCAACGAATACATTAGCGACCTGTTTGATAAAAACTTGGTGGCACCCAAATCAATACTGAAACTCACTATGCCAGCCATTGAAGGCTTTGACTTAGAAACCACGAAAATCACCATATCAGAAAGAAGCTAGGATGCTGAAACAGGAATGATACATTCACTCAAACAGGGACTTCTAAGCAAACGTATCGGCACACGGGGGCGTGCCAGTACCAGTGACAGCGCGAACGGCAAAGGCGCGGTTAAGCGCACATCATTTACTGACGCACTGCTTAAATACACGCTGCTAGCCGCAGTTGTGTTGTCAGTGTTCGGCCACAGCCCGGCCTCAGCCGACACGACCATGCAATTTGACCTACCACTAATGGTTAATGGTGCGTTCTCTAGCGACATAAGCGCCACCATTATTGAAACGCAAAATGATGGCATAAAAAACACCGAAGTCACCGTTCCGCTTGAGCGGATTAAAACGCTGCTATCTAGGTTTGCGATTAAAGAGCAGACCGAAAAGTGGTTTAACCCTATTGATAAAACCTTTTCAGACTACGTGTCGTTGAATGAATTACGCCAGCAAGGTTTAGAGATTGAGTTTGATTTAAACTCTTTAGAAATACAGGCCAAAGTTCCCCTATTGGGCATCTCGCCTATTTCACTGAGCCGTGGCCAAGCCCCTTTTATTGAAGATCATTACGCACAATCGACCTTTGCCAGCGGGTTGAATGTGTTTGTCCGAAACACTTACAGCCATATAGAAAACGGAGCCACAGAAGAAGGTTTTGGAGACACCAGCGTAAACTTTCTAGGCTTTACCACCATTGGCGGTTTTGAAGGTTGGTCACTTTTTTATGAAGCGGACTTTTTGGAAAATGATGTAAAGGAATTTGCCCGGCGCGACATTGTATTAGTTCGCGACAGCTTCAAGCATGGCCTGCGTTACTCACTTGGCGATATTCGCCCTACGGTGTCTGACCTACAAACAGCACCCGATTTACTGGGCTTTAGCGTGGAGCGCAATTATCGCGAAATAAACCCATTTAGGAACCTAAACCCAAGTGGGCGCAGCAGCTTTAGCTTAGACACACCGGCCACTGTGGCCTTTGAGGTAAACGGCAACATTGTGTCTGAACGCGATTTACAGCCGGGAAATTATTCCATATCAGATTTTCCACTGACCTTCGGTGCCAATAACGTCAAGGTGTATGTCGACGACGGCACTTCTAGGCGTGAAGTGGC
Source organism: uncultured Arenicella sp. (assembly GCA_938045295.1). Classification (GTDB taxonomy): domain Bacteria; phylum Pseudomonadota; class Gammaproteobacteria; order Arenicellales; family Arenicellaceae; genus Arenicella. The sequence goes on from CALINO010000041.1 coordinate 1,641, forward strand.
CAACTTTTCCACCTTTGTTGATCTGGACTTACTCGATGAAGGCCTCACCAATTTTGGCATCAGTGCCGGCGTAAGGCGTGAAGCCAATACTGGGCGTAGCCGACGCTATGAAGAAGAGCCCATTTTATTGGCTTATTATCAGCGCGGTTTCAGTCAAAAATTTACCGCCGGTGTGCAAGGTGAATTAAGCGAAGACCATGCGCTACTTGGCGCAAGAGCCGTTTATTCAAGCAAACTCGGTGTCTTGGGCTTAGAAACCAACCTTTCTCAACGAGATGACTTCAACACCGGCTATAACGCCTTGCTACGCTATGAAGCGCGGCGAAGCACCGACTCAGGCTGGTTAATCGACAGCGACTTTCAACTGCGCTACCAATCTGAAGACTTCTTTGACATCACCAGCAATTCACCGGGCAACGAGCAGTGGGCGTACAATTCAGCCTTAGCCATTAGCCGTGGCAACCTTAGCTTTTCGTTTGGTGCGAATGTCGGTGAAAATGCAGATCAAAGAACCACCTCCTACTCCGCCTCGGTATTCAAATCTTTTCCAAGGTTCACTACCTCATTGGGTTATGGCTACTCAAAAACAGATGGCGACGAAGCCGACACCAATCTTAATTTTAGCGTCTCCATTCCATTGGGCGGCCGCTTAAAAGGGTCGCGTTTAAGAGGCGGTTATCGCTCACAAAACGACGAATACGACACCACTTGGAGCAACCCCGCCTCGGACTCAGCAGGCCGGGCTTCTCTAGAACGAATTTCTTTACGAAGAGATGATGACTCAAAACGTGTGGATGCGGACTTAAGTTACATCGGCTCTCGCTTTGAATTTGATGCTCAACACAGCACATCGTCACCACTGGTTGATAATGCACAAGAAGTGTCTCAAACCACGCTAAACGCGTCAGCGGCGATTGGTTTTGCGGGTGGTAAAATTGCCATTGGAAAAACCTTCACCGACGGCTTTGTGGTTGTTAACTCACACAAAACATTACGCGGCAAAAAAGTACATGTAAAACGATTTGGCGGTCAGTCTACCGTCACCACCAGTAAATACCTCAGCACCACCCTAATTCCATTAAAAGACAGCTATAACGAACAACAGTTTCAATTTGAGGTAGACGACCTTCCACTGGGCTATGACATTGGTAGCGGTGAGGTGCGGCTCTACCCCGGTAATTTTTCCGGCTACAAGTACACCTTAGGCTCTGACGCTGCGAATACCGTACTTGGTAAAGCCCTATGGCCTGACAAATCACCACTGCACCTTAAGTCGGGCAAGCTATACCCTGAAAATGGAGGTGAGGAAGTGGTTGTTTTCACCAACAGAACAGGCCGGTTCGTGGCTGAGAAAGTAAGGTTCGGCAAATACACCATGGTATTTACTGACGGAAAAAACACCTACACCTCGCCGCTTGAGCTTAAGGAAAGCAAAGAACCCGGCCTAATAAAAGTAGGGAATATCATACTGGAGCAACAAACAAATGAATCATAAACACTTAATAACATTAGCGCTTATCGTATTCGGCTCTGTGCTGTATTCAGCAAAAGTATGGTCGCAAGCCCCTCCTATTGAAATTCGCATTCCCGATAATACGGCAACCATCGAGTACAAACCGTTTTCTGGTATACCCGCCAACGAAACACTCAAACTTGAATTTGCGGTTGTGCCTGATTTTGGTGAACAAAGTTCAGGCCCCTTAAAGGCAGACCAAGAACGCCGCTTAGTCAGTGTGCGTATTCGGCCTTCAGTGCTGGGGCCCTTTGCCGCCATTGGGGAGGGTAACAAGAAGCTGCCAATCACCGTTAACCCAAAGAGCAACAGTGGCCGGTTTAATTATTTCAACGATGAATACCGCCATGACTTTCACATCAAACCGTTCAGTGGTGAGTCGCAAATGATCGAATACCGGCTGTCTATTCCCCCCAGTATTTTTGCCACCGCCGGGCTGTACGAACTTCCGCTTTACATAGGCGTGGTTGATGTTAAAACCGGGGCACCATTATCCGATTTGCTGGAGTTGCAAGTCAGTGTCATCGTGGAACCAAGGTTACAAGTCAATATTGCCGGTGCCCAAAGCATTTCACAGTCAGGGGCGCACATGTCTACGATTGATTTTGGCGAACTTCAAACTGGCGAATCTCGAAGAGTGTTTATACAAGTCAGAGGCAATGCGCCGGCGGTTATTAATATCAGCTCAGAAAATGAAGGTAAACTGCAAGCACCGGACGATGCTGACATGAAAATCAACTATTCCGTATTGGTTGATAATGAAGCCTCTGAACTGGCAACACCATTGAGTATTAATCGCTCAGTGGCACAAAGCTTAAGAGGGTCGTCATACCCAATGACCGTTAAGGTGGGCGAGGTTGAAGGCGCATTTTCCGGCGCGTATCAAGATATTATTACGGTTGAAGTAAGGCCTCAGTAACGCCTCTTCGGGGGGCTTTGGAATGACGCACATAAGTGCTCGCAAAAAGTCAGGCCGCCATATTCATTATCAATAAGCATAAAAAAAGCCCCGCTAACAGCGAGGCTTTTTCATATTTAAGCTTAACTAACGCCTAATTACGCAGCAACAATACTTACGTGCTTACGGTTTTTAGGGCCTTTTTGCTCAAATTTAACAACACCTGTTTCAAGGGCAAACAACGTAAAGTCTTTGCCCATGCCAACACCTTCACCAGGGTGAAAAGTGCTGCCACGTTGACGAACAAGGATGCTGCCAGCATTTACTTCTTGACCAGCATAACGCTTAACGCCTAAGCGCTTGGAATTAGAATCGCGACCGTTCCGTGAACTACCGCCTGCTTTTTTATGTGCCATTTTCTATATCTCCGGTTAGCTGCAGAATTAACCCTTAAGGAATTCTTTCGCTTGTGAAACCCAGTCATCACGCTCGATACGACCTTTGAAGTTTAATTCTTCATCGATGCGCGCAATGTCTTCTGCTGTGAAATCAGCCACTTGTTGAAAAGTAGTAATGCCTAACTTTTCCAACTTGCCTACGATCACTGGGCCAACGCCAGAAATCTTAGTCAAATCATCCGCACCTTCAGCCGCTTTGGCCTTTTTTGGAGCCGCTTTCTTAGGAGCTGCCTTTTTAGGTGCTTCTGCTTTTTTCGGTGCCGCTTTCTTAGCCGCCGCTTTACCACCAATTGCTGTAATTTCAAGCTCAGTGTAGTTTTGACGGTGACCAGTACGAGTGCGTGAATTTTGACGACGACGAAACTTTACGATGCGCAACTTCTTACCACGACCATTACTTAATACAGTCGCTTCAACAGTTTTGTCTAACGTAGGTGTGCCAACTTCAACCTTGTCACCGTCACCAATCATTAATACGTGATCTAGAACAACTTTATCGCCTTCTTCGACTTTCAAGCTTTCTACTTTTAATTTGTCGCCTACTGCGACACGGTATTGCTTACCGCCGGTTTTAATTACCGCGTACATATTCATTCTCCGGGCTATTTAAATAAAACAGCCGTTTTACGTTACGAAGGGGCATTTACCATCACTGACAGGTAAATTCTTTCTCCCAATTAGCGGGCCCAGCGAACAGAGGGCGAATTTTATGGGTTTCATGCCGTTCGGTCAACCGAACAAGCTTAATAAACTCAAGTAATTTAGTGTCTTTTTAGCGGCAAAATACAGCACAAAAATGCGCGCTTATTGCATTCATATATTAACAATACGTTATACTACGATTATGACGATTAGCAGCACTCCAATTAGCGATTCTTCGGCTCAAAACACTGACATTACCTCAGTTATTGATTTAGTGGCCCAAGACATGGCCGACGTAACCAAAACGATTGGCGAGAATTTAAACAGTGACGTCGCCTTGATCAATCAACTCGGCGCGTACATTGTGCAAGCCGGTGGAAAACGGTTACGCCCTGTTGCCCTTTTACTGGCAGCAAAAGCCACCAATCCAGACAATACCCCCAGCGATAAGAACCAAATCTTATTGGCCGCTATTATTGAATTTATTCACACCGCCACATTACTGCACGACGACGTGGTTGACGAATCAGAAATGCGCCGTGGGCGTGAAACCGCGAACGAAGTATTCGGCAATGCCGCCAGCGTTCTGGTGGGCGACTACCTGTACTCAAGATCATTTCAAATGATGGTGGATGTGGGCAGCATGCGAGTGATGGAAATACTGTCGCGCACTACGAATCAAATTGCTGAAGGCGAAGTCATGCAGCTCATTAATTGCGGTTCAGCCGACACCACTGAGCAGCAATACATGGAAACCATTCAGTCCAAAACTGCCATTTTATTTGAAGCCGCCACCCAACTCGGTGCGGTGATTACCAAACAAGCGTCTCACGTTGAGCAAGCCATGGCCAACTACGGCTTACACCTGGGCACGGCTTTTCAGCTGGTTGATGACATTCTCGATTACACCGCAGACGCGCAAGCGATGGGCAAAAATGTGGGCGACGACCTTGCTGAAGGCAAGCCAACATTGCCGCTGATCAACGCCATAGAGCGTTCAACAGGCCGTGACAAAACCCTGCTGCAAGAAGCCATCACCAACGCCAGCCGAGAAAACCTCGATGCGGTGCTGGCCATTATAGAAAAAACCGGTTCACTGGCTTACACCGCCCGTATTGCTCGTGAGCAAGCAAAGCTAGCTCAAAGCGCACTGGAACCGCTCCCAGATTCAAAATACAAAACAGCCTTACTGGCGCTGGCCGAGTTTTCCGTAGAAAGAACATTTTAAGTACCGCAACATTTTAACAATGCTTAAGCTTTGGGTGGCTTAAGTTAACGTAAAATAGGTTCTTCAGCACACAGAGTCTTTACCTGCATGAGCAATAAACACATCACTATTATTGAGCCTTCACAGGGGCGCATATCTTTAGGCCTATCTGAGGTTTGGAAGTTCCGCGAGCTCATTGGCATACTTGCCATGCGTGATATTAAAGTGCGCTACAAGCAAACCGCTCTCGGCGTTGCTTGGTCTGTGATACAGCCACTGTTCTTGATGATCATTTTCAGCTTGCTGTTCGGTCGTTTGGCAAAAATTCCGTCCGACGGTGTGCCCTACCCAGTGTTTGTGTTTTCAGGCTTGCTGATATGGAACTTTTTCTCATCCGGCGTTACCAATTGCAGTAACTCTCTGGTTGGCTCATCGGCCATGATCAGCAAAGTGTACTTTCCTCGTATCGCCATCCCATTGGCCAGCACCGGGGTAAGTCTCATCGATTTTTTTATTGCGGCCGGCGTTCTACTGATCATCATGGTGGTTTTTTCCGTCTCGCCAACCTGGCAATTAGTACTAGTACCCCTGTTCGCCTTTGGCACTTATTTGTCTGTGCTTGGCATTGGGCTTTGGCTGTCAGCAATCACGGTTACATACCGAGATTTTCGTTTTATCGTGCCTTTCATGATGCAAATTTGGATGTACGTCACACCGGTAATTTACCCCGTATCATTTATCCCTGAAAGCTTCAGGTGGTTAATCTATTTAAACCCCGTGGTTGGCTGGGTCAGCGGTGCGCGCTCTGCGTTTTTAGGCACGCCAATAGACTGGCTAGCGTGTGCCAGTTCACTCGCCTTAACCGCCGTTTTGCTGTTCATCGGCTTGCGTTACTTTGCCAAAGCCGAACAACGCTTTGCTGACGTGATTTAGGAGCTTACAATGATTGAAGTAGAAGGCGTCTGGAAGCAATACAAACTCGGCAATACCGTAGATTTGCATAAAACTCTGCGCGAAACCTTAAGTCAAAAATTTCGACCGAGCAAAGACAACAACACCAGCACTAATGAGTACTTTTGGGCACTCAATGATATTAATTTATCAATACAAAGTGGCCGCACACTGGGGCTAATTGGCCACAATGGCGCAGGTAAAAGCACCCTACTTAAAGTATTGAGCCGCATTACCAAGCCAACCAAAGGCAAAATCACCATTCACGGCTCATTATCCAGCCTGCTTGAAGTGGGCACAGGGTTTCACCCTGAACTCAGTGGCCGCGAAAATATCTTTCTGTACGGCAGTATTATGGGAATGTCGCGTAATGACATTCAGAAAAAGTTTGACGAAATAGTCGATTACGCCGGTATTGAGAAATTCATAGACACCCCGGTTAAGCGTTATTCCAGTGGCATGTACGTTCGACTCGCGTTTTCAATTGCCGCGCACGTAGAACCAGACATCTTAGTGGTGGACGAAGTTCTTGCCGTTGGCGACAAAAGCTTTCGTGAAAAGTGTTTAGGAAAAATGGAGGACGTGGCCGACAGCGGCCGCACCGTGATCTTTGTGAGCCACAATATGAACGCGGTTGCGTCATTATGTCAGGACGTGGCTTGGCTAAATAATGGTCGCGTACAACAAGTTGGCGACACTCGCTCCGTCATCAGCGCTTATGAGAACAGCCTTTTAACCGCAAGCACCAATGAACGAGCATCGCAGTTATTTGAGGGTGAGTTAAAACACAAGCTCGAGCTTAAGTCGCTAAGCGTACAAGGCGTTGAAGGCAACTACACCACCACGGTGAAAAACAATGAATCGGTGCAGGTTGAAGCCACATGGCAAGCCAAGCAGCAGATTGAACGCTTAGCCGTTAGCCTAGTGTTATTTCATAACGACACTCGTTTATTAACGATTAACGACGTAGCCCAGCCTGAAGGCGTAAAAAGCGGCACCTTCAAGAGCCAGTTTACTATTCCCGCTGGGTTATTACACCACGCGGATCTGTCATTGTGCCTAGGCGCGCATGAAAAAGCCCACGGTCAATGGTCGTGGGCTAAAGGCGTTGCCAAGCTGAATGTGGTTAGCGACGGTTTATCCGCGGTTGCACATGCCGACGATTTGATTTCGTCTATCGGCAGCGGAATACGTAAATAGAGCGTTAATCTTCAGCACACAATTCAGTACTCTGTCTGAACAGTTGAATAAAAAAAGCCCGCTTAAACGGTTTGTTTAAGCGGGCTTTTTTGTTTTTCAAAGACGCTGACTAAGCGGCGTCTTCTTCAATCTCGTCTTCGTCTTCAAACAAAGCTGCGTGAGCTTCTAAGTCGAAATCAACCAATTGAATGTAAGCCATCGGCGCATTGTCACCAGGGCGATTGCCACACTTTAAAATACGCGTGTAACCACCTGGGCGATCTTTCATACGTTCGCCAATTTCGTCAAACAACTTAGCAACGATGTCACGGTCACGCAATTTAGAAAACGCGTTACGCTTATTCGCCAATGTTGGCTCTTTACCTAAAGTAATCACTGGCTCGATAAAACGACGCAGTTCTTTGGCTTTTGGTACCGTTGTTTTGATTTGTTCGTGTTGTAGCAATGACACCATCATATTGCGGAACATTGCTTGTCTGTGGCTTGAGTTACGATTTAACTGACGGCCTGATTTTCTATGTCTCATGACAGAAACCTATAAGTCTAAAATTATTCTGAATCAACGCGCAGCGCAGCTGGCGGCCAATTTTGAAGTTGCATACCCAAAGACAAGCCTCGTTGTGCTAACACGTCTTTGATCTCGGTGAGTGATTTTTTACCTAAGTTAGGTGTTTTCATCAACTCAACTTCAGAGCGAAGTACTAAATCACCAATATAGTAGATGCTTTCTGCTTTCAAGCAGTTAGCTGAACGAACCGTTAGTTCTAATTCATCTACAGGGCGTAACAATACTGGGTCTACTTCTGGCTCTTTCTCTTCCTGAGCAACCGCTGCAATTTCTTCCAAGTTTACAAACACTTGGATTTGCTGGCTTAATGCCGTCGCTGCTTTGCGAATTGCGTCTTCAGGGTCAATGGTGCCATTAGTTTCAATGTTCAACATCAACTTGTCTAAGTCAGTACGTTGCTCTACACGAGCATCATCTACTGAATAAGAGACTTTTAATACTGGGCTGTACGTAGCATCTAAGTGCATAAGGCCAATTTCTTTATCAGCCGAATCACTCTTACGTGCTTCTGATACTTGGTAGCCACGACCACTGCGAACCGTTAATTCAGCGTGAAACTTAGCATCTTTTGATAGATGCGCAATCACGTGATCAGGGTTAGCAATTTCAACGTCAGCCACTGTTTGAATATCAGCCGCTGTCAATACACCTTCACCCGATGAACTCAAGGTTAAGGTTACCGGCTCATCAAATTCTTTTTTGATGGCAACGCCTTTTAGGTTTAGCAAAATATCAATAACGTCTTCTTGTACACCTTCAATTGATGAATACTCATGAAGTACGCCATCAATTTTTACTTCAGTGATTGCTGAACCAGGAATGCAAGATAACAAGATACGACGAAGAGCATTACCTAAAGTGTAGCCAAAGCCACGCTCTAAAGGCTCAATAGTAACTCGTGAACGAACGCCATCTTCAGTGTTTACGTCCACAAAACGAGGCGTTAGCAATTGTTCAATAGTGTCTGACATGTAAGTTTATCTCCAGTATTTGCATGGCTCCTCTGGCGGAACGCATGCAGTGTCAAATTTGAGAAAAATCTTTGAGTAAATAAGTAGCCCCATTTGAGGCTACCACTAATTAATTACCCTACTATTTAGAGTAGAGTGCGACAACGAGTGATTCGTCGATGTCAGCAGAAAGCTCACTGCGCTCAGGTGCGGCTTTAAATACACCTTTACGTGCGCCAGAATCAACCGACACCCAGTCAGGCAAACCAATTTGCTCTGCGATTTCCAAAGCTGAACCAATACGTAATTGCTTCTTTGCTTTGTCACGAATTTCAATTTCGTCACCGGCTTTCACATTGAAAGATGGGATGTTAACGATCTTGCCATTCACTTTGATTGACTTGTGGCTTACCAATTGACGTGCTTCAGCGCGAGTAACCGCGAAGCCCATACGATAAACAACGTTGTCCAAGCGTGACTCAAGAAGAGTCAACAAGTTTTCGCCAGTTGAACCCTTAATACGAGCGGCTTCAGCGTAGTACGAACGGAATTTTTTCTCTAACACACCATACATGCGACGTAGCTTTTGCTTTTCGCGAAGCTGCGTGCCGTATACAGAGGTACGAGGGCGACGTGCATTAGCACTTTGACCTGGGATCTTATCGATCTTACATTTTGACTCTAACGACCGTGCTGGGCTTTTCAGGAACAAGTCCGTGCCTTCACGACGCGCCAATTTACAGGTTGGGCCTATATATCTTGCCATTGTCTTTTCTCTTTAGTCTTTTAAAGTTGCTCTCAGCCGCTGTGACTTTCTTTAGCTTAACTTGTTGCCACTTTAGCCTATCGGGCTACTAGCGCCCGCGGCTTTTAATTGCGGCAGCAATTAAACTTAAACAGTCGACTGAACGGGTTATACGCGACGCTTCTTAGAAGGGCGACAACCATTATGTGGAATTGGCGTTACATCAGTAATCTGAGTAACTTCAAAACCGCAGTTATTCAACGCACGAACCGCTGATTCACGACCTGGGCCAGGGCCCTTTACGCGAACTTCTAGGTTCTTCATGCCGAATTCTTGGGCCATCTTGCCACAACGATCGGCGGCAACTTGAGCAGCGAAAGGCGTGCTTTTACGTGAACCACGGAAGCCTGAGCCACCCGCTGTAGTCCAACACAAAGCGTTACCATGACGGTCGCTGATAGTAATGATGGTGTTATTGAAAGAAGCTTGGATGTGCGCAATGCCATCCACGATATGCTTTTTAACTTTCTTTTTAGTCTTTGAAGGCTTAGCCATAATTTAATATCTCAATACAAAAACAGGTCTTCTATAACGCTACCGAACAAATTCGGCAGCCATAAAAGCTGGCGCTTAGCGCTTGATTGGTTTACGCGGGCCCTTACGAGTACGCGCGTTCGTTTTAGTGCGTTGGCCGCGCAATGGCAAACCACGACGATGACGCAAGCCACGAAAGCAACCAAGGTCCATCAAACGTTTGATGTTCATTGATACTTCACGACGTAGATCACCTTCTACTTCAAATTTTGCTACTTCTGAACGAAGTTTTTCAGCGTCTGGCTCAGAAAGCTCATGCACTTTAGTTGTGCGCTCGATGCCAGCCGCGTCACAAATCGCTTGTGAGCGTGTTTTACCGATACCGTAGATTGACGTTAATGCAATCTCGATATGCTTGTTTGATGGTAGGTTAATACCTGCAATACGTGCCACTGTGGTGTCTCCGGATGCTTGATTATTTAAAATTGATGCCCCTACCACCCCGAATAATCAAGGAAAAAGGCACCAATAGTGTTCCAGGCACTCAAACGAGCCCTGAAAGGCGCGCAAGAATACTCTATTTAGTGCTATTTAATCAACCAAAAGCCGATCAAAAAGCTTATTGTTTTAAAGTTTTAAAAACAACATTCCCGCTTGCACGGAAACATGAATTACAACTTAATTATTTCACCGATTTTTATCTCTGAAAATTTGAGATTTTGCTCTTAGATTAGGCGCTTATGCTCGCAGGCGCGGAGCGTACTTGAGCCTTCAGCGCTATCGCTAAAGAAGTACGTGAGCACCTAGAACTTAAGCCACAACGTCTAAGAGTAAACGATCAATTTTCAGTATAAAAATTAGCCTTGACGTTGCTTATGTCGTGGATCCGTACAAATCACACGAACTACGCCTTTTCTGCGAACAACTTTACAGTTACGGCAGATTTTTTTTACTGATGCGCGAACTTTCATTTTAAACCTCGTTTGCGTTAATCAACTGACTGATATTCTAGCGGCGGCGCTTACGGCCACTTCCACCAGACTTACCAGTTAAGTTGGTTTTCTTCATTAAGCTCTCATACTGTTGAGACATTAAGTGAGACTGTACTTGCCCCATCATATCCATAATGACCACAACAATAATGAGCAACGACGTACCACCAAAATAAAATGGCACGTTGTAATTAACAATCAACAACTCTGGCAGTAAACATACTAGCGCTAAATAAATAGCCCCAACCAAAGTTAATTTAGACACCACACCGTCAATGTATTTAGCCGTTTGTTCACCAGGACGAATACCTGGAACCAACGCGCCTTGCTTTTTCAAATTTTCAGCAATCTCTTTTGGATCAAAAGTAAGTGCTGTGTAGAAAAAAGCAAAAAACAAAATCATGCCAACATACAACAACGTGTAAACAGGCTGACCCGGCTGCATAGCGGTAGAAACGTCTCTTAAAAACCCAGATACACCACCGGCCGATTCGTTACCAAAAAAGCCAACCAAGCTTGCTGGGAACAAAATAATACTTGAGGCGAAAATTGGCGGAATCACACCGGCCATATTCATCTTCAACGGGAAGTAGCTGCTTGGCGCTTGCATTACTTTGTTGCCACGTTGTTGGCGTGCGTAGTTTATGGTTAAACGACGCTGACCACGCTCAACAAAAATAACAAACGCAGTAACTGCAAATACCGCAACCATCAACAATACGACAAACAGAGCTGAAAACTCGCCGTCACGCACTAATTGGAACGTACCACCAATGGCGCTTGGCAAACCTGCCACGATGCCGGCAAAGATAATCAGCGACAAGCCGTTACCAATACCACGATCCGTGATTTGTTCACCCAACCACACCAAAAACATAGTGCCTGCCACTAAGGCCAACACACACACGATAGTGAATTGAACACCACCGATTAACGCAATTGGTGCACCGTTAACTGATTGAGTTTGTACCGTACTGGCAATACCCAATGCTTGAAACGTTGCCAATACAAGCGCTGCATAGCGTGTCCACTTTTGAATTTTGCGTCGCCCAGATTCACCTTCTTGTTTTACCTGCTTCATGCGCGGCTCAACAGCCGTTAGCATTTGCATAATAATAGAAGCTGAAATGTAAGGCATAACGCCCAATGCCATCACAGACATACGTTGCAGTGCGCCACCTGAGAACAGGTTAAGCACATCAAAGATGCCTTGACTGTTTTGGTCAAAAAATGAAGCCAGTGCCACTGGGTCAATGCCGGGTACAGGAATGTGCGTACCTATTCGGTACACAACAAACGCGCCGAGCACGAAACCAATTCGCGCCCAGAGTTCACCCAGTTTTCCAGAGCCGGCTAATGCAGCTGCTTGTTCACGTGCCATAAAAATCCGTATCTTTTATCGTATTAAGTATGCGTAAGTTTGTGGGGTCTATTGTCTAAATTTAAAGACCGTTACTCAGTCGAGGCATTACGCCTCGACTTTACCACCGGCTGCTTCGATTGCGGCTTTAGCACCTTTAGTGGCACCAATACCTTGCAATGTAACAGTTTTACTTAACTCGCCTGAAAGCACTACTTTAGCGCGTAGGTGGCCAGCATTGATCAACCCTGCTTTACGCAGAGCCGCCAAATCAACCACTTCGCCTTCAACTAAATCAAGCTCGTGCAAACGAATCTCAGCCATGTTCTTAGACATTGCTGAACGGAAACCACGTTTTGGTAAACGGCGTTGAATAGGCATTTGACCACCTTCAAAACCGATTTGCACTTTACCGCCTGTACGCGATTTTTGACCTTTGTGACCACGGCCACAAGTTTTTCCAGTACCAGAACCGATACCACGGCCTACGCGTTTACGCGCGTGCTTAGCACCTTCTGCTGGTTTAATAGTATTTAAACGCATTGTTTTATACCTCTTCCCATTTCAACAAGTATGAAACCTTGTTGATCATTCCACGGTTTTCTGGAGTGTCGATCACTTCAACCGTGTGATGCATACGACGCAAGCCTAAGCCTTTCACGCAAGCCAGGTGTTTTTTACCACGGCCGAACATGCTCTTGACCAGAGTCACTTTAATTTTCTTTTCGTTAGCCATTTGCCTATACCGAATTGAATTGGAGAAAGCCCTAAGGCTTACTCCATGATTTCCTTAACAGACTTGCCGCGCTTAGCAGCTACTGACTCTGGGCTATTAACTGAACGCAAGCCTTTGATTGTTGCACGAACAACATTCACAGGATTGGTAGAGCCAATACACTTAGCCAATACGTCTTTAACGCCTGCCGCTTCAAATACCGCACGCATGGTGCCGCCAGCAATAATGCCGGTACCTGCTGATGCAGGACGCATTACTACGGTTGAGCCCGCGTGTGTAGCAACTACTGGGTATTGAAGAGTGCCATTAACCAAGTGAACTTTTTTCATTTCACGTCGGCCTGACTCCATTGCTTTTGATACAGCCAAAGGCACTTCTTTTGATTTGCCTCGGCCAATGCCGATGCTGCCTTTGCCATCACCAACAACGGTTAGCGCAGAGAAACCAAATATACGACCACCTTTTACAACTTTAGCAACACGACGTACGTTGATAAGTTGCTCTAAGCTTTCGTCTACAGGTTCGCGTTCGTTACGATTATTTCTTTTTGGACCAGCCATTTTAATCTCCTGGTAAAAAGTTTATAGCTTCAAGCCAGCTTCGCGAGCGGCTTCAGCAAGTGCTTTTACGCGACCGTGGTAACGAAACCCAGATCGATCGAAGGCAACAGTTTCAACGCCAGCTTTTTTAGCCAATTCAGCAATTTGCTTGCCAACGGCCGCCGCAGCGTCACAGTTACCAGTATTCTTTACGCCTTTCTTAACACTGGCATCCATTGTTGAAGTAGCTGCAAGAACCTTGCCGCCAGTTTCATCAATAACCTGCGCATAAATGTGTTGAGATGTACGGTGCACGGTTAAGCGCTGTACACCTTGACGAGAAATCTTCGCACGTATTTTACGAGCGCGACGCAAACGTGATTGTTTTTTATCTTTCATATCAAACTCCCCGATTACTTCTTCTTAGCTTGCTTACGCAATACATATTCATCGGAATAACGAACACCTTTACCTTTATAAGGCTCTGGCGGACGATACGCTCTAATTTCAGCGGCAACTTGGCCAACTTTTTGCTTGTCGACACCATTAACAACGATCTCAGTATTACTTGGCGTTGTTACTGTAATGCCTTCTGGCACCGCATAATTAACTGGGTGAGAAAAACCAAGCGTTAAGTTCAAAGTTTTACCTTGAGCTTGAGCACGGTAACCAACACCAATGATGGTTAACTTTTTCTCGAAACCAGCACTAACGCCAGTCACCATGTTGTTAACCAGTGCACGAGTGGTACCGGCAAGCGCAACGGCTTGCTTACTCGCTTCATTTGCAGACACTTTAAGTTCTGCATCTTCTTGCTTCACAGTAACGAGGTTGTGGACATTCCACTCTAACTCGCCCTTAGAGCCTTTCACCTTTACGAGCTGACCGTTGAGTGTCACTTCGACACCGCTTGGCAACGCGACAGGTGCATTTGCTATTCTAGACATTTTTAAAAATCTCGATTAATGCAGCGCCAACACTTTTTGGGCGTCGGTGCTTACTTAATTTATAAGGCATTAAGTTGCGCTTTACAGCGCGCCTTAAAACCTCGGCTTACTACTAAAACTTTATCTGAGTTTTCGCCATAATTATTGGCTCAAACCACTTACCCATCACTCAATCTCCTATCTGCACAAAAGCCCCTGATCACAAATCAGAGGCTGTCACTGTTCGGAACCCCGTATTCCACAAAATGTGTGGAACGTAAATTCTCAATCAGGCTGGCTGTTAAACCAGCGTTTGTACAGATAATGCTTTGAGCTACCAAACTACCGCTTGGTGATAAGTAAGAAGCCCTCAATCGCCGAGCAAACTCGACAATCAATAAAGGGTTAGCTTACTGAACAAAGAATTTCACCGCCCACACCAGCAGAACGTGCTGCGCGGTCGGTCATAATTCCTTTACTCGTTGAAATAATTGCAATACCTAAACCACCGTTTACTTGTGGCAATTCAGTTGCGCTTTTATAAACACGCAAACCAGGCTTGCTAACACGTTGAATGCTTTCAATTACTGGAGCACCTTCGTAGTATTTCAATTGAATCGTCAAAGAAGGCTTACCTTCTACTTCTGATGCTTCGAAGCTTTCGATGTAGCCTTCGTCTTGAAGAACCTTTGCGATTGCTGATTTGATCTTTGAACCTGGAAGAGTCAAAGCAATTTTCTCAGCATGGTGCGCATTGCGGATGCGAGTTAAAAGATCCGCGATTGGGTCTGTCATCATGATGCTGTACCGTCTCTATTATCTGTTATCTATATTACTAAAGCGCGCTTACCAGCTTGCTTTAGTAACACCAGGCGCTTGGCCTTTAAGAATGATTTCACGTAGCTTGTTACGGCTTAAACCGAACTTGCGATAGTAACCGTGTGGGCGGCCAGTCAATGCACAACGATTACGTTGACGACTTTTGCCTGAATCACGTGGTAACTTTTGCAATGCCATCATTGCGTCCCATTTGTCGTCGTACTCTGACTCAGGGTTGCTGACAATTGCTTTCAACTCATCACGACGAGCTTGCAAACGGTTATTTAGCTTAGCGCGCTTCGCTTCGCGAGCGATCATAGATTTCTTAGCCATTTTCTTTAACCTCTATTTAGTCTTAAGAGGAAAGTTAAAACCGCGTAGCAATGCTTCGGCTTCCTCATTAGTGGCAGCACTGGTGGTAATGGTTACATCCATACCGCGCAATGCATCAACTTTGTCGTAATCAATTTCCGGAAACACGATCTGCTCTTTCAAGCCAAACGTGTAATTACCACGGCCATCAAACGACTTAAGGTTCAAACCACGGAAGTCGCGAATACGTGGGATCGCAATTGTAATCAAACGATCAAGAAATTCATACATACGATCGCGACGTAAGTTAACTTTTGCACCAATTGGCCAACCATCACGAATTTTAAAACCCGCAACTGACTTACGTGCCAAAGTAACCACTGGCTTTTGACCAGTAATGGCTTCTAAATCCGCCACCGCACTTTCAACGATTTTCTTGTTACCAACCGCTTCACCTAGACCCATATTGATTGAGATCATGGTGATGCGTGGAATTTGCATCGCGCTCGAAAATTCGAACTTCTCTTGCAATTGAGGAACTACATTCTTTACGTAATGTTCTTGCAATCTTGCCATTGTTCTTTACCTACTTTGGCTCAGGTACTTTCGTACCATCGCTTTTAAATACGCGGTGCTTGTCGCCACCTTCGCCTTCAATGCGAACTTTGTCCGCCTTGTTAGTTTCAGGGTTCAACAACGCGATGTTTGACATTTGAATGGGCGCTTCTTTAGTAAGAATGCCGCCAGCAACACCAGCCATAGGGTTGGCTTTTGTGTGCTTTTTCACTAAGTTAACATCGTTCACCAAGGCACGACCGTCGGTCAAAATCTGCAGCACAGCTCCAGTTTTGCCTTTATCGCGGCCAGTTGTCACGATCACTTGATCGCCTTTTTTAATCTTGTTCATGCTTTTGCCTATCCAGGATGGTTTCTATAGCACTTCAGGTGCTAAAGAAACGATTTTCATGAAATTGTCGCCACGTAACTCACGAGTCACAGGGCCAAAGATACGAGTGCCCAGTGGTTGTCTTGATGCATTCAAGATAACCGCAGCATTTTTGTCAAAACGTATTACAGAACCGTCTGGACGACGTACGCCTTTTTTCGTGCGCACAATTACTGCATCGTAAACCGCGCCTTTTTTCACGCGTGAGTTTGGCAATGCTTCTTTGACACTTACTTTAATTACGTCACCGATACCGGCGTAGCGTCGTTTAGAACCACCCAACACTTTGATACACATCACTTTACGTGCACCGCTGTTGTCAGCCACTTCTAAAATACTTTGCATTTGAATCATGGGTTTACTCCAATTCTATTCAGTGCTAATTATTCTATTTAACCGTTAGATAAGGTGCTGATTAAACGATAATCGCTTTTTCAACAACCTTGACCAAACGCCATGATTTGTTTTTCGACAATGGTCGACACTCTTCGATTACAACGGTGTCGCCTTCGCCACACTCATTGGCTTCGTCGTGTGCCAAAAATTTTGTCGATTTACGAATGTATTTACCGTACAAAGGATGCTTTTCACGACGCTCAACCATCACCGAGATAGTCTTCTCAGCTTTGTTGCTAACGACCTTACCTTCTACGGTACGTGCTGTTTGTTCAGTCATTTGTGTAACCTCTGTCCGGATTAAGCCGAAGCGGCTTGTTCGTTCAATACAGTCTTAATACGAGCCACTTCGCGACGAATTTGTTTAAAACGCGCGTTGTTGCTCAATTGACCAGTACCTCGTTGCATACGTAAATTAAATTCTTCTTTACGTAATTCAACAAGTTCGTCTTTTAGCTCTTGCGCTGATTTAGCGCGAAGAGCCGTTGCTTTAGTTTCAGTTGCCATGATCTATCTTCTCTCTGCAAGCTATTATTAAATAGCTCGCTTAACAAACTTACATTTGAAAGGAAGTTTGGCAGCCGCCAACTTGAATGCTTCAACCGCTAGCTCTTCGCTAACGCCTTGCAATTCATAAAGCATTTGACCTGGCTTAACTTCCATAACCCAAAATTCAGGGTTACCTTTACCTTTACCCATACGAACTTCAAGGGGCTTCTTTGAGATTGGCTTATCAGGGAAGACACGAATCCATACACGACCACCACGTTTGATGTGACGAGTAATTGTTCGACGAGCTGCCTCAATTTGACGCGAAGTCATGCGACCACGAGTCGTTGCTTGCAAACCGAATTCTCCAAAGCTCACCTTGTTACCAGTGTGAGCCAGACCGCGGTTACGCCCTTTGTGCGCTTTGCGGAATTTGGTACGTTTTGGTAATAACATTTCTTTCTACCTCTGCCTATCGCAACTAGTTCTTAGCTGGAGCGGCTTCTTCAGTTGAAGCAACGCTGTTGATTGGTTGGAATACTTCGCCTTTGAAGATCCAAACTTTCACGCCGATGATGCCGTAAGTAGTCAACGCTTCGCTGGTCGAATAATCAATGTCCGCACGCAATGTGTGCAATGGAACACGACCTTCGCGATACCACTCTGAACGTGCGATTTCAGCGCCGTTTAAACGACCAGAAATCATCACTTTCACGCCTTGAGCACCCGCACGCATGGCTGATTGCACAGCGCGCTTCATGGCACGACGAAACATAACGCGCTTCTCAAGTTGCTGACAAATACCATCAGCGACTAATTGCGAATCGGTTTCAGGCTTACGAATCTCTTCAACTGATAATTGTGTTGGCAGGCCAGTCAATGCCGTAATTGCTTTACGCATACGGTCAATGTCTTCGCCTTTTTTACCAATCACGATACCTGGACGAGCCGTGTGAATAATAATATTGATGTTTTGCGCAGGACGCTCAATCGTAATATCACTCACCGCCGCATTCTTCAGTTTTTTCATCAAGAACTCACGAACTTTCAAGTCTTGAATTAGAAACTTAGAATAATCTTTCTTTTCGGCGTACCACTTGGCGTTGAAGTCTTTAACAATGCCTAAACGTAAACCGTTTGGTTGTACTTTTTGACCCATTATTGGCCTCCCGCTAGTTCGTCACTTACTGCAACAGTAATGTGGCTAGAACGTTTCAAAATTCCGAATGCACGACCTTTTGCACGAGGGCGCATACGCTTCATGGTTGGACCTTCGTCAACAAAGCACTTAGAAACAAACAATTCATCAATATCAGCACTTTCGTTGTGCTCAGCATTGGCAATTGCAGACTCTAATGTCTTCATTACTAGGTTAGATGCTTTGGTCTCACTGAAAGAGAGAATCTCAAGCGCTTTAGCAACCGACTTGCCGCGGATCAAATCCACTGCCAAGCGTGCTTTTTGCGGTGAGATGCGTATGTTTTTTGCTGTAGCTTTAACTTGCATAATTCATTCTCCCCGTTCTAACGACCTTTCTTATCAGCAATATGGCCTTTGAAAGTACGAGTTGGTGAAAACTCACCCAACTTGTGACCAACCATATTCTCTGAAATCAACACAGGAACGTGTTGACGACCGTTGTGAACCGCAATTGTCAGGCCTACAAATTCAGGCATGATCATGCTGCGACGTGACCAAGTTTTGATAGGCTTACGGTCATTTGCCGCGCGAGCCTTCTCAACTTTTGCCCATAGGTGGTGATCTACGAATGGGCCTTTTTTAATTGAACGTGCCATAGTATCTCTCTAACCCCTATTTCTTACGGCGACGGATAATCATCTTGTCGCTGCGTTTATTGTGACGAGTACGGTAACCTTTAGTTGGTACACCAGTTGGCGACACAGGGTGACGACCACCCGATGTACGACCTTCACCACCACCGTGCGGGTGATCTACCGGGTTCATTGCCACACCGCGAACGGTTGGGCGAATACCACGCCAGCGCTTCGCACCAGCTTTACCAAGTTTACGTAGAGAGTGTTCGGCGTTACCAACTTCACCCAATGTTGCACGGCATTCCAAAAGAACCTTACGCATTTCACCTGAACGCAGGCGAATTTGAGCGTACTTTCCTTCTTTACCAACAAATTGAATTGAAGTGCCCGCAGAACGAGCCAATTGGCCGCCTTTACCAGGCTTTAGTTCAACATTGTGAACCACAGAACCAACAGGAATGTTGCGCAGTGGCAATGCATTACCAACCGCAATTGGAGCCTCATCGCCTGAAATCACTTTATCGCCTGCTCGCAAACCTTTAGGCGCCAAAATGTAACGGCGTTCGCCGTCTGCATAGCACAATAGTGCCAAATGAGCGCTACGATTTGGGTCATACTCAAGACGTTCCACAGTTGCTGGAATAGCGTCTTTATTACGACGAAAATCAATAACACGATATTTACGCTTATGACCGCCACCACGATGACGGACAGTGATGCGACCTACATTGTTACGACCACTGATCGCGCGCTTTGACTCAAGTAGAGGCTTATAGCCTTCACCCTTGTGCAGGTCCGAGCTTACAACTCGAACCGTTCCGCGGCGACCTGGTGAGGTAGGTTTTAACTTTACCAATGCCATTTTAATTACCTAAAGATTAAGCTTGGAATTCAGCGAAATCGATATCGCTGCCTTCTTTCAAGCGGATGTATGCTTTTTTACGGTCGCTGCGCTTACCCATAGAACGGCCAAAACGTTTTGTTTTACCTTTCATGTTCAACACACGAACCGACTCGACTTCAACACCGTCGAACGCTAATTCGATAGCCGCTTTTACGTCATCACGCGTGGCGCTATTCGCCACGTAGAAAACAGCTTGGCCATCTTGTTCGGCTGCACGAGTACTCTTCTCTGTTACCACAGGAGCAAGAAGCACTTGATACAACTCATCGTTAGTTAGCTTTGAGCTCATGCCAATTTCTCCTCAATTTGCTTAACCGCTTCAGACGTCATTAATACTTTGTCAAAGCCAATTAAGCTAACAGGGTTAATTTCATCCGCAGCTAGAATACCAACGTGGTACAAGTTGCGAGATGCCAACTCTAAGTTCTCATCAAATTCATGATTGATCACCAACACGTCATCAAGTTTTAGCTCACTCATTTTGGCTACAACTTGCTTGGTCTTAGCTTCAGAAACACTGAAGTCATCCGACACAACTAAACGCTCTTGGCGTACCAATTCAGACAAAATTGAACGCATTGCAGCGCGATACGCCTTACGGTTCATTTTTTGTGAGAAATCTTGGTTAATCGCAGGGAAAGTCTTACCACCACCACGCCAGATTGGGCTGCGTGAGGTACCTGCACGAGCTCGACCAGTACCTTTTTGACGCCATGGTTTAGCACCACCGCCAGATACCGCAGAGCGATTCTTTTGACCACGTGTGCCTTGACGAGCACCCGCTTGGAAAGCCACAACGGCTTGATGGATCAATGCTTCGTTATAGTCTGCGCCAAAAATAGCTTCAGACACTTTCAAAGCTGAACCGTTAGTTTGTTTTAGTTCCATGATTTAAACCCCTACTTCTTAGCTTTAACAGAAGGCTTAATGATCACGCTACCGCCTTTTGAGCCAGGCACTGAACCTTTAACCAAAATAACGTTGCGCTCGGCATCAACTCGAACCACTTCCAAGCCTTGTTGAGTACGCTTACGAGCACCCATATGGCCGCCCATTTTCTTACCCTTGAAGACTTTACCTGGGTCTTGACACTGACCCGTAGAACCGAGTGAACGGTGAGAGATTGAAACACCGTGAGTGGCGCGTAAACCGCCAAAACCCCAACGCTTCATACCACCAGCAAAACCTTTACCGATTGTTGTGCCTTGCACATCAACTTTTTGACCGGCTTCGAAAAGGTCAGCTTTAATTTCAGAACCAACTTCTAACTCTGCATCGGCAGCATTAACACGAAACTCGGTTAAACGAGTTCCTGGTGCAACGTTTGCTTTTGCATAGTGGCCTGCCAATGCTTTAGAAACGCGGTTCGCTTTTCGCTCACCTGACGCAACTTGCACAGCTTCATAGCCGTCGGTTTCAACCGTTTTTACTTGTGTGACACGGTTAGTAGATACTTCTACTACCGTAACAGGCACTGAACGACCGTCTTCTTGAAAGACGCGCGTCATGCCTATTTTTTGTCCAATTAATCCAAGTGACATTTCTCTATCAACTCTTTTTAAAGTTTAAATTTTTAACCAGCTTGCGAGAGGTACAAAAACCGCCCAATCTAACTAAAGAAGGACAGTTGAAAATGTGTACATCACAGTTGCTTGACTAAACAACGTTGACGTTAATTCAACGCAGTTCAAAAAAGCGGCTTAGTTAACCTTAATTTCAACGTCTACACCGGCTGCCAAATCAAGACGCATTAACGCGTCAACAGTTTTGTCAGTAGGTTCAACGATATCTACAATTCGTTTATGCGTTCGCACTTCAAACTGATCTCGTGCTTTCTTGTTCACGTGTGGTGAACGCAAAAGAGTGAGTCGCTCGACGCGAGTCGGCAATGGAATTGGGCCACAAACCAATGCGCCTGTGCGCTTGGCAGTGTCAACAATCTCTTGTGCCGAACGATCAATCATACGATGATCAAACGCTTTCAATCGAATGCGGATTTTTTGGTTTTCAACGCTCATAGTTAACCTATAAATTCAATGAACTTGCCTTACTCTCAAAAACACTAATTCTTAAGAGAAAAAGCTATCTTAATGAGCCAAAAATCTGCTCTAAATTCTGCCCTAAAACGTGCTCAACACACGCTGGGGCGCGGAGTTTACCTAAACCTGAAAAGAAAAGATAGACTCAAAGCGCAACTTCCCGCATTTATGCGCAAAGTTTGCAAAAATCAGAACACAAATCGGCTATTTTTTAGCCAACCCAGATTCAACGATAAAAACCATCAAATCTGGGTCATTATCACAACTTGATTTAGTCGTTGATTTTAGCCACAACGCCCGCACCAACAGTACGGCCACCTTCACGAATAGCGAAGCGTAAACCTTCTTCCATCGCGATTGGTGCAATCAACTCAACTTGCATCTTGATGTT
>CALINO010000042.1 GCA_938045295.1 uncultured Arenicella sp.
CAGGGGACGCGGTGAAGTATACATAATTGTTGTTTTCATCTACGAGCAAGGGTTGGATCACGTCGTAATTTCCTGGTGTAACCAGCTTCTGGTTTTTGCCAGATCGATCCATCGTGAAATATCAAGCACAATATTGATGCACTCATAAACCGCTACGGCGCGCCGCGCCTTGGTATTGTGATGGGCTCCAGTACCTCCAGCATTGACCGCACTGAAACCGCTTATTTGCATTTGCAAGACGGTGCCCTGTCGCCCGAATTTCAACAGCCCACGGTACACAACCCTCATGCGCCCAGCTTATTTATGGCGCACATGACGGGCATTACCGGGCCTGCCATGACCATTAACACCGCGTGTTCTTCGAGCGCCAAGGTGTTTGCCACTGGCGCACGTTGGTTAGCCACTGGTTTGGTCGATGCAGTCTTGGTCGGCGGGGTTGATACACTGTGTTTGAGCGTGCTGCACGGCTTTCATTCGTTGCAATTAATTTCGCCCAATCAATGCAAGCCGCTAGACCAACATCGCGATGGCATTAACTTAGGCGAAGCATCGGGGTTTGCCATATTAGTGCGTCCGAATGAAGAGCACGCCGACACCGGCATTCGTTTATTAGGCTATGGCGAAAGCTCAGACGCACACCATATGTCACACCCGCACCCAGATGGTTTAGGCGCCAAGCTATCTATGCAACAAGCGCTTACCATGTCAGGGCTTGAGCCTGAGCGCATTGATTACATTAACTTGCACGGCACTTCCAGCCGCGCCAATGACTTAATCGAAGGTAAGTTGATTGAATCGATGTTTCCGCCATCCACACAAGTTTCTTCCACCAAGGCGTGGATGGGGCACACCTTAGGCGCGGCGGGCATTACTGAAGCATTAATTGCCGCCGATGCGCTCAAGCGCGGAGTCATTCCGGGGTCACTCAACTTGCAAGAGTTAGACCACGAGCTCGATGTGTCGGTGCAGAGTGACAACGTACAAAAACCAATGCAGCACGTTATGTCAAACTCGTTTGGTTTTGGTGGCAATAACTGCACATTGGCGTTTGGCCACTGCGAGGCCTAACATGAGCATGACAATGAAACACATTGATTTTTCCGTTTTGGGCGTGGGCGCGTGGGGTGCCAACTTTCGTAATGCCGATGATTTGAATGCCTTACTGCAAGGCCAAAACCTTGAAGACGATGGCGCCAAAGGGCCTAAGCCTGAGGTCATTCCAGCCAACGAACGCCGCCGCGCGCCACTACCTGTTCGCCTAGCCGTAGAAACCTCTTGGCAGGCCTGTCAAAACGCCTCATTAGACTCGTCAACCTTGGGGTGCGTATTTGTTTCAGGTTTGGGCGACACACAACTGACCGATTACATGTGCAAAGTGCTGTCGGGTGACAACAAAGCGCTGTCGCCCACCAAGTTTCACAACTCGGTGCATAATGCCGCTGCCGGTTACTGGACCATCAGTACCGGTTGCATGCAAGCCGCTAACTCGGTTGCCGGCTACGAAGAGTCGGTGCCATTGACCTTAGTTGAATCTTTGATTCAAGCGGAGACTGAGCAACGCCCTATTCTGATGACCTTTTACGATGCGCCCGTTTCGCCGGTATTAAAGCCCATTTTAAAAAATGAGCACGCATTCTCAGTATCGATTATTTTAGCGCCAGCCTCATTGGGCTTAAACAGTAACCACGTGTATTGCGCCAGCGTTGAGCACCATGAGCAACAAGCCGCGCAATGGCCAAGCGGTGACTGGCAAGAACCACTCGCAAGCTGCTACCAAACCAATCCTGTGGCACGCGTTTTACCCTTACTTGAACTGTTTAATGCCAATAGTAATGGTAATAACGATCAACACTCCGCCATTACGATGCCGCTTAGCCCAAGCAGCCAGCTAACCATTAAAAGTACATAACCGTCATGAGCACCCACAGCCGAGACGTAATTATTGCAGGTGGCGGTTTAGCCGGCTTATCGTTGGCGCGCCAACTTAAAAACACGCGCCCCGAGCTCGACATTTTGGTGGTTGAACGCAATACCTTTCCAGTACCAGAGAAGACCGCTAAGGTAGGCGAGTCGACGGTGGAAATTGGCTCTCGCTATCTGAAAAAAACATTAGGCCTTGAACAACATTTTACCGACCGGCATTTACGCAAACACGGCTTACGTTGTTTCTTTGGTGAACCACAAACAGACTTCGCTCAACAAGACGAACTCGGCGTAAGCCAATTATTTGGCATACCCACGTATCAAATTGACCGCGGTGCAATTGAAAACTTCCTGAAAGAGTCGGTAGAACAAAGCGGCGTAGAAGTGATTGACTCGATGGGCATTGATGCCCTTGAAATGGCCGACTCGCAACATGATGCGCAACACAGCATTAGCATTAATCGCGATGGCTCACAGCAGCACTTTAAGGCCAAATGGTTAGTAGACGCGGCCGGCCGCCAAGCGCTGGTTAAAAACAAACTCGGCTTAGCTCAAGACAATGCTCATAAAGGCAATGCCTTATGGTTTCGCATTGATGCGCAAGTCAAACTCGACGACTGGTCGAGCGACCACGCTTGGCAAAAACGCACGGTCGAACAACGCACCCGCTGGTTAAGCACCAACCATTTAATGGGCCCGGGTTACTGGGTATGGGTAATACCGTTGGATAACGGCGCCACCAGCATTGGCATTGTGATGGACGACGAGGCTTTTGCCAGCGGCGACTTCAGCAATGTGGATGGCGCAAAAGCATGGCTGGCCGAACACCAACCGCATTGCGCTAATGCCATTGCTGATGCCAAGGTACTGGACTACGTGGTAATCAATGATTACTCGCACAGCTGCAAGCAAATGTTCAGTGAGCAAGGCTGGGGCTTAAGTGGCGAGTCCGGCGTGTTTGCCGACCCGTTTTATTCCCCGGGCAGCGATTTTATTGCCTTCAATAACACGTTTATCAGTCAACTGATTTGCGATTCCAGCGCAGGCCAAGACATTCGCTTTCAAAGCCGGCTGTATCAAAGCATTAATCAATCATTCTTTGATAACACCTTATCCATCTACAGCGGGCAATACGGCGGTTTCGGCGATCGCCGCATGATGTCACTGAAGTTAGTGTGGGACTATTCTTACTACTGGGGCGTTTTAAGCTTGTTGTTTTTTCGCCAAGCCATCACCGATGTGGCATTGATGCGCGAATTAAACCAACCGTTAATGCAAGCTCAAAAGCTTAACCAAACAGTTCAAGCCGCCTTTCGTGAGCGCGCCAAACAACGCGCGGTATTGCCGGCCCAAGGTTTGTTTATGAACCAATATTTAGTGCCTTGCTTAAAACACTTCAGCCAAGTACTCGAAGACGAGACACTCAACATCAACCGCTCGCTCACAAGCAACGTGGCAATGCTGGAACACATCGCCAGCTTTACGGTTGACATGCTCAGTGACTCTGCCAGCAACCGCATTAGTGATCTCGAGAAAAGCATTCTCGGCGATTATCGCCACCTCGTGCTGGCGTAACGCAGGCCATTATGAATATGCGATTCCCTAGCTTGCTGTTTGCACTGATTGCCATCGCCATGCTGGTGTATCCGTTTATTGTGTACACCAGCCTTAATCAAATTGGCCCAGCCACATTAAGTTTGGTGCTGTTTTTTCTGTTGTTGACACGCGTAATATTGCGCGGCGAATTCGACAAGCCCGAACAATACGCCCAGCTAGGCTTAGTCGGCTCGCTGTGCTTATTGGCCGCTTGGCGTGACAGCGAAATCATTTTGCGTTATTACCCGGTGGCCATGAGTTTAAGCTTTTCACTGTTTTTCGCTATTTCGTTGCGCGCTGACATGACCTTGGTTGAACGCTTTGCACGCATGTTCACCAAAGACATTGAGCAACACCAACGAGACTACATGCGCGGTTTTACGGTGCTGTGGGCATTATTATTACTGGCCAATGCCGCCGTAGCCGCCTATACCGCGTGTTGCCTTTCGTTAGCACAGTGGACAATTTATAATGGCGTGATTGCGTACCTAGTGTTCGGCGTCTTCACCTTAGGAGAGCTGATCAATCGGCATTTTTATAAAAAGCGCTACGCCGCGCGACAACAAAAGCACACTGCCAACGTCACTGAAAAACAACAACCCTAATTTACTTACCGACGCGTCTACACATTACCATGCCTGGCTTTGCAATCACTGCACTCGAAAAATTCTTATCGTCTCACGCTGAGTCAAAGCAGTGGCCGGTGTTGCGTTCAGTAGCAAGCACAGACAATGGCGAGCTTACACAGAGCCTTGAGCTCACACTCTACATTCAGCCATCATTAAACTACTTTGCCGGGCACTTTCCTGAGCACGCAGTATTGCCCGGCGTGGTGCAAGTGCACTGGGCGGGTGAATTAGCCAAACACGCGTTTGGTTTGCAAGGGTTTAGCGCATTACAAGGCACTAAGTTCAATAACATGGTGTTGCCAGAAACAACGCTCACGCTAAGCCTAACGCTGAACCCTGAAAAAGCCAACGTCAAGTTCAGCTACCACAGCGATGAACAAAAATACTCACAAGGCACCATTGCCTTTTCAGCAACGGATTAGCCTAACGCCATGACTTATTGTTTAGTTGTTCCTCACTACAATCACCTGTCATCGTTTGAGGCGTTTTTGCCCAAATTGCGCGGCTTAAACATGCCTTGTGTGGTGGTCGACGACGGCAGCAGCGCAGAGGTAAAAACGGCGCTGGAAGCGTTGTTATCAGCCGACGCTGATATTCACTTATATCAGCACCCATTTAACCGCGGCAAAGGCGCGGCCATGTGGACCGGCGCCCACGCAGCGCGTGCGTTAGGCTTTACTCACATGCTGCAAATTGATGCCGACGGTCAACACGATGTGGCCGACGTAGCGCGCTTTATAGAACTCAGCCAAAATCACCCTAAAGCCATTGTGTCGGGCGCACCACAGTTTGACGAATCAGCGCCTAAAGCCAGAGTCTATGGCCGCAAGGTAACCGACTTTTGGGTGGCTTTAGAAACGTGGTCACTGAGCATTAAAGACAGCTTATGCGGCTTTCGTATTTACCCGTTGGCCGAATTTGAATTGATCTTCGATAAGTACCACATTGGCAAGCGCATGGACTTTGATACCGACGTATTGGTTAAATCTGTGTGGGAAGGCATCGACATCAAATTCATTGACACTAATGTGGTGTACCTTGAAAACAGCGTGTCGCATTTCCATTACATGGCCGACAACCTGCGTTTGATCTGGCTACACACCCGCTTAATGTTGGGCATGTTGGTTCGTCTGCCGATCTGGGCGTGGCGCAAATTGAAAGCAAGCACGTCATGAGCGCTCATCACAGCAAATCACATTGGTCTAACATTGCCGAAGCCGGCACCTTGTTTGGCTTGCAGTTCTTACGCATTATTTATCAGGTGTTTGGGCGCTGGCTCGTGTCTTTATTCCTGCTTCCAACCGTGGCGTATTTTATGTTGTTCCGTGGCCAATCGCGCCGCGCATCACACGCTTTTCTGCAAGCGCATTACCAACAATACCCAGAGTACTGGGCCAAAAAGCCCACGTGGTTTGACAGCGCCAAGCACTTTTACGTATTCGCCGAAACGGTGGTGGACAAACTGCTCTCGTGGTTTGTAAAAATTGACGTAAATAACTTTATTATTGAACACCCTGAGCGCATTGACGAACTGATGCAAGACTCGCGAGGCCAGCTTATTATTGGCTCGCACATGGGTAACCTAGAGTATTGCCGCGGCTTCATGCACCGCTACAAAGACAAACACATCAATATTCTGGTTCACGACAAGCATTCGCAAAATTACAACACCATTATGCAGCAGTTAAACCCAGAATCGCGCTTGAACGTGTTTCAAGTGTCTGAGTTTGACGTGCCTACAATGCTGATCATCAAGCAAAAGATAGACGCCGGCGAGTGGGTGTTTATTGCCGGTGATCGCTCACCACTCTCGGGCGCTGAACGAACCGTGACGGTTGATTTTCTGGGTAAAAAAGCACAATTGCCTATTGGCCCCTACATGCTAGCCAAAGGCTTAGGCTGCCCAGTAAAGCTCATGTTTTCATATTGCGATTACTTATCAAACGATAAACACCAAGCCAAACGGGTGCACTTTGAAGTTGTGCCGTTTGTCGATAAATTAGTGTTGGCGCGCGGTGACCGAGAAGCGCAGATACAAGCCTACGCACAACAATTTTCCGATGCATTGCAAGCACAATGCGCCAAAGCCCCCTATCAATGGTTCAACTTTTACGACTTTTGGGCAGATTAGTATGACCGCACGTTTTGACCCTGATATTTTCGACTTGATTCCGCATCGCGAGCCCATGTTGCTGATTAATCACATCGTCAACCTGAACGCGCAACGATCAGAAACCTTAGTGCTGATTGACGAACAAACCCCCTTCATTGCTGCGCACGGCGTACCCGCTTGGATTGGGCTAGAATACATGGGGCAAACCGCCGCGCTCATTGCCGGCTACCAAGAACAACAAGGCTTGTGTGAACCGCATTTGGGGTTTTTAATGGGGTCACGAAAATACGCAAGCAATGTCGATTATTTTGCGCTGCATAAAACAGTACGCGTAGTGTGTGAAGAGGGTGCTTTAGTGGGCAACAGTTTGGCCAACTTTAATTGCACCATTAGCGATGCAAAATCTGCTAATGTGCTCGCTACCGCCAGCCTTTCTGTGTTCAGAAAGCCGTTAAACAAATCAACCGAGCTAAGCTAAGCCGCATGAAACATAATTTAAAAGCACCGCAACGCGTGGTGATTACTGGCGCTGGTAATATCTCGCCTCTGGGCGATGACTGGTCGCAAGTGCGCGAACGGTTACTCAATAAACAAAGCGGCGTGCGTTACATGAGCGAGTGGGATCAGTACCCAGACTTACGCACCCGCCTTGGTGCACCAATAGAAGACTTTGCCTTACCCAAACACTACCGCGCCAAACAAAAGCGCAGCATGGGGCGGGTGGCGCAAATGGCGGTTTTAGCCACGGAAAGAGCGTTAGAACAAGCCGGCTTATTAAACGACCCACTTGTCACCAGTGGCGACATGGGCGTGAGTTATGGTTCAGCCACTGGCAGCAGTGCCGCCGGCATGGAATTTTTTAAATTGCTGGCCGGGCAATCCATTGAAGACGTTACCACCACCACCTACATTCGCATGATGAGCCACACCGCCGCCGTTAATATTGGCGTGTATTTTGGTACTCAAGGGCGCATGTACACCACCTCAAGCGCGTGCACCGCAGGCAGCCAAGGCGTGGGTTACGCCTACGAAGCCATTCGCGCAGGCCAACAAGTGGCCATGATTGCCGGCGGCGCTGAAGAATTGTGCGTAACGCAGGCCGCTGTTTTCGACACTATTTTTGCCGCCAGTTTAAAGAATGATGCCCCTGAAACCTCACCCAGCCCGTTCGATCAAAACCGTGATGGCCTGGTACTAGGCGAAGGCGCCACCACGCTTATTTTAGAATCGTATGATCACGCCAAAGCGCGTGGTGCCACGATTTTAGCCGAAGTCATTGGCTACGGCACCAACACCGACGGCGGCCACATTGTGCGCCCACGCCAAGCCACCATGCAGCGCGTTATGGAGTTGGCCATGGAAGATTCTGGCATTTCCACCGATGAAATCGGTTATGTGTCAGCCCACGCCACCGCCACCGAACACGGCGACATATTTGAAAGCCACGCCACCTACGATGTGGTGGGCAAAAAGCCAATCAATTCATTAAAAAGCTACACCGGCCACGGGCTAGGCGCTTGCGGTGCCTTCGAACTTTGGGCCGGCATCAACATGATGGATGAAGGTTGGTTCGCCCCTACATTGAATCTCAGCAACATAGACGAACGCTGCGCCGACATGGACTACATCACTGGCGAACCACGTGAAATCAGCACCGACGTATTCATGACCAACAACTTCGCCTTCGGCGGCATTAACACGTCTTTGATTGTACGCAGCGCTAAGTCGTTCTAATAAAACCAAACATTCGACTCTACAAACCTAGCAGCAACTGTCCAACAATCACGTTATGAAACACATTTTATTTTCCGCCCTATTGTTAGCGCCGTCTTTCGCTAACGCACAAATATACAAATGCACCGACGAATTTGGCGGCACCAGCTTTCAACAAGCGCCCTGCGAAAATGCTACATCAAAAGAAGAGGTAATTGGCGCTTCAAAGAAACGTAAGAACAATGCCGTTCCCATTTACCCAGGAGCAACGCTAAAATCTAAAGACACCGGTGACGGTTTCATCGATTATTTTGAATACAAAACGAACGATGCATTTCAACCGGTTGTTGATTATTACTTAGAATCCGCAGGTAAAGAAAACTGCAAAAAGAGGTCGAGCTACCAATACAACTGCAAATATAAAGAAGTGCCTGGCTATAAACACGCCGAAGTGGCAATTGGAAAAGAAAGTGGCCGAACCGATATTATCGTCTTAAAAACAATAAAGTAATTATGAATAAAGCTCTCAGCATCCTTACTATTAGCCTTTTGTGCTCACCCATGGCCGTTGCTGAAGTGTATAAATCCACAATCGACGATGACAAGGTAAATACTACCAACATTCAATCAGCCG
The DNA here is from genome assembly GCA_938045295.1 of uncultured Arenicella sp. Classification (GTDB taxonomy): domain Bacteria; phylum Pseudomonadota; class Gammaproteobacteria; order Arenicellales; family Arenicellaceae; genus Arenicella. Next base: position 8,609 of record CALINO010000042.1, read on the forward strand.
ATGCCTCGCTAAAAACTAGAACTAAAAGACCTCACCCAATCACGCCATCCGGCGATGTTCAATTTGGTAAAGTAACTGTCACTCCAATTCCCAAAGAACAATCAAATACAGCAATAGAGAACTCTACTTTTACAACAACCCAACTTGATCAACACTCTTTAAGAAGATCGGCAAATTGTGAAAAAAATGAGGCTTCTAGACAGCTCGGCATGGCTGTTGTTTTATTACAAGATACCGCTTATACAATCCCGACAAAAGCTTCTGCATTACCTCCAATACAAAACACTTCCAGCAACAATGATGTACACGGCATGGACATTAACAAAAACTGTGTTCGCGATGATGTAGAACACCTAATCTTTGATATGTACCCCAAGAAAAGCCATCAAGACATACGAAGTCATCTATACAAACAAGCAATTTGGCTTAATTTTTCTTTAATTAAAGATATCAGTACTAAATCTATTAAAGTTATCCAAATGCAAATTTTGCGCGCAGGCCTTTGCCTTTACAGAGATCTAGAACATAACGCAGCAATTAATGCGGAAAATAGGATATTTGCTCGTATTCATAATACCGATGAGAGAACAACTAGATACTTCGAAAATAAAACCAAATTAGCTGGTTTCGATGTGGACAGAAATACTACTCCAGACTGTTAAAAATGCTAACCAAGCTTTAATTTTTAAACGTTTTAAATAGTAATAGCGGCTTTATTATCAATATTTTTTAAAACCACACTGATAGTCGATAACAGTTAATAATAAAAAAGCGGCACTTAGGCCGCTTTTTTATTATGCATTTACTGTGGTCAGTTAGACACTGCGGGCGCTCAGCTCTTTTTCAATTTCTTCAATTGATTTACCTTTGGTTTCAGGTGCAATGATTGACATAACAACAAGACCAATGACGCAGAAGATGGTGTAGGTTAAAAATGTGTTCATTGCCCCCAAGCTTTCTAACTGAATTGGGAACATAGTGGGCACAAGAATGCCGCCAAAAATTGCAGCTATGAAACCACAGGCCGTAATCGCGGCAGCTCGCACTTTAGTGGCAAACACTTCTGATAATAGAATCCACAGGATTGGGCCCAAAGAAAAGTTATACGAGCAAACAAACACAATGATGCTAACCAGCACCAACATGCCTTTTATGTCGGTAGCGGCAAGCAGAAGTTCGCTTTCAATCAGTGCAAATTTTTCCTGACCGATTTGCTCTATTACCGCGCTTTTAAACGCAATATCGCTGGAATACTCAACCCCAACCAACGGCTGTAATAACGAGGTATCAATCGAGGCGGCAAATGCGCTTAGAGAGTCGGCCGCTATGGTATAGGTGGCGTCATAAAAGCCGTAGGTAACCGCCGCCATTGCCGCGCAGGCGACCACCAAACCGCCAATTAAAATTTTACGGCGGCCAAGCTTATCAATCAGCAGTAGCGACAATAGTGTGAACGACATGCCGATTAGGTTCACCACCACAGACTGCAAGAACGCAGACTGCCCGCCACCCACTTGTTGAAGTATGGTTGGCATGAAATAGAGAATGGCGTTCATTCCTGAGAGTGCTTGCACCACGGCCATAAACACACCGATGTACAAAGCCAGACGCATTTTCTTACTGAATAGCATCTTCACTTGATCCAGATAGCTGCGTGATTTTTCTTCGCTGTCTAGGCTGCTTTCAATTTCAGCCAATTGCGATTGAACTTCCTGTTCGTCTGAGGAAATTTTTGCCAGTGCCGCTTTGGCTTTATCTTGCTGGCCTTTTAAGCACAACCAACGAGGGCTTTCTGGAATGCGCAATAAAAGCAGCAACCATATAATAGCTGGCACGGCTTCAAAGCCTAACATCCAGCGCCACACATTGGTGTCGCTAATGCCCAGAGACGTTACCCAGCCGGCATTATTGGCCAAAGCATTCACCAGCATGTAGTTGACCAGCGACGCAACAAAAATGCCGATCACGATATTAAATTGGTTCATCCCCACTAAAAAACCGCGCTTTGCCGGTGGCGCAATCTCTCCAATGTACATAGACGCGAGGCTAAGCGATGTAAAGGCAAGGCCGCCGATGAGTCGAGCAACAAACAGCTCGGTATAACTGCCAGCCACCGCCGACCATAACGCCGAGACCACATACAGTGCGGCAATAATGAGCAGCGCTTTCTTGCGCCCCAAACGTTCAGACACGTAGCCGGCAATCAACAATGCGGTCAACGCACCCCAACTTGGGGCGGCGGCAATATTACCTTTTTGAAGTGCACTTAGGCCAAATTCAATAGACGTATATTGAAAAGTGCCAGAAATAAGCATGATGTCGAGGCCGAATATAAAGCCTCCAAGCGAAACGATGAGCGCATAGCTGATCGCGTTTCTGTGGGCTGACTGCATGGTGTTCACTCTAATGATTATTTGTTGTAATTTTTCTAGTGCCCCAATTGGTGCAGAAAGCAAGCGCTTTGGGGGTTAGAGTATTCTTAGCTATTCAAGGTCAGAAGGGAAGAGTAAATTGTCAACAAATTACAATATAGGGGTGCGCGCTTATTTTGATATGGCCATTTTTGACGCTTTCTAAAGCTGCTTATGGGTTCGCTCAACAGCACGCCGTTCGTTGTAGTCGTTCCACTTTTGGCCAAGCAATTTACGCATTACGCCTTCCACTGAGCGAGTGAGGAAAACGTTTTTTAGTAACGTAAGCCGATGCTTTAACTTAGTTGGAAACGCACGTAAGGTGATAGAAAAACCAATGTCATCGTAGATCACATAATGCCAATACCCTGACGGAATATACAGCGCATCACCGTGTTGCAGATCGGCCCAATACGCTTGCAGGTTTTTTAACGCCGGGTAGCGCTTGAAGTCAGGGTTTTCAAAATCCACTTGGTGCAAGGCACTGAATGAATAGGGCACTCGGTACATGTATTTACTTTGCTCTGGTGAAATAAGTAACACACGTTTAGGGCCGCCAAAATGGCACAACACCAAATCGGCCAAATCAATGTCGTAATGCATTTGCACGCGGGCGCCACGCCCACCCATAAATAACACCGGCAAGCGTTTAAAAAACTTAAGCCCGAGCTTTGGGTACTGGAAGTCTTTCAACATGCTGGGCACATTTTCCAACACGTTATAGAAAAACAAGCGCAGGTCATTCTCACCCGCTTGCAGCAAATCAAGGTAATCGCTCAATCGCAGATGACGTGCTGCGGCATGTTGGTGCTGCTTGTCACGCGCTGGCTGGCTACTGTAAACCGGCACCACATTATCGCCGGCCACTTGTTTAAGATAATCAATATTCCACTTATCAACCGCCGGCCAATCGTTAGTCAAACTTGAAATCACAACCGGCGTCGCTGTGTCTTTATAACCACTAATAAACTCTTGCTCAGACACACTGGCTCGGCGTTCAACCTTTATGTGCCGAATCTGATCAATATTGTTCATTATTAGGTTGCATGATGTGCCGCGTTTTACGTGCTTAGTAGTTTACCTTAAAACTAACATTGAGTTGAATACACACTTTCTAGACTGGCTCATGATTATGATTAACTTCCAATACTGATGACGCGCCATATGAAAATCACCCACGTTTGTTGCACCGCTTTTCTTGTTATTTTCCTGCTCAGCGGATGCAGCACTTTCACGCCAACTGAGCTGACTTATTCCAGCCTAGAATTAAACAACAAACGTACACCACTGAATTACGCTGTGTACACCCCACCAAACTGGCAGGCCAGTGAGCGTTTACCGTTAATGGTGTTTTTACACGGTGGTGGCGGTTCACATCACAGTTTTGAGCGTTATGGCGGCCACACCGAGCTTGATGCCTTGATTAATCAAGGCAAAATCAAACGCGCCATTATTGTACTGCCCGACGGCAACAATGGTTTTTGGGAGAATTGGGCCGATGGCAGCCGCCATTACCGAGACTGGGTTATCCAACACATCGTACCAACCATTGCGCGCGACTATCAAACGCTACCTTGCCCAGAGCATTGCCATATTGCAGGCATTTCAATGGGCGGCTTTGGCGCTTTACGCATGGCGAACTTTCACCCCGACTTATTTTCCAGCGTGAGTGCCATCAGTGCCCCCATTTTTACCAAACCCCACGAACGACCGTCATTATTGCTGCGTTTGTTAATTCCATTTAAACGCATTTTTGGTGATTTAAAAACGGCAAAGGTTCGTGGTGACAACCCATATTATTCCTGGGTGGACAAACAACTGAATAAAAAAATGCGGCTACAGCTGGTGTGGGGTGACGACGATCATAGCGGCATCATTGATGCCAACCAAAACTTTCAGCAGCGCTTAAACGACAACAATATTAAGCACGATTCGCTGGTGTATGCTGGCGGGCACAAATGGAAATACTGGGTGCCCATTATTGAAGACGTGATGGTGTTTTCTCTGGGCTCACCGTAATTGATTTTCACTAACTGCTTGCTATACTCGTGCGACTTAAACGCAATGAAACGAGGCTGATCATGAAAAACAACACCCATTTTAAAACCGCACTTGTTGGCGCTGCACTGGCGATCACCGCCTTCTGCTTTCATGGTCACGCCCATGCCTCTCAGGCCGATGTGGATGCCGACATTGCAAATTACATCACCGTATTGAAAGGTTCAGATTTAGAACAACAGCGCCAAGCACTCAAGACATTAGAATGGTCGGGCATTAGCTCTGAAAAAGTTTACGATGTGGTGGCTGAAAACTTATTGCGCCTCAAAGACACGAAAGATAAACAAGAGCGAAAAACCGCCTCGTGGTATGCAAAAGCGTTGGGCTTTTCCGGCATGGAAAAATACCGCAGCACATTAAGCAATGTGGCGGAAAATGCCAAAGCAAAAAAGGTGGATAAATACGCCGCCGGCGCTTTGAACAGTTTAGAAAAATACCGCCAATGGAATGCGGTTATTTCTGCCAACGACATAAGCGCGCCGACTGGGCGTTTGACCGAAGCACGGGTTGAAGCCATGTTATTCGCTAACGACCTTGAGTTAGTGCGCCTAGGCGCTAAACGCGTGTACTGGGGGCATAAAACAGATGCTCAACTGATTGGCAAAGCCGCGCAGCGTTTAGAAACTGAGTTTCCTAAAGCAAGCAAAGATAACAGTGTGCAAATTGACGCCATTGCGTGGCTGATTAAAGCATTAGCCGAATCTGGCAATGCGCAATACAAACCTCTGCTAACTCGAGTTGCCAATGAAGCAACGGTAAAGAAAGTTAAAAAGTACGCAAAAAAGTACGCTGATTATCTTTAATCAACGGTTATAGCTAAACATTGAGGCTTAATGAGGTAACTACAACTTAAGCCTTAATAGCAATGTCAGGCGCTGCCGAATGCATACGGCTAGATGCCTGCAAACTTAACAGGCTGTGCTGATCTTGTGGGCTTAGCGCGCTGGATATTTGGTTATAGTGCAGACACGTTTTGTCTTTAATTAAATGCTCGGTGGTGTGATGCAATACCGCTTGATTAAAATCAGAACACGTACCCACCCCCGATACCAATTGCGATAACACACGGCTGACTAAAGGCTCGGCATAACGACTGATAGATAAGATCGACGATTGATCACGGATATGATCTCGCATTTGCCCCATGCTGAGCATTCGGCCGTCGTAGAAATAGGTAATCAACCTTGACCACGCGTCATGCCAATCACGCATTTTTGAATAATAATGTGCGCACGCTTGATTCACCGGCTTGTTTGTTTCAAACAGCTGCTTTTCCAGTAACTCGGCCGAGTTTAATGCCATGAACACGCCGGGAGATAACATGGGGTCAACAAAGCCAAGAGCGTCGCCAAGCAACACCCAGCCGTCACCGTGCGCGCGGTCAGCCATCAATTGGTAATTACTGTACGTCATTACCTCGCTGACTCGTTGGCGTTGAGCACCAGATTGTTTCAGTAAGGCGTTGTGTTCGATAACCGCCTCAAGTCGTTGCTCTGCACTGCGACCATACTGCTTGGCCGCGTCGCTGTTCATAACAACGCCCACCGACGTCACGCCCTTAAGCGGAATTTGCCATGACCAGCCACAATTAAGCGCGGTTAAAACCACTTGCCCTTCCAGCTTAGCGTCAGACTTGAAATTTTGATAATGCGCAAAATGAGCCACGTCGTTGCGTGGGCCTCGACTGGCCGGAATATTCAATAACTTACTGAATAACCGAGCACGGCCAGTGGCATCAACCAACAAATCTGGTTGGCTTTTACGATTAAAACCGGCGGCAAGCAACGACTCAGAGGCAAGCCGAAGTGTGTGCTTACCATCATGATCAATCACGGTTAAACGGGCGCGCTGCTCGATGAATCGAACGCCTAATTCTTTGGCTCTGGCTTTGAGTAAGCGATCGAATTGCGGGCGTGGAATATTATACGAATAGTCTGGAAATTTTTTGCCGAAGTTTTGAAAGGTGAAATCAACCCGGTTTCCATTGCCGTGGCGCAGCGCGGCACCGCGCTTAATATGAGAAATGTCGGCCACCTGCTGTTCAATGCCTAGGCGCCGCAAAATGGGCATCACCGCCGGCACCAACGATTCACCCACCATCAACGGTGGTGTTTTATCACTGTCGTACACCACACACTCAACCCCGCGCTGCTGCAAAAAGCACGCTAGGGCGCAACCCGACGGCCCCGCACCAATAATTGCAACGCTGTTAACCATTGCCTAAACCCCCTTAATCGTTTCGACTAATTGCAGAAGCTAGCTTAGCACATGCCCCCGTTGATGCTGATGACTTGCCGAGTGACGTAACCAGCGGAATCGGACATTAAAAACCCCACCGCCGACGCAATGTCTTGCGGTTGCCCAAAACGCCCCATGGGGATCATTTTTTTAGCTTCGTCGGCATAAATATCTTCGGTCATGTCGGTCTCGATAACACCCGGCGCAACGCAATTGACGGTGATTTTTCGTTTGGCCAATTCAACCGCCAAAGCTTTAGTGGCGCCAATAATGCCCGCTTTCGCCGCGCTGTAATTTACTTGCCCACGGTTACCAATCAACCCAGACACCGACGAGAGCGTCACAATACGGCCGCCGCCACGTAAGCGAATCATTGGCATGATCAACGGATGCAGTACGTTATAAAAGCCATCTAAATTAGTGTGGATAACATCGCCCCACTGCTCATCAGTGAGCGCAGGGAAAGCGCCGTCTTTGGCTATGCCGGCATTACACACCACACCATAATACGCGCCATTGGCGTCAATATCGGCTTCCAAGGTCTGCCGAACTTGTTCACGATCAGAAACGTCAAACTGCATTAATGATGCGCTAGCGCCTTCGGCCAATACCTGGTTTTTCACTGCCTCAGCCGCCTCACTGTTGCTGTGGTAGTGCACGGTAATATCAAATCCTTGGCGCGCTAGTTCCACCGCAGTCGCCGCGCCAATGCCACGGCTAGCGCCGGTGACTAATACTCTTCTGTTTTGCATTGTAATCACTTTTTATAAATCGTTATGGCTGTGCGTGTTTTCTACCGTCAGGCGTGAATACACAAAAGCGCCCAATAAGTTAACACTGTTACCAATTAATAAGGCGGTGCCAAAGCTTGCCACCACCGGTATGTTACTCAGGCTCAACAAACCAAACGACAACAGGCTGGTAATTGCCGACAGCATAATGGCTTGCAAAGTTTGCGCTTGATGGTCTTTCATTTGGCGCACAAAAATAGTGTAGTCCATGCCAAAGCCTAACACCAAAAATAGCGCCATAATATGAAACAGGTTGAGCTGATAAGAAAACGGCAGGCTTAACAATACCAACATGGCCGATGAGGCTAACGGCACCGCCAACATACCCACGGCGCTCACCTTACGAAACCGCAGCAACAGTAAAATCGCCACTAAGGCGTAGGCCAATGCCAGCAACAGTGAGGCCGATTGACGTTGCTTCGCCAGTGCGGCTTGTGTTTTCTCTAAGGTATTCACGTACTCAACGCCATCAACCCCTGCCAAGGCGTGAGTTAACGCATCGGCGTTCACGCCTTTTTTAATTAGCACAAAGCCAACGTAACCGTCTTGATTCTCAAACCACATCGGCGGCAGCGCCGAACCAAGCACTTGATGGATATTAACCGGCGATAGATAACGCGTACTGGCGGCTTGGTAATCTTGTTTTAGATTAGCCAACACGGCTGGTTCAATGGCCAAGCCTTGCAAACCTTCTGATTCGCCTGCCCCATCTGGTCCATCTAAGCCTTGCGAAAGTTGATCTAACGCCGCATTAACACCGTACAGCTTTTGTTGTAACTGATAAGCACTTGCTTGATCGGCCTGACTGGGCACTAAACTGAGTATGCTCACAAAGTCCGATTCATTAAGGCTGATGTGCTGGCCAATACGCTGTTTAACGTCATCAAAACGCGCTTGAATTTCAGCAATCGAACTACCGAGCAATAAAACATAGCGCCCCGGCTCATAGTCATTAGCAACCGCAGCGACTTTGCGTTCACTGTCTAACAATTCTGCCGGCGCGGTAAAAAAGACTCGCGGGTCATCACTGAACGGTTTACTAATAAACCAACAACTCAGTGCCGCCAACAACAATGCCGCCACACTTAGCCCAATAACACGACGCGACAATAACGTGGTGGCTGCCAGCAAGCGATTGACTGTCGTGCCCAGAACGCTTGCTTCAACATTCAGTTTTTTACCCGCCACCAGCGGCCCTAAACACACCACGCTCAACCACGCCATGATTAAGCCACAGCAAGAAAAAAGTGCCACCTTAGTCAGCGCTTGCAAGCCTGAAAAACTGAGTGCGGCATAGCCAATCAACGAGGTGCTTAAACTGAGTAATAACGCATTATGCAGTGCGGCGTGTTCTTGGGAGTTAGCTTTAGGCAATGCCGCCGATTGGTAAATCGTGTGGTAGAAATAGTGCAATGAATAATCAATCACTATGCCGATCAAACTGGCACCAAACACAATGGTAAGCACGTGCACATTGCCGTAAACCAAGTGCGTTAACAAAAAGGCAAAGCCCACGCCCAGCACCACCGACACCACCGGCAACAGTAGTGCGCCTAGATTGCGAAAAACAAACAGCAGCAGCAATACCACACTCACGGTTGATACGGTGCTGATCATGCTGACATCACGCTTAGACTCTTGCGCGGCGTGCGAGGCAAAAAAGAACACACCAGAACGATCCACACTGACTTTGTGTTGAGCAATCACGGCCTCAATGGCTTGATTAAGATTGTCACTCAACACCGCCTGTTGACGCATATTCAGCGCATCACCGGCCAACGACACAACCAACGTTTCATGCGTCAGGTCACTTGTCTGCTTATTGCCGCTCTGCAGGTTTTGTAACACTTCGAATACGCTGGCGCTGCTCACCCCGAACGGGTCTTTATCAAAGGGGTAAAGCCGAGCTGCGGCCATTGAGTGAATGTCACGGCGTGCTTGTGCGGCTAATGCAACGGGCGACTCATTGTGCAAACGCTGGCGTTGCGCATCGCTGAGTAAATGAAACCGGTGCGGCTCTAATGCACTAATAACGTCATCAAGTAATTCGTCACCATTAGGCAGAACGTGCAGTGCTGAGTTTTGCTCCAGACGGGCCTGTAAGTCATCCACGGCATCCAGCACCGCATCTTCATCGCGGCCAGACACCAAGAACAATATGCGTTTTTCAATATTGCGGCGCAATGAGGCAATGGCTTGATGGGTTTGTTCATTACTGGCGATGCTGGGCGCCACATCGGCCAAGCCGGTATCAATGGAGAACTGGCCTTTGATGACCACAACGTAGGCCACCGACCACACTAATAAAGCCGAGAAAATAAGTTGCCAAACGCGCTTCATTGCCATGACCTAAACTGTAATCGCTCTAGTTAGAAACACTCTGGCTGTTTTCGGGAGTGCCATAGAGGTACTCGCACGCTTGCGCATCATTAACCTTAACGTCACAACTAACAACCGCGCCATTTGTGTTTTTTAAAACGTGAATCACGGTGCGCTGATCGTGTTTATCGGTCATGGTAATGTCAATACGTTCAGCGGCTTTGGTGTTAATTTCAACAGATTGAATGGCACGCCTAATGTTTCTCTTTTTAGGCAATAAAAGCACCGTTCCATTAGCACCCACTTGTTGCTTGAATTGCGCGTCTAACAGCGCTTGATCACCGCTCATTAAATTCATAATGAACTCGGTAAGAAATCGGCTTTGACGACTTTTTAAAGCCTCGACTTTAGCGTCAAACAAGCGGTAAGCGCGGCTCTTTTGCTGCTGTTGCCCACCCAACAACACCAATACGTCGCGCACCGGCTGTTCAGTGGCCCATATTACTCCTTGCTCGCAGTCATACAGAAAACGCCCTTGAGACAATACAGGTTCGGTCAAACCACTCACGGTTTTTTTTTGTTCAAATGTACCGTAAAACCGACATTCGGCCTGCGCAGACACGGCGCCCGCTTTGGGCTCTAGGGCGCAAGCGGCTTGCAGTGTCAGTACACCGCTTAACAAAAACAAAAACTGGGTAAATTGGCGCTGCCAAGACCGTTTGTATGAACATAACAACATCAGTACAGGGTAATGAATTATCTGCGCTCAAGCCAGCGCTCAACGGCGGTTATTAATTCTGGCGGGCTTTGAAACTGGGTTATTTTTTCAGGCATTTTCACCGCCACTTGGCTGGTCTGCGCCCGTGTTAATACCTCGCCGGTGGCCACATCGAGAACTAAGTAGTCAATAACCAGCTTATTTTCCCAATGCTTAATTGAGCTTTCTACTTTGATGTTTTGCTTAAACGTAATTGGCTTTACGTATTTAACTTGCAAGTCGACCACCGGAAAAAAGAACCCTGTTTGCTCCATTTTGTCGTACGCAAACCCAATTTCTTCCAATAACTGGCAACGTCCTTTTTCAAAATATTTAGGGTAACTGCCATGCCACACAATGCGATACGAATCGACATCGTAAAACGGCACCTGCATTTCGTATCCAACCTTAGCCATACCCTTAGTGCCGCCGTGCGGCTAATCAATCACCGCAAAATTCATGCACGATATCAACCACATCGCCTAAGGTTTTAGCGTCGATGAATTTTTCGGCATCAATTTCTTGAGGCACGAATTTCTTCAGCTCTATCAACAAGTCAACGGTGTCAATACTGTCGATGTCTAAATCGTCGTGCAGTAAGGCACTGGGAACCAGCTTATCTTGCTCAATTTCAAACAGCTCAACCAAAATGCTGTTAATGTGGTCGGAGACTTCTTGTTTACTGTGGGCCATTTTTTCTAATTATTAATGTGTATTGGTTAATTATATCACCGGCATATCGGCTATGCGCCTACTACTTGCTTTACTTCTTTTAAATAGTATTGCCGCAACCATTCGGTTAATCGGCGATACTGTAACGTACGCGGCTGACTCACATCAATACATTGAGACAAGGTAAGCACCGGTTTAAAACGCATGATAACGCGCGACTTCACTTCAGGGATCTGCCACCAAGGCTCACCTTTGCCTAATGCGCGAGGCATGCAACACAAAATAATAGGCAAAATGGGGGCATCGGTAATCACCGCTATATTAGAAGCACCACGCTTAAAGTCTAACTGCAGGTCGTATTGGTTGCGGGTGCCTTCTGGGAAAATCAAAATATTTTCCCCAGCGTCCAGCTTGCTCTTAGCCTTAGACACTATCTCAGGATCATCGTTGGCTAAATAACCGGCTAACTTTACCGGTATGCGAGTAAACGGATTATGGCAAAGTTGGTTTTTAACCACACAACATAAGTTTTCTACGTAAGCCAGAGCGAACAGGGCATCAATCAACATAGTGTGATTTGAGATCACCATATGACCTTGCAGATTTGTCGGCTTGCTACCTTCAACCACGTAATTCATCAAGCCTAAAAACTGCATCAGATCAATGTAGAATCGACATAAACGCTGAATGGCATTGCGTACTTTACGCTGTTTAACTTCCGGCTTAAGAGGAAAAAGTGCCAACACAAAAATGTACAGACCGGGTAAAAATGCGCCTAGGCCGAACAAAACATAGCTTATGCCGGCGGCCACAATACGCCAGTAATGATTTAAAGAGAGTAAACGCATTATTTAATAGCAAATGAGGGCTTATTCAGCCACACAAAAGCATTCTATTTCCACCAACAAATCAGAGCGGCAAATATCGGCATGCAGATAAATAGCCATTGTGTTTGGAAACAACTCACTCATCACTTGTTGGCATTCGGCTAAATCGCTAGGGTTGCGTAAATACACGCGAAACGCACGTATTTGAGTACGTTTAAAGCCGGTCTCTTTCAGTAAATAAAGAATGTTGTCATTGGTGGTGTAGAGCTGTAATTTTAAATCATCACGGTGCACTGAACTGTGGCCTAAAATACTGGCCGTGCCGGAAATGAAACAACAGTGTTGATCACGTAATGTGACGGTGGTGGCTCGCGCAAATGAAGGGCTACTTGGCCCGTATTGACGAGGGTATTTAAACGCATCCACTTGCCGTGGATTAGCGTAATGGGTGGCCGCGCTAGACGCGGTTAGTGCGGTAACCGTTAAGCCTTGTTGGTAATGGCCAACCGCGGAAGCGGCCGGAAACTGCACATCATCTAATTGAAATTCGTTAAACGCTTGCAAACGCCCGTTACAGAAACGCTTGTAGTTCTCGGCGTCACCCGCACCATGATTAATGTTTGGCAAATAATTCCAAAAACGCACTAACTCAGGGTGTGGTGAGTCATTAATAAAGGTGAGCAAGGCGTGATACGCCTGATAACTAATTTCCTCAATGTTATCGGCGCAGGCGTGTTCATCACTATAGCCACACATCTGCAAATTTTTTGATCGGCTCCACACACAGGGCGAGTCAACCCCAGACTCGACCGCTTCGCCATCAAGCTGCCATACTTCACCAGTACTGCCTTGATGCTCGCCCAACAGTTCAACCAACACCGATTGCGCCATGCGCGGTTCATGCAGGCTGGCATTACTCTGCCCATGCACGCGCATCACCGCCAAGGTGTTTTCTTCGGCAAATAATTCGTCTAAAGGCGTTGATGAAATAAAATTTCTAAGCATGGCGTTGATGGTAGGCTAAATAACGTTCACTACAACACGATATTTAACGTTGATTGATTAGTGAACACACAGGCTGGCAGCGTCTTTAGGCACTGAAAAAGAAATTTTAATGCCCCGAGCACAGTTAATTACCAACCTTTTGGTTTAAAGTGAATAACCAACGTACTTTGCTGATTATCATTTCAAACAGAATAGTTTAAACTTTCGCCTCTGAAAAATAAAGAAACTAACCTCGAAGGTGACCTCTGGTGTCTGTTCAAACCCCCGCTGAAGCGGCATTAGCCGAATTATTAGTTGAAGTCCTTAATTTAGAAGACATTGAAGCAACTGACATTGAACCTGAAGCCCCTCTGTTTGGTGATGGCTTAGGCCTGGATTCAATTGATGCGCTTGAAATTGCACTCGCAATAGCTCAAGAGCACGGCGTTGAAATTAAAGCCGAAGACGAAGGCACCAAAGAAGCTTTTTCTTCTTTGCGCACTCTCAATGCATTTGTTGAAAACAATAAATAATTATCTAAGTTGTTATCTACGTGCTCGGTATTGTTTTGTTCTTCACTCACATTGCGCCTTAACTCTGTTCAATGACTTTGCGAACCAACGGTGACTCGCCGTTATTAACGCGCGCCGATAACGAGCCCATTGCCCGATTAACCAGCGCTCTCAATGGGCTGCCTATTGAGGGCCAATACCGCAATATTTCGCAAGCGCAGTTTGTAAATCATGTCGTACAGCTTGCCGATGCTTTGCCCGAGCATCAACATGCGATTAACCTGTGCGATAACCGCTACCTTTTTTTAGTTAGTCTGTGTGCGGTGACTGTGCGCGAGCGCACTAATTTATTACCGCCGAATAAAAACCCATCAACCCAAGCCGCATTGTCACAGCGCTACGATGAGTGCGTGGTTTTACACGACAACGCCACGCAATTAAGCGCGGAGCTTAACGCGTTTGATGTGTCGGCCTTAGAGTGGTCTTTAAATGATACTCCGGCAACGCTGCCAAGCATTGCCGCCGAGCACTTAGCCGTCATCAGCTTTACCTCTGGCTCAACCGGCGAATCAAAGCCTAACTTAAAATATTGGCGCACCTTATTGGAAAGCTCGGCCATCAATGCCCGCTACATGCTGGTTGATGCACAGCAGAATCACAACCATGTGGCTACCGTGCCCGGGCAACATATGTGGGGCTTTGAAACTTCGGTACTGCTGGCGCTGTTTGCCAATGTGACCTTGGTGGACGCACGGCCTTTTTTCCCCACCGACATTATTGACTTAATAAACCGCTTACCCACGCCAACCACTTTAATTTCTGCCCCGTTGCATCTTAAAACGCTGAGCTCATATCTTGACTCTCAAGACCATAGCAAGCGACCTAAACCATTAACGCTAGCCTCCATGTTGTGCGCAACCGCCCCTTTAGACCCGGCTTTAGCGCACAAACTTGAAACGCAATTTCAGTGTCAATTAAAAGAAGTGTACGGCTGCAGTGAAGTCGGCTCGATGGCAGTTCGCAACACTGCGCAACAAACACTGTGGCAACCATTTCAAGGTTTGCAGTTTGAGCGCAAAGCACAAACCGCCGCTGTAAGCGCACCACACTTGCCTGAAGTAATTGAACTCGAAGACCAACTGAACTTTACTCAGGACGGCTTATTCGAGCTTGCCGGACGAGCAACCGACCTAATCAAAATTGCCGGTAAGCGTGGCTCATTAAATGAAGTCAACAAGGTGCTTAACCGATTTGACGGTTTGATAGATGGGGTGGTCATATTTCCACCGCAGCGCCGCAACGTGCCTCGCCTTGTTGCGTTGGTTATTCTAAAAGAGGGTGTCAGCCGCACCAGCTTGCGCGACTTTATGACACAACACTTAGATTCAGCCTTTGTGCCAAGACCCATATTGCAGGTAGAGCAACTGCCCAGAGAAGAAAACGGCAAGTTAAGTAAGAAGAAGGTTTTAGACTTATATCAACGCCTTGTTAGTGCTTAATACTTAATACGTAGCGCCTAACACTTACAATTAGCCTTAGTGCTTTAACCCTTTTAGTGCTTTAACTCTTAATGCTGTGGCTTAAATTCACTTTTTCAATGACCCAGGCCGGTTTTGATTCGCCCTCTTTAAGCGGCCGGTAAAGAGCCCCCATATGCTTAGAAAAGCGAGGCTCAAAGCCATCGTCCTCTATCGTAAAATCGGTGATGGCCGCATCGTTTAGCAAATTCGCTTGCCGTATGGATTGATTTAATACTGACGATTCATGGTATTTAGTCAGGGCTTCTTTACGCGCCCAGCAACGGGTAAAGAACTCATTTTTTTGCTCTTGAGTCGATTCAACAAAGCCACGTTCAATTTCTGCATCACAACAAAAAAACGACACCTTGTCATTGCTCCAATTATCTCGCACACCCTCAATATCAACACCGACAGGGGTATCGCAAGCGGCGTTAGAGAACGCCACTAAGGCCAGCTCAGCGGTATGGCTAATGCTGATTTGCAGCCGTTGGCCATTGATGTGAAATAACGGCCCTAAGCCTTCTCGTTCTTGAATCTCTATGTGGGTGTGGGTACCGATGTCGCTAACGCCTGCGCGCTTTGCGTATTCTAAGAGTAATGCGCGGCCACTTAAGTATTGCCCCAAGCGTTTTACCCGCATGTTCTGAGCTCTTTGCTGCTGCGGGCGTGGCATAACCGCAAGCAGCGACTTAAGCCAGTCGGGCTCATAACAAATACGGGCGTACAACATTAACGGAGTATCTGGGGTAATCACAAAACCTTATTATTACGTCAAAATAATTTCGCGAACCTTATCACAAGCCATTGCGCTTACGGTAAAATATAAGGTTGCCGCCTTATTGACTATTGAAAAAACCATGACTTTTATTGAAAAACTACAGCACGCATGGGAACGCAGTGACTCACTGTTATGCGTAGGCCTAGACCCGAACTGGAGCAAAATTCCAGCGCATTTAAAAGAACAGCCTGAGCCAATATTCAACTTTTGTAAGCAAATCATTGATGCCACTCACGACTTAGTGTGCGCTTACAAACCACAAATTGCCTACTTTTCTGGGCTTGAGGCGGAAGGTCAATTACAAAAGGTCATGGATTACACGCGTGAAACGTATCCGCACATTCCCATTATCTTAGACTCCAAACGTGGCGATATTGGCAGCACCGCCGCCATGTACGCCAAAGAAGCCTTCACGCGCTACCAAGCCGATGCGGTTACAGTAAACCCTTATATGGGGCAAGACTCCGCGCAGCCGTTTTTGGACTACGCCGATAAAGGCACGGTTTTATTGTGCCGCACATCAAACGCAGGCGCTGCTGACATTCAAGACCTTGAAGTGCAGGGCGCGCCGCTCTATGAACACGTTGCCAGCATGATCGCAAACGATTGGAACACCCATAACAACTGCTGCATTGTTGTCGGTGCCACCTGGCCTGAACAAATGGCAAAATTACGCTCAATCACCGGCGACATGCCATTTTTAGTGCCCGGTGTTGGCGCTCAGGGCGGCGATGTGAAGGCATTGGTAGAAGCGGGCAAAACCAGCGACGGCAAGGGCTTAATTGTGAACAGCTCACGCGCTGTTTTATACGCAAGTGATGGCCTAGACTTTGCACAAGCGGCACGTGAAGTGGCATTACAAACACGTGACTTGATCAATCAATACCGCTGAGTGATGTCAGTTAGCCACGCCCATTTTCCATACGCTGCCCACCAAACACACTGGCGACGATGAAAGCACTGAGCGAAGCCACGTTCAAAAAACTTGCCGGTGATCAAGTTTTTGCTCACGGCTTGAAAATATACAATCAAGGGCGCGTTGCCTCACTGCTTGTTGATGGTGCTCAGATTACCGCGTCAGTGTCGGACACCATCGATTATAAGGTTACGCTGCACCACACCGCGCGGCAGTTTGAAGGCTCGTGTGAATGCCCAGCCTCTGATCGTTTTGACTTTTGCAAGCACTGCGTAGCAGCCTCGCTGGCCTATTATTATCAAACGCAAACCAATCAAGAAATTGCGGATCGGCCAAGCGACACTAAGATCGGCGCTTATTTGAACACCCTGACCAAACCCAATTTGGTGGCTGAGCTATCGGCATTAATCAACAAAGACGCCGATCTTAAAGACCACTGGCTATTAAAGGCGGAAATGGCCAGCGGCGGCTTAAGCGTTGCCGAAATACGCAAACGCATAACCAAAGCCATTCCTTACAAAGCCAGCGGTTTGTGGCGTTTTAAAGAAGTGTCGGAGTATTTCGAGAGCACTCACGGTGACTTGTCGGTACTGAGTGAAGCGATTAACCAACAAGCGCCGGCGGCGGCCTTCAAACTGGTTGTTTACGCCTTACAGCGTTTAGAAAAAACCTTAACCAACATTGATGATTCTAATACCTACCGCGAGCCTACCGAACGCTTACTCAAAGACATTTTTACGCGCACGATTAATGCCGAACACTGGCCACTGAAAAGCAAAATCAGCGAGTTGACCAACCTTATTCTTGACCCTGACTTTAACTACGACATTGTGAATGTGCCGTACTCACAACACAGCCTCATTGGTGAAAAAGGCTTTGCCGAGATCTGCCAAACCATTGAAAAAGCATGGCAATTATTAGAGGTTCCTGAAGAGCGTTACGGCGATGAATACCACTATTACGCGGGTCTTGAACGCATGCTGGTTGCGCAGGCAAAAGAAGCAAAAAATCAAGAACGCGAGCTGCAATTACTTGAACGTGCCGCATTACACCTTGAGCGCTGCTTAGAGCTGGTGTACTTGTGCATTGAATATCAGCAACTTGATCGAGCTGAAAAATGGCTGCGCTTTTCAGAGCAATTAAAGCGTTTGTCGGTGCACGAAATTTACGACATTGAAAGTGCCCAAATTGCTGTATGGCAAGCGCAAGGTGAAAGTGAGCTGGCACTAAAGGTGCTGTGGTCTCGTTTTGAAGAAAGCGAATCAAGGCAAGATTTAAACCGGGTATTAGCCGTGGTCGCCAACGACGATCTTATATGGTTAGATCGGGCGATTAAGCTATTAGGACTGCGCATTGATCCTGCTGACAAGCAAATGAAAACACAGCAGCGCGCTGAAACTCTGGCCTGCATTTATATCGACCACGGCTACATTGAAGAAGCCAAGCAGCTGCACAATGTGGTGCCATTGCGCGCCGACGTTCTGTTGTATTTAGTGAATCATTGCGAATTAAACGCGAGTTCAATTCACTTATTAGAACAAGCCATCAACCAAATGCTGGAGCAAGCGTACCAAAACGTTTACCAAGACACGGTTGACGAACTGCGCGCATGTTATGAGCGCTGCGCCAGTGATCAGCTCGAAGAGTATCACCAAATGGTACTGCGCGTTTACGACAAGCCTGCCAACAAGCGCAAAACCAATTTCATCAAACTTTTAAAGTCTGAATTTGCACAGCTGTTTTGATTACTATGTAAACCGCCACCAGCTTAGCTTCAGCCGTATAAGTGAAACTTAAATAAGTCAAACTTAACTCGGTGGTGCTTGCTCTGCGTGACGATAAAGGCGATCAATCATTTCATCAAACTGCTTGCGTTCGGCGGCGCTAAAACATTCCAGTAGTTGTTTTTCATAATCCAGCGACACCGGCACAATTTGTCGGTACACGTCCATACCAATACTCGAGAGCATCAAGTTTTGCCGGCGCCGATCTTTTTCGTCGACGCTACGGGTCACCAAATTCCGCTCTAATAATTTTTTCAGTGCCCGGCTGATCAGCGATTTTTCAATTTGCGTTTTCGCCGACACTTCATCGGCCGACGCGCCTGGGTATTCACCCAACACCGCCATAATTCGCCACTCGGTAATTGAAAGGCCAAATTTGTCTTTATAGGTCTGTGCAATAATGCTGCTTACTCGATTTGATAAAATCGACAAACGATAAGGCAAAAATTGCTCGAGGGTTAACACTTGTGTGCGATTGGCCTTGTTACTCATAAACAGCGTTTTTTTACAGGGTTGTGTTAGCAACCAGTTTAGCATTATGAAACAGATCAAAACACTCGTTATGGTGGCCGCACTTTGCATATTCGCCAGTGCGTGCACGCAAGAAACCCAAAACAAATTTGGCCGCGCAGTACAAAACTGGACCGGCACTGACGGTGTGCTGGAAATCTACGCGGGTGAAAAACTGGTGAAGCGGTTTTTGAAAATAGACAAACTATCAACCGCAAACGCCACCAGCGGCAGCCAACCGCGACCATATCGTTTCGGGTATGGGGTATTAGATGCCAATCTCAATAACCGCGTCGACTCGAATGAAAAGAAAGTGTACTTCGAGTTCAGCGACTACTCGACTTCGTACGTGTTTTTCGAAAGCCCCAATTAACCCGGCACAAATACCGGCCAACTCGGCCTTGCCATTAGTTGCTTTTGCAACTAATATAGTTGTTGTAGCAACTACATTGATGGTTAGAAACAACAATGACAGACTTATTCGAAAACCCAATGGGGTTATGCGGCTTTGAGTTTATTGAATTCTCAGCCTCTGAAGAGGGCATTTTAGAACCCATCTTCAGCATGGCAGGCTTTACCAAGGTTGCCCATCATCGCTCCAAAAACGTGCACTTGTATCGCCAAGGCGACATCAACCTACTGATTAACTACGAGCCAAAAAGTAACGCCTACTATTTTACTCAAGAACACGGCCCCTGCGCGTGCGGCATGGCGTTTCGAGTTAAAGATGCCCAACTCGCTTACAACAGAGCACTGTCGCTCGGCGCGCAACCGGTGGAAGTGCCAACCGGCCCAATGGAACTTAGGCTGCCAGCCATTAAAGGCATTGGCGGTGCGCCATTATATTTAATTGACCGCTTCGCAAAAGGGTCTTCGATTTACGACATCGATTTTGTTTTTCTAGAGGGCGTAGACCCTTACCCAAAGGGTTGCGGCTTTCACACCATTGACCACCTTACGCACAATGTGTACCGCGGGCGCATGCAATACTGGGCCGATTTTTATGAGCGCTTATTCAATTTTCAAGAAATTCGTTACTTTGACATTAAAGGTGAATACACCGGCTTGTTGTCCAAAGCACTAACCGCGCCCGACGGTTTGATTCGCATTCCATTAAACGAAGAAGCGTCAAAAGAAACCGGGCAAATTGAAGAATTCTTGATGGCCTACAACGGCGAAGGCATTCAGCATATCGCCTTTTCTTGCGACAACTTACTCAAATGCTGGGACAAGCTTAAAGCCCGTGGCATGCCATTTATGAGCGCGCCGCCCGACACCTACTACACAATGTTAAACGAACGTCTGCCCAACCACGGAGAACCAGTAGACGAATTAAAAGCGCGGGGCATTTTATTAGACGGCTCGACAGAAAATGACGACCCGCGTTTATTGCTGCAAATTTTCTCAGACACCTTGATCGGCCCTGTTTTCTTTGAGTTTATCCAACGCAAAAAAGACGATGGCTTTGGTGAAGGCAATTTCAAAGCCTTATTTGAATCCATCGAACGCGACCAAATAGAACGTGGCGTTATTGCCACCAACCCTTAAGAGTGACTTGGCATGCCGTTAAATCAAACACACGACCCTGAGTTACGCAGCTGGGTAGCATCGGCTAATAACGCGAATTCTGATTTTCCGATTCAAAACTTACCGTTTGCCATTTTCCGTCGAAAAAGTGACAACAGTACCAACAACGAAGCGTTCCGCGCTGGGGTTGCGATTGGTGATCAAATTTTGGATTTAGCCGCCGTGTATAAGGCCAACGCCTTTCCCAAGTCATTGGCACCAACGCTGCACACACTGACTCAACCAAACCTAAACCAAGTTATGGCACTGGGGAGTAGTGAATGGTCACGGTTACGGCTGCAGCTCAGCCAAGCACTGAGCCAAGGCGCAAGCGAAGAAACCGAGCTCAAAGCCTGTCTAGTGCCACAATCGCAGGCCGAATACGACTTGCCGGCCCACATTGGCGATTACACGGACTTTTACTCATCGATTCACCACGCCACCAATGTCGGAAAATTGTTTCGCCCAGACAACCCATTGCTGCCTAATTACCAGTGGGTGCCCATTGCTTATCACGGTCGCAGCTCATCAATAAAGGTTTCTGGTCATGAATTTCATCGCCCGTTAGGTCAGCTGAAACCGCCTCATAAAGACACGCCTGTTCTGGCGCCCAGCCAACGCCTGGACTACGAACTGGAAGTGGGCATTTTCATTGGCACTGGCAACGACTTAGGCCACCCAATACCGCTAGACGAGGCTGAAAATCATGTGTTTGGTATTTGCCTGTTTAACGATTGGTCGGCACGCGACATTCAAGGTTGGGAATACCAACCTCTAGGGCCATTTTTAGCAAAAAACTTCGCCTCAACCATTTCACCTTGGATTGTCACCATGGAGGCATTGGCGCCGTACCGGCAAGCGTGGACTCGCCCAGCCGACCACCCACAACCTTTGCCGTATCTGGACTCTGAACAGCTGCGTCAACAAGGCGCACTGGATATGCACTTAGAAGCTTACATTCAAACGCCGCTAATGCGTGAACAGAATGCACCCGCCGAGCGTATTGCGCTGAGTAATTTTAATCACTCGTACTGGTCGGTTTCACAAATGGTGACACACCACTCGATCAGCGGCTGCAATTTAAGGCCCGGCGATTTATTAGGCAGTGGCACCATGTCAGGGGCATCTGAAAAAAGTGTGGGCGCCTTACTCGAAGCCACCCACGGCGGCAAAAAACCGATCACGTTAACCAACGGCGAACAACGAACCTTTTTAGCCGACGGCGACACCATTACTCTGAAAGGCTTTTGCCAACACAGCAACGCTCCAAGAATTGGCTTTGGCGATGCCAGCGCTACGGTATTGCCGGCCATGAAAATGTAGGAAATGTAACTCTAGAATATAACTCAAGCACGTTGAGAGGCGCTTTATGCACATTGAACAGATTCATCACGTGGCTTACCGATGCCATGATGCAAAAGAAACCGTTGAATGGTATGTGAAACATCTGCGCATGGACTTTCAGCTCGCCATTGCCGAAAACCACGTGCCATCAACCAAAGAAGCCAGCCCGTATATGCATGTGTTTTTAGATGCTGGTCAAGGCAATGTGCTGGCGTTTTTTGAGCTGCCTGATGCACCCCCCATGGGGCGCGACCCCAACACCCCAGATTGGGTGCAACACATTGCGTTTAAGGTAAAAGACATGGACACCTTGCTCGCCTACCGAACACACTTAGAGAGCAATGGCGTTGATGTGCTGGGCATAACCGACCACTCCATTTTTCATTCTATTTATTTCTTTGACCCCAATGGCCACCGCTTAGAGCTGACCGCACTGGACGAGCAAGAACAGTACAAACGACAAAAGTTAGATGAGGTTAAATGGGCCATGCTGAATGAATGGGCAGAAACAAAACGCGCGCCTGAACACGCCAATTGGTTGCATCAAAAGGAGTTTGACGATGAAACTCACTAGCTACTTTCGTAGCACCGCCGCTTACCGGGTTCGCATAGCGTTAAATTTAAAACAAATAAACTACGACATTGCCTGCATTAACTTACTCTCGGGCGAACAGCAAAGCGCGGATTTTTTATCGCGCAACCCTGAAGGGCTGGTGCCAACTCTCGACACACAGGGGCGGGTGTTAGCACAGTCGATGGCCATTTTAGAATACTTAGAAGAAGCCTACCCAGCCTCACCTTTGTTACCGGCAGCGCCGCTTGAGCGTGCTTATGTGCGCGGCTTAGCGCACATTATCGTCAGTGACATGCACCCACTGAATAACTTGCGTGTACAACAATACCTAGTAAACCAGCTAGGCGTAAGCGAAGAAGATAAGTTAACATGGTATCGACACTGGGTGGCCAAAGGATTTACCAGCTTAGAGCGCCGTTTGAGCAATAACCCAGCCACTGGAAGCTGCTGCTTTAACCATTCACCGACATTGGCCGACGTATGCTTAATACCGCAAGTCTACAACGCAAGGCGTTTTGATTGCCCGTTGCAAGATTACCCAACCATTAAACGCATTGAAACGCACTGCCTGAGTTTGCCCGAATTCAATAAAGCTCAGCCAGAACGGCAAATCGATGCAAGCTAACTAATAACCGTATCATTATCGACTTCTGCCAAATTCATGATTTCACAGCACGCCGTTATTGACAGTTTACCAGCGCATTTACGATCGTTTGTGGCGCTGCAAGAGCATGCGCAATACACCCCACGAGATCACGCCATTTGGCGATTTTTGTTGCACCAACTGAAGTTCAATATGCAACACAGCGCGCACCCCACGTACTTTGAAGGGCTGGAAAAAACCGGCATTGGCACAGAAGAAATACCGCGCATTGAAACAATCAACGCTTGCTTAAACCAGCTAGGCTGGCAAGCGGTGGCGGTGGATGGTTTTTTACCACCGGCCATTTTCATGGAGTTTCAGGCCCGCAAGGTATTGGCCATTGCACTTAATATTCGTTCGTTTAAGCACATGCTCTACACCCCAGCGCCCGACATTATTCATGAGTCGGCAGGCCATGCCCCTTTTTTAATCGACATTGATTACGCCGAATTTTTACAGCACTTTGGTGAACTGGGAATGCAAGCCATTGCCACGCAACACGACATGGATATTTACCAAGCAGTGCGTCACCTGTCGATTGTTAAAGAAAGCACTAATTCCAGTATTAGCGACATTGAAGAGGCACAACAGCAGGTTGAAGACTTGCAAAACAAACAAGTAGAACCCTCAGAGGCCAACTTACTTGCTCGCCTGCATTGGTGGACCGTGGAGTATGGCTTGGTCGGTAACTTAGAAAACTACCGTATTTTTGGTGCCGGGTTATTATCGTCGTTGTCTGAAAGCCAAAGCTGCTTGGATGACGATGCGGTAAAAAAATTGCCTCTTACACTGAACGCCGTTCGCACCGCGTACGACATTACCCAGCCACAACCACAGTTATTTGTCACCGAATCTTGCCGCCACTTAAGCCAAGTGCTCAAAGAGTATGGCCGGCACATGTGTTGCCAACGCGGCGGTGCCAGCGCGCTCAACGAAGCACACCAAGCCGGTTCCATTAATACCGTTACCTATAATTCAGGCCTGCTAGTTGCGGGGCGCATTAAACACGTAGTCAGTGACGCGGTGGGGAACGCCATTTACTTTAATACCCACGGGCCAACACAATTGGCATACGACAATACAGAGCTGCCAGAACATGGCGTGGACTATCACAGTCAAGGGTTTGGCTCGCCAATCGGCAAACTGCGCGCCATGGAGCGATGCTTAAGTGCGTACACCATTGATGAGCTGAAACGGCACAGTATCGAAGTTAATCGTGAAGTGAGCTTAAACTTTTTATCCGGCGTTAACGTAACAGGTCAGCTGCAACGCATATTAAGGCGCGAGCAAAAAAACATTTTGTTCAGCTTTAGTCAATGCACGGTCAGTGACGCCGAAGGCCATGTTTTGTTTAGCCCCGATTGGGGCAATTTTGATATGGCCATTGGCGACTCAATTGTTGCGGTTACCGGCGGCTCAGCCGACCCAACGGCTTACCCAATTTACCAACCGGCATCGCAAAACGTGACCGCCAAACAACACTATAATTCAGACACTCACGCGCAGTTTAGCTTGTACAGCCAACTCAAAAACGCACGTGAAACCGGCCAAGAGCAGCATGAAATCATTAGCGTAATTAGCCAACAAAACACCGACTGGTTACTCACCTATGAAGCGCTTGAACTGGCTAATAAAATCAATACCGAACCCGCCATCAAGGCCACACTGCTTGATCAACTACAAAAAGAAACCGGTGATGCGGCTGCGTTGATCAAGGCGGGCCTAAAACGGCTAGCTTAACTTACGACTTTTTGTCCCAAATTTGCTCGATTTCTTCCAAACTCTTACCTTTGGTTTCAGGCACAAATCGCCAAACGAACACAAAGGCCACTACGCAGAAGAAGGCGAAAATAAAGTAGGGTAATGCGCCATTAAATTGCTCGGCGTTAAGCTCGCTTCGGTTTATTACCGGAAAGCTGCTCGCCACAATGCCGTTAAATAACCATTGAGCGCCAACCGCAATGGCCATGGCAAAGCTGCGAATGTGGTTAGGAAACATCTCAGATAATAATACCCATACCACCGGCCCCATCGACATCGCAAAAGAACCAATGAAGAGTAAAATTGCAAGCAGCGAGATCACGCCAAGTTGCTGGGTATAAATAGTAAACCCGAGCACCGACAAGCCTAAGAACATACCCAGTGAGCCCATCAAATAAAGTGGCTTGCGCCCCCAGCGGTCAACGGTAAAGATCGCCACAAAGGTAAACACAAGATTGACGGCACCCAACCATAATTGCTGTTTCAGTGCGTCTTGCGGGCCATAGCCCAGTGCGTTGCTGAAAATTTCCGCGCCGTAATAAAGAATGGCGTTAATACCGGTGATTTGCTGGAAAATTGACAGCATGGCGCCAATAAAGATGGCGAAACCTAGACCACCAATCAAAGCCTTACCAGAAGCAAAACTGCGATCGCCTGCCGACATTAAAGACGTACGAATTTGCTCAACATTACGCTCGGCTTCATTACTGTCTTTATAGATTTTATTTAATACGGCTTTTGCATCCGTTTCGCGCTGCTTCATCATTAGCCAACGAGGGCTGTGCGGAACCATAAACAGCGCAAGCAAGAATAAACCAGCCGGTAACAGTTCAGCCCAAAACATCACACGCCAACCGCGATCTAAGTTTTCTTGATGCACCAGCGCCAACTCTTCTGCACTCAGATCAACAGAATTACCGCCGCCAATAATATAGGTTGCCAAGAACACGGCAAAAAAGCCCAATACAATTGACAGTTGATACAAAGACACCATTTTGCCGCGCTGCTTAGCCGGCGAGATTTCAGCGATGTACATTGGCGCTGCCATGGAGGCAAAGCCAATACCAACGCCGCCAATAATACGGTACACCACCAGCTCAGTTAAGGAGCTGGCCACCCCTGACCCCCAGGCTGATACGCAGAACAACACCGCGGATAGCAACAGCGTGTACTTACGACTGATGGCCTTGGTTAAGTAACCGGCAACTAAAGCACCAACCAAGCAGCCATATAAGGCGCTTCCCACAGCCCAACCTTGCTCGGCGGGTGTGAGCGCAAAGTGCTCGGTAAAATAAAGTTGCGCGCCGCCAATGACCCCCGTATCAAAACCAAATAGAAAGCCACCTATCGCTGCAATAAAGGCGATCCGTGCTATGTAGGTCATATTATAATTATCAGTCATCCTACGCTCCTCAATGAATTATTATTATGCGAACGCAGTATATAGCTCAAAATAATACGCAACAAGTCGTATACGTATGCATAAACTCAATTGTCCTTGACCATCAAACTAACAACATAAATTTTTCACATCTGTCTAATTTCCACTTATTGCATACGTATTCTTTGAGTAAATGATAGCCATATAAGCGCGTTTTTTGTTGTTAATGCTATGCTCTAATCATGCTAGTAATAAGTAAAAGGGGCGTATGAAAAGCCCAATGAACGTTGTTATTTTAGGCGGTGGCAGCGCAGGATGGATGGCCGCCAGTTTAATGACGCAGGCGTGGGTTAATAAGCATGTTCACATTCAGCTGATTGAATCACCCGAAATAGGCATCATTGGCGTAGGTGAAGGCTCAACCCCTCAACTCAAAACGGTGTTTGAAAAACTTGGAATAAGCGAACGCAGATGGATGCGTCAATGCAATGCCACCTACAAACACGGCATTGAATTTACCGGCTGGTCTGGCACCAAAGGGTTTGAATCTTACTTTCACTCATTCCCGGCAAAGACCGATCGCGATACCGCTCAAGCATTTGTCTACAACTGCTTTTTACGCCGCCAGCAATTGGATGTGTCGGTCAATCCAAGCTCATACTTTCTACCAGCATGGTTAGCAAAATATAAATTAGGCCCCCACCCTGATGACAATTTTCCGTTCAACACCAGCTATGGTTATCATTTTGACGCACACCAATTAGGCAATGTATTGCGTGATCATGCGGTGCAACACGGCGTGCAACACGTTCGTGACCATATTAGTGAAATCAAACTGAATGAAAAAGGCGACATTGAAAGCCTGATCGGAAAAGAAGGAAAGCGATACGACGCCGATTTTTTTATTGATGCCTCAGGCTTTCAAAGCGTATTACTGCAACAAGCGTTGGGCGTAGAGTTTGAAAGTTACAGTGACTCGCTGTTCAATGACTCTGCCGTGGTCATGGCCAGTGAGCTGTCGGGTGGACCTAACGCACACACCCAAGCTAGCGCAATGCGATGTGGCTGGCGATGGAATATTCCCCTACAACACAGAATCGGCAACGGCTATGTGTATAGTTCCGCTTTTTGTTCTCGTGAACAAGCCGAACATGAGTTACGTGCTGAGTTAGGTTTGCTGGAACAAGGTGCCTCAGCGCGCCACCTTAAAATGAAGGTCGGTCAGGTAAAAGAACACTGGCATAAAAACTGCTTGGCCGTGGGCTTGTCACAAGGATTTCTTGAGCCATTAGAAGCCACCGCATTACATTTAGTGCAAAGCACCATCGAAACCTTTATCAATGCGTTTAATTTTCAGGCGCCTGAGCAATCGCAGCAAGCCGCGTTTAATCAACAGATTCACGCCCGATTTAACGGCATTAAAGATTACATTGTGTGCCACTACAAAATGAATTCACGCACTGATACCGAGTATTGGAAAGCCAATCGAGACAATCCACATATATCAGACTCACTGGCATCTCTTTTGCAGGTGTGGCACTTGGGTGGCGACTTATCGCTTGAAATTGACCGACAACAAATTTCTCACTACTACTCGACGTTATCTTGGCACGCACTGCTTGCCGGTTACGGTGCCTTTAACGAGAAAAACCAACACAACCTGATTAAGCATGACCGCCGAGCCCAACGCTTTAGCATTGAAGAGGTGGAAAATTTCAACCAACGCTGTGCACTGAACTTTACCAAACATGCCGCACAAATTGGCTTTTCAAGCCCGGGAAAACAAGCAATATGAGCACTGGTAATACGAATAATAACTGAATACGTATGCAATTTGGCCGACCTCCAAAATGAATACGTATGCAGCATCTTCCGCATATTCGGCCATTAACCTACGATCGAAATAGATCATTACATAATGATTAATTCCGATAAATTGAGGAGGAAAGTAACATATGAAAAATATAATTAATGACTCTATAGATACGCAAATAGCCGCAAAAAAAAGAAAATTCAAACGAACGGCCATTTCAACCTGTGTCGCAACCGCATTGTTTGGCATGAATGCCGCTCAACTGTCGGCACAAGAACAAACAGAAGCCACTAACCAAAACGCCAAAGAGACGGTTCTTGAAGAAGTGGTGGTTACCGGCTTCCGCCGCAGCATTAAAGACAGCATCGATAACAAACGTTTCTCAGAATCAGTTATCGAAGCCATTACCGCCGAAGATATTGGCAAACTTCCAGATTCCAGTATTGCCGACTCTATTGCAAGATTGCCTGGACTGGCCGCACAGCGTTTAGACGGTCGAGCCAGCTCTATCTCTGTTCGTGGTTTCAGCGAAGATTTCTCCACCGCCACGTTTAATGGCCGAGAGCAGGTCTCTATTGATGACAACCGTGGCGTGCAATTCGACTTATACCCATCGGAAATTATTTCTGGCGTAACCGTGCACAAAACACCAACCTCATCGTTGGTAAATCAAGGCATTGCCAGCACCATTGATTTGCAAACCATTCGCCCGCTCAGCCAAGACGAACGCCTGTTGGTGTTAAACGCTTCTTATGAGCAGAATGACATTGGTAAATTAAACGCCGACGGTGAAGATGCAGGTTTTCGTGGCACATTGTCGTTTGTTGATAAATTTGCTGATGACAAGCTGGGCGTTGCTTTGGCTTTGTCGACATTTGAGTCACCCAACAATGAAGAACGTTTCAATGCGTGGGGTTACCCAACGGACGCCAATGGCAACAGCGTACTTGGCGGCCTAAAACCGTTTGTTCGTTCTTCTAACTTACAACGCGACACGGCCATGGCGGTTGTGGAGTACGCACCGACTGAAAATTTATCAATCACTGCGGACGCTCTGTATATTGACTTTTTGGACGAAAAAATTCTTCGCGGCATCGAAATTCCTGGCGCGATATGGGGCGGCGGCTTCGGCACTGAATTTACTCCGGGATCGGCCTCTAACGGTTTTATTACCAGCGGTAGTCTGGATAATGTAACCGGCGTTGTGCGTAACGATTTCGAGCAACGTGATGCGGAATTACGCAATGTTGGTTTAAACATTAAGTACGACATCAACGAATCGACGGTCTTAGAGTTTGATGTCAGCTCTTCAGAAGCCGAGCGTACTATTAACTCACTGGAAACCTATTCTGGTACTGGCCGAGGCACGGGCGTTGGTGCAACTGACACCATCGGTTTCCAAATGCCAACGCAACAAGGCATTACGTTAAACAACCAGCTGAATTATGCCGACCCTAATTTAGTCAGACTCGGTGGCCCGTTAAGTTGGGCAAACGGCATTACCGTACCGAGTAATGGGCAAGACGGTTTCATTAACATTCCAGAAATAGAAGACGAATTAACCGCGCTGCGAGTAAGTTTAAGTAAAGATTTTGAATCCGGCTTTATCACCAATGTGGAAGTTGGCGTTAACTATACTGATCGCTCAAAATCAAAAGAGGACAACGGCTTCTTCCTTACCTTGCGTGACTTTCCAAACCAAAGTGCGGTACCAGAAGCATTTCGCGTTGCGCCAACCTCGCTTGAGTTTCTTGGTTTAGGCAGTCAGCTTTCTTATGATGCGTTTGGCTTATTCAACTCAGGAATCTATACCCAAACGTCTGAAAACTTAACCGTAAACACTCGTTTGATTAACACTTGGACCGTAGACGAAGAAATCACCACCGCTTACGGCCAAATTAATTTTGCTACCGAACTCGGTTCAATGAACTTGTCGGGTAATGTAGGTTTACAGTATGTGGATACAGATCAAAGCTCGATGGGTAACGCTGTTACCAGCCAAGACGGTTTTTCTGTGCCCTCAGCCAGTACTGGTGGCGCTAGCTTTGATCACCTATTGCCAAGCTTGAACCTGAATCTGGATATTACTGATAACCATAAGCTGCGTTTTGGTTACGCACAAACGATCTCACGTTCAAGAATGGATCGCATGAATGCGGGCTTTGGTTTTAGCTTCGACCCAGTGGCCAACATTGCTGGCGCACCGGCGTTCAGTGGTGGCGGCGGCAACCCTGAGCTGCGCCCGAATGAAGCCAACTCTTACGATTTAAGCTATGAGTGGTACTTCTCTGATGAAGGTTACTTAGCGGTGGCTTATTTCTATAAAGACTTAAAATCGTGGCAAGAGCAAGTACAATCTGTGGTGGATTTAAGCGGCCTACAAGCGCCTGGTTTTAACGGTGTTATCAATAACCCAACTGGTTTAATCACGCAATGGACTGACAACACCACTGGCTCTTTAGACGGTTTTGAAATAAGCGGAGTATTGCCAGGTAACATCATCAGCCCAGCATTGGATGGTTTTGGGATCAGCATGAGCGCCACTTTTCTTGACAGCAGCCTAGAGTCAGGCGTTGACGGCAGTTCGCTTGAGATACCAGGCTTATCAGAAGAAATTCTAAATGCCACATTTTTCTATGAGAAAAATGGCTTTAGCGTACGAGCCAGTGTTCGTGACCGCGAAGATTTCTTAGGTGAGCGTTTTGGTAACTCTTTCGTACGAGAGTCAACCACGGTTGTTGGTTCAACCATTTGGGATGCGCAAATTGGCTTTGACTTTGGCGAAGCCGGTATCGAGCGTTTCGATGGTTTGGCCATTTCATTACAAGGCCAAAACCTAACGGATGAACCCTTTACCACGCTTGACGGAAATGGCTTTATTCGAGACTTCCAACGTTTTGGTAGAACCTTCTTGCTAAACGCAAGGTACAGTTTCTAAGAAGCTGCGAATCTCTCCTGATTCACGTTTTATGCCCTTGCAGAGTTTATCTGCAAGGGTATTTTTTTCACTATTGAAACCCCCTATACTAAAACCATGCCAAACAGCCATATAAAACGCCTAGTCATTGTCGGCGGAGGTACCGCCGGATGGATTACCGCTGCGGTGATGAGCCGCATGCTCAACAAGACACTCGACATCACATTAGTAGAGTCGCCCAACATCAGCAGCGTGGGGGTTGGCGAGGCTACGATTCCACCGATTTTAATTCTCAATAATGCGCTCGGCATTGATAACGCTGATTTTATGCGCAAGACCAATGCAACCATTAAGTTAGGCATTGAATTTGAAAACTGGAAGCATAAAGACCACAGCTACATGCACGCATTTGGCAAGTTCGGTAACGACTTTCCTTTTTGCGGGTTTGAACAACTTTGGTTACGTGGCAGAAACACCGGCGACAGTACCGATTTTTGGGATTATTCGTTAAATTACCAAGCCGCGATTGAAGGAAAGTTTGCACCACTCGACACCATTCCAAACACCGAACTGCAGGGGCTAATCCACGCGTATCATTTTGATGCTGGGTTGTACGCAAACTACTTGCGCTCTTTCAGTGAACAACGTGGGGTCACTCGAATTGAAGGCCACATCGAGCAGGTAAAACAAGACTCAGAAAATGGCTTTATCACATCGCTGCAACTTGAAAACGGCGAACAAGTAGAAGGCGATTTATTCATAGATTGCTCTGGTTTCCGAGGCCTATTAATTGAGCAGACACTGCAAGCAGGCTACAACGACTGGAGTCACTGGTTGCCGTGCGATCGTGCGGTGGCCGTTCAATCTAAGGCTGAATACCCAATACAGCCATACACCAAAGCCACCGCGCATGAATCGGGTTGGCAATGGCGCATCCCGCTCACCGAGCGTACCGGAAACGGCCTAGTGTACTGCAGCCAATATTTAGACGCCGACCAAGCACAAGACCAGTTGTTAGAAAATTTGAACAGCCAAGCCACCACAGAGCCCAAACATTTGCGTTTTTTAACTGGTCGGCGACGCTCTCAATGGTTAAAGAATTGCGTTGCCATCGGTTTATCGTCTGGCTTTTTAGAACCGCTGGAATCCACCAGCATTCACCTAATTCAAACGGCGGCGATTAGGCTGTTAAAACTGTTTCCTCATAACGGCGTTAAACAAAGTGAAGTGGATGAATTTAATCGGCAATCACAGCAAGAGTTTGAGCATATTCGAGACTTTATTATTTTGCATTACCATGCCACAGAGCGTGACGATTCCGAGTTTTGGCGTTACTGCAATAACATGTCGATCCCTGACACCTTAAAGCATAAAATTGATCTGTTTCGCGATACTGGCAAAGTGCAGAACCCTACTGAAGCATTATTCTCAGACGTGGGCTGGCATCAGATAATGATTGGCCAAGGCATCATGCCAACAGATTACCACCCACTTGCTAATGCCATGAGCCAAGCCCAGTTGACCGAGTATCACCGAAATTTGAAAGCCATTTTTCAGCAGGTGGTTAAAAAGTTACCAACGCACCAATCGTTTTTAAACAAAGTGCATGGCACCGCACACTAACATAAGCACAAACACAGTGAGCGTGCTTATGTGCGCTCGCTTATAAAACAAAAGCCATAAGGCTGAAATGTCCATTCGCCATTGTCAGCATTCACATCACAGGACTCACTGCGAATCACGTCAGTAAATCCTGTTAGCCCTTCAGGCCTAACAGCAACACTCACATCATCACACAGGTTCAACGCCACCAGCATTTTAGTATCGCCATGACTACGCTGTATTAATAAAATATTGCTGGTATCGGGCATCTCAATAAACTCAATATCACCCACGATCAATGGTTTTTGCTGTTTGCGCCACGCCAGAAAGTTTTTGTAATAATTAAGCACCGACTGAGAATTGGATGCTTGAGATTTAACGCATCGAGAATAATGATCCGGGGCAATAGGCAACCAGGTTTCGACCGTAGAAAAGTCTGCGTATAACTTTTCTGAGTCCCAAACCATGGGCGTTCGACAGCCGTCTCGACCTTTAAATTCTGGCCAAAACTCAATACCAAACGGGTCTTTTAATTGTTCTTTACTGACGCTCGCCTGCGTTAAGCCCAGCTCCTCTCCTTGGTACACACAAATCGTACCTCTTAAAGAGGCGGTTAAGGTAAGCAACATTTTGGCAAGCTCGTCGTTATACCGGCCGGTTCCCCAACGGCTGACAACCCTCTCCACATCATGGTTGCTGATAGACCAACAAGACCAACCTTCTTTAAGAACTGACTCAAGCTCATTAACCGTGTTACGAATATAATCCGCTGAATATTCATCAGCGAGCAATTCAAAACTGTAACCCATGTGTAAACGCTTATGCCCTTGAGTGTACTCCGCTAAGGACGCTAATGAATTTTCCGAATTAATTTCACCTAAAGTCACAGTACCGGGGTACTTATCTAACAACGCACGCACGTCTTCTAAAAACGAAAGGTTTTCAGGCTGGGTGTTGTCATAGTAATGGTATTGCGCGGCATAAGGATTGTCTGCCGAGAACCCTCGGCCAACACGCTCCTCGATAGGCTTAATGGGGTTATCGCGCAACTCTTTGTCGTGATAGCAAAAGTTAATCGCATCCAACCTAAAACCATCAACGCCCCGCTTTAGCCAAAACTCAATTTCTTCAATAATTTGCGCACGCAGCTCTGGGCAATGGTAATTAAGATCTGGTTGCGAACGCAAAAAGTTATGAAAGTAATATTGCTGACGTTCTTCGCTCCACTCCCAAGCACCGCCACCAAAAATTGAGTGCCAGTTATTCGGCGGCGAACCGTCTTCTTTTGCGTCAGCCCAAACATACCAATCAGACTTTGGATTATTTTGTGACTGTCGGCTTTCTATAAACCACGGGTGCTGGTCAGACGTGTGGCTCAACACCTGATCTATCATGACTTTGATGTTGGCCTTTTTGGCCGCCGCAAGCAGTTCATCAAAGTCGGCCAATGTACCAAACAATGGGTCTACGTCTCGGTAATCGCTGATGTCATAACCGAAGTCTTTCATCGGTGACTTGAAAAACGGCGAAACCCAAATGGCATCAACACCTAGGTTAGCAATGTAATCCATTTTTTGTGTAATGCCACGTAAGTCACCAATACCGTCGGCGTTGGTGTCATAGAAACTGCGTGGGTAGACCTGATAAATGACAGCACCACGCCACCACTCTAAAGCCTCGTCAGAGAGTGTTAATGCTGCATCGAATGGTAGGGCGTTACTTATTTGGTTCATCTCTTTAATACGTGATGGGTTTGGGTTATTCATTGGCAGTAATTAATGAGAATTACGGTGAAACATAACGCTCTGAGACCGGTTCGTATGAGTCCCACACTTTTTGATCCGCGATTGAACGCAATAGTTTTATGTATTCCGCATGCGCCCATGCTAAAGGCGTTGCCGAGTTAGTGCCTTCGCCCACTTGGTAACGATTTTTTGGGTTAACGCCAACACCGTCATAAACCTGTTCGGGCAGCATCAAGCCTTGGTTAGCAAAATGCTCCATGGCTTTGACATACGTGTTTCTCAACGCCTCTTTTTTGACACCCAAGGCCAGCTCATAGTGCGCTCGTTCGCCGGTTAGAAAGGGCCAGACTCGACCTCGTTGACCTGGGCTCATACCTCCGTCGGCACCACCATCGCTGCCAGTGGCGCCGTAGTTGGTGCCATTCACCACATCTTCTCCATAGCCGTCACCGCCATAACGACGCCAACCAGGGTAGCTAGCTTTGTCTCCTGGAAACGTAAAGTCGTATTTAGTCCGCAAATGGTGTGGCAAAGACTGATCGTCGAGCTCTTGCAATGAATCAACCACATATGGGTCGCGCGATGAGCGCACGCCGTAACGCACCAGCTCTAAGAATCCACCATCAACAATGTCCATTTCTTGCAGCCCAGCTTTGCCATTACGATCCAACAACGCCCCGTTGTCATTGGGGTCTTGGTTCTGGCTAATACGCAAAAAATATCGCCCATTGTGATTCAGCTTGCCCTGGGTGGTGAAGGTAAATGCCTCGATGTTATTTTCATACCGATCAGCAACCTTTAGGTAGTGCTGAGCCGACTCATCGTCGCCCACATGCTTAGCGATCGCCGAAGCTGACACTAAACCGGCTATGATTGACGCCATCGTAGACGGTGAATAACCTTCTTGCTCTTCCCAACGCTCTTGCTGTGTCCAAGGCGGCGTAATCTCTGCGCTATTCCAGTCCAAATTTACCTTGCCACCGTTGGCTAAAAAGTCGGCGGCCGGTTTGAGCATTTTTTCATACCACGCCGCTATTTCTTGATCACTTAACCCGCCTTGCTGCCAAAGCTGCCAGCCCAACATAATCGGCATAGCAACTTGATCCATTTGCACAGACATCCATTCCAAGGTGCCATCAACGTGCGTCTTCTGTAAAAACCACCCGCCTGCGCCTTGATTGTTCGGGGTGTTACTGCCTACTTGAAATTGGTTTAAATACTCAAACGCAATCTTGGCGGTTTCAGTGTCGCCTAGTGCCAAAAATGCCATCGCGCATTGATAAAAATCACGCGGCCAAACCGCCTTATAACCGCTGGCTTGTTTAATCGCCGAGTTGGTTTCACCCCAAGGGTTAGACAGTGACGCAATCAACGCCCCTGCGTGGGTCTTATCTTCTTGAACTTTGAGCACTAACGCGCTACTATAGGCAAGCTTGCCATTGTCAGTCGAGGTGTTACTGACCCGCTCTAAACTTGAGAGGCTCTTTAGGTAATCCTGCCAACCCACATAGTTTTCTGTTCCGTTGTATTCTGACAGCACTTGTTGGTAACCACGCTCAAGCGTGGCTTTAGCCGCGGCGTTACTTTGAGTCAACGACTGACCAAAGCCATACACCACATCCACGGTGGTGGTTTCACCTTCAACTAACACTGGGAATGCGCTCGACAAACTGACATTGCCCCGCACATCACCGGTAGTGCGGTACTGACTATCAAAAGAAAAGTCGCTCAAGTCAGTGTGAGCGTCAGAATGACCGACAAAACCCACCGACGACTTTTCCGGCTTAATGGACGTGACCACACTCAAATAAGTACCGGCGTCTTCGGCGTGCAAGCCGTCCTCGCTGACCCACGCGCGATCGCCCAGACCGTCATTATTAATATGCGGATTAACGGTTAAAATTGGCCGCAAGCCTGACTCAAACGCGGTAAATTGATAACGCACAATTAAGCTTTGCTCACTGGGGTCGGTGAAAATGTGTTTTTCTAATTGATACTTTCCCTGCTTGTCGCGGTTAATAATGCGGTATGCCGGTGACAATGGACGATTAGCATCGTCTGTGTGCAGATAACTAATATCACTCAACATGTTTTCTTGCTCAGAGTCTACGAAGTCAGTACCCACCACTAACATCTGAGAGTCTTTTATCTGCGCTTCGTGAATCAAGCCATACATGACTTCCGTTACTATGCCTTGGGCTAAAGAAAACCAAACTTTAGATACATCGCCGGTTGCCGAGTTCGGCTGATAAGCCGAGTCGCTGTACGCTTCATAAGAGGTGCCTATGCCGGTTTTTCCAGAGTAAGACCAGACTGGGCTGGCGCCGGGAGCACCGGGCGCTACGCTCACTTTTTGCGCCTGGCTCAATGGCGATTTGTTTACGCAAGCGACTAAAAGGCTAGTACCGATTACGCACAAAGAAGAGGTGATTATTTTTTTCATTTTTTAATCTTGATAGTCAACAATAAATACTGAAAGTGCGGCAACCAACCAAAAACACGCAGCCAGTATCAACATACTCATTGTGTTTCCTTGCATTAAGTTGCTTAGAATTAGACCTAAAATACTGGCGGCAACCAGTTGCGGAATAACAATGAAAATATTGAATACCCCCATGTAAATTCCCAGACTGTGGCCGGGTAGTGAGTTGGATAAAATGGCATAAGGTATGGACAATATCGACGCCCAAGCAAAGCCAACTCCAACCATCGATAACAACAACCACTGCGGATCATCAATAAACGCAAACGACGCCAAGCCAAGAGCGCCCAACAACAAATTAAATTGATGCGTCAATTTGATACCAATAGCGCGCGCCAACACGGGAATGATTGCCGCGGCCAAAATAGAAACCCCACTGTAAACCGCAAACAACAGGCTCACCCAGTTTGCACCTTCGTTATAAGCCAGACTTTGAGGGTCATCACTTAAGAAATGATGACTGGTCACTGCAGGGGTAAGGAAGGTCCACATAGTAAAAAGAGGAAACCAAGAAAAAAACTGCACCCACGCTAATTGCTTCATGGTTTTTGGCATAAGTACCACGCTGCGACAAGCCTGATAGAAGTGGCTGTTTTTTACAGCCTCAAAACCAGATGCTTCGCGAGTGGCGTTGACCAATTGAATTACACCGTAGACCAAGACGCCAACCGTTAAGATATACAACTGCCAATCTAACTTCAGCAATAAAACCATCAGCGAGCTCAGCACACCAAAGATACACCACCATCTGGCGCGGCCGCTATCGAACACTGTTTCAACGGCTTCTTGAACCTGAAGCACTCCTTGACGCTTTTCTGCCTCGGCAAACTGTTCCATTTCTTGAGGGCTGTATTCTTTGGTTCGAAATACCGTCCAGGCTACCGCCGCCATTAAGACAATGCCGCCGCAGTAAAAGGAATAACGAACCACATCCGGTATTTCACCTTCGCCAGCGGTGCTATCAACGCCAAAATAATTGGCAAATATATAAGGCATGGCCGACGCAACAACTGCTCCAATACCAATCAATATGGTCTGCATAACATAGCCAAAGGTACGCTGGCGAGGTGGCAACATATCTCCGACAAATGCTCTGAATGGCTCCATGGTCACATTAAGGGCCGCATCAAGAATCCATAACATTCCTGCAGCGATCCACAACGTTGGCGAATGCGGCATAACAAATAACGCCGCGGTGGTAAGAATCGCCCCCCATAAAAAGTATGGCCGACGGCGCCCTAAGCGATTCCATGTTCTATCACTGTAAAAGCCAACAATAGGCTGCACAATCAAGCCCGTTAACGGCGCCGCGATCATCAATATCGGCACCGCGCTCATATCTGCCCCTAAGGTTTGGAAAATACGGCTGATATTGGCTTGCTGTAACGCAAAACCAAACTGGATACCCATGAAACCAAAGCACATATTCCATATTTGCCAAAAACTTAGCGCTGGCTTTTGTTGACTTACTGCCTTCATAGTTACCTTGTTATAGTTATTCTGGTTGCGTTAAGTTTTCATATTACGCACCGGGAAAAACGCAGAAAAATTAAGCGCTTTTACAATTTTTTCACCATACTCTAATATTATTTGAAGCGTATACATTGAGCACTACTGTGCATACGTATTCAGTGAATGAAATCATTCATCGACATACGTATTCAGATATTTTGCGCACTCAAACGTCTACTTGTGTTGTAATCGCATACGTTTGTAGAGAAATAAAAAATCATGCCGGCTGGTCACTGTTACAATGCCAGTAAAGCGACGACATTAAAAATACAAAGCACTTAAATATGTGCAACCGCTATTCGATCAGCGTTTGCCACACTAATGAAAGACAAAAACAAACCCACTTCTTTAGATATTGCGCATTTGGCTGGTGTTTCGCAGCCCACTGTTTCTCGTGCTCTGCGCGACAGCCCGTTGGTAAGTAAGGAGACGCGGCTCAAGGTTCAAGAAATCGCCCGCGATTTAAACTATAAAGTGGATGTTAATGCTCGTAACCTGAGAGCGCAAAGTACCAACACCATCGCCTTACTCATTTTTGAAGACGACGACGGCGATGCCGCTTTTATCAACCCCTTTTTTCTATCCTTGCTTGGCAGCATTACTCGTGCGTGCGCATCGGCAGGCTACGACTTGTTATTTTCTTTTCAACAACTAAGCCAAGATTGGAATGCCGAATATGAAGACGCCAACAAAGCCGACGGCCTTATCTTTTTAGGTTACGGTGACTATACAAATTACATAAAGCGCATTGCCAAGCTCGACGCACAAGGAGCACACTTTGTAACCTGGGGGCCGGTGATTAAAAATCAGCCCGGGCTGTTTATTGGTTGCGATAACGTTCAAGGCGGCTTTTTAGCCGCCGATCATTTGCTCAAAGCAGGACATCGCAGAATTGCCTTTTTAGGTGATCTCAGCGAGAAAAACCCAGAACTTGAAAAACGCTATCAAGGCTACCTAAAAGCACATAAAGAACACGGTGTGGCGATATCAAAGGAACTCATCTTCAGTGCCACGTCAGGCGAGGAACAAGGTTACAAGGCCGCTCTTAATCTACTGTCGAGCCAGCACCAGTTTACCGCCATTGCCTGCACCAGTGATTTAATTGCCATAGGTGCAATCAAAGCGTTGCGCGCAAGTAATCTGCGCGTACCGAGCGATGTGGCCGTGGTTGGATTTGATGACATTCCCATTGCCGAACACATTTCTCCATCGCTAACCACCGTACAACAAGACACTTACGAGGCCGGAAAAGTGTTGGTAGACAGCGTAGTTAGCTTAATTAAAGGGCAGTCGGTGAACTCTAAATTGCTGCCAACTCGACTGATGGTGCGAGAATCTTGCGGCACAAAGAAATAGATGCGTGTATTTATCTCTGAGAACCAGACAATCAAAATTGAGCAATAAAAACTTAGGTTGTGTTGCCATCCTGCAACACAACCTAAGAAGCAATGGTTCGAACCTCGTGTTCTGCACTATTTTCATAATGCCACTACCCCACCTAAAGGCCGACTCCCTGTCAGTAATGTTCTCACGAACCCCGTTGGCCAAACAATGTTAATTAATGTTAAATAGCAGCGCATCACCCATTTGGGTGAATTTCTTATTAGCTGAAAAAAAGCAATTATGGCAGCACGAAAAATAACAAGATGTCTAACAACCGGCTTCTTGCTATGATCAGCTGTTTACCATTTTGCATATTACTGAGGCAGTTTCATGGCACCGCAAAAAGACCAATTTTCGCCTGAGCAATATAACGGCCTCGGCGACTTAGAGCCTGCTGTAGCATCACCACTGGCGTGGTTGCACAAGGCCATGTCGGTTTCACGAGAGCAGGGCAGCATTAAGGTTAACGGTTGTAACATTCGTTATTACCGCTGGGGAAACCCTGACAAACCTGGGGTGGTGATGTTGCATGGCTTCTTGTCCAATGCGCGCTGCTTTGCCTTTATTGCGCCTTATCTGGCCAACGACTATCACGTGATTGCTTATGATATGTCGGGCATGGGCGACTCAGGCTGGCGCACTGAATACAACAATTCAAATCGCGTGCAAGAACTGCTTGGTGTCTGCGAGCAGACCGGCTTGTTTGACAACGCGCGCCAGCCAACCATTATTGCGCACTCCTACGGTGGGCGTATTGGTACTGCGGCGGTTCAAAGCCACCCGCAACAGTTCTCTGGTTTGATCATTTGTGATTTGCTGATCATGCGACCCAGCATTATTGAAGCCTTTGCCGATAAGGTGAGCCCGCCAGGCAGTGGCCGCAACCCAGATCGGCCAAACCGAATATACCCTAGCTACGAAGAAGCCAAAAAACGTTTTGTGTTATCGCCGCCACAAAGCGTGGAACACCCACCACTATTAGACTTTATGGCTTACCACTCGCTCAAAGAAGTGGACGGCGGCTGGCAATGGAAATTTGACCCAACCTTGTTCAAGTCTATTACCCACGCTGAAAGCCCATGGGCAAAAACAGCCGATGAGTTAATCGCGGTTCCCGGGCGCAAGGCCGTTATTTACGGATTGCAAAGCTTACTGTTTATTCGCGATTCGGTCGATTACTTAAATGAACTGGCTGCGGAGCATAAAACACCACGCATTCCATGCATTGGCATTCCTGATGCACACCATCACCTGATGTTGGATCAACCCATCGCCTTTGCCAGCACCTTAAAATCAGTACTGAGTTTGTGGGCTAACGAGTAAGGGCTCCTTTCCTTCGGCGTTTGTTGCAATAGCTTGGTTATAAATCTTGCCAAATAGAACCCGGCAGCTTCTCATCCAGTGCCTTGCCCGGTGCGCAACGTGGGTCGTAGTAGGGGTGCTTTTTATATAAATATTTATAGTACTGTATGGCATTTTGCCGAGCGACAAACTCGTCAACGCCCATTTGAACACCCAACAAGTGGTTACGCTCAATCGCTTGGCAATCGGTTTTTTGCTCATTCAACTCGCCACGTATGTGCATGACTTCATGGGTAAAAACTTGCATGCTAAACAGCTCATCTTCGCTGATGTAAACCGGGTCTTCTAAGTAGCTCATAAAACGCTGACACCAGCCATGATGAAAAATGATTTTTCCACTATCAACGTAAGCGGTGCCAGCTCGGCTTATATCGTAAGGATCAAAGATGGAATCAAACACCGACGTGCACTCCACTGACGCTTCTGGGCGGCCAGAGAATCGTGATGCGTGCTCTGACAACATGCGCTCAAAATTCCAGTAGGTTAACGGTACCCAAGCAAAAGCCACGGCAATGGCCGCCAACACCAGCAAATAACCCACATCAAACGCATCATAATCTCGCCATGATTTTTCTGACCGGAAAAGGTCATAGAAAAACAAATAAACAAAGAAAAGTGACAGCCCC
>CALINO010000043.1 GCA_938045295.1 uncultured Arenicella sp.
CCAAAAGAACGACCACCTCGCCCAAGGCCCGCCCGTCCATGGCCTGCACCACACCGGCTGCCGGAGCGGGCACCTCATAGATCGCCGGGGCCTCCGGTTGATAGGTCCGCCAGCGCTCAACAAAGTCTGCAGGCCCACCCAACGCCTTGATCATACGACCAAAAACCTCTGCTGCACGGCGGTCGGTGATGGCCGTTGCAATCTTGGCCTTGCCTTCGGTCACGTCCATGGCCAGCCCCGCCTGCGCCAATAATCCCGCACCCAGTTCGGCCACCAAGTGTTCGACCCGCGACCGGCCCTGCCCGCGTGTGAGAACCTCCATGACCATC
This sequence comes from uncultured Arenicella sp., assembly GCA_938045295.1. Lineage (GTDB taxonomy): Bacteria > Pseudomonadota > Gammaproteobacteria > Arenicellales > Arenicellaceae > Arenicella. Next base: position 330 of record CALINO010000043.1, read on the forward strand.
GCCACTTCCAGCGCGTTGCCCACCGCCGGGACCACCGGTTCATTCATGTCCGTGATCAGCGCCTCGGTGGCACAGCCCGCCCCGTTCGCCGTGTCCACCAAGGCCTTCGCCAGCGCCTCCGCCTCTGCCATCTCGGACATGAACGCGCCCGACCCAACCTTCACGTCCAGCACCAGCCCCGACACACCGCCCGCCAATTTCTTGGACAGGATCGAGGCGGTGATCAGGTCAATGCTCTCCACGGTTCCGGTCACATCCCGCACCGAATAAAGCCGCGCGTCAGCCGGGGCCACCCGCGCATTGGCTCCCACGATGGCACAGCCCACCTCGGCCGTGATCTGCTGCAATCGGTCCACGGACACCTGCGTCGCGACCCCCGGAATGGCCTCCAACTTGTCCAAAGTCCCGCCCGCTAATGGTGCGCAAGAAAAGTACAGATTCTTTGCCATCAATAATACGATGATCGTAGGTCAGTGCTAGGTACATCATTGGGCGAATCACCACTTGACCGTTTTCAGCGATAGGGCGCTCTTCAATACGATGCATGCCTAAAATGGCACTTTGTGGCGGGTTCACAATCGGCGTTGATAGCATTGAGCCAAACACGCCGCCGTTAGAAACCGTAAAGGTGCCGCCAACCAAGTCTTCCATGGTGAGTTTGCCTTCTTTTGCTTTCTGGCCATACTCGCCGATTGATTTCTCAACACCGGCAAAGCTCATTTGGTCAACGTCGCGCAATACGGGAACGACTAAGCCACGAGGCGATGAGGCGGCAATGCCAACGTCATAATAATCGTGGTACACAATGTCATTGCCATCAATCGAGGCATTCACCGCTGGGAAACGTTTCAATGCTTCAATAGCCGCTTTAACGAAAAACGACATAAAGCCTAAGCGTGTGCCGTGTTTTTTCTCAAACAACTCTTTGTATTCTTTACGAATATCAATAACGGCTTGCAAGTTAACGTCGTTAAACGTGGTCAACATGGCTTGCGTGTCTTGGGCTTCTTTCAAACGGCGCGCAATGGTTGAACGTAAGCGCGTCATTGGCTCGCGGCGCTCAGAGCGTTCGCCGGCTTGCGGTGTTTTAACTTCAGCCGCGCCAGTGCTTGCTTTGCTCGCGTTTGCTAGGTGATTTTGCACGTCTTCTTTTAGAATGCGGCCGTTTTTCCCAGTGCCTTTGATGCTTGATGCATCCAAATTGTTCTCTGCCACCATTTTACGCACAGCGGGGCTGAGCTTGTCGGCGTCATCAGTGCTAGGCTCAGGGGCGGCTTGCGTTGTTGCAGCCGGTGCTGGTGCGGCACTTTCTGCGGCTGGTGCAGGAGCAGTAGCCGCCGCGCCTTCTTCGATGATGGCGATGATATCTTGTTCGCCTACAGTAGCGCCTTCTTCAACTTTGATCTCTTTGATAACGCCGTTGACAGTACTTGGAACTTCAAGCACCACTTTCTCGGTTTCAATATCAACAAGGTTTTCATCAATGCTTACGCTATCACCCACTTGTTTATGCCAAGTGGCAACTGTGGCTTCGGCGACTGATTCAGGGAGAATGGGGACTTTAATTTCAACTGACATGGTTCTTATTCCTGTAAAGGTATCGGTGAGCAGTTAATCTCTTAATATTTATTTTTTAACGGGCAGAGGCTTATTGGTACGCTTCTACTCGGTAAGTGTCTTGTTCATCAAGTGGTGACAATGCCGCATTAACTAAGCGCGCTTGTTGCTCACGGTGAACGGCAAGGTAACCCGCCGCCGGTGATGCAGACGCTTCGCGACCAGCGTATAACACGGTGTAATCATCATTAACGCAATGTTTGATGTGGTGCATTATTTGGTACCACGCGCCTTGGTTCTTTGGTTCTTCTTGGCACCAAACAACCTCGGTAGCATTGGGGTATTTTTTGAGCTGTTTAACCACTTCTTTTCTTGGGAAGGGGTAGAGCTGTTCAACACGCAAGATAGCAATGTCGTCAATCTTGCTTTCGCGACGTTGCTCTAATAGGTCGAAGTAAACTTTACCGGTACACAAAACCACGCGTTTCACGTTTTTATTCGTCAGCTTATCAATTTCAGGAATCACATTCTGAAATTCACCACTGTGTAACTCTTCGAGTGTTGACGTTGAAAGTTTATGACGCAGTAAACTTTTTGGCGTCATAACAATCAATGGCTTGCGATAGGGGCGCAGCATTTGACGACGAATCATGTGGTACATTTGCGCCGGAGTGCTTGGCACACACACTTGCATGTTGTGTTGTGCGCACAATTGCAAATACCGCTCTAATCGCGCTGATGAATGCTCTGGGCCTTGGCCTTCATAACCGTGAGGTAAGAACATGGTTAAGCCACTTAAGCGGCCCCATTTTGCTTCACCGCTGGAAATGAATTGGTCGATTACCACTTGAGCGCCATTGGCAAAGTCGCCGAACTGGGCTTCCCAAATCACCATGGTTTTAGGGTCAGAACACGAATAGCCATACTCGAAGGCCAGTACGGCTTCTTCTGAGAGTAACGAATTGATGACCAAAAAGTCAGGCTGTTTTTCTTTAATATTGCGCAACGGAATATGAACTTCTTTGTTGTCGGTGTTGTGCAATACCGCATGGCGGTGGAAAAACGTGCCGCGGCCAGAGTCTTGGCCAGAAAGACGAACTGAAAAGTTTTCATCAATCAGTGTGGCGTAGGCTAAATTTTCGGCCATACCCCAATCTAACTTTAGATCGCCGCTTTTCATTTTGGCTCGATCTTCCATGATCTTTTTAGTGCGCGCGTGAAGTTTGAAGTCACTCGGCACATCAAGCAAGCGCTCGGCTAAAAAGTCGAGGCGTTTGGCATTAAAACTGGTGCTGGTATCGTGTTCCCAATGAATATTAAAGTAGGGCGTCCAATCAACCGTATGGTCGCCTTGCTGTACTTCTACGAATTCAGGAACAACACGTTCACCGGCCACCATTGAGGCACGGTAATCGGCCACCATTTTATCTTCCACGTCTTTGCTGATCACATTATGGTCGATCAGCTTTTGTGCGTATAAACGGCGAGTGGTAGACAATGCCTTGATGTTTTTGTACATCACGGGTTGTGTTACTGATGGCTCGTCAGACTCGTTATGACCGTGTCTGCGGTAGCAAACCAAATCAATCACCACGTCTTTGTTGAATTTCATTCTGAAATCCAGGGCAATTTGCGTGGCTAAAATAACCGCTTCAGGGTCATCACCATTGACATGAAAGATAGGGGCATCGATCATCTTTGCCACTTCGGTGCAATACGGCGTTGAACGAGCGTCTTTTGGGTTGCTGGTGGTAAAACCAACTTGGTTGTTAATCACAATATGCAGGGTGCCACCGGTTCGGTAACCGCGGCAGCCAGACATTTGAAACGTTTCCATTACCACGCCTTGGCCAGCAAAAGCGGCGTCACCGTGAATGGATATCGGTAATACGGTTTGACCTTGGCTGTCATCTCGGCGTTCTTGACGTGCTCTTACTGAGCCTTCAACAACCGGGCTCACAATTTCAAGGTGCGACGGGTTGAACGCCAATGATAAGTGTACCGGGCCGCCTTTGGTTAGAATGTCCGAAGAAAAACCTTGGTGGTATTTTACGTCGCCGCTTTCGGCTAGCTCGTTAATATCATGCTTGCCTTCAAATTCAGAGAACAGTGAGCGAGGCATTTTACCCAATGTGTTTACTAACACATTTAGGCGGCCACGATGAGCCATGCCAATGATCACTTCTTTTACGCCATCGGCACCGCCTTGTTGAATAACTTGATCCAGCATTGGGATGAGCGATTCACCACCTTCAAGCGAGAAGCGTTTTTGGCCAACGTATTTAGTGTGCAGATATCGCTCCATGCCTTCAGCGGCGGTTAAGCGATTTAAGATGTGCACTTTTTGGTCTTGATTAAAGTGTTCATGACCTAACGGCAACTCTAAACGTGTGCGCAGCCAACGGCGTTGTTCGGCGCTGGCTATATGACCGTACTCAGAACCAATTGAACCGCAATAGCTTGCCTTTAAAATGGCTAATATGTCACGTAAGGGCAGTCTGTCTGGTGCGCGCAGGGGGCCAGTATCAAACACCGTATCTAAGTCTGAATCGCTTAAACCGTGATAAGCAATGTCCAATTCGGACGCGTCTTGCTCATTCATTTCGTTGATTGGGTCGATCTGGGCGCGTTTGTGGCCCATGGCTCGATACGTGCTAATTAAACGTGACACTGACCCTTGTTTGGTGGCCATTGACGCATCTAAATTGCTGCTGCCTGAACTTGACGTCGTCGACGGTGATGCCGAAAGTGGCAACGTGCCCAGATTAGCAAAGTAGGTTTGCCACTCTGATGACACAGAGTTTGGATCTTCTTGGTATTGTTCGTAAACGTCTTCCAAGAAAGCGATATTTTGCCCGTTAAGTAGGCTTAGAGAGTCTGACTTAGTGCTCATTTGTTGGATTGTTGCCCAGTCTATGATTGTCGAAATTTATAAATAGCGTGATGCTTTTCAGTTGGTTTTCTTTAGCAATTATTAGGCCAAGTATGGTGAAAAAATAATTCATTATGCAGCCACATGTAAGAGTGATGTCAGCCTAATAAGTCATTAATTTAAATGGAATTAAAACGCACTTTTAAAGTGCATCAAACTTTTTCCTGTTTCATTATGGGGCGTTTTTTTGAAAAATATGCCTTGAATGTAATTAGCGTGAAAACACAGCGAGTATGCCATTTTATTGTCTAAGTGTCGTGCCATTTTTACGTTCAAATGAGAAATGTTTGCATTTGTGTTTGCGCGCTAAAGTATGTAGTAACTGACGCAGTTTTGAGCGTTTAAACTTCACTAATAGACAAAAAATAGGTAAAAAAAAGCCACCCTAATTATTAAGGTGGCTTTTTCAGATACTTAACTTATGAACGATAGTCGTTCGGGATGTTGCGTTCACCATACCCTTGATAATTCTGGCGAGGGCGAGTGATGCGGAACTCAGGGTCATCCATCAGCTCCATCCACTGCGCTAACCAGCCAGCCGTACGAGGAATGGCAAACAATACGGTGAATGCTTCCATTGGGAAACCCATGGCTTCGTAAATCAAGCCAGAGTAGAAATCAACGTTCGGGTATAAGTTGCGCTTAACGAAGTATTCGTCTTCCAAGGCAATGCGCTCAAGTTCCATAGCCACATCAATCAGTGGGTTACGGCCTGTTACTTCAAACACTTCATCCGCAGTTTGTTTCACAATACGAGCACGAGGGTCGTAGTTTTTATAAACGCGGTGGCCAAAGCCCATTAAACGAATTTCGCCACTTTTACAGCGTTTAACGTAATCGGCGACTTTGTCTTTAGTGCCAATTTCTCGCAACATGTTCAACACGGCTTCGTTGGCGCCACCGTGTGACGGGCCATATAATGCGGCGGCCGCGCCAGCAACCGACACAAATGGGTCAGCCTTTGAACTGGCGATATTACGCATGGCGCTAGTAGAGCAGTTTTGCTCATGGTCAGCGTGCAAAATGAACAGTACATCAAGCGCACGCTCTAATACTGGGTCAGCTTGGTAGCGTGGTTCAACCATGCGGTACATCATGTTCAAGAAGTTGCCGGTGTAGCTCAACTCATTGTCAGGGTAGATGTAAGGTAGGCCGCGGCTATTGCGGTAAGCATAAGAGGCGATGGTGGGTGTTTTGCCAATCAAACGGCAAGCTTGAAGCATGCGAGATTCTTTATCTTCAACCTCTTTGGCTTCCGGATAGAACGTTGAAAGCGCGGCTACGGTTGAAATGAAAACGCCCATTGGGTGCGCATCGTAGTTAAAACCGCCCATCAAACGTTTGGTTTTTTCATGCAGCATGGTGTGGTGCGTAATGCGTTGTTCCCACGCTTTAGACTCGCCCGCGTTTGGAAGTTCGCCATTGAACAATAAATAAACCACGTCCAAGAATGTGCTTTTCTCGGCAAGCTGTTCAATGGGGTAACCGCGATAGCGCAAAATACCTTCAGAACCATGCAGGTCTGTGATGCGGCTTGTGCAACTGGCGGTATTGAGATACCCGGGGTCGTAGCTCATCATGCCAAAGTCACCTTCGTTAACTTTGATTTGGCGTAATTGAGTGGCACTGATATTTCCGTCTACGATATCAACTTCGTACTCTTTTCCTGTTCGATTGTCTCGTATGGATAGGGTATCTGACATAACTTCCTCTAATAAATATGGTTAGATTTTCTCAAGCGATTCGCTGTGGCTTGTACAGTCGGTGTATGCCGACTTGTGTCATACACGTTGGTGTGGCACAAAAGTACGCAACGATTGATTTCAGTTTTTATTGAGCCATGCTCAGTGAATAAACTGAACAGTTGCTCTGAAACAAATGTTCTTTAGATACTGAACTACAGCGTCGCTTAATCAAGCTAGATGAACTATTGAACCTCAAGGGTCGGTTCGATATGAAATTCGGGGCGGAGTATAGCAAATTACTCATGAAAAATAATACACAAGTTGCGTATTAGAGTTCAAATTGTAGACATTCACCGCCTGAATTCAGTAATTTTGCCTGAAAAATAAACAATTACTTAACTCCGGTGTGGCCAAAACCGCCACTGGCACGCTCAGATTGAGTGAACTCTTCAACGAGTTCAAACTCAGCTTGAACAATAGGCACAAATACCATTTGCGCAATGCGGTCACCGGGTTCAATGGTGAATGTGGTGTCGCCACGGTTCCATAATGAAACCATGAGTGGCCCCTGATAATCGGAGTCAATCAGCCCCGTTAAATTACCCAATACAATGCCATGCTTATGCCCTAAGCCTGAGCGTGGCAGTAATACTGCGGCCAAGCTGGGGTCGGCCACATAAATAGACATGCCGGTAGGAATCAGTTTAGTCTCGCCGGGCTTGAGTTCGGTGCTTGTCTCTACGCAAGCGCGCAGATCCATGCCTGCCGAGCCGTCAGTGGCGTAATCAGGCAGCTCAAACTCATTGCCAAGTCGAGAGTCTAGAATTTTTAGTTGGATCGGTGTTTTCATTCGTTGTTATTTTTATGTTGCTTATGATTGTTTTGCCAAATAAGTCGCAATTTCATTAATTAAGGTGCGTGCTAGTGCATACTTATTTTGCTTGGGTAGCTCGGTGACCGAGTCTTGTGTAATGAGCGTAATGGCATTGTCGGCGGTGCCGAACCCCGTTTCGCTATTACCGACATGATTGGCCGCAATCATGTCTAATTTTTTTCGTTCGAGTTTGCCGCGTGCGTAATCCACAACGTTATTGGTTTCTGCAGCAAAGCCAACGCACAATGGCCGCTTATCGTGCGCCGCCACGTCTGCCAAAATGTCTGGATTTTTAACCATATTAATGGTCATGGTGTCGGCATTTTTCTTTATTTTTTGCTCCGCGGAATCAACCGGCCGGTAATCGGCTACGGCAGCCACACCAATGAACACATCTTGTTCTTCAATGTTGCTTAGTACGGCTTCGTGCATTTCAAGTGCGGAGACAACCTTTACGGGTGTTACGCGTTCCGGAAAAGGCAAGTTAGTGGGGCCGCTGACCAACGTGACCTTGGCGCCTGCTTCACTGGCCGCTTGCGCTAAGGCATACCCCATTAAACCGGAGCTGTGGTTGGTAATGCCGCGAACAGGGTCAATGGCTTCCCAGGTTGGCCCCGCGGTAATCATCACATTTTTCCCCGCTAGGCTGCCGGTTTGAAAGTGTGCCGCTAAGCGCTGAGCGATATCAACGGGTTGCAGCATACGCCCGGGGCCGACTTCGCCACAGGCTTGCTCGCCGGAGTCTGGGCCTAAAATAAAGGTGCCGCGTTTGGCCAATGTCTCCATATTGGCTTGTGTGGCGGCGTTTTGCCACATTTGTTGATTCATGGCCGGTGCAACCGCCAGTGGGGCTTGAGTGGCAACGCACACAGTGGTGAGCAGTTCGTCCGCATTGCCTTGGCAAAGACGAGCGATGGTGTTGGCGGTGGCGGGTGCAATCAACACTACGTCTGCCCAGCGAGCTAAATCGATGTGCCCCATGCCTGATTCGCTTTCCGCCGTCATGGCGTAGTTATGCACTGAGCGGCCGCTGACCGCTTGCAACGCCAATGGCGCCACAAATTGATCCGCATTGCGCGTCAGTATTACTTCAACTTCAGCGCCCAACTCAGTCAGTTTGCGCACTAAGTCTGGGGTTTTGTAGGCGGCAATGCCAGCGCTGATGCCGAGTAATACTCGTTTGTTGCTCAGTGGTTTGCTGCCTAGCTGTGTATTGATGGGTGAATGAGTGTGAGATTCGGCCATATAAAAAGTGCGTGTATTAAATTCTTTGAGTCCTAGACCCGTGCTAAGCATGCGATTATTACTTATTGTGAACAACTTTTCAGCTGTATCTGTTCGCGCCTTTGCATTAAAGCAATGGCGAGCTTGGTGTTGGTGTGCTTAAATAGTACTTTCTAACAATACACAAGGAGTGTGATGATGACGATGCAACATTTACCCATTTGCGATTGGCCGCAAGCCGAACGACCGCGTGAGAAACTACTGAATCAAGGGCCAGAAACATTAGGCGATGCTGAATTGCTTGCCATCTTTTTAAGAACTGGCATTCCCGGTAAATCGGCCATTGAAATGGCGCGTGATGTGCTATTAGAAGCCGGCAGCCTGCGCCAGTTGTTAAACATGAGCCCAGTGGACTTGTGTAAATTCAAAGGCATTGGTACCGCCAAATATGTGCAATTTCAGGCCGGTTTGGAATTGGGGCGGCGTTATTTGATGGAGCAAATGCAAAAAGGCGACGCCATAAGCAGCCCGCAAGTGTCTCGAGACTATTTAACATTGCAGTTGCGTGATAAGCCGTATGAGGCGTTCTTTATTATGTACTTAGATGCTAAACACCGTGTGATTCATCATGAAGAGCTGTTTCGTGGCACTATTGACAGCGCAACGGTGCCAGTTCGTGAGGTGGTTAAAGAGTCGCTTAAACATAATGCCGCCGCAATTATTGTTGCCCACAATCACCCCTCTGGCGTGGCTGAGCCCAGTGTGGCCGACAAGAAGCTAACGCAAACATTGAGTCTGGCTCTGGGGATGGTGGGCATAAAGTTGTTAGACCATTTTGTGGTTGGCGATGCGCAAGTGGTGTCGTTTGCTGAGCGAGGTGAGTTATGATGCGTCGGCTCAATAGTGCTTAATGTGCAATAAAGCGAAAACAATACTTAAAAGCGTAAGAATTGGTTTTATTTTCAAAGCCTTTCTGGTATAAAACGCCCCTGAATCGAATAGGGCGGTTGCAAAACCGAACTGTTTTTAGGTTAACATTTTAAAAACAAGCGGTTAGGCCGATTTTGCTGCATAAGCACGGTTGAGTAAGTTGCTTCGTTTTTATCAAATAGATAAAAACGTAATATTTACTCAAAAAACTAAGCGCCGAATTGAAGAAAAAAGTTTAGAAGGTTAGAACAATGTCTAGAGTATGTCAGGTAACTGGAAAAGGTACGACGTTTGGTAATAACGTGTCGCACGCTAAAAATCGTACGCGCCGCACTTTCCTACCAAATTTGCATTACCGCAAGTTTTGGGTAGAGAGTGAGAACCGTTGGGTTCGCCTACGTGTGTCGTCAAAAGGCATTCGTATTATTGATAAGAAGGGCATTGATACTGTTCTAGCGGATATTCGCGCCAACGGCGTGAAAGTTTAATAGGCCAACTCTTTTTACTATTGCTCATTTCACTATTGCTTAGTCAATAAAGAGAATTTAGGAGAAACTCATGAGAGATAAAATTAAATTAGTGTCTAGCGCTAAAACCGGCCACTATTACACTACGACCAAAAATAAGCGTACTCAAACTGAAAAAATGGTGGTTAAAAAGTATGACCCTGTTGTACGTAAGCACGTAGAGTACAAAGAAGCTAAAATCAAATAAGATTGTCTTCAGCTTTTTTCTGCTTGTAGAAAAGCCAGCGCTAAGCTGGCTTTTTTGTGGGCGCACGATTGTGCTACTATCAGCAGCCACATTTGTGTTTATTATTGTCTGTTTTCGCTTGTCGATGGCGCTACGTAAGAGAAATGATTACTGTAGGCCGTTGATGACTCTTTGATGTTATTTTTACTCTGTTGATATGTCCACAACCCCTGAAGAAGATGCACTGAAGTTACCCCCTCAAGCGATTGAGGCGGAGCAATCGATTCTTGGCTCCATGATGCTAGACAATCGGGTGATTGATGACATCAGTATGGAGCTCGAAGCCCGAGACTTTTACCGTAACGACCACCGCCTTATTTACGATGAAATCGTTAAGTTAGGCACCGCAGGTGATGCCGCTGACGTGGTGACCGTGGCGGAAACGTTGACTCACCTTGGTGAGCTGGACAACGTTGGCGGCATGGCTTATTTGGGCTCATTAGCGAAAAACACACCGAATACTGGCAACGTAAAATCGTACGCCAAAATCGTGCGCGAACGCGCGATCTTGCGGCGTTTAATTGAAAGCGCCAACGACATTATTAAGCGAGCCTATCAACCTGACGGTCGAACACCGGAAGAGGTGCTTGATTTTGCCGAGTCGTCTATTTTTGAAATTGCCAAAAATAACACGCAAGCCAAAGCCGGCTTTCAGAAAATTGACGTACTGTTAAAAGAAGCCGTACAAAAAATTGATGAGCTGTTTAAGACTAAAGCCACGGTGACCGGTGTTTCAACCGGTTTTACTGATCTAGACAAGCAAACCAGTGGTATGCAGGGCGGTGACTTGGTGGTGGTGGCTGGAAGGCCGTCAATGGGTAAAACATCGTTTTCAATGAACTTGATTGAAAATGCCGCCATTAAAGAAGATTTGCCTGTGGCGGTGTTCAGTATGGAGATGCCGGGTGCCCAATTGGCCACTCGTATGATGGCGTCGCTGAGCCGAGTTGACTCGGGCAAGCTAAGAACCGGCCAATTAGAAAATGAAGATTGGCCGAAGCTGACCTCTGCGGTGAGTATTCTCAATGAAAAGAGCATTTACATTGATGACACGCCTAACTTATCGCCCCTAGAAGTGCGAACACGAGCCAGAAGGTTGGCCGCGGAACACGAGCACGGTTTGGGTTTAATCATGCTCGATTACCTGCAACTTATGCGCGGTAACGACAGTGGAAACAGCGAAAACAGAACCTTAGAAATTTCAAACATTACTCGGGCTTTGAAAGGCTTAGCCAAAGAGCTTGAGTGCCCGATTATTGTGCTCTCACAGCTTAACCGAAGTTTGGAACAACGGCCGAATAAACGCCCGGTGATGTCCGACTTACGTGAATCAGGCGCGATTGAGCAAGACGCCGACGTGATTATGTTTATTTATCGTGACGAAGTTTATAACAAGGAGTCGGAATCCAAAGGCATTGCTGAAATCATCATAGGCAAACAACGTAATGGCCCCATTGGCACGGTTAGATTGGCGTGGTTGGGGCAATACACTCGCTTTGAAAATTACGCAGGCCCGCAGTTTGATGATGAGTAAGTCGTGCTGTTTGCGAGCACGGCCGTATTGTTATATGTGAGATTTTATTTTGGATAATTCCCGTTGTTATGTGGAGATTAATCGCTCCGCATTCAGTCATAATTTACGCCGTGTGCGAGAGTTAGCGCCGGCGGCACAAGTCATGGCGGTGATTAAAGCCAACGGCTATGGGCACGGAATGCAATTGGCCGCTCAAGGGTTAGAGCAAGCCGATGAGTTTGCCGTTACCAGCGTGCAAGATGCCAACGCATTGCGCGCCATGGGCATGACAAAATCTCTGACCTTACTGTCAGCGACGTTTTCAGTCAGTGATGTCACTGGCTTTGCAGAAAAAAACATTCGCCCGGTTATTTACGACTACGACCAGCTTGGTTTGCTTAAAGAGTTACCAGCTAACGCTGATCTTAATGTCTGGTTGAAACTGGACACCGGTATGGGGCGCTTAGGTTTCAGTGCTCAAGAGTTGCCAACAATCAGAGCGCGATTAGACGCGTTGCCGGGCATATCTCAGGTCAGTTTAATGACACACTTGGCTAATGCGGACCAGCCTGAGTCGCCCGTGAATCAATTGCAATTTGACGCCTTAAATGAAGCGTTAGAGGCCGCTAAGCGCAATGATCAAACGTATCAACAATTGAGTGTGCTCAATTCAGCCGGTATTGTTGGTTTTGCTGAGCAGGCCGCCGACACAGTGCGCCCAGGGTTGATGCTGTATGGCATCTCGCCACAACAAGGGGTGTCTGCGCATGCGCTGGGTTTGAAACCGGTTATGTCGTTTAAAAGCCACGTTATTTCGGTGCGCAGTCTGCCTTCTGGCAGTCGTATTGGTTACGGCGGAACCTACACCCTTGATGGTGATTCGCGCATAGCTTACGTGGCCTGTGGTTATGGTGACGGTTATCCGCGCCACGCGCCCTCAGGCACCACGGTATTAGTGAATGGCTTTTTAGTGCCGCTTGTGGGGCGTGTGTCGATGGACATTATTGCCGTTGATATTGGCGAACTGCCAGTGCAGGTGGGCGATGTGGTGACTCTTTGGGGCGAAGACAACCCCGTTGAAGAAGTGGCCGCGGCGGCGGGCACCATTGCTTATGAATTAACCTGCGGTATTACTGAGCGAGTTAGCCGAGTGATTCGTGATGAGTGACTATTAATTAGTAGCGCCCGTTATCTAAAAAATAAACGTAAGGCGTAAATAGAAACAGGGCCACTGCCCAATAAAAAAGCCTATGGCAAAAAAATCAAGCAAACACTTTATTTGTTCTGAATGCGGTACCAACCACTCTAAGTGGGCTGGGCAATGCGACTGTGGACAATGGAATACCATTGTTGAATTTAAAGAATCAGCCAGCCGAGCCGGTGCGGTGTCGGCCATAGCCAGAGGCTATTCAGGGGCACGTGAGTCGGTGCAAAAGCTAAGCGACATTAAGCCTGAAGAGTCGCCTCGGTTTTCAACCAAAAACCCCGAATTCGACCGAGTGCTTGGCGGTGGTATTGTGCCGGGCAGCGTTATATTGTTGGCGGGCACGCCGGGTGCGGGTAAGTCCACTCTCACCACTCAAGTGTTGTGCGAAGTGGGCGATAACATTGAATGCTTTTTGGTGTCGGCGGAAGAATCGGCCAACCAAATCAGCCGTCGGGCTGAACGGTTAGCGCTTAAAACAGACAAGCTGAACGTGGCGATTGAGACTGATGTGCTTGCTATTTTGACCATGATTCAAGAAGTGAAGGCTAAGTTTGTGGTGATTGATTCATTGCAAGCCATGCATCACCCTGATGTGCAAGGTGCGCCGGGTGGCGTAGGGCAGTTGCGCGAATGCATGCAAGTGCTAACGCAGCACGCCAAGCAAAACGACGTAGCGATGATTATCATTTGCCACACCACCAAAGACGGCTCAGTAGCCGGGCCACGGGTAGTGGAACACATTGGCGACGTCATGCTGATGATTGAAGTGGTTGCTGCGTCACGTTTTAGAGAGATTCGAGCCGCTAAAAACCGCTTTGGTTCCACCAGTGAGTTGGGGTTGTTGGCGATGATGCCGGATAACGGTTACCTCAAAGCCGTTACTAACCCTTCGGCCATCTTTTTGGATCGCAGTCGAGATGCCAAACCCGGTTCGATGGTTGCGTCATTGTGGGAAGGTTCGCGTTCTTTATTAGTGGAAATACAAGCCTTGGTGATTGATTCGCATCAAGGCAACCCTCGTCGTTTGGCCGTAGGCATTGATCAAAATCGGCTTAACATGTTGGTGGCGGTGTTGGTTCGCCATGCAGACTTGGCAATGTACGATCAAGAGCTGTACGTCAACTTGGTGGGTGGCTTACGCTCAACCGACCCAAGCACCGATTTACCGGTGGTTTTGGCAATGGTGTCGTCGTTTATTAATCGAGCCATACCGCAAGACTGGGTGGCTTTTGGTGAGTTAGGCTTGTCTGGGGATGTTCGTTCGGTGCCCAGTGGCTTAGAGCGCATTAAGCAGGCTTCTCAGCAAGGGTTCTCGCATTGCATATGCCCCAAAGGCAATGTGCCCAAGAATGTATCGTCCAGCATGAAAGTTTACCCGGTTGAAACGCTCTCAGAAGCCATTGCCTGCTTAGAACAAGCCTATTAACTATTCGTCGTGTTTGCGTGTGCTTGAGCGAACGTAAGTCGGCGCTAGTAAAGCCACGTTCGCTTTTTCTGATCCGCGTTTCTAAACGCGTTAATCTCTTCTGAAAGTTGCAAGGTAGAGCTGATCGGGTCTAAGCCTTCAAGCAGGCTCTCACGATCGTTGCCCGCCAATTCAAATACCACAGATTCACCTGCAAATGAGATTTTTTGACTGCGCAGGTCAATGTCAATTTCATTGTTTTTGTGGCGTAGAATTTGATCTATTTTTTCGCTGCTTAATTGAATCGGCAAAATACCGTTAGCAATGCAATTGCGGTAGAAAATAGCGCCAAAGCTTTCGGCAATAATGCATTTAAATCCATACTCTTTTAGCGCCCAAACTGCGTGTTCACGCGATGAGCCACAACCGAAATTACGCTTAGAAATTAAAATGCTGGCATCAGCGTATCCAGGTTGGTTCAAAATGAAATCTGGATTGGGGATGCGTGCTTTTTCGTCCAGATAACGCCACACCGCGAACAAACCATCGCACAGCCCAAGCTTGGATACGGTTTTCATTTCGCGTGACGGAATAATGGCGTCGGTATCTATATTATTGCGTAGTAGCGGGGCGGCAATGCCGGTGTGTGTAATAAATTTTTCCATAACTGTGAGTAAACTAGGCGCTTTTAATAAAACCAGCGCACGCTGAGGCCGCGACGGTTAATGGGCTGGCAATGTGTGTTCTGGTTTTGGGGCCTTGTCGGCCTTCAAAATTTCGGTTGGTGCTGGAAATAACACGTTTATTAGGGCCAAATGTTTCACCGCCAGCGTAAAAGCACATAGAGCAACCCGATTCACGCCATTCAAAGCCTGCATCGATTAATACTTTGTCGATGCCTTCGGCTTCAGCTTCGCGTTTTACTCGGCTTGACCCTGGCACGCAAATGGCTGAAACGCCGTCCGCCACTTTTTTACCGCGTAAAAAATCAGCCACTAAGCGCAAATCACTGAGCCGGCTGTTGGTGCATGAGCCAATAAATGCGGCGTCAATTTTGACACTATTAATGTCGTCGCCTGGGGTTAGGGCCATGTATTGCAATGCGCGCTGCATGGCTTCGCGGCGAGTGGAACTGATGTCTTGTAATTCGTCAGGGTTCGGTACTTGGCCATTGGCTGGCATTGCGTCTTGCGGGCTGGTACCCCAAGTAACACTGTGCTTGATGTCTTTGCAATCAATATTAACTTCCTGATCAAAGCGGGCATTGGGGTCTGAATGCAATGTTTGCCAATGCGCTACTGCTTTATCCCATTGTTCGCCGCTGGGCGCATATGGCCGGCCTTTGACGTATTCAATCGTTTTTTCATCCGGTGCAACCAACCCAGTAAAGGCTGAAAATTCCACCGCCATATTGCACAGAGTTAGCCGTGCTTCTACGCTTAAGTTTGAAATGGCTTCGCCTGCAAACTCAACCGCATAGCCACTGCCGCCAGCGGTACCGAGCAGGCTGATCAAGTGTATGATCATGTCTTTTGCGCTCACACCGTCAGACAACGTGCCATTAAAGTTAACCCGCATGCTTTTCGGTTTTTGTACGCGCAATGTGTTGGTGGCAAGAGCGTGTTCGGCATTGGTGGAACCAATACCCCACGCAAGGGCACCTAGCCCACCTAGAGTGCAGGTATGGCTGTCTGGGCACACCAGAGTGATGCCCGGTTGAGCAATGCCCAGTTCAGGCGAAACTACGTGCGCAATTCCTTGATCAGGATGAGTTAAATCAAAGAGTTGGATACCTGCGCGCTCAGCCGCTTGCCGAGTTGCTTGAATAAATTTTTCGCCGCCCGGCATTTCCGTATTGTCATTACGGCCTAAACGTGTGCTGACAATGTGATCCATGGTGCAAAACACGTTTTCTGGCGAGGCTATTGTGCGGCCACTTTCTTCAAGGCTCAATAACGCAATACTGCCAGTACGCTCATGCAAAAATACTCGGTCAATATTCAGCAAATATTCCGAGTCGCCAAGCTCACTAATTACATGTACTTGCCACAGTTTTTCAAATAAAGATGACGTCATTATGTGATTTTAACGGGGGAAATAGTTAAGGTTCGTTCTATTTATATAAAGATATAACAATATATCAAATAAAGCAAAGTTTAACGAAATTATTCGTGCTTTGAAGAACGAAAAGAAAGGGGCTCTAGAGGTTTAATTACTAGAACGCAGGGTTAGGCCGTGTAAAGCGTGGTATTACCAGATTTTTCCGTTTATCCAAGTTCCGGCGGCGGGGGTAAAATGATGAAATTCGACGTGTTCATACACGCCATTCTTCACGTACGGATCTTGTTGAAATAAGGTTTGGGCCTGTTCTAGGCTGTCGGTTGCATAAATGAATGTACTGCCATGGGGGCTGGCATTGTCGATGTTGATTGGCTTTTGAGGGCCCGCGATCAGTACTTGATCTAATACAGTTTCAATGTAATCAAGGTGTGCTTGTAAATACTCTTGGCGCAAATGCGGGGCATTTTTAGAGTCTTTGCAGATGACAAGGATTGGCATGCGAGGAGTGTAAACCGGATTTGATGCTATCGCCAGTAGGCAAACAGCCTCAGTGTTTAGTCTGAGGCTGCTTGACCCTTAAAAGCTGGCTTATTGGTAATTAGGGTCTTCCCATTTACCGGCAGAACGAGATCGTACAGGCTGCAGCATTGCTGGCGGCTCGCTTTGAGGGTAGTCGTCGCCCCAGTTTACCGGGTCGCCGTGCATTTCCACTCGAGCATTGTCGGTGTACCAGTCCACTAAGTCGCCATCGCAGCGTAATAGGAAAGTGGCGCCTTCTTCTTCACCGGCGGTGAAATCACCGTGGCGTATGTGCGCTGGGCGGAAGAAGTAAGTGCCTGGGTTTAGTGACCCATAGTTGTAGTGAAATGAGCCGCCTAATGTGTATGACTCTTCAAATACAGGGTGGTGTGCCAACGGGTGCTCACGCCAGCCGGGCTTGGCTTTAATTAAACGAGTGTAAAAGCCGGTAATTGGGTCACGGTACATAAGCTTGATGTACAAGCCGGGCACGGGTGTGCCGCCTCGCTCAAAGTCCATCGGGCTGCCATGCTTAGGGTCGGTCACTTCGTACCAGTCCATTTCATTGGTGTGCACAATGGTTAATTCGTTTTCTTTGGGCTTGTCCGGTGAATCGGCGTCGGCCGGGGTAAATTGCCAATCGCCGTATTCGCGAAACAGCAGTATTTCGGTTCCGGCATCCACACTCAATGCGGGTGTCAGTACGCCTTTAGGGGCACAAAAATAGCTGCCTTCGCCTAATTTTTCGTCACCAATACGTACTTCACCTTTGAGCACGTACCACTCGGTCATGGCATTGTGTATGCCTTGAACGCGTGTCCAGTCGCTCTTGAAGTTAACGCGCAATGAGGCAGAGCCGTCTTCTTCGTCGTAACTTAGGTTTTTTTGTACCGCATCGCCTTGGCCGTGTGGCAACTCGGCAGGGTGCGAAATTAGGTCATCTTCGTGGATGAATTCTACGTGTGGTCTCATTAGTACGCTCCAGGTGGTATCAATGTGAATAAATTAGCAAAAAAAACAAATAGATAAAAATAGATAATTTTTATTTTTTTAATAGATTATCGTCTATTCTTCTCCCCATTTGCCTTGCATGGCCGAGTTTACGTTCTTTTCAATTTCTTTCATTGGTAGCACACCGCGAGCATTATTCTGTAAAAATTCCAGAAAGCGTTGGGCAACCAATGACAGCTTTTTGTCTTTTAAATGGGCAAAACGCCATTCTGAAGTAAGAGGAAAGCCTTCAACATCAAGCTGGGTTAGACCGTCTTTATCTGCATTGCTGAGAATGTAAGCCGACATAACGGATATGCCCATGTTGGCCATCACTGCATGTTTAATGGCCTCGTTGCTTTGTATAGTCATCACGGTTTCCATGTGCAGATCATTATTTTGTAAATAGTGTTGCACTTTCACCATGCCGCCCGAGCCGGCTTCGCGCATGATAAAACGTTCGTCTTTAATGTCTTGCCAACGTAAGTTTTTTTTGCCGGCTAATCGGTGCTCTTTAGAGGCAACCACGGCAATAGGGTTGGGCAGAAAATGTGACGAATTTACTTCCACATCTATCGGTAAGTCGCTGAAAAAATAGAGATCGTCTAGATTTTCTTTAAGGCGCTTTACAATCAGGTCGCGGTTTCCGGTGTGCAGTTCAACGTCCACGCCCGGGTACATTTCGCAAAATGGCGCCAACACATAAGGCATAAAATATTGTGCGGTTGTGACCACCGAAATGCTCAAATGCCCCGACTTTAGGCCTTTTAAGTTATTGATTGAGTCGTCCAGTTGGTTGACTACGTCAAAAATATTCAGCCCCGCTTGTTCAACTTCTCGGCCGGCTTCGGTGAGCTTTAAGCTTTTTCCAATCACCTCGTATAAAGGCAGACCAATGGCGTCGGATAACTTTTTTACTTGAATGGATACGCTGGGCTGAGTTAAACATAGCTGCTCAGACGCACGCGCAATGCTGCCCAACTCGGCCACTTTTAAGAAAATTTCAATTTGTCTTAAAGTGCCGAGTTTAGATAGAAGCCGAGTATCAAGAGGTTGTCGCAAATAAAGCTCCGGTTACGTGAACGGGTAGCGCTTGTTGTTCTTATGGTAGCGCTCTTGTTCTAATGTTCTTTTAAAAGGCGGCCAAAGCCATCCAGCTTGTCATTAATGCCAATCGTTCTTAAGGCATGCCAGTAGGTTGCCGTGTTAATGGCTATGACGGGTTTGCCTAATTCCAGTTCCATGTCAGCGGCTAAATGAATGGCCGATAGGTTAGTGCCTACTTGAATAATGGCATCAACACTGTCGTCGTTCAAATCGTTGAAGGTTTGACGAGTGACTTTGTTGCTCACTTCGGCAATCGCTGTCCAGCTTGGGCATTGTAAACATATGTCTGAAACAGATTCATAGCCATAGTCGCTGAAGAAATTTGCCACCTCTTGATTAGCCACCGGGTAGTAGGGTGACATAAACGCTATTTTCTTAACGTTGCCATAGGCTTTTAAAGCGGCCACTATCGACTCTGAGCCAACTGAAATATTCAACCCTGAGAAGTCTTCTATTTTTTTCTTCCATTGAATGCAGCCTTCAGCGCCGCCGTAGAAGGTTACCGCTGACATGCCCATGACTAAGTAATCGGGCGCGCAAGGCATAACGTGCTTGACGGCGTCTAAGGTGTTTTCAGAAATTACCATGGTGCCTTGCATAAAGGCTTCGTTGGAAATGGCGTTTGCGTTTTCAACGTAAATGCGGCTGTAGTGGTTGGTGACCCCAGCAGGGCGCATTTCTTCAAATTCTGGTTGTACAATGGTGTTTGTGGCTGGGCCAAGCACGCCAAATTTTGCTCTGTAGCCGAGTACATCGGTCATGATTGTTTACCTATGAATAGTCATACTTTCTGTTATGATATATAATTATGTCATTATATCAAATGTAATTTTTCATATTTCGTAAAGGTTTATCTTATGAGTGCTTATTTAGTTGTAGAAGCGGTTCTTACTGACCCTAAAGGCTTTGTGCCTTATACAAAAGTTGTGCCATCATTAGTGGCGAAAATGGGCGGTGAATACATTGCCATTGGCGGTGAATCTGAAGTTCTGGAAGGCGAGTGGGGTAACACTAAAGTGGTGTTGCATCGTTGGCCTAGCATGCAAGCTGCGCGTGACTTTTGGTATTCAGATGAGTATCAGGAGGCTATTAAGTTGCGTGAAGGTACTGGCGAGTTCCGTGTAATGTTGGTCGATGGTGTTAAGCAAGAAGTATTAAAAAAGTGAGCAAGTACATGAAGGTAGATCCTTATCAGGCAATTGCGTTGCAGGTTTCCTGCCAAGCCGTGAATTTATTACCGTCGGTGGACGAAGCTAGGGCGCAAATGTTGCGTGCCATTGAGCATTGCGATCATCTTATAAAAGGCAGCATTGGTTTTGCCAATAGCTTTAATGGCGTGCCAGTTAAATTGGTGGTGTTGCCCGAATATTTTCTAACCAGCTTTCCGTTAGGCGAAAGCATACCCGCTTGGATAGACAAAGCATGTTTGCAATTTAACGGGCCTGAATACGAGGCCTTGGGTAAGGTTGCGCAAAGCAATGGCATTTATCTGTCTGGCAACGCGTATGAGGTTGATCCGCTGTTTCCGCAACTGTATTTTCAAACCAGCTTTATTATTAATGACTCTGGCGATGTTGTGTTGCGCTATCGGCGCTTGGTGTCAATGTATTCGCCAACACCGCACGACGTGCTGGATCAGTATTTAGAAGCGTACGGCAAAGATGCTTTATTCCCAGTGGTTGATACTGACATTGGCCGTTTGGCTTGCGTGGCGTCAGAAGAAATACTTTACCCTGAAATTACACGTGCGCTGGCATTAAATGGGGCCGAACTAATTTGCCATTCTTCGAGTGAAGTGGGTAGCCCAAGACCAACGCCTAAAAATATTGCAAAGCAAGCCAGAGCTTATGAAAACATGGCGTATGTTGTGTCCGCTAACAGTGCAGGAATTGAAAAAATTCCGTTTCCGGCTCAGTCAACAGACGGCAGTTCGCAGGTGGTTGACTATAAAGGGCAGGTGCTTGCTGAAGCCGACACTGGCGAGTCTATGGCCGGCAGCGCGGTGATTGACATTAATGGGTTAAGGCAGGCTCGTAATAAGCCGGCCATGACCAATATGTTGGCTCGCCAGCGCTTGGATTTATTTGCTGATGTGTATGGTTCGCAAACGGTTTACCCGCCCAATAATATGCTCGAATCTGGCGATGTTGTGGTGCCAGATCGAGCGCATTTCATGCAGTGCCAGGAAACGGCAATAGATAATTTAAAGAAGTTAAAACAATAATTTGAATTGCTTTTTTAATCTATTTTCAAATCCATTTTGTATTGGAAGTGTTCAGGATTATAGAAAACGGTTAAGTGATCTCGCATGTGCTCACTGTCGCCGGTTTTATTGAATGAGTGGCGCGTGAGTGTAAGCAGCGCGCTACCTTCAGGAACCTCGAGCGCCGCGGCAATTTCTGGGCTTGCGGATACCGCGCTTAATGTTTGTGTCACGTGCGTGATTTCCAAGCCTTTCTGACGAAAGTAACTTAACCTTGGTTCTTTCACGAACAAGTCTTGTTCGCTGGGCATTTCCACGCCTGCGGTCCAGCTAACGTAGTAGCCAAATTTACGGCCGTCACGTTCACGCACCCTTATAAGGTGCAGTGCTTTCTCGTTAGAAGCTAACTCTAAGCCATCACGAATAGCGCCCGGTGGCGTACGTAATGAGCATTCCAAAATAGACGCTTGAGAGTTTCGTGCCATGCTTTCAATTTCTTGCAGCATGCCAACCAATGGTGCTTTTACTGGCTTTTGAGTGTATTTGTAAACAACGTGCGAGCCTTTTCCGCGGTGTCGTTCGACAAGCTTTTCTTTCGCTAACTCGTCCATGGCTCTTTTGGCCGTAATTCGTGACACGTCAAACGCCTTAGCAAGCTGTTCTTCGGTTGGTATGCGTTCACCGTAAGGCAGACTTCCGTCTAAAATCATTCCTTTGAGTAAGCTGAATAATTGAAAGTACAACGGCGTAGGAGTGCCACTGCTTAAATTTCTCTTATTTCGGTGCTTAAGTAGTAAGTCTATTGTCTCAGTCATAATATGGGGGGAGTGCTATTTTTATGATTTGTACTAATGATATAACAAATTACATGCAAGATGAGTGTGAGTGTAAGGCAAATATCGTATTTTTGCTGTTTTTTTCTATGTGACGTTGTTAGTATAGTTATATTGTTATATCATTATTACTATATCCGGACTATCAAAAAATAGAGACAGAAAGAGATTTATTGAAATGATTACAACATTAGCAGTACTTAAATGGTTGCATATAATTGCCATGGTTTATTGGCTTGGTGGCGAATGGGGAGTGTTTAATACTTCTCGATATGTGGTGGATCGAAACTTAAGTATGCAAGAACGTAAGCGGCATATGAACACGGCCTACATCATTGATATTCCCGCGCGCACCGGCATCATCCTGTTAATGCCCATAGGCTTACACATGGGTTACTTTTGGGGTGTTCAGCCTTATGGTGGTGGCTATATGGTGGCTATGTGGGCTTTTACCGCATTGTGGTTGGCCATTTGTTGGGCTGCGTTCTTTTATCGTGAAACCGATCTTGGCGTCAAATTAACAAAATTGGATGAAAAAATTCGTTTTATCTTAATTCCTTTGATCATCGTTGCTGCAATCACTTCCTTGATGGGGTACGGGCCGTTTAATGCCGGTGCAATGCAAAAATGGTTTTCAATTAAATTAGGTTTGTTCGGAGGTCTTTTAATAATCGGCTTGATATTGCGATTCATTATGCGCGAGTGGACAACACTGTTCCGCATTTTGGCTGAAGGCCCTAACGAGCAAGCTGAAAGCAGGCTGGAAAAGTCTTTAAAACTAGGCCGTACACTGGCTTACTTTTATTGGGTTGGAATTGCTACTGTGGCATTTTTTGGTGCGACAAAATTCATGTAAACCCAGTCTGTTTACGTTCTCCCTCCCCCCCAAAAGTCCTTTCTCGAGATGGGAGCGTTAAAGGCAAAAGGCCAACCCTAGGGTTGGCCTTTTTTTATCTGTGCTGCTTTGACTTTGCATCAGAAGCAGCGGGTAATACAGCAATAATTAGTTCTTACTTTCAGCGCGCCTTTTGTCGATGATTTTCTTCATGTATGTCCACGACGTTTCATTTTTTCGTTGGTCATTTGCTGGTGGGGCATTGGTGTATTTAGGATAACTTTTCTTGATTTCGTCTTTCAGTGTATCCGGCATGTCGTCCCAGCTTTTGAGCTTGCGACCAACGGCATTAAAATACATGTCACCGTCTCGGCCTTTCATGTTCATCCAAGGCAACCATTGAGAGATGCGCACCCAGGCAATTTTGCCATATTCAATATTGGTGTCGGCGTCTAGTAAGGTATCGGAATTACCCATGAAGTCAAAAATTTCAGCACTGTGGTAGGTGCCGCCAATATGCTCTTGGTATTCGCCACCTAATGGGTTTGGATAGAATAATGGCACTTCATAAGGTAAGAAGTAGCCGCCATCGGCAATAGTGGCCGGAAATGTGTTTTCTTTACCTTCTTTGTCGCGAGCAAAGTCTGGGCGGCTATTCACCGGGTCGTTGGCTACGTGTATGACTTCGTTGGTTTCTCCAGTCCATGGGTTTTCCCACGTCTTAAGAACTTCACCTGTTTCTGTGTCTAGGTAGAGCATGATCTCACGTGAAATGATGCGATAGCCTTCGCCTCGTTCTTTGTCATTAACGCCGACACACTGACGAACATTCATGCCTAGCAACTTGAATAATTTTTTGTCGCGCTGGCCTTGTACTCGAGAGTAAGCGTTGCCAGCCCACATCCAGGTTACTTCTTCTCCGTCTACCAGCGAGCAGTGAAGTTTGCGGTTCAGTTTGACATAGCCCTCACCGGTGTTGGGGTCAATTTGGCCGGCATGGCTGACGCCAAGGCTTAAGCTTACGCAGGTGAGTGCAATCGTTATATTTTTTATGATGCTTCTTTTTTTCATGGTGGGGTTTCCTCTATTAAAGAATTAATGATATATCATTAATTCAAATTTTCCGATATTATTTTCATTTAAAATTAACTTTTAAGGTAAAAAATAATGCGTTTCCTGATCATCTTTTATGTGGCTTTTATGGCCTTGTTAATGCCCACTTTGGCGTTTTCGGATAATGACGCTGAGGCTCAAGATGTAAGAGCTGCGTTACAATACAGCGGCTGGTTGGCACTAAAGCGTCAAATCATTGACCCGCAGGCAAAAGAAGATGAGTGGCTCTCAATGCGCGATATATCAATGAGCGACGATGGGAAAAAGCTGCGCATTAAAGATGGCGATAAAAACACGCCCTATGAATTAGAACTCATTGTGATTACCTACACTCAGACCGACACCACGGTGCTTAAGTTAGCGTTGTATGAGGACGGTAAAGATAAGGCCATCACTTATATCTGGAGTGAGCCTGAAACCAAACGAATTGGTATGAACTTGCGTTGGATGCAAGTGGGGCTGACCAAAAAGTAGCCAGTCTATGACCTGCATACGATCTACAGCCTATGAAAAACCCATGTGTGCTTGGGCTATTCTTTGAGCTTATTGTAGGCGATCTATCAGTTGCTGGTAGGTCGCCTCGGATGATTCCAAAGCGCCTTCCATGCCCGACGCTTCTCTCGAGCAATGTTCACCAGCAAAAAACACATTATTGCTAACCGGCTTTACCATTTCATTAGCAAACTGGCTGATTTGCCCCGGGGCGAATGCGGCGTAGGCTCCAAGTGCGTAAGGGTCGTTGCCCCATGAGTGAAACGCCAGTGGTGTTAATGCGTTTTGTGTTGCGGGGCGTATCTTGGCTAACTGTTTAAGCAGCCACACTTGAGCCTGCTTGGGAGGCAGTTGATCAAGTGCTTGAGTGCCCGTGCCATTGACGAAAAAAGTATAACTGGCGTCGCCTTGTTTATTGAAGGTAAGAAAGCAGCGTTCAATGGCTGAGTCACACCACATGTTGCCGGGTAAGCCGTCAGTCTCCCAAAACGGCTTGTCCACTCGGGCAACCATTTTAGTGATGCGGGTATAGGGCAAGTTGGTAATGGCTTGTTGGTGCTGCGCCGGTAATTCTATGTTTAGGTTTATTTTCCTAAGCACCGAAAAGGGCACCGCCAGTACCAATTTCTCAGTAATGAATTGGCTGCCATTGTTACAGGTCACCACAATGCCTTGGCTGGTTTGTGTAATGTCGGCCACTGTGTGGTTGTATCGAACATCACTTAAGCTGTTGGCAATGGCCACTGCAAGCTGATCGTTACCGCCTTTCAAGCGTAAGGTTTTGGTGCTGTCACTGTACTTGTAGTTGGCAATGGCTCGCATGGTGTGCAAGGCAGAAACAGTGTTAATGTCATTGAAATTGCCGGCTCTGTTTATTAATTCAAGCGCCGCATCGCTAGCACCGAGTTCAGATAAGCGCTGAGACTCGGGTATGTCGTAGTGTGCAAGGTCGGCGTTTAACCAATCAAGGGTTGAAGACAGAGGAAACTGTTGCCCATGAAGGGTGGATTGCAAACGGCTTGGCAGCACACTTTTTAGCTTACCACTTAACGGGTTGGTGTTAGACGTGCCCCAGTCATCGGCATGCAGCAATTGGTTGTTTCTGTGAATGGTTAAACCGCGTTGGCTTTTGTCTGGCGCGACCAGTTCTAAGCGGTACTCATTCACTAAGTCGATAAAACGCCGATAGCCATCACCAATTTCTACGCCCCCCATGTTAATACTCTGACCCTGCGCTTTCATGCTGAGCGTGCGCCCACCGGCTTGAGACTTTCCTTCAAGCAGCGTTGCTTCAATGCCTTGGCGTTGCAATAAGCGCGCTGTATTCAAGCCGGCCAAGCCCGCGCCAATAATAAGAACCTTGGTTCTAGTAGCGGAGCTTGGGGGCGGCGTAGAACATGCCGTCATTAGGCCACCGGGTACAATTAATGAGCTTTTAAGAAAAATTCTGCGATTTATTTTTTTACTCATTGTTTATTAACCATTATTTTGTTTTATCAGTGGCCCGCATGCGCTGGTTTTATGTCATTAAAGTGGGTGCGCTCAAGCGTCTTTTGTTTGCGACAAAAAGGCGTTTCGTATGTTGGCAGCGCCGGCACTCCAGACTTTTTCGCCAGCCGTGATGTACTCTAATACTTGCTCTAATTTGCTAATGCGGTGAGGTTGCCCGAGCATCCAAGGGTGTATGTTTAAAGCTAAGATGCGCCCACCTTGTTGTTCAGCTTCGCCTAGTAAAAAGTCGTGTGCATCACAAATTTGTTCAACGTAAGACTGTTCACTGTGTTTGTTGTCCATCAGAATGAACTTGTCTTCTAACTCGTTTGATAATGGCATGGCGGTTATCTCGCCTGAGTTGGTTTTAAAGGCATAAGGCATGTCATCGTTCACCCAGTCTGAAAAATACTCAATGCCATGTTCGGCTAACAGATCTGGCGTATTTGCACTCTCGCTGCGCGCAGGGCTCAGCCAACCGGTAACGTCTTGACCGCTGAGTTCTCTAAGGCGGGTGAGGGCGTGATCGATCTGCTGGCGTTCGTCTTCAATGGGCTGCCCACCGTAATGCAAGGCATCCATGTGCAAGCCGTGGCATGCAATTTCATCACCTCGTTCTTTCAGGGCGTGCAGCAAATAAGGGTTGCGTTCGGCCAAGCGCGTGTTCATGGCAAAAGTAGGGCGAATGCCATATTTGTCGAAGGCTTTTAGAAAGCGGTACACGCCTACTCGATTGCCATAGTCACGCAAGGTGTAGTGGCGTAAATCGGGGTGTGGCATGGTCATGCCGCCAGGAACCTTAAACGGCTTGCCTTGTTGATTGATTGGAAAGAACTGCAAACACACATTCACCCACAGGGCTAACTTTTTACCGTTAGGCCACTCTATTTTGGGGCGTTGGCTGAGCATACTCCACGAGTAACGCTCATGGTCCATACCGTAGCGGCGCATAGGATACTCTAAAAACTTTTTATCCAGGCTCATGCGATGCTCTCCTGTTGTTGTTTAATACTGCTTAACGCTTGGTCGTAATGGTTTTCAAGGTAAAAGTCGGCTATTTCACGCCCAGTGGTTACCCACACATCTGAGTGGCCGGTAATGTATTCCAGTGCTTCTTCGTAAGCGCGCATACGGTGCGGGCAACTCACTTGGTAATTATGAGTGGGGATGCACATGACGGTGCCAAATTCATCGCCTTCTTGATATAAGCGGTCGAAGTTGTCTTTAATGATTTGCCCATAGCGCCGCGGTTCTATCTTGTTGACCACGTAGGCAATGGTGTCGTTCATTTCAAGCGAGTAGGGGATTGAGATAAAGCGTGAGCCATTGCGCACTTTTACTGGCGTGGGTTGGTCGTCATGAAACAAATCGCAGGTGTAAATTCCGCCAGCTTCGGCAAACAAATCAATCGTATGCTCAGAATGAGACAGTGCAGGTGCAAGATAGCCAGCGGGCTTTTTGCCAACGTGCTTTTCTATGGTGTCCACAGAGTCTTGAATCATTTCACGTTCTTGTTCTTGCGATAAGCCATAGGTGTAGCGCGTGTTGTACACCCCGTGAGTGAAAAATTCCCAGTCACGTTCGGCGCACATTTCAATAATCTCTGGGTGGTGATCGCACAGCGCCGTAGATAATGAAATAGAGCCTCTGATGCCATACTTATCCAGCAGTTGCATTTGTCGCTCATGGCCAACCCGGTTGCCGTAATCGCGAATACTGTAACCGCCCACCGCAGGGTACGCTTGTGGCCACGGTTTACGATTGGGGTTCTCTGGTGGGTTAAGCTCGTAAAATTCAATGTTGGGGGCTACCCAAAATGCAATTTTAGCGCCGTTAGGCCAGGTGATTTTGGGGCGTTTTTCATACGCCCAATAGTCGTATAAATTAGGATCTTCTTGCATGCCGCCCTCGCTATTGGGCTTGGCCGTCTAGCCAAGTAAACACGTCTTGCACTTCAAGGACATCCGCGTATTTAATGGCCAAGTCGGTCAAGTTGGCGTAGTGGTAACTTTCGTGTTTGTCGGCCACGCACTCTTCAGGAACAATGGTGCGATAACCTCGTGACAGTGAATCAACCGCCGTGGCGCGAATGCAGCCCGAAGTTGAGCCGCCAGTAATAATGACGGTGTCTACCTGATGCCACACACACAACGATTGAAGTTGAGTTTCGAAGAACGCCGAGGGCATTTTTTTGCAGTAGATCACGTCTTTGACTCGGTCAATTTCCAAGCGGTCATCAAACTCGGTGCGTTCTGAATTAAAGGCAATGTTTTGCAGAGAGTCCGGCGTGTCGGTGCGCGTGCCCCAGATGCCGCAGTCTTCGCCCGATTCCATATAAGCAACGTGGGTCCAGACAACAGGCCAGCCTAAGCGTCTGAATTCCTTAGCCAGCTCGTTGGTGTAATGCATTTGTTTGGGGTCAGTTTCGTAAGCGGTTTTAAATAAATCCGTACGTGTGTATGCTTTTTGTGGGTCGACATTGACTAAAATTGCCTTTTTGCCAAAGCCAAATTTGGCGCGTGTGGGGTTGGCCTTGAGCTCTTGGTAGATTTCACGCGCCGTCTTATTACTGCTTTGCATAATTGCTGAGTCCTCGTTACTGTTTTTTCGTGTGTGTAGAGTTTGTTGTATCAATAATGTTCTTAATTTTCTCGGTACTAGCTTTGGGGGCTAAGTTTCGCTATTAATTGAACAATATCAGACTGTATTCATGGTGCCATTCATTAGGCGACAAGTGTTATGAATAATTTAAATTGTTATATTAGTATAACAATAGTACAATAAGCAAATCTAAAGACGTATAAACAATACAAATTTGATACATGAATAAACCACTTAAAGATGTTCGAATTCTGGATTTAACCCACATGCTGTCTGGCCCATATGGCGCCATGATCTTAGCTGACCTGGGGGCAGAAACAATTAAGGTTGAACCACCCAAAGGCGAGGGCACACGCAAGCTTTTGGCGACCGACCCAAAGAATTCCTTAGAAGGCATGGGGGCGTATTACATTACCCTGAACCGTAATAAAAAAAGCACCGTCATTGACTTAAAAAGCCCAGAAGGCTTAGAGGTGTTTTACGACTTGGTTCGTGAATCTGACATTGTTATTAGTAACTTTGGTGCTGGTGTGCCCGAGCGCTTAAAGATCGATTACGACACATTGGCTGAAATCAATCCGCGAATCATCACCTGCACCGTGTCGGGTTTTGGTTCTGATGGGCCTAATTATAAGCGCCCTGCATTCGACCAAGTGGCGCAAGCCACTGGCGGCGGCATGTCGATCACTGGCTTAGATAAAAACACCCCTATGCGCGCCGGCATCCCTATTGGTGACTTAGGTGGCGGTATGTTTGCCGTAATGGGCATTTTGTCGGCTCTGCATGAGCGTACCAGCAGTGGCAAAGGTCAGCACGTGGATATATCCATGCTGGATGCGCAAATATCGTTGCTTAACTACATGGCAACCATGTACTTTATGTCAGGCGAAGACCCGTATCCTATTGGTAACTCGCACTTCGTGCATGTGCCATACGACACCTTTAAATGCGCCGACGGGTTTATAGTCATTGCCGTGATTACCGATAACTTTTGGACTAATTTAAAAACGGTGGTGAACGTACCTGAGTTTGATGACCCTGAACTCGATGGCCAACCTGGTCGTTGGGCTGCGCGAGACATGATCAGTGAAAAACTCAATGACGTGTTGAGCAAAAAAAGTGCAGCGCATTGGATTGCCGAACTTGAAGCCAAACGCATTCCTTGTGCCCCAGTGAATAAGTTCAGCCAAGCGCTAAATGACGAGCAAGTACTGCACCGTAATATGGTGGTTGATATTGCACACCCTTCGGGCAAATCCACCAAAGGGCCGGGCAACCCAATTAAGTTGTCACGAACCGCCGAAGAAAGTTTTAGCCCCGCGCCGTTATTAGGGCAAGACACGGATGATGTATTTACCAGTGTGCTCAACTATGACGAGTCTAAGCTGGCCGAGTTGAAGAAAAAAGGGGTGATTGGCTAATGGCTGAGCGCGTTTATATCAATGATGTTGGCCCTCGTGATGGGCTGCAAAATCAAGCTAAAATTTTAACCGTGGCTGAGCGTATTGAGTTAATCAACAGCTTGCTTGAGGCCAACGTAGACAGTATTGAAGTAGGCGCGTTTGTGTCGCCTAAGGCCGTGCCAGCCATGGCCGGTTCGAATGAGGTGGCGCTTGGTCTAAATGGCCAGCAGTCGCAAGCTCAGTTTTCGGCCTTAGTGCCAAATTTGCGCGGTTATGAGATGGCGGTAGAGTCGGGCATTCGCACGGTCGCTATGGTGCTGTATGGCAGTGATACCATGGCGGAAAAAAACGTGCGCATGACCCCTGAACAAGCAGAGCAGTCTGCCTTAGACATGTTGCAGCGTTCACGCGATGACGGCGTGGCGGTTATTGCTACCATTGCGGTGTCGTTTGAATGCCCGTTCGACGGGGCTACAAACCCCGACCGAGTGCGTGAAATAACCACCAAATTTCTACAAGCCGGCGCCGAACGTATTGTGATTGCCGACACCATTGGTGCGGCTAACCCCAGTGACGTGGCCTCGCTGTCAAAAAGCTTAGTGGCTGATAATGGCGCCGAGCAAATTGCGTGTCATTTTCACGATACACGGGCTTTAGGCATGGCCAATTTGTACGCCGCGGTAGAGGCCGGTATTCGCCACTTTGACGCTTCGATTGCCGGTTTAGGCGGTTGTCCATTCGCACCCGGAGCAACCGGCAATATTGCCACTGAAGACGCGGTCATGATGTTGCATTCAATGGGCTACGACACCGGCATTGATTTAAATAAACTGCTGGTGGCCTCTGACTTGGCTGAAACCTTAACCGGTTCGGCCCCCGGAGGGCGCAGCAAGCCGTGGTTGGCGCCTTACTTAGCAAAAGGCAAGGCTGTGTAATGGACTTAAAAAAGCATTCATCTGGGTTGGGTAAAAAGCCGGCGTTGATTGTGGTTGACATGATCAATGCCTTTACTGACCCTGAATGCGATTTGGGCAGTGAGTGTGAATCGGTTGTAAAAGCAAACCAAGAATTGCTGGCCGAGTTTAGAAAACTTAATCTGCCCATTTTATTTACCACGGTTGCGTATCACAATGGTGAACAAGCGCGCGTCTTTCGTGAACGAATTTCTGCGCTAAACATCTTAGTGGCTAAAAGCCACTGGGTTGATTTAGATGAGAGAATGGAACGCAAGAAAAATGAAAAAATTGTTGAAAAACAATGGGCCAGTGGCTTTTTCTCAACTGATTTGCACGACTTATTGCAAGCCGACGCGGTGGACTCTATTGTGGTAACAGGCTTAACCACCAGCGGTTGTGTGCGCGCAACGGCGGTGGATGGCTTACAGCATGATTATCGTGTTGTGGTGGCCGAGCAAGCGGTGGGTGACCGCAACCAGCAAGCGCACGACGCCAACTTGTTTGACCTGAATGCAAAATACGCAGACGTTGAAAGCAATCACACCATTATTGAAATGCTCAGCGCCTGTCGAATAAATTAAGCTGCAATAAATAGCCACGCAATCACCAAGGAAGAGGGTTCGCGCGTTGTACTTTCCAACCTAGTATTTTTCAGCCTAGTACTTTTTAATCCAGTACTTACAAACGCGGCATTTTCGAACTTAGCACTTACGAACTTAGAGACGTTCGAACATCAATGTGCGACTGCGTTTTGATTTCTTCCATAGAAAAAGCCGAGCTTACGTCAATCAGCCCAGGTACTTCTTCAATGAGCTTTTGATACACGCGGTCGTAGTGATTTAAATCCTGCACCACTATTTTCAATAAGTAATCCACATCTCCGGTCATTCGATGGCATTCAATAATCTCAGGCATATTTTTCACTGAGCGCGAAAAGCGCGTTAGCCAATCGGCATTGTGTTTTTCTATGCGCAATGTGACGAAAGTGGTGGTACCTAAGCCGATAGCCTTAAGGTTCACGTCGATGGTGTAGCGGGCAATAATGCCGCTTTCTTGCAAGCGCTTTATTCTCCGCCAACAAGGGTTATTCGTTAACCCTATTTCATTGGCAATGGCTTGCACTGAAGAAGTGGAGTCTCGTTGAAGTATGTTTAATATGTGGATGTCTTTGGTATCTAATTCTAATATATCGTTCATTATTGAAATAAAAACACTATCTATGATTGATCTTTAGATTATTATGGGATGCGCTAAAGAGCAATGGCTTTTACACTGATTATTAGTAATAACCAATCTGACATTGATGCTTACACAGCCATGAAACAGCCTTTATCTGTATTTACCGATCACCCTAATTCCGTGGGCGAAAGCTACTTTGAACACTTTTTAACCGCCTCTGGTTTTGCCACAAAAATGTTCATTGGCAGTTTGGCGTGTTTGGTGCACGCGTTGTTTCCATTTTGGTGTACAAAAACCGGCAGTCAGGCCATTACTGAGTTGCATGGCCGCATGGTGACGCACCGTGATAAAAACAGCTGTGACGGCGACGAAGCAACGCCTGAAAAGTAAGTCATGATGTTCTGGCGGCGCTAAGCAAAAATCAGCGAAAACGCGCCGCCCCAATTCCCTCAGCAACTGGCAACTCTCCCCAGTCAGTTACAGTCCGTTAAATTCAAGCCCAAGGTTTGGCCACACCTAAATAGGCCTCAACCAACAGTATTAGCCAAATAGTGATAACCCAAGGGCGTACCTTGTTTAGGCTGTTAATCATGACTTGATTGTCTTGATCATTGTGAGTGCCTTGCAATAGTTTCACATACGTTGCGCTGAAGCCTGTGATCTTTATTCGAATCATTAAGCCGCAAAACACCAACAGTGCAAAGCCAAGCAATTTGGCAATCAGCCAAGGCGCATTTTCTAAGCGCTGAGTTTGGTAAGCGTAAATGCACGAGGCAATGATCGCGGCAATGATGAACCAACGAAAATAAAAGTCGAACTTTGTGAGTGCGGCAATAAAGGGGGCGTGGTGCTTAAAGTGCAATATCAGCACCATGGCTAACCAAAAAGGCCCTAAGGCAATGATGGCCAGCATTTGCCAGCTGGCATGTTCCACGCCAATATAATGCGACAGCAGGCCCCCCACGGTCAGCATTAAACTCATGCATATGCGAGGCAGTAAATCACAGCCCAGCATGATTTTTGCGGCGGTTAAGCGAGCCTCGGTTGATAGCTCAGGGTTCACCACAAAGCCACTTGAGTAAAAAACGCCCAAATCACCACCCAGCCAGTAAACAAATAGCAGAAGGTGAATAATCAACAGCAGCTCATAAGTACTCATAGTGGCTTACCTTTTATAAATGGCTTTTTGTTATAAAACCATTTTGTTATTAAACTATTTTACTTCTTGGTTATTGTTACTGAAGGTTCGGTACTTTCCTAAAGCCAACAGCGGAATAGAGCCAATCACCAATAATATGCCGGCGGTAGAGAGTGCGCTGTCCCAGCCTTGAGTGGCGGCTGAATCGGCCAAAAGTTTAGGGCCAAAACCAGCGCCTAGGGCAAAGAACGCATACAGCAAACCGTAGATGGCTGAGTAACTGCGCATGCCAAAATACTTTGATACTAAGTAGGCAAGAAAGTCGTACTCCACGCCAGCACCGAAACCGATCAACAGTATTGCCCAGCGCGCGCTGCTTGGCGACACATCGCCCGACGACAGCATGTAAAACGCAATGGCTGGCGAGGCTAAAAACACAAAGGCCACGCCCGGCGCCCAAAATTTGTCGATAAGAAAACCGCCAATCAGACGGCCGGCTAACACCGCCAACCCGGTTAAACCAGCCAGTGCAACCGCATCGGCTAACTCAAACCCTTGCGCTTTGAGTACTTGCTCAAGGTTGGGGATGATTGAACCCAAAGCGTAAGAAATAGGGACGATGCAAATGCACAACAACCACAAACGCCACTCATAAAGTGATTGCTTAAGCGTGAACCCAGGTAATGACTCACCGCGTTTGAGTTGGTAACGAACAATTGGGTCGGTGCCGATTTTACCAACTAAGAAAGCCAATATCGGCAGGCTGCACATGATTGAAAATGGAAACACAATAATGTATTCCAAGCGAAAGCCATTTTTGGCTATTTGCGGCAACACAAATTGCGTGTTCAACCAGATTAAGGCAATTAAGCCTGCAATCGCGGGCAATAGAATCAACAGTTTGAACTTGGTCAGTAACGAGTCGCGCGCCGGCACATCATCAACATCACGCAAGCCAAGCAGCGCCATGGGGAAGGCAATCAATATGGGCAATAGGCCAAGGGCAATATACGCGGTGCGCCAGTCGTACAAATTGATTATCTCTTGCGCAAAATACTTCGCCAGCGTGCCAAACATGCCGGTGGCAATTAACGCAATGCCGAGCGCTTTGCCCCGGTGTTTATCAAACGCATTATTGACCGCCCGAGTAAACGTAACGGGCAGGGTACCGGCGCCAAATATTGATATTAGCGCCCACAAGCCAATGTACACATACTGGTTGCCGGTGTGTAAGGCTTGCGCCATCATGGCAAAACCAAACAGGATGATTGATATCAGCGACACTTGGCGTGCGCCAAAGCGGTCGGCCAACGCGCCAATAATAGGCGCCATAAAAAAGGCCATGAACGTGTACACCGGAAAGGCCAAAAACACTTGCCCCAAACTCCAATCAAACTCTTGCATGATGGGGCCGGCCATAACGCCAAGGGTGTAGAACGGCAGGGGTGACATGCCTAAACCAATACCTACT
>CALINO010000044.1 GCA_938045295.1 uncultured Arenicella sp.
ACCGCAGATTACCGCCTAGGGCTGGGTTTAAATGAGCGGCGAGTATCATGGGTGGAGTTGGTGGAAGAAATTCCCAATCTGCCGAAAAAACTGGCCGCCTTGGCCAATAATTTGACTGACTTTTCTGAAATACTAGAGCAAGCGGCGGTGGCCGGAGAAGCCTTGGCAAGGTGTCATGAGCGAGCCGTAGAGTTGGCGCAAGAGTGTCAGCGAATGGCGGGCAACGATATGCTGAGCGATCAATCGAGTGATGTGGTTAGGTGGGTTGAAATTTCACGTAAAACTTTTCGCATTCATGAAACACCACTGCATATTGGCGATGAGCTCAGCCATTATTTTGGTAATAACCAGCAGGCACGTGTTTTCACCTCAGCCACACTATCGGTGGACGGCGATTTTCAGCATTTTAAACAGTTGGCGGGGTTGGCCAACGAGTCTCGAGAAGAAACTTGGGACAGCCCA
This sequence comes from uncultured Arenicella sp., assembly GCA_938045295.1. GTDB lineage: Bacteria > Pseudomonadota > Gammaproteobacteria > Arenicellales > Arenicellaceae > Arenicella. Next base: position 463 of record CALINO010000044.1, read on the forward strand.
TTTGATTATTTCAATCAGGCAGTACTGTATGTGCCCGAAGGCATGCCCGCCCCTAAAGACGATGATTTTTCTCAGGCCTTGTTTGATGAAGTGTTGCCAATAGTCAGTGCCAGTGCGGGTGGGGTGTTTGTATTATTTACCAGCTTTCGAGTTATGCAGTTTTTTCGAGAGCAGTTGGAAGAGCACAGTGAGCAGAGCGGCGAGAAATTTACCTTGCTCATGCAGGGCGACACCAGTAAGCGTGAGTTATTGAAAGAATTTGTGCAAAAAGACAACGCAATTTTATTGGGCACCATGAGCTTCTGGGAAGGCGTTGATGTGCCGGGTAATGCGTTGCGCTGCGTGATCATTGATAAGTTGCCGTTTGAATCGCCGTTTGACCCGGTGATTAAAGCGCGTTTAAATGCCATGCAAGAAGCGGGCGATAACCCATTTATGAGCTATCAAGTACCTAGAGCGGTTATTACCTTGCGCCAAGGTGCGGGCAGGTTAATCAGAAGCGCTGATGATAAAGGTGTATTAATGATTTGCGATGGTCGGCTGCGTACTACTCACTACGGGCGTGCGTTTTTAAACAGTCTGCCCAAGATGCGCCGCACCACAGACCGCGCTAAAATTTGCGCGTTTTTAGAACGCCTTTCGGCTAATGTGAGCCAACATTGAACTATTTAAATTCACAGAGCTACCATCATGCACGGTGACCTTCAGGGTAATCAAGCCACCATTTTGGCATTAGAAACAGCAACCTCGACCTGCTCTGCAGCACTGTTGTGTAATGGGCGTGTGTCAGAACTGTCAGAAGTGGGTAACAATATTCATTCAAAGGTATTGTTGGCCATGGTGAAAAGCCTGCTAGAGCAGGAAAATATAACCGCGCAGAACTTAGACGCTGTTGCGGTGGGGCAAGGCCCAGGCTCGTTCACTGGGTTGCGAATCGGCGTCGGAGTTGGTCAGGGCATTGCTTACGGCGCTAATTGCCCAATGGTGGAAGTTACCTCGCTGGATGCATTGGCCAATTCTATGTTGAGTAATTCTGAGTTGCCCAACTCAGTTGATGATGAGAGCCAGTATCAAGATAAAACCTTAATCGCCGGCATTGATGCGCGTATGGGGGAAGTGTATTGGGCTGAGTACTCATACAAAGCAAACGGGTATGCCCGCTGCAGTGATATTGCCTTAAGTTTACCGCAAGACATTAATAGTAATGCGGATGATTTGCTGTTGGTTGGTAATGCTTGGGGCGAGTATTGGCAAAGTTTGAATTCTGACTTGATAGAAAAATCGGTGTATCAAGAGCGTATTGCATCGCCGACAGCGGCCTCAGTGTTAGCTCTTGCTGAAAAAAAATACAATGCCGGTGAAACGGTCAGCTCGCTTGAATTCTCGCCGCTCTATGTTCGTAATGATGTGGCTAAAAAGTCAACCAAGCCGCTGCCCGGAAAACGGGTTTAGCCGCAGCAGAAGGTTAGCAACTTACTTCAAAGCCGGCTGAGTTGTATTCTTTGCCATCAATAAATAACCTGACTTCCCAGCTACCCAGAAACTCTTCTAACCCTGCCGCGGGGTTTAACCATTGCAGCATGCCCGCGCCTTTAGCACGAGACAGTTCCAGCCAAGCCCATAATTTGGTACTGGGCTTATCACGCACCCAAAAGTCATAAACAGTACGCTCGCGAGTAGTGCCTCTGGGCTCAAGCCACCTGAATTCAACTTGGTGCTTTCCTTTTTCAAAATGAGTCAGTTCCGTTATGGCGTAAATTTTATCTAAGCAATCAAAGCTCTCAGTTGCGTCATCTTTGGGAAAGCCATGCGTGTCAGAGAGCGCAAAGCGTAAACTGGTTTCTGGGTCGGCTTCGGCTTCACCTGCTGGTTGCGGTTCAGCTGAATAAACTAGTGTGGAAAACAATAAAGCCATCACTATAGTGATGGCTTTATCGGAAAAACGGGTCAATGTACGACCGTTCATAAGTGCCGTATCAATTGTTTAAACTATGTGCGGTTTAAGTTCATAACACCGCTGCCAGTGCCATTGCTACAGCCGCCACCTGTTGAAACATAAGTGCCATTTAATAGATCGCCATTATTGCCAATATTAAATTGCATATCTAACGTTCCATTAACATCTTCAGAGGTAGTCACTGCGGTTGATGTGCGACCGCCTCCAAGCTCTCGAACAACAGTACCTACTGTGCCACTGCTAGACTCTCTTACAGTTACGGATTCGGTAATAGTTTCTTCGGTTTCGTTACCCATTGCATCAGTAGTAACCTCAACTCTGGTAACTGTCGTGGTGGTAATAAAATTTTGTGTGGTCTGATCTGCTTCTAGGTCAAAATTAAAACCCGTGGTTGTTCCTTCTACAGTTGAATTGCGTAAGCAGTTTGGTCCGTTAGACGTGAATATAACATTGCCAGTAACATCGCCACTGTCCGACTCAGAAAGATTAAGCACAATATTGCCACTTTGAGTGCCCGGTGTATTTTGAAATGTGCCTTGGAAACGATTAGTAACACTGGCAGGAACTGGGGCTTCGCTGGAGCCGCTGCTGCAGCCAACCAGCGCCGTAGCAAATGCCGGAATTAAGAGGGCGATAGCTAGTTTGTTCATAATATGCTTTCGGTTTTGGTTATATGTATTTGTTATTGAAGCAAATATATCCCATAAACTTGCTAACTAGCAAGTCATAGAATGGCATTGTTCCTTTTTTCTGATTATTTTATATAAAACGCTGAATGTCGAATATTTTTCATGGTTTTGCGTGAAAATTAATACTTTTTGCAAATTGCCGTATTATTGCTTTGATATGCGGGCTACGTGTACTGAGGTGTCTCGAGTCTGCACAATCTCCACCACATACTCGGCCACTTTAAAGCAGGTGGCGGCTTCAGGAATGTCTTCTAACTGTTCGGTAATTAAGCCGTTAATTGTTTTTGATTTGTTGGTGGGCAGCTCCCAATTTAATTTGCGATTGATGTCTCTTATATTAGTGCTGCCGCGTACTAAGAATGAGCCGTCTCGTTCTTCATCAATGTCGTCGTCCAGTGCTGGGGCAATACTGGTGAACTCGCCGACCACTTCTTCGAGTATGAGTTCCAGTGTTACCAGCCCTTTGATATCGCCGTATTCGTCCACCACAATGCCGAAACGTCGGCGTCGGTCTTGCAAGTTAGTGAGAGCGTGGGTGACCGAAGTGTTTTCTGGTATGAAGTACGGTTCTCGAATCATGGCTAGCATGGTGTCTTTATTAAACTCGCCCATTTGCGATAAATAAAACATTTTTCGTATGTGGGCAATGCCAATGATGTTGTCTAGGCTGCCTTTAAATATCGGCACTCTGGTGTGATGCGAGGTGGCCAGTTGTTCAACCACGTCTTCCCAATCGTCGTCTAAGTCAATCGCTTCCATTTCGGCTCTGGGCACCATTACGTCTTCAACGGTGATTTTTTCCATTTCCAGAATGCGCAGTAACATGGACTGGTGAGAGGTGTTGAGTAAACCGGAAGATTCCGCCACCGCCGCACGCAGTTCTTCATTGCTAAGGGCGTCATTTTGTGCGGTCACTTTTACTCGAAACAACCTCAGTAGCCCGTTAGAGAAAAACTTCACTAGCCACACGGCGGGTGCTAACAGGTATTGAAGCCCAAGCAATACCCATGAAGCGGGGAAGGCAATCACTTCTGGGTACAGCGCGGCCAATGTTTTGGGCGCAACTTCAGCAAAAATCAGAACAACAAACACCAATATCATGGGGGCGTAGGCCAAGCCAACATCACCAAATAAACGCAGGCCTATCACGGTTGCCAAAGTAGAGGCGGCAATATTGGCCACGTTATTACCGAACAATATGGTGCCTAATAAGCGGTCTGGCTCTGCAAGTAAGCGTAATACTAAACGCGCGCTACGATTGCCTTGTTCTGCACGTGTTTTGATGCGGTATCGATTGACGGCCATCATGGCCGTTTCTGAAGATGAGAAGAATGCCGACATTACAATCAGCAGTGCTAAAGCGAGGAACAGTACCCCTATTGGAACTTCGTTCAATGTATATTCACGGTTATGATAATGAAAATTGCCTTTTAAGCGGGCTAGTCGGCATTGTATCACTTCAAGTTTGTTGCTGTGTATAGTAAAATCCGCGCCGATGATTTGAGGGTCATGTTTGAGACAAAGATGAGTTAGTTGACCAGCGGCACCTATGTTGGTTTACCCCTTGTTCATGGATTCTTTGCATGCATTGTCGTATCCATACCTCTCTTCTTAACGTATTTAACCTATCGCCGAGGACTTATTGTGTTAGAAGCCTACCGCGCGCACGTCGCTGAACGTGCAGAAATGGGCATTGTGCCTAAACCCTTAGATGCAACTCAAGTTGCTGACCTTATTGAGTTGTTAAAGAACCCGCCGGCGGGAGAAGAAGAATTCTTAATGGAGTTATTCACCGAGCGAGTGCCAGCCGGTGTTGACCAAGCCGCTTATGTGAAAGCCAGCTTTTTAGCCGCGATCACTACAGGCGAAGCATCATCGCCATTGATTTCAGATGAACGTGCTACTGAAATCTTAGGCACCATGTTGGGTGGTTATAACATCCAGCCGCTGATCAGTGCTTTAGATAACCCCAAGCTGGCCGACGAAGCGGCCACATCGTTGTCTCACACTTTGTTAATGTTTGACGCGTTTTATGATGTAAAAGAGAAAGCCGATGCAGGCAATGCACACGCCAAGCAAGTGATTCAATCTTGGGCCGATGCGCAGTGGTTTACCTCAAAAGACCCGTTGGCTGAAAAAATCACGGTTACCGTTTACATGGTGCCTGGTGAAACCAATACCGATGACTTGTCACCCGCGCCAGACGCGTGGTCGCGCCCTGACATTCCATTGCATGCTTTAGCCATGTTGAAAATGCCGCGTGATGGTTTTGATGTTAACGGTGATCCGCTTGGTAAAATTGAAGAGTTAAAGAAAAAAGGCCACCCAGTGGCTTATGTGGGCGACGTTGTGGGCACCGGCTCATCACGTAAATCAGCCACTAACTCTGTGTTATGGACCATGGGTGACGACATTCCTCATATCCCTAACAAACGTGCTGGCGGTTACTGCTTTGGTAACAAAATTGCGCCAATTTTCTACAATACGATGGAAGATTCTGGTGCGTTACCGATTGAAATGGACGTGTCAAAAATGGAAATGGGCGACGTTATTGACGTCTACCCATACGAAGGTGTGGTTAAGCGTAACGGCACTGACGAAGTTATTTCCACGTTTGAACTAAAAACAGACGTGCTGCTTGATGAAGTGCAAGCCGGCGGTCGTATTCCGTTGATTATTGGCCGCGCCTTAACGGCTCGTGCTCGTGAGTCTCTGGGCTTGGACGCATCTGATTTGTTCCGTAAGCCAGAGCCAGTGAATGATTCTGGTAAAGGTTATACTTTGGCGCAGAAAATGGTGGGTAAAGCATGCGGTCTTGAAGGCGTACGCGCTGGCCAATATTGTGAACCAAAAATGACCACAGTAGGCTCTCAAGACACCACAGGCCCAATGACGCGTGACGAATTAAAAGATTTGGCGTGTTTAGGATTTTCGGCCGATTTGGTAATGCAGTCTTTCTGTCACACAGCGGCGTACCCTAAGCCGGTGGACGTGACTACGCACGCTAACTTACCCGATTTTATTATGAATCGTGGCGGTGTTTCATTGAAACCAGGCGACGGTATTATTCACTCTTGGTTGAACCGTATGTTGATGCCCGACACGGTAGGTACCGGCGGTGACTCACATACACGCTTCCCATTAGGGATTTCATTCCCAGCGGGTTCGGGCTTGGTGGCGTTTGCGGCGGCAACAGGCGTAATGCCACTTGATATGCCTGAATCTGTCTTGGTTCGTTTTACCGGCGAAATGCAGCCGGGCATCACCTTGCGTGATCTAGTGCATGCCATTCCTTATTTTGCAATTCAAAAAGGGTTGCTAACGGTAGAAAAAGAAGGCAAGAAAAACATTTTTTCTGGCCGCATTTTAGAAATCGAAGGTTTGCCTGACTTGAAAGTAGAGCAAGCATTTGAATTGGCCGATGCTTCAGCCGAGCGCTCTGCGGGCGGTTGTACTATTAAGTTGAATGAAGATTCCATTGCCGAATACATCACCTCAAACATCACCATGTTGAAGTGGATGATTGCTGAAGGCTACGGTGATAAGCGCACTATTTCACGTCGTATTATCGAGATGGAAAAATGGCTGGAAAACCCTGAGTTGATGGAAGCTGACGCGGATGCCGAGTACACCGAAGTGATCGAAATCAATATGAGCGACATTAACGAGCCGATTCTTTGCTGCCCGAATGACCCTGACGACGCTAAAACATTGTCAGAAGTATTAAGCGGTGGTGAAGTGGGTATCGACGAAGTGTTTATCGGCTCATGCATGACTAATATTGGTCACTTCCGTGCAGCCGCGAAGCTATTCGATGAAATGGGAGAGCCAACGCCAACTCGTACGTGGATTGTGCCACCAACGAAGATGGACGAAGCCCAGCTAACCGCTGAAGGTCATTACGCCACTTTTGGTCGCGCTGGAGCTCGTACTGAAATGCCGGGTTGCTCTTTGTGCATGGGTAACCAAGCGCGCGTAGCTGCTAATTCAACGGTTGTGTCAACGTCAACACGCAACTTCCCGAACCGCCTTGGCGATGGTGCGAATGTGTACTTAGCGTCGGCTGAACTAGCGGCGGTTGCGGCAGTAAAAGGTCGTTTGCCAAGCGTGACGGAGTATCTAGACATCGCGAAAAACATCGACACTGTTGCTGATGATATTTATAAGTATCTCAACTTTAATGAGTTACCGAAATATCAAAGCATCGCAGATCAAGTGGTGTTAGATGCTTAAATTTAGCGCCAATTCGTTGCTTTAAATTAAAGGCCCTGGGTGTGGATTCACGCTCAGGGCCTTTTTTTATGCGCAAAAACCGTTTATCATGCAATACATTAGTTTTTGCTTGTAAGTTATTGTAAATAAATGAGAGTTGTTATGGGTCGACAGTTTTTTCTTAAAATTCAATGCGCTGCGGTGCTATTTTTTTTGTTTTCGGGTGTTGCCAAGGCTGCTTTTCCAAATGATTTTTCCGACGTTACGTGGCTAGATCCTAATATTTCCTCTTGGTCTGTTACATCCAGTCTCAATGTGCGTGTGGACGGTTCAGTTACTCGGTTTACACATAGTAAACAGGCGAGTTGGCCTAACACTACCCATAGTGTTGTTGGTCGGTGTTGCAATGCCTCCGTATGGGTTTTTATAAAAAGAAATGGTCGTTGGTATGCTTCTACTTTTGAGTATCTGAGACCCAATACTCCAACCAAGATGACATCAGCTTTAGATGGTAGGCATCTTAAAAGAGCGCCATTTTTAGTGGGTGGTTTTGATTGGAAACCTGCGAATGGGGAAGTGTATGGCTTTATGGTGAGTGGCTTTGCTCGCTTCAATCTGAATGACGTCAATATAAGAGAAAGAAGTAATGTGTTCTTGTATCGCTGGGGAGTTGGCCCAACTAATAATATTAACTTCGATGAAGTTCCGAGAAACTCTCGAGGCGAGCCTGCTCCAGAGCCAGAGCCAGAGCCAGAGCCAGAGCCAGAGCCAGAGCCAGAGTGCCCGGTGGTTCAGCCAGACTTAACAAATAATACTCATAACTATTCTGGCACCGCGTCAGGTACGCTGGTTGTTACCGGGGCAAATAATGATACGGCGCAGTTTAACGATAGTGTTGCAATAACGGTAAAAGACGACAGAAGTCTGACATTTAGAATATCCGACGAGTCTTTCACAGCTCAAGTGGCTCAAGACGGTCGTTTTTCTGGGCAATTTACTTTTGATATTGGTGGTGCTGGGGTGTGTATTGTCTCAGTTGGGGTAAGTGGTACTGTGAACGGTCGCTCTGCGAGTGGGCAAGCATCGGGGCAGGATTCTTGCCTTGGTAATAATATTACCTTTAACGCAACATTCCAGGCGCAGTCGCCCACCGCTCCAGACTATATCGACACACGAGAGCAGCCTAAACCGAAACGCTGTGGAGGCCCTATACCATTATCCGGAATACTTGATTTGCTGCTAGAAGAGTAGCGTTTAATGATGGCCATTCTTCGGTGCCCTATGATTGCGGTAGCCAAAGAATGGCCGTTCTATATAGCTGTAGGTAAGTAATGCTAATAGGTACGTGACTGCGAAGCTGCCGGCGCTGAACTGCCAGCTTCGTTCGCTGTAGTTGGCATCAGTGTTGCCTTCAGTGAAGCTCATGCGCTGGATTTCGGTGAAAATTTCCATGCCTAGACCGTGCAATAAGTAAAAGCTAAAGCCTATTACTCCGACGGACCTGAATAGCCAGTTGCCAATGATATGGCGGAAAAACGAATCCCTAGCTTTGATGGCCAAAAAGATAATGACGGCTGACAGTATGCATTTTACCCAAAATTGGCTTAGCCACCCCCAGATCCACGGGGCTGGTTTAATGGGGGCTGACCAAACTATGGTTGCCACCGTTATTGATAAGGCGGTGATGCCCCACAAGTTTGTGGATAGAGTGTGGGGTAATTTAAATGGTAAAATGGTCTTCTTGTCTTTGTCAGTGGTGATCTTGAATAGTTCTCCGTACTCGATGTAGGCGGCTAACACACCGAATAGAAATGCATAGAGGTAGAATTCTCTATGAAACCGTCCATTGTAAAAGGGTTCCCAGCCATGCAATGTCTTGTATGCCGCGAATGAACCTAAAGTTAAAATAATTACAGGCAATACTTTGTGAATGCGATTGCTCAGGCTAGTGATTAGCAGCACGATGGGAAGTAGCATATAGAATGCAAAAATTTGCGGCATTGGCCATAAGTGCCCGTCTCCTTGAAGAAATACTAGGTGGCGCAGCAGGGTTTGCAGTTCAATCGAAGCGCCAAAAATAATAAACACGAATGCGTAATACATAGGAAGAATGCGGCGCAATCGCTTTACTAAGTATCGTTCAATATTAGCCAAGCTAAATATCTTCTTATTGTCCAGAATAAATGGCTTGGAGAGTAAAAATCCGCTGATCACAAATAGTAGGGATAAGCCTATTTGAGCCGCCTCAAACCCAGGGGCTGTGTGGCTTAAGAGTACTAAAAGAGCGGCTAATCCACGAATGCCATTGATGACGTCAAACTCAGCGGTGCTGGATATTCTGTGGCCCAGCGACATATCTTGAAAGGCTGGGAGCATGTGAAAAGGGGTGCTTCTTAGTAATAGCAGTGAGCCTATAAAAAATAAGCCAGAAAGAAGGTAAGGGGCAATGCTGGTTGGGCGCCCAATGGTTTCGTTGGATGTGATTACTATTTGCTTTCCTTCATATTGCCGCGCGCTTTTTTCAGTGCTTTGGGGGGAGCTGAAAAATTGAGGTATTCGATCTTCTATAAAATAATACTCTTCAAGGTAAGGAAAGAATATTTTTATACGCGCTAAACTTATAAGGCCTTCGTCAGGATGTTTGAGTTCAATTTTTAAACGATTTACATGCTGATTTATGTAGCCAGTGCCAACTCTCTGGAGTTCATTGCTTCCTACAACATCAAACTCATCAAGGAGCTGTAATTGACCATTCTGTGAAAGATTGCTGATGCTAATTTGAGTATTGTTCGGGATGTAGCCCAACAGTTCTATTCGTTGTACGGTGAATAGTAATAGTTTGCTGACAAGCAAGAAGACCAAATAAGCGGTTATTGCGCTTATGCCAAAAACAAGGACATTTTTTCGAGTTATCGAGCTTACGCTGGGCATTGGTGTGCGGTTGTGTCTGCTGCTTAGGAGAATTAGGCTGAGTTATATGTGAGCCGTTGCTTGATGTCTATAGTTTGGCAGCTTTTTTGTTTGATTAAGATCGATATGAGTGTTAATTAACAACTTGTCATAAATAAATCGAGCGTTCGCTCTTTTTTTATGCTAATCTTGTAAAATACCTGTTGTATTAAATAGATAAAATTAGTTGTGCAAGACACTATGCCGTTGACGTTAGAGAAAGTTGAGTTGAGTTCGTTCTCTGCATTTCTGCAAAGCTTTCCATTGCAGGGTGAGCTACTGTACAAAACGGTGTTTGATCGCCATGCTGACATTATTCAGACGCAAAAAGCCAGATTTGCGGTGGCTAATTTAGAAAAAGTACTGACGGCCACTTTTGATGTGTCGGCCGTATCAGGATTTGACCGCATGTCATTGCGCGATTTATCAAGGCAAACGGGCATGAGCATGGGCGCTATCTATTCATGTATCAGCAAAAAAGAAGACATTGCCTTAATGGTGGCTGACATTGTGCGCTTGAGTAATGAACTTATTCACCAGCATGCAATGCAAGCTGAGTCGCTCTGGGAATCGTTTGAACAAAGTATTCGCTACCATTTGTATGCCAGTACCTTGTTGCAAGCGTGGTATTTCTTTTTGTATTTTGAAACTCGCAGCTTGCCTCAACAGCAGCAAGAAGATTCAAAACAGATTGAGCTTGACGCCATTGATATGTTTGAAAAACAGATTTGCGCTGGCATAGACGGCGGAGAATTTTATTCAGACAACCCCAGAATGGTGGCAAATACTATTGTTGTCCTACTTGAGGATTGGTATCTCAAGCCTTGGAAAACAGAGTCTTTGTCGATCAATGAGCAGGGCCGCTATGAGCTGGATATTAACAGTATTGAAGGCAAAATTGATAACTACAACCAGTCAATCATTGAACTGGTGAAAAAGCTGTTGGCGAAAGATTAGTCACTCTGCCAGCGTATTTGTTGACCAATGTAAGAGACGTAACGATGAATTACAAAGTACCATTAAAAGACATTAAATTTGTGACTGAGCGTATTTTGGATATGCCAACGCACTACACTAAATTTACCAAAGGGAAAAATACCGACCCAGACACTCTTGAAGCAATTTTTGAAGAAGCGGCCAAGTTTTGTGAAAACGAACTGCAGCCGTTAAACAAAGTCGGCGACGAAGAGGGATGTAAGTTTGAAAATGGTGAAGTGACAACGCCAACTGGCTTTAAAGAAGCGTACAACAGTTTTGTTGAAAACGGTTGGCCATCGTTAACCGGGCCTTTGGAATATGACGGCCAAGGTATGCCTGAGTCGGTAGGCTTGGTGATTATGGAAATGATGATCGCGAGCAATCACAGCTGGTCAATGTACCCTGGCTTGAGCACTGGTGCGATCAAAACCATTTACACTCACGCTGGCCAAGAGCTCAAAGACCGCTTTATGCCGCCGATGGTATCGGGTAAATGGACGGGCACCATGTGCTTAACTGAGCCGCACTGTGGTTCTGATCTCGGCTTATTGAAAACCTACGCGGAAGAAACCGACGACGAAGGTGTTTATAAACTCAGCGGCAGTAAGATTTTTATTTCATCCGGTGAGCACGATATGGCAGACAATATCGTACACATTGTATTGGCACGCTTACCTGGCGCGCCTGAAGGCATTAAAGGCATATCGCTATTTTTGGTGCCAAAGTTTAACGTTAATGATGATGGCAGCGTGGGCGATCGTAATGCGGTTACCTGTGGTTCTATTGAAGAAAAAATGGGCATACACGGCAACTCAACCTGTGTGATCAACTTTGACGCGGCTAAAGGCTATTTAATTAGCGAACCGAACAAAGGCATGCGAGCCATGTTTACTTTCATTAATGAGTCACGCTTAGGCGTGGCAATGCACGGCCAAGCGCACTCTGAAGTGTCCTTCCAAAAAGCCTTAGCGTACGCTAAAGACCGCTTGCAGTTTCGTGTAAAGCCGCGCGTGGATGACAGCAAGCCGGCCGACCCCATTATTAATCACCCAGATGTTCGTCGTATGTTGTTAACGCAAAAAGCGTTTGCTGAAGGTGGCCGCATGCTGAACATGTTTTGTGGGCAATTGGTTGATATTGAACAATCTCCAGACTTTTCTGACGCGGAGCATGAACGAGCTGAAGCCTTATTGGCGGTGTTAACGCCAATTGCCAAAGGCTTCTTATCTGAAAGCTCATTGGAAGCCACTAATCACGGTATTCAAGTGTTGGGCGGCCACGGTTTTGTTAAAGAGTGGGGCATGGAACAAGAAGTGCGTGATGCGCGTATTTCTCAACTCTATGAAGGCACCACTGGCATACAAGGCCTTGATTTACTAGGGCGCAAAATTTTAGGTTCTCGCGGCAAAGTAATGAAGCCGCTAGTCAAAGAGGTGGAAGCGTTTATTAAAGAGAACCGCCGTAACAAATTTGCCAAGCAATTAAAGCCTTATCTCGGCACTTGGGAGAGCTTAACTCGCTCCATTGGCATGTCGGCCATGCGCGATACGGCCGAGGTCAATGCCGCTGCGGTGGACTATTTAATGATGGCCGGTTACGTGACCGTAGCCTATTTTTGGGCAAAAGCCGCGGTTGAAGCGGAAAAAGCTATTGACGAAGGCGCACCAGAACCTGAGTTCTATAAAGCAAAAATTGCCACCGCTGACTTTTATTACCAACGCATTATGCCGCGCGTGTTAGCGCATGAAGCCGCCATTAAAAATGGCATGGATTCGCTAATGGCATTGGATGAAGATCATTTTACTTTTGCGTAAAGAAGTGTTGATCAGAAAGACATAAAAAAGCCCGCCTTAAGAGCGGGCTTTTTTATCGCCAGTTGTATTAGCTACACGGCTTCTAAAGCTTGGCTGACGTCGGCAATGATGTCGTCGATGTGTTCAATGCCAACCGAGAGGCGAATTAAATCAGCGCTCACGCCTGCGGCGGCCAATTCTTCATCATTGAGTTGCCGGTGCGTGGTGGTGGCCGGGTGGCAGGCTAATGATTTGGCATCACCAATATTCACGAGGCGCAGAATCATTTGCAGCGCGTCAATAAAGGCCGCACCGGAATCGCGCCCGCCGGTGATGCCGAAACTTAAAATTCCCGACGCTTTGCCATTGGTGATTTTTTGGCAGGTGGCGTGATGAGGGCTGTCGTCTAAAGCGGCGTAATTCACCCATTCAACTTTGGGGTGTTGATTTAGGTAGTGCGCTAACTGCTCTGCATTTTCACAGTGGCGCTCCATTCGCAGCCCTAAGGTTTCAAGGCCCTGTAAAATTTGAAAGGCATTCATTGGCGAAATAGCCGCACCTGTATTGCGCAGCGGAACCACTCGGCAACGCCCAATATAAGCGGCAGCGCCAAGAGCTTCGGTGTACACCACGCCATGATACGACGGGTCTGGTTCATTGAGCATTGCAAACCGCGCTTTATTGGCCACCCAGTCAAATTTGCCTGAATCCACAATAATGCCGCCAATGGTGGTGCCGTGGCCACCAATGTATTTGGTAAGTGAATGCACCACAATGTCAGCGCCCAATTCAAAGGGGCGGCATAAATAAGGTGAGGCGACCGTGTTATCCACAATCACGGGTATGCCGTGCTTGTGAGCAATGTCAGAAATTCTGCTGATGTCTACGACGTTGCCTGCAGGGTTGCCAATGGATTCACAAAAGATGGCTCGTGTGTTTTCATCAATGGCATTTTCAAAACCTTGGTAGTCATCAAACGACACCATTCGCACATCAATGCCTTGTTTTGGAAAAGTGTGAGCGAATAAGTTATAGGTACCACCGTAGAGTTGGCTAATGCTCACAATGTTGCTGCCTGCTTCGCATATGCATTGAATGGCGTAGGTGATCGCCGACATGCCAGAGGCCACCGCAAGTGCGCCAATGCCGCCTTCCATAGCCGCGATACGCTCTTCAAGTACGGCCGTGGTTGGGTTCATTATGCGCGTATAAATATTGCCGGGCACGGCCAGGTTGAACAAATCGGCGCCATGTTGAGTGTCATCAAACGTGTACGAGGTAGTTTGATAAATAGGCACGGCCGCCGCTTTTGTGGTGGCTTCAGATTCATAGCCTTGATGAAGTGCAATGGATTCAAGTTTCATGCGTCACTCTGCAATTATTGACGATTTCGGTGATTAATACTCGCATGCACTTAATCGGAGTGTCCAGACACAAGCCATCAAATATCAATGTTTGATTGGTCTATATAAAGGTAAGAATCAAACGTAAAAAAGGCCGAGTAACACTGAAGGTTACTCGGCCTTTTTTACGTATTAAGAGCTGAATGAGTTAGCTTTCTACGAACGCTCGCTCAATCACATATTCAGCAATATTGCCGCGAATGGTTTCTTTAAATCCGCGCTCGTCTAAAATTTCGCAGAAGTCTTTTAACATAGACGGTGAGCCGCAAATCATAAAACGGTCGTCTTCAACATTGATTGGCGGTAAACCTAATTTCTTTTGCATCTCGCCCGACGTTAACGCGTCGGTTAAGCGCCCCTTAGTGTGGAACTCTTCACGTGTTACGGTCGGGTAGTAAAGTAGATTGCCTTTCACCATTTCACCAAAAAATTCATTTTCTGGTAACTCGTTAATAACATCTTGGTAGGCCAGCTCAGACACTTCACGTACGCCGTGGGTCAGAATGATTTTATCAAAGCGCTCATACACTTCAGGGTCTTTGATTACGCTCATGAATGGCGCCAAACCCGTGCCGGTTGATAATAAATAAAGGTGCTTGGCCGGTTTCAATGCATCGGCTAACAGCGTACCAGTTGGCTTTACACTGGTCAGTAGCGTGTCGCCAGGCTTAATGTTTTGCAAGCGAGAGGTCAAAGGGCCATCTTGAACTTTAATACTAAAGAACTCCAAATGTTCTTCGTAGTTTGCGCTGGCAATACTGTAAGCACGCATTAACGGCTTATCATCAACCATCATACCCAGCATAATGAACTCACCATTGCGAAAACGAAAACCGGGGTCGCGGGTGGTGGTAAAGCTGAACAACGTATCGTTCCAGTGGTTAACGGTTAATACTTCTACTTCACGAAATTTTGATGCCATGATTACTGCTCGCTACGTTTCAAAAAATGCCGCTTTGACGCGACAATATTGGTTTGGATATGTCAGTTAAACAGCGCGATAGAGTATAGATTTCGTGGCTGGTTGTCTATGCTTGAAGCAAAACTTCTTAGAACACTTAGCTATATATTTTTCAACAAATTTTATATGCAGAGCCACAGCAAAATAGCGGATCTGCAGCATAATGGTGTTGTTTGTAACTTGTGATTTAAGTAGCATGCGGGTATGACCGAGTTCTCACACTTAAATTCGTCTGGCGAAGCCAATATGGTGGACGTTTCAGATAAGCCCGATACCGTGCGCACTGCCGTTGCCGAAGCCAAAGTATTGCTCAGCGAGCATGTAATGCAGAAAGTGCGAAAGCAAGAGGTGGCAAAAGGCGATTTGATTGCAACGGCCAGAATAGCGGGCATTCAAGCCGCTAAAAAGTGCGCAGATTTAATTCCTTTGTGCCACCCATTGCCACTATCCAAAGTGACGATTGATATTGAAGAGATATCAGAACAGCCTTCTGCGGCTGAAAATGGTGGTAATGATAGGGAGAATGGCATCGAGTCAGGTTTGGTGATCAGAGCCTTGTGCAAAACCACCGGTAAAACCGGAGTGGAAATGGAAGCCTTAACCGCCGCTTCTGTTAGTGCATTAACGGTTTATGATATGTGCAAGGCGCTGGATAAAGGCATTCGCATTGAGCACGTGCAGCTGTTGGAAAAACACGGCGGAAAATCAGGCGTATGGGTCAGAGGCGATGATTAAAGTATTGTTCTTTGGCGGTTTGCAAGAAACGGCTCAAACCGAGTCATGCTTGATTGAAAGCCAAGATGTAACGAATGTTCGTGATTTAGTCGTTGCCTTAAGTGAGCAATTTTCACCGTCCTTAATCAATGCCCTGAATGATGAAACGGCGATGGTGTCGGTTAATCAACAATACGCGGGCTGGGATGTTCAATTAAACGACGCCGATGAAGTTGGCTTTTTGCCCCCGGTGTCAGGCGGTTAATAATGAGTAATCGCAGTGATATTGATGACCGTGCTGATAGCAACCTGAACACCAACAGCCAACAACCTAAGCAGAGCAATGGCTCTGTGTGGGTTGGCGAAGCCGATTTTAGTGTGGCGGATGAGTACCGAGCAACGTGCGACTTAGCGCCGCATGCGGGCGCGGTTGTGTTCTTTGTTGGTTTGGTTCGCGACTTTTACGCCGATAAAGCGGCAGACGAAAGTGTTGATTACATTGAACTGCAGCATTATCCGGGCATGACCGAGTCTTTATGCTCTGAGATTGTTGATCAAGCGCACCAGCGCTACCCGTTTGAATACGCAAGGGTGTTGCATCGGGTGGGGAAATTATACGCCGGAGACCAGATTGTTATGGTGGCTGTGGCGGCTCAGCACCGCGAAAATGCGTTTCAAGCAGCTCAATTTATAATGGACTTTTTGAAAAACCGCGCCACCTTTTGGAAAAAAGAGGTGGGCAGTCGCGGCCAGCAATGGTTGGGCGTGAAAGATAAAGATAAAAAAGCATTAAAGCGATGGCAGTAGTTGGTGGGGCGATTTAAAATTACGCTTGTGAACCGCTAATCTCAAACCACTATGCAAACTAAGCAAAAAGAATGTGTGCCATTGAATGTCGCTGTATTAACAGTGTCTGATACGCGCACCTTAGAAACCGATACCTCGGGTCAGTACCTGGTAGATCAATTAACGCACGCGGGGCATGTGATTGCTGCGCGTGAAATTGTTATCGATGATGTGTATCAATTGCGTGCCCAAGTGTCGGCCTGGATTGCTAACCCTGACATACAGGCCATTATCAGTACCGGTGGCACTGGTTTTACTGAACGTGACAACACTCCTGAAGCATTGCAGCCACTGTTTGACAAAGAAATAGACGGTTTCGGCGAACTGTTTCGACATTTGTCATTGGCGGATATCGGTACGTCCACGGTGCAATCCAGAGCACTGGGCGGCATGGCAAATCGCACTGTAATTTTTTGTTTACCCGGTTCCACTGGCGCCTGCCGAACTGGCTGGGAAGGTATTTTAAGTGAACAGCTCGACAGCCGCCATCGACCCTGTAATTTTGTGCCACACACTCGTACAGACGATGTTTAGTCAGGCTGAATAACCCCCACAGCAGCTCATAGAAAACTGAACCCCATATCAATGTGATGACCAATTCGATGTTATTAAATCAAGCTCGGCAGCGCTTGCAATCAGTGGCACCACTGAATTTGCGTGTTGAGCGGGTTGCTTTACAGGCCGCATTAGGTCGAGTGCTTGCTGAGTCGGTCGTCTCGCAGATTGATATTCCGCCGGCCGATAATTCGGCGATGGACGGGTTTGCCTTGTGTTATCAAGACTTACAGAAAACAAGCGAGCTGCCGATATCGCAACGCATTCCTGCGGGTGTTAAAGCGCAGCCACTGTTGGCTGGCACTGCAGCACGCATTTTCACGGGTGCTAATATTCCTGCTGGCGCAGACACCGTGATTATTCAAGAAAATTGCGAATACGATTCTGAGCGTGTACGGGTGATGCAAACCTCTACTCCCATGGGCGCTAATATTCGCCCTAAAGGCCAGGATATTACGTGTCACGCTCAAGTGGCTGAGCGAGGTACTAAGTTAACCGCGGTTGATCTTAGTCTGTTGGCATCCATTGGGGTTCATGAAGTTAATGTTTATGAACCATTAAAAGTGGCTATTTTTTCTACCGGCAATGAACTGGTTGAACCCGGCACGCCTTTGCAAGAAGGGCAAATATACAACTCTAATCGCGCTTTGTTGATGGGGCTTTGTGCTGAACTTGATTGCCAAGTAGTAGATTGTGGCATTGTTGAAGATACCTTAGAGGCGACCAAACGAGCACTATCTGACGCGGCTGAGCAGGCACACCTGATTCTCAGTAGTGGTGGCGTTTCTGTAGGCGAAGAAGATCATGTTCGCCCAGCTCTGGAGTCATTAGGCTCTTTGGATATGTGGAGAGTGCAGATCAAACCGGGCAAACCGGTTGCTTACGGAAAAATTAATAACACCTACTTTTTAGGTTTGCCCGGTAATCCGGTGTCATCGTTTGTGGTGTTTCAGCTGCTTGGCGTGCCTTTGATGCAAACATTGCAAGCACAAAACTGCAAAGAGCCCGAGTATTATTCTGTGCTTGCTGGTTTTGATAAGCCGGCGACGAAGCGTGAAGAATACATTCGGGTTAAATTAAAACGCAATGAGCGCTCTGAGCTGGTGGCTGAATGTTTTGCAAACTCAAGCAGTGGCGTTATGTCTTCATTGTCGTGGGCCGATGGGTTAGTACGGCATGACATTGATCAGGCTATTGAGAAAGGCAAGGCGGTGCCGTTTTTCCCATTGAAACAGGCTATGATGTAACGCTATGACCGACGAAAGCCTCAATTTACGCGACTCATTTGGCCGTCATATACGGTATTTGCGCTTGTCTGTGACGGATCGATGCAATTTGCGTTGCACCTATTGTATGGCCGAAGACATGAGCTTTTTGCCGAAGTCTCGAATCCTGACTTTGGAAGAAATGCTGTTGGTCAGTCAGGCCTTTATCGACCTTGGAGTGGATAAAGTACGCCTTACTGGCGGTGAGCCGTTAGTGCGAAAAGGCGTTGTGGAGTTGGCGCAAAATTTGGCAAAGCTCAACGGGTTGAGGGAATTGGTGATGACCACCAATGGTGTGTTGTTAGATCAGTTTGCCCAGCCATTAAAAGACGTAGGCGTAAAACGCTTGAATATCAGTATTGACAGTCTGCAAGCTGAACGTTTTAAAGCCTTGACCCGCTTTGGTGATCTTGCCGATGTGTTGACGGGCATTGATGCGGCCATAAAAGCGGGCTTTGAGCGTTTAAAGCTTAATGTTGTGATACTCAAGGGAGTGAATGACGATGAAGTGACCGACTTAGCGGGCTATGCGCTTGATCGTGGTTTGGATATTTCGTTTATCGAAGAAATGCCGCTCGGGCACATTACCAGTCACGATCGTGACGAGACTGCGTTGAATAATACGTCGATCCAACAGCAGTTAGATGCGCATTTTGGTCTGGAAGAAGCGGTGTTTCACGATGTGGCGGCTGGGCCATCAAAGTATTTAAAATTCAAAAACTCAGACTCCAAAGTAGGGTTTATTTCCCCAATGACGGATAACTTTTGTGCCAGTTGTAACCGAGTACGTGTGACGGCAGAAGGGCGGTTGTTGCTATGCCTTGGTAATGAGCACTCGCTGGATTTGCGTGAAATTGTGCGTGAACGGCCGCTTAAGCTAAAGCAAGAACTGTTAAATGCCATGCAGCGCAAGCCGCAAAAGCATGAGTTTGATCCCAATGAAATCACAATAACACGTCATATGAACGCAACAGGCGGGTAACGATGATTCCTGTAGTTAATGAAAAGTATCAATATTTATTTCTTTACTCGGCAAAAGCCGGGTGCACTTCGCTGCGTCAATTGTATTTGTCGGTGCACGGTGATGAGCTTTCTGATGAGCAAAAAGCGCAATTGAATCATTATCATAACCTTAATGAGATTTTGCCCATTGATGAAGACACCAATTACTCAAACTACTTTACGTTTATTATTACTCGCAACCCGTATTCACGGGTTGTCAGTGCGTTTTTAGATCAGTATGTGTATGCAAAAAACCCGTCGGTAATCTCGATGCTGGAAACCCATGGTGGTGATGTTAAGCCGAGAAATTTTTTGCAGTTTCTGAAAGTGTTAAAGACTATTTCTGAGGGCGATAGAGATTCACATTTTCAGACGCAATCGCTTTGCCCGGCCGATAAGCCAATGCTGACAAAGCAAAATCGCAAATATCGTTTTTTTGGTATTAAGCCTGACGACGCGTTTGTGGTTGATTATTTTGGTGATATTTCAGGTTTTAACCAGCACATGACCCGTGTTTATAAAAAGGTATTTAAACACGACAAAACAAAGTTGAAATTTGCGCTTGAGCAGCTGGCGCTGATTAAAAAGAAAAATTCTTCGTTTTATGGGCATCAAGATTACGATGACGCCGCATTGCTTGATGTTGATGTGTTGGATGACATGGTGTTTGCTCCTAAGCCGCAAGACTTTTTCAAATCAGCCGAAGTAGTGGCATTGGTGGATGAAATTTACCATCTAGACTTTGTGAACTTTGCCTATAAAAAAGGTGAGATACCACATAAAACAGCATCGAAAGAAATTGATGTGGTTCCCAAAGACCTAGATTGGGAAACGTACATACAATTGAACCCTGATCTGCCTCGCGATGAAATTTATAATGAACGTGGTGTGGTGCGGCATTATCTTGAGTTTGGCCGTTTTGAAACACCGTACCGAGCGTATAAAATTGAAGCGCCAGAGAGCTTTGATTGGCGCCGATATTTAGAGCTTCATGAAGACTTGCCGGCCGCGGGCATTAATTCTGAAAATGCAGCCATAGGGCATTATCTTAGTTATGGGGTTCGTGAAGGGCGTGAAATATAGTAATTTAACGAGGTTATGAAATGAGTGTTTACGATTTTTCCGCCACAGACATAAACGGCAAAGAGGTAGTTCTTAAGCACTACCAAGGTAAGGTTTTGCTGATTGTGAACACCGCCAGTAAATGTGGTTTCACCCCTCAATTTGAAGGTCTTGAACAATTGTTTAGTGAGTTAAGTGAGCAAGGCTTGGTTGTTCTTGGCTTTCCGTGCAATCAGTTTGGCTCTCAAGAGCCTGGGTCAGAACAAAACATACAGGAATTTTGTCAACTCAATTACGGCGTTTCATTCCCCATGTTTTCTAAAATAGAAGTCAACGGCGGTGGTGCGCATCCGCTGTTTAATTACTTAAAGAAACAAGCCAAAGGTGCATTGGGCTCTAAGTCCATCAAATGGAATTTCACCAAATTTCTTATTAACCGTGAAGGCGACGTGGTTCGCCGTTACGGCTCAGTTGATAAACCCGAAGCCATAAAAAAAGACATTCAAGCATTGCTGTAAGCGTATTAGCTATCGAATTGCGAAAGACAGCGCTTCGCCCATTTCGTCGCCTAAACACAATACAGAATGCCAGCAACACAGGTCGGTGTTGGCTTGTGGCAGTAAAATCACATCTCCAGCACTCACAATTCGGTAGTGCCCAAGAGCGATAAGGTGCTGCACAAACTCTTGAGTTTCATTTATTAGGTGAATTAACGCATCGTGAGCAAAGCTATTTAAGGCCGCTTGCACGTCTTTTGGATTAGAAACTAACGTCTGTAATTCTGTTTGCTGCTCATTGTTTAACGACGAAGGCAAGTCATGGCTGGCAATAAATTGGCAAATAACGGTAACCAGCTCTTGCTGCGGCAGTGCCAGCCACAGAGTCACCCCTGTGAGTTGAGCAAACACAACCCCGGCATGACCGCGTTCTAAATCATGATGTAAGTAGGCGCCGCCGTTCGGGGCGTTGAAATATAAAATTCGTTCAACGAAGTCTGGCTGTTTTCCATCTAGCACTTGGCGCACTGTGTTTAACAAGCCTTGGTTTTGTGTGATCACGGCCGACTCTGGGAAAATGCATTCAGCCAATGTGGCCGCCGAAGTTTGTCGAGCTTTATCGGCGGCAACATCTTCTTCTAAGTCCACCCCAAATGAAAAACGAAAGCGCAATGAAGGGTCTTCGTCGTGAAACGACAGCCATGAAACTTTCATCCATAAATCTTCGGCTGTTATGTCATCAGCGTGATATTCATCGAACATCACGGTTTCTATTTCTTGCTCGTCGCCTTCGTTATAGGCCGAGCCCAATGAAACAAAGTGTTTATCGTGGCTGTAAGTTAAGCGCTCTAAATAGGGAGGGTGGCACAAGGTTTCATCGCACTCATTGCCTTCTAAAATACTCAGCACCCACTTTTCAGTGGTCTTAATGTCAGCCTTATGCGTTGAAATCAAAGAGTCGCACATTGACGTTAACAGCACGGGTTTGCCGTGTTGCCAGTTGCTTAAAGGGTCATCAATGCGTGCTTTGTTATCATTTATCAGGCCAAGCTCATACCCTCTGCGAGTTAGATTTTGCATTTATTCACACACTTAAAAGAACAGAAAGAGTAGTCTATCAGTAGAGAAGTAGTATTTTTTAAATTAATCAACGGGTTGGGTTGAATTAATATGGTCGCTTTAAAAGACATTACACTGTTTGAATTGGGTAACAATAATTTGTTAATGGTGTCTAAATTTATTCGAATTGCAAGAATAGAAGAAGGCGTGAATATTCGATTAAACGATAAAGGGGTTATTTGTAAAGTGCTTAGCTATGGTCAAAAAACAGATAACCCGAAATTGAAAAGAATGTACCGGCAATTGAAGGCCAGCATTAGTAAATATATACGTGAACAGAAAATACCGGTGGATCTGTGCCCTGACTCAGAGCTTCACTTAGATATTGCTAATTGACGGCTACGAATGATTAATATGGTGCCAAGAGGGCATAAGCAGCAATGGCTGCTAGTTTGGGGAAAAAAGGCGCATTACGCGCCTTTTTTCTTGGGCTTTCATATCTTACCTAACTTAGGTGTGAACCCTCTACATATTTGAATAACTTGGGCCGCCGCCGCCTTCAGGCGCAATCCACACAATGTTTTGTGTTGGGTCTTTGATATCACACGTTTTGCAGTGAATGCAGTTCTGACCATTGATTTGCAATGCCGGTTTGCCTTCGTCTTCGCCCACGATTTCATACACACCGGCTGGGCAATAACGTTGCTCTGGTGCGTCGTAATCTTTGAGGTTGATGTCTATGGCAACCGATGAGTCTTTAAGCGTTAGGTGACAGAAAATTTCTTCTTCATGATAGGTGTTTGATAAGAACACAGAAGAAGGTTTGTCGAAACTGAGCTTTCCATCCGGCTTTGGGTAGTTGATTTTTTCGGCTTCAGAAGCTTTCTTTAGCTGGGCGTGATCTGCGGTGTTGTCACGTAAGGTGGGCAAGATGCCCCCCAATATTTGATCAATGTAGTTATAAGTGCCGCCCAACCAAGGGCCAAATTTATGCAATGCAGGGCCAAACGAGCGAGATTTTTTAAGTTCTTGACCAGCCCAGGACGCGCGAAAAGCGTCGTCAAATTGGGTCAGGGTTTGGCCGCCTTCGCCGGCGTTTGATAAGTGCTCGAATAGCACTTCAGCTGCCACCATGCCAGACTTCATGGCGGTGTGGGTGCCTTTGATTTTGGCAAAATTTAGTGTGCCAGCATCACAGCCGATTAACAAAGCCCCAGGCATGCTCATTTTGCCCAGTGCGTTCCAGCCGCCTTTGGTGATGGCTCTTGCGCCGTAGCCTAAACGTTTGCCGCCTTCAAGAACGCTGGCAAACTCAGGGTGATGTTTCATGCGTTGAAATTCATCGAACGGGCTTAAATGAGGGTTGCTGTAATTAAGGTCTATGATAATGCCCAGCGTGACCATGTTGTCGCTCAAATGATACAAGAACGAACCGCCAGTTGTGCCTTTCGACAGCGGCCAGCCTGAGCCATGCACTACCTTGCCGGTTTCGTGATTTTCAGGTTTGATTTCCCACAGCTCTTTAAAGCCAATGCCGTAATGCTGGGTGTCGGCGTCTTGGTTTAAATCAAACTTCGACATGAGTTCTTTGCCCAGTTGGCCACGGCAACCTTCAGCAAAAACCGTGTACTTTGCATGCAGCTCCATGCCGGATTCGAAATGCGCTTTATGGCTGCCGTCTGGGTTGACGCCATTATTGGGTGTGGCAACGCCTTTTACACTGCCATCGTCGTTATACACAACTTCGGCGCCAGCAAAGCCGGGGTAGATTTCAATGCCCAGCGCTTCAGCCTGTTCGCCTAACCAGCGCACAAAATTAGAAAGGCTTACAATATAGTTGCCGTTGTTGTGCATTGACGGCGGAATCATAAAGTTAGGAAACTTTGTTGACCCTTTCTCACTGAACATGTGCAGCTCATCGCGTTTGACCGGAGTGTTTAGCGGAGCCCCTAGTTCTTGCCAGTTAGGTGACAATTCATTTAACGCTCTGGGTTCAATGACGGCACCGGATAATATGTGAGCACCAACTTCAGCACTTTTCTCAAGCAGGCAGATTGATAGGTCGCTGCCTTTTTCATCGGCAAGTTGCTTAAGTTTGATGGCGCTGGCCAAACCTGCTGGGCCTCCGCCGACGATTACTACGTCGTACTCCATGCTTTCGCGTTGAATATCACTCATCATTTTCTCCAAGTCTTTCGTGTCGATTTAATTGCAGAGCCTCGGCGGCTCGTAATGGTTTTTGCCTTTGTTCTTGCTAGATTCAGTACTTTCTAGATTCAGTGCTTTGTAGCTTAAGCTAGTTGTTCGCTTTACTGCCATTGGCACTGTTGAGCGCGTTTAATCGCCTCATAATACGCGCTCGGGTATGCGCTATGTGCCTCTTCGCGGTCACAGACGCAAGCTCAGGGTCACGTAACTCAATGGCGTACACAATTTGCCGGTGTTCCAGTAATGAGTTTGACGTACTTTTGTTGGCGAAATCATTTTGGTAGCGAAACATTTTTATTAAATAATACAGGCGTTGCAATAATGCGTTCTCAATTACCTTGTTCTTTGCGCCGCGCACTAATGTATTGTGAAAGTCGTAGTCGCTTTCAGCCGGTATGTACGCATTGGAGTTGTCTCTCATGTGTTTGCCTTGCGCATCAATAATTCTGTGCAGCTCGTCAATTTCTCGTGAGCTCATGTTGGTTGCGGCTAATGCCGCAGCCTTACTTTCCAGCGCCTCACGTGCGTCGTAGATGTCTAATACCAATTCTTTACTTAAGGTAACCACTCGCGCGCCTTGTTGAGGAATATAGGCAATAAGGCTCATGCCTTCTAAGTTGCGAATGGCTTCACGCAATGGCCCGCGGCTTACATCAAAGTCTCTTGCCAGTTTAGTTTCGCTGAGCTTGCTGCCTTGCGCTATTTCACCGGTAATAATGGCGTCGCGCAGTGTGGCAGTGATTTCGCTACTAATGGTGCTGGCGAATGACTCTTGTGTTTTACTCATATTGGCCAAAATATAAATCAACGAGTGTAAATGTCAACATTTTGCTGTTGATGTGGCATTTTTTAAATGAATTTGTCATATACGCCTGAAAAATGTCGACAGTTGTTGCGACTGCTTTTTAATTGACCTACACTGCCTTTTGATCGCAGATCGCGCGTGTTCTGCGTTGGAAAAAATTTATAACCTCTGGAGTAAGCAATGAAAGTTTTGGTTCCTGTAAAACGTGTCATTGATGCCTATGTGAGCATCCGCGTTAAAAGTGATGGGTCTGGCGTAGACACAGAAAATGTGAAAATGTCATTGAACCCATTTTGCGAAATTGCATTAGAAGAAGCCATTCGCTTAAAAGAAGCGGGGGTGGCCAGTGAAGTGGTTCTGGTTAGCGTGGGTTCGGCTGATATTGATACGGTAATTCGTTCAGGCTTAGCAATGGGCGCAGATCGTGCAATTCGTGTTGATGCTGATAACGATGTTGAGCCATTGGCCGTGGCTAAAATTTTGAAGTACGTGGTAGAGAAAGAAGAAGCCGGTTTGGTGATCACCGGCAAACAGTCTATTGACGGCGACAATAACCAAACGGGTCAAATGCTGTCGGCGCTATTGGGCTGGCCGCAAGCCACGTTTGCTTCTGAGGTGGCGATTGACGGCGGCAACGCTAAAGTCACTCGTGAAATTGACGGCGGTTTAGAAACCGTGGCCATTCCGGTTCCGGCGGTTGTGACTACCGACCTGCGTTTAAATGAACCTCGTTACCCAACCTTGCCTAATATTATGAAGGCTAAGAAGAAGCCGTTGGATGTGATTGAGTTGGCCGACACGGCGGTAGACGTGAGTAAGCGTGTAAACACCTTAACCGTGAGCCCGCCAGCTGAGCGTTCATCGGGCGTTATCGTGAGTTCGGTTGCCGAGCTGGTTGAGAAACTTAAGAATGAAGCGAAAGCAATCTAAGGAGGCTAACAATGAGTAATTTAGTAATTGCAGAACACAATAATCAAGAATTAGGTGCGGCTACGTTAAATACGATCACAGCGGCAATTCAAATTGGCGGTGATGTGCATGTGTTGGTGGCCGGAGACGGTGCTGACGCCGTAGCCACCCAAGCGGCGGCAGTGGCTGGCGTATCTAAAGTGTTGTTGGCCAATGCTGAGCACTATAAAGAAGGTGTGTCGGTTGAATTGGCAAACCTAATTGTGAGTATTGCTGGTGACTATAGCCACATTTTGGCTGCTTCGAGCACTTCTGGTAAAGACGTAATGCCACGCGTTGCCGCTTTGCTCGATGTGGCGCAAGTGTCAGACATTATTGCAGTAGACTCGCCAGACACATTTAAACGCCCGATTTATGCTGGCAATGCCATTGCCACCGTGCAAAGCACTGACAGCACTAAAGTGTTGACGGTGAGAACCACGGGTTTTGATGCGGCGGCCGCTGAAGGTGGTTCTGCTGAGGTGTCTAGTGTTGATGCGGTCAGTGCTGTTGGTTCTACGTCGGTTGTTGGGCGTGAATTAACCGTTTCAGAACGCCCTGACCTTGGCTCAGCCGATGTGGTTGTTTCCGGTGGTCGTGGTGTGGGCAGCGCCGAAAACTTCAAAATTATTGAAGCTTTGGCCGACAAATTGGGTGCGGCAGTAGGTGCGTCCCGCGCAGCGGTGGATGCGGGTTATATGCCAAACGACTATCAGGTTGGTCAAACCGGTAAAGTGGTTGCGCCAAACTTGTACATTGCGGTGGGTATTTCTGGAGCGATTCAACACTTAGCTGGCATGAAAGACAGTAAAGTGATTGTGGCCATCAATAAAGACGAAGAGGCCCCGATCTTTCAAGTGGCTGATTATGGTTTGGTTGCCGACCTGTTTGAAGCGGTGCCTGAATTTGTGGATGCTTTGTAAGTAGCTTTCAAATTTTGCTGAATATTAAACGCCCTTGTAGTCATGCTGCAGGGGCTTTTTTATGAATCAGTAAGGCTGAGGCACTCTGAGTGGAATCATTTTTTACTCACCGCGATTGCTTAGGTTTTCACTGTGATTGCTATGTGTTTGTTTCTTAATGAAATAGCGGTAGCTCAAACATTATTTGGCATTTCACAATGTGCGTTAAATCTTAGTTTTGTCTAAAGATTTCAGAGTTGAAAGTTTATTACATAAGCCATTGAAAAATATGGCTAAAAAAATAATTTAAATTGGATTAAATTTAATCTCCTTGGTTATAATTTCAATCCCACGACAAACGGCTTATGTATCGAGATTAAAATCGGTCAGTAGCATAACAACACGTCCCTTTTTTAGGGTAGAGAAAAGAGGCTTTATATGACTCGCGAAGTTAGTCAGCAATATCTGGTTAATTGGAATGAACGGCAAGCGCTTGCCGAAAAAATGATCCCCTTGCTTGGTTCGCTGTACCGCGGCTCAAGCGTGGTGGTTCGTGTTTTCGGACAAAAGATTGCGAACTCATCCACTATTGAAATTATTAAAGCGCATTTGCATGGGCGTTTAATTGTTGGTCAGCCGTTGGACATGGCGAAAAGTTTTAAAATGCTGCAGTTAATTGAGCAGATGAACTTGCGCCCTTGTCGTATTGATTTGGGGAAATTGTGTCACGAATACCTGACTCAAGAGTCTGATGAAGATATGCAGGCTTTTCTGGATCGTCGAATAGAAAAGTTATTAGGCGAGCGCACTAAAGCTGACAATGAATCGCACGACGTGGTGTTGTACGGTTTTGGGCGAATTGGTCGCTTGTTGGCAAGGTTGTTGGTTGATCGCACCGGCACAGGCGCGAAATTGCGTCTTCGAGGCGTGGTTGTTCGCTCTAAAGGCGATGTGCAGCAAGACTTGGAAAAGCGTGCTGAATTATTGCGCCGTGATTCGGTTCATGGTGAGTTCGACGGTTCCATCTTGGTAGATGCCAAGGCTCAAGCCATCATTGCTAATGGCAACTTCATTCAGTTTATCTATGCCAACAGCCCGAGCGACATTGACTACACCAAGTACGGTATCAAGGATGCCTTGGTGGTGGATAACACGGGTATTTGGAAAGACGAGAAGGGCTTAGGTCAGCATACTTCGTGCAATGGTGTGGCCAAAGCCTTGTTGACCGCTCCGGCAAAAGGCGACATCAAAAACATTGTGTATGGCATTAATGATGATTTGATTAGCGCAAGCGACACCATTCTGTGCGCAGCCTCATGCACCACTAACGCCATTGTGCCGCCTCTGCAAGTTATAAACGAGAAATACGGCATTGAGAGTGGGCACGTGGAGACCATTCACTCCTACACCAATGATCAAAACTTAATTGATAATTACCACAGTGCCGAGCGCCGTGGCCGAAGCGCGCCATTGAATATGGTGATTACGTCTACCGGTGCTGCCAAAGCGGTGGCAAAAGTGCTGCCAGAGCTGAGTGGCATTTTAACCGGTAATGCCATTCGGGTGCCGACTCCCAATGTGTCAATGGCGGTGATGAACCTTAATTTAAATACTGAGGTCACTGCTGAGGAGTTGAATGACACTTTTCGGCAAATTTCATATCACTCACCACTGCAAGAGCAAATTGGTTTTACTTATTCTACTGAGGTGGTGTCGTCCGATTTGGTTGGCTCTACGCATTCCGGCGTTGTGGATGGCGGTGCGACTATTGCTGATGGTAAGCGGGTTGTTTTGTACGTGTGGTATGACAACGAAGCCGGTTATTCAAATCAAGTTGTTCGCGTCATGCAGAAAGTGGTGGGTCTATCACTTGATTGCTTGGCCGTATAAATTGCGTATTTGTTGAATAAAAAAAGGGGGCTGTAGCCCCCTTTTTTGTGTCGTGCTACTCGGTAAATAGTGAGATCGTTTGCGCCAGTTTTTTAGTGTGGTAACGAGCGGTGGCTAAAGACATTTTAATGCGCGCGGTAACAGTAAGAACGCATTCGAGTTCCAAATAGCGGGTACGCACAAACAAGGTGTTGCCGGCGTTGCTTTCCACAATCGTAACATTGAATTCGTCAAGCATTAGCATGTTAGCGCATGAGTCACTCAGTGCTGATAATGTGCTGCTCATGGCCGCCAATTTGTCAGCCTCCATGTTTAAATCTTGTGCTACAAACGATTTAATGGTGAACCCGTCTGTGGTGCATAAACTAACCACTGAAATTTCCCGATTGTTCTCACAAAGCGTTTTTATCTCACTTAACAATTCGGGCTTTATCGCTATCTTGGATTTTGGCATGTTTCTTTTTGGGGGTAATTTATCGATTAATGGCATTGAAAATGTGCAGCACTGAGATTGCCGAACTTCTGTCGCGAGCGTCAATTTGAATGATGGGTGCAATGATGTTTCGTTGTTCCAGCATGGTTTGAATTTCTTGATTTAGAACAACTAATTCGTCATGCGAGGCTGTTTCGCAATGGGTTATTGCAGCAACGCAACTCACTTTTTTATCGGCAGGTGCAAAAAAGGACAACAATTTGTCAAAATTTTGGTAATCAGGTGTTTCACCGCATTTTATGAGAATTAACAGTCCCCAAAGAGAGTTATTCACTATCTCCCATAGGAAAGAATAACGCTCTTGTCCGGGTACGCCGTATAAGCCCAGAGCCGTATCTTCAGATAAGTTTAGGCGACCATAATCTATGCCCACGGTAGTTTCAGTCTTGCCAATGTCGATGCTTGATTTGGCTTCGGTTTCAATTGGGCTGATTTCGCTTAAGGTTCGTATTAAGCAAGTTTTTCCAGAGCCTACTTCGCCGGCAATTGCTAGTTTTTTATAATCCACGTTGCTTTAAACCTAAAAAGTTTTTTAGTTTTGAGTAAAAATTGCCTGACTTTTCGGTTGTGCTTACCGGTATCACTTTCGTTTTTGGTTGTTCAGCACTTTTCAGGATGTGGAGTTTATCAAGACTGTACAGCAATTTGTTTAATTGTTGTTGTGTTCCAAAATCACCACTATTTACTAATTCGTCATAGTGGTGAGGACTATTTATTAAGCGAGCACACAGTTCAATAATGATGGGCGTTTGTTTGATAATCGTAAAATCGGGCCAAGTAATTAAACTTAACGATTTTCCATGGTATGAGCCTGAGAAGTCACTCAGTGTACTTTTTTTTGTGTAAAAAATATTAAATAGTTGCTTTTGCTGCTCGTTTAAAAACCCTTTGCCTAACAGTAGCTGTTCAGCTAAAAGGTGAAACTCCGGAACTCGTGCAACGGAGCCGGTTAACCTCATGCTCCAATTTGAAAAAAATCGCTGAGAAGTAGGGGTGTTGAGGATAACTTTAATGTCAGTGTGTCTATTGTCAGAGCGTACAGTCGAAAAAAGTTCATCCACTGCCTGAGTGTCGCCTTCCAGTACTTGTATATAGTGCCCCTCTCGATATGACAATAGGCCTGTGATATTGCGGCTCGCATTTTTCTTTCGAGCGTACCGAAAAATTTTTGACAACTCTGCGGGTATTGAAGCGCCATTTTTGTTAGCCGTAGCCTTACTAATGTAAATAATGCATTTCATACTGATATAAGCTTTCCTTCTATAAATGCTTTTTGATGAACAGCCTTATTAATGGTTGGATTAATGGCTTGGTTGCCCAGTTTGCGACAGTTATTTGAGTCGTGAGGGCGCTGCTATGTATGGTATTCGAGAAACGCTTAGGGCAACGCTTCTCGAATACGCAGCATTTTTAAACTTCTAAATCGTTCTCAATGCTTTGTACTTTACGGCGAGCCAGTGCCAGGTTTGCTTTGTCTTTATCTAGTACCAGGTAAATGAATAAGCCTTCGTGTTTAGCGGCCGGCCTAATAATATGCAATTGTGTGTTGAGCGTAATTAGAATGTCGTTAATTTCGCCTTTAATACCCAGCGACTTCATTGTGTTCATTTTTGCTTTCACCACTTCTGAGTTTCCAGCTGCTGCTAACTCTAGATCAACGCCAGAACCTGAAGCACCTAAAGACATTCCTGTTGTGTAGTCAACAATGCTTGCGCCCATTGCGCCATCAATATCCAATAAGTCTTTCAAACTTGCATTTATGTTTGCCACGATATACCCCCAGGGTAAATATTAGTTAAGGTTGTTTAAAAAGAACGAGTTGCTGCTTTTTGAACCGCTCGATAAATGTTGCGTGGTCAATAATAACGATAGATGCTTTTTTGTCTAGCTCTTGTTGGCCTGTGTGGAGGTTATTTGTGTGATAATTAGCACAAATTGAATTTTCTGTTCAAATTTTGTTTGGTTAGCAGACACTCGTCAGTAATTGATGGCTTCTTGGTGTGCAATTTTTTTGCTCCTAAAAACACAAACCAGTACACTACGCGCGGTAAAGCTAATGTAATCGCAATAAGAGTTTCCCCAATCATGATTTCTACCTCAAACATCACCATGCAGTTTGGCGATAAGCCGCTGTTTGAAAATATTTCTGTTAACTTTGGTGACGGCAATCGTTACGGCCTAATCGGCGCTAATGGCAGTGGTAAGTCGACATTTATGAAAATTCTTCAAGGCGAGCTAGAACCTACGGCTGGCAGTGTGAGTGTGACGCCGAATGAGCGAATAGGTAAATTGAATCAAGATCAGTTTGCTTATGAAGAACACTCGGTCATTGATACCGTTATTATGGGCTATAAAGAGTTGTGGGATGTTAAGTCGGAGCGCGACCGCATATACGGCTTGCCGGAAATGTCTGAAGAAGAGGGCATGAAAGTGGGTGAACTCGAAATGGAATTTGCTGAGATGGATGGCTACACCGCAGAGTCGCGTGCGGGTGAGCTGTTAATGTCGGTGGGCATACCCATTGAACAGCATTTTGGCCCCATGAGCGCCGTGGCGCCCGGTTGGAAGTTGCGAGTATTGCTGGCTCAAGCGTTGTTTTCAGACCCGGATATTTTGCTGCTTGATGAGCCAACCAACAACTTGGACATTCATACCATTCGTTGGTTAGAAAAAGTGCTGCAAGAGCGGCGCAGTACCATGATCATTATTTCGCATGACCGCCACTTTTTAAATTCCGTTTGCACGCACATGGCTGACTTGGATTACGGCGACATTAAGCTGTTCCCAGGTAATTACGACGAATACATGACCGCTGCTGAAATGGCGCGCGAAAGGCTGCATGCTGAAAATGCTAAGAAAAAGGCACAAATTGCGGAATTGCAAACCTTCGTGAGCCGCTTCTCAGCAAACGCTTCAAAAGCCAAGCAAGCAACGTCGCGGCAGAAGCAGTTAGACAAAATTAAGTTGGATGAAGTAAAGCCATCGAGTCGTGTTAACCCCTTTATTCGCTTTAAGCAAGACAAAAAGCTGTACCGCAATGCGGTGGAAGTTGAAAACTTGAGCATGGCTTACGATGAGGCACTGTACAGTAACGAAACCTACAACATTGAAGTGGGTGACCGAGTGGCTATTATTGGCCAAAATGGCGCGGGTAAAACTACGATGTTACGAAACCTGTTAGGCGAAGTAAGCCCAACTTCCGGTGCGGTTAAATGGTCTGAAAATGCCGAGATAAGCTACTACGCGCAAGATCATGAAAGCGATTTTGAAGAGGATTTAACGGTTTACGATTGGATGTACCAATGGCGTAAAGACGAGGAAGATGAGCAGTTTGTGCGCGGTGTTTTGGGGCAAATGTTGTTTTCTAAAGACGACATTAAAAAGTCGGTGAAGGTGCTTTCGGGTGGTGAAAAAGGGCGCATGCTGTTTGGTAAAACCATGATGCAGCGGCCAAATGTGATCATAATGGATGAGCCTACCAATCACCTTGATATGGAATCCATTGAGTCATTAAACTTGGCTTTAGCAAATTATGAAGGTACATTAGTTTTTGTCAGTCACGACCGTGAGTTTGTAAGCAGTTTGGCAACGAAGGTGTTTGAAATTACACCGCAAAGAGTTGAACAATTTGCCGGCACGTACGACGAGTATCTAAAATATAAAGACGCGCAAGCTGCCTAACACTCACATTACGTTTGTAAATAGAGGTGTGTATTACGGTTGGCGGATAAAAAGCGTCAGTAACCTTGGGGGTAGCCGTTCTAATCTCATATGAAAGCGTATGAAATAGGCAGAAAAGAAACCGTTGTTTTTTACTTGCATGGCTTGAGAGGTCATGCGTTTGCACAAGTTTCGGCATTACGTCATATGGTGAAAAACCTAGGCGTTCGTGTTGTGACCTTGGAGTTGCCCGGTCATGGGCATGACTCGGTGCGCCAGCAATGCATGGTGCCCCCTTATTGCGACATCGTCGACATGATTGTGGATGAAATCAAAGTCCGAGCCAACGACGCTGAACAGGTGGTGCTAATGGGCTACTCATTCGGTGGCGCGCTAATGTCGTTAGTGGCCTGCAGGCTTGAGCAAGACCGGCGTTTTCGTGTGCCGGTTGTTGGGCTGGTGGGCATTAGTACGGCGTTGAGCGTGTCGCACAATGTGTCGCGTTGGCAGCTGGCAATGTCAGGCTTGATTGCCCCCATCTCTCGATACTTACATGGCCGAATGCCAAGGCTGAGTCGCGTAGTGACGATTGGCGAGATGAATGTTTCGTTGATATCGC
Source organism: uncultured Arenicella sp. (assembly GCA_938045295.1). Lineage (GTDB taxonomy): Bacteria > Pseudomonadota > Gammaproteobacteria > Arenicellales > Arenicellaceae > Arenicella. The sequence continues at coordinate 33,930 of CALINO010000044.1, forward strand.
CCGACCGGCAAGTGCAGAAAGCGATCAGCTCCGATCGTAAAATATACAAAGGCCGAATGCCCCTGTATACCTCGGCGCAAGTTTACAAAGCCAGTTTGAGTGCCACACAAGCGCTTAAGTCGATTCAGGCCCCAACGTTGTTGTTGCACTCGGCCGACGATAAAATTGCTCTGCCGCCACAAGCCAGTGATTTCCCTGATAACGTTGTTATTAAAATGTTTAAGAAGCTGCGGCATAATTGCATTGATGGGGTTACTCGTGAGGCCGTGGTTGCTCGTAAAGCCATTACTCGTTTTATTGCTGATAAGCTCTAGCCATTACCCTTAACTTAATATTGCCCTTAGACCTAGCCCTAGAACTAAAATTCGAACTCGAACACAGAAAACGGAGAGTCATGAACGCTTCAGATATACGTTGTGCCAACGATTTGGCTTTGTATGAAAAACTAAAATCACACGCAGATGTAAAGCGGGTAAATGAGCAAATCGCCCGGCATGAAGCCGAAGGGCCTACGGGCATTCGACGCAATCTGCTGGCGACGTCGGTTCGTTTAACCAAGAGCATGGCGCCAGATATTGCCAAAATGGCCGACGAGTGTGTGGAAAAATTAGGAGTTCAGTTGCCGCTGGAGCTTTATGTGTATTCCAGTCCTCAGTTTAATGCTGCGTGCTTTAAGCCTGAGAACGAACGACTTTACGTGATGTTTTCATCCAGCTTGCTTGAAGGCTTCACCTCGAAAGAGCTGAAGTTTGTGATGGGGCATGAGCTGGGGCACCATGTGTACGACCATCATGCGGTGCCAATTGGGTATTTATTGCGTGGCAATCAACGCCCAGACCCTCAGTTGGCGTTAGAGTTATTTGCTTGGTCTCGATACGCTGAGATATCGGCCGACCGAGCTGGCGCGCATTGCGCTCAAGACATGGGGGCGGTGGCCAGCGCGTTATTTAAATTATCATCAGGGCTCACTACCAAAGTTGTGCAGTTTAGTTTGGACGATTTTGTGGCTCAAGTGGACGATATGGAAGTGGGCGATCAAGAGCCTGGGCAGGGCGCTCCTCAATCGGATTGGTTTTCCACTCACCCGTTCAGCCCGTTGCGGGTAAAAGCATTAAAGCTGTTTGAAGACTCTGAACTTTATGGTGGTAAAGGCTCGAAAACCGACTTAGAGGTTGGAGTTCAGTCGGTGCTCAGTTTGATGGAACCAAGTTATTTGGAAGCTAAAACCGACACAGCGGAAACCATGCGACGTCTGTTGTTTGCTGGTTTAATCGCAGTGGCCGATGCCGACTCAGACATCACTGAGCAAGAGCTGAAAGTGTTTGCTCAATTTTTCGGTAAATACGCGTTCAGTGACAAGCTTGATATTGAAAAAATTAAGCAAACCATCGAGCGGCGAGCGCAAGAGGTGAGAGAAAAAGCCTCACAAACGCAGGCCATGCAAGTGTTGCGGGATATGTGTTTGATGGCGCAGGCCGACGGTGACGTGGTGGCTAGTGAGCGAGTGGTGCTGAATGAGGTGGCGGTGTTGCTTGATATTCCGGCGTCGTTCATAGATCAGCAGCTTGATGCAATGGTTGAGCTGGATTAGCGCTGCTTTTTGCCTGGTGTCGTTAGACAAAATACAAATATAGAAATTGATATTTGTTATTTTTCTTTTTCTTAAAGCCTATCTATATTAAGGTCTGAATATTTAATGGTATGTGTGTCGTTATTAATTACCTCCCTGTGTGGGTGTGGCGATTCCATATATGAGTAACGCATCATGTAATGCTTGGGCGCGAGGCGGTAATGACTTTAGAATTGGCAACAGAACAAAAAAATAATTTCACCTTTTCTCAACAATCAAATTTAGTTGAGCTGAACGAGCAGTACCGTGATGCTAAGCCAAGCGAGATCATGAAGTTTACGATTGAGCACGCTAAAAATCCGGTTATTTTCACTAATTTTCGCCCATTGGCGGTCGCGTTCTTGCACTTGGTAACCCAGCCTAAGCCTGACATTCCGGTGATATGGGTGGATCATGGTTTTAATACGCCTGAAACCTATCGTCATATTGAGCGTGTGGTTGAGCGGCTAAATTTGAATCTCAAGGTTTACTCGCCCAAAATGTCGGCGGCGCATTATACGGCTGTGTATGGTGATATCCCTCAGGTTGATACGCCAGAGCACGACCGCTTTTCTGAAATTGTAAAACTTGAGCCGTTCAATAGAGCCATGTCTGAAGTCAAGCCAGATGTGTGGTTGAACGGCATTCGTCACGATCAAAATGCGCACCGTAAGAACTTAAACGTGTTTACCTTTGGCAGTCATAACACCGTGCGTGTTGCGCCCATGTTTAACTTAACTGAGCTGGACGTCGAAGAATACATCTACGACCGTGACCTGCCTGACAATAACGATTATTTCGACCCAACCAAAGTGGAAGAGCACAGAGAGTGCGGCTTGATGCTAATGAAATAAACGTTGGCACAAGTTGGGCGGCGTTTGCTTAATAGTGGCGTATCTTCGCGGCGTTCTGCCAATCTCTTTCTTTATAAGGCATTTCTATAATTGAAGTGCCTCTATAAGTGTTTTTATAATCTTTGCATCGCATTTAACCCAAGTGCCTTAAGTTTGTTAAACTTGGCGCATGCAAGATGTAGATAAAATCATTCAATCCTTGAACCGTTCCGGTTCGGTCTCTGGCACTCAGCTTGGTCAAGATTTGAGTGTGTCTAGGGTGGCAGTGCAAAAGAAAATACAGGCATTGCTTGATTTGGGGTTACCTGTGACCGCAACTCCTGGCGTTGGTTACACTCTCGAGTCTGGAGTGTCGTTGCTTGAGGCTGATCGAATTGCGCAAAGTATTGTGCCTGCCAGTGCCAGCTTAATCGGTGCCATAGATGTAATGCAGAGCACCGAATCAACCAATTCTTATTTATTATCAAAGCCAATAGAGGTCGGTCGGGCTTCAGTGTGCGTGGCCGAAGCACAAACGGCGGGGCGTGGTCGGCGCGGTAATGACTGGCAGTCGGCACCTTATCGAAACGTTATGTTGTCGTTGAGTTGGGGGTTTGATCATTGGCCCGCCACCATTACCGGTTTGAGTTTGGCCGTAGGATTGGTGGTTTGCGAATATTTGAATCTTCAGTACAACATAGGCGCCACCATAAAGTGGCCAAACGATTTATTGGTTGGTGATGAAAAGTTGGGCGGCATCTTGGTGGATGTGTCTGGTGAGTCCAGTGGTGCTTGTCATGTGGTGGTGGGTTTGGGGTTGAATGTTCATCAGCCTGATTGGTCAACGCAAGAAGATTATCGTTGGCAAGACATGAGCACATTGGGCGTGAAGGTTGATCGTAATGTGCTGATCGGTGAGCTTGTTTCAGTGCTCTCAGCCATGCTGTCGGAGTTTGCCAAACATGGTTTTTCACCGTTGATTGAGCGCTGGAACAGCTTGAGCAGTTACGCTAATAAAGAAATTAGAATTTTAAGCTCCGATGAACAAGTGATTGGGCGAATGGTGGGTGTGGACGAAACAGGCGCCTTGCTGGTTGATGTATCTGGAGAGTTGCGTCGCTTTGATGACAGTAGTGTCAGCGTGAGGCTGCTGTGAGTGATCATATATTGCTGTTAGATGCAGGCAATACTCGGCTTAAATGGGCCGTTGCCAATTCTGAGTTTGACGTGTTGAATTCGGGTGTTGCCGATTACGCATCAATGAATGCCTTGTTTGCTGGCTCAGTGCTAAAAGGCCAAATTGAGCGTGTTGCGGTTTCCTGTGTTGCCGGC
>CALINO010000045.1 GCA_938045295.1 uncultured Arenicella sp.
TGGTTTGAGCCTTCGGCGCCCTGATGCAGGGTGTTGTTAATAATGAACACATTTTTGCCACTGGTGTTCACTATGTCACCGCCGCGATTGTGGTGAAAGTTGTTACCGCGAATGAGAATGTCTTTATCTAAGCGCCCCGCCCCTTCAATGTCCACGCCAAACTGAGGTGAGGTGCCTCGAATATGATGAATGTCGTTATTTAAAATGGCAATGCGTTGCCCGCCAACCACCGACACCCCTTGGCGGCGATTATTGAAAATTTCGTTATTACGTATGGTGACGTCTTTAATCTCGGTAACCAGTAATAAGCCATCGCCGGTCACGCTGTGTATGCGCATGTTTTCAACCAGTACTCGTTCGGTGCCACTTTGCAGGCAAATGGCGTGGCCTTCGTCGTGAGCGGTGGCACCATCTCTGGCACGCGGGGTAAAAATATGGGTGGCGCGATCGCCAATAATGGTGCCGCCTCGAATAACCACGTTCGACTGCCCAGTAACGGCAATCACACAATAATTCCATTTGTCATTGGTGGCCATTCTCAGTACTGTTTTTGAACTGAGTTGCAAGGTGATGTCACTCGGCAACACAATGCCGGCTTGATAAATGGCGTTGCCTGGCTTACCGATCAGGTACTCGCCATTCGGAATAATGACGGTGTTAAAGCCGTTGCTTTTTGCGGTGTCTATTTGCGCTTGCAAGCGGTTGGTGATGGCGACGGAGTTTTGCCGGTCTACCGTACCAAAATTAACCGTGTAAGCAGCGGTGCTATTAATGTTGGGCAATCTTACCTTGAAGTCTATCGGCCTTGGCAGCTTTTTGATTGAAGATAATATGGTGGGCAGAAACTCTAAAATAAAATCGTCATTGTTGCCTTTTGGCGCTTGTGGCATGGCATTGACATAACCGTGTGCTAGCGCAAAAAAGGCGATAACCAAAGTGTTACGAATGCGTGACTGGAGTGGTTTCATTGACGCAGCCGTCCGTTCAGTTCAGGCTTATTGGCTTGGTAAATATTGCTTTAAGAACGCCAGCATATTGCCACCCATGATTTTCCGAATTTGGTTTTCGCTGAATCCTTGCGCCAACATTTCGTGAGTTAATGCCGCCAGTTCGCTGCTGTCAAAGCCAACAGTGACACTGCCATCAAAATCGGAGCCTAATGAAAGGTGGTCTTCACCGACTAAATCGAGGCCGTATTTCATGGCATCAACAACGTGTTTGGGTTGATTGCCGCACACGGCGCCGTGCCAATAACCAACCGCAATTAGGCCGCCGTTAGCGGCAATTTTTTGCATCAGCGCGTCAGAAATGTTTCGATCGTTAGTGCAGTGCCCCTTAAAGCCCGTATGGCTGACAACCAACGGGCGATCAGTCATCGATAATACGTCGGCCACCACCGCTTCAGACGAGTGCGATACGTCTAAAATAATATCCAACTCAATTATTTTTTTAATCACGTTGCGGCCAAAGTTGGTTAAGCCTGATTTTTTTGTGCCGTGCAATGAGCCGCCCAGTTTGTTGTCGAAAAAATGCTGTAGGCTCATCATGCGAAAGCCGGCGTCGAACAGCTGCTGTACGTTTTCTAATTTTCCGTCTAAGGCGTGCGAGCCTTCAGTGCCAATTAAGCCACCGATCAAGCGAGGGTTTTGTTCTCTTTTTTGTTGCCACTGTTTAAGGTCGGCTTGCGATTTTATAATGAACAATTCAGTGGGGTTTTGGCGTTCAAAACGGTGCAGCTTATCCGCTTGGTGCAGTGCACGTGCGCTCAAACTTGACCAGGTATTTACTGGCCAACGTTGCCCCAGTGCCAGCTTGGTGATGTCGTCCGGCGCGTCGTTGTCATTGTGGCTGTAATTTAAGCCGCTGGGCGATTTGGTGACGGTGGTGAACATTTGCAAGCCTACATTGCCTTGGCGCAGCCTGGGTAGGTCAACGTGGCTGTAGTCGTGCTGTTTGCTTATGTCTCGATTCCATAACAATGTGTCGGCGTGCCAGTCGCCAATAATGAGTGTGTTGTGTAATGCTTGAGCCTGCTCAGAGACAGGGTAAGGCGAGTGCTCGGTAACCGGGTTTTGTTGGTCATCAACAATGCGGGGCGCAAAAATGAAAAATAGAGCCAGTGCGAGGAGTATTGTAGTAACAATGATGGCAATGGCTTTTTTCATGAAGGTTTACACCATAATGGTTCGGGAGGAAGCCCATTCTCTTAAATGTTGAATCTTTTCTGCCATCAGTACTGACAACGGCCGTGTTGTTTCCACTTCTTGCAGAAGAACCTCGGTGGTGATTGAGGTGTTCTCGGCGTAAGTGGCGTACACCGCACTCACAATTAATTGTTCAAGTTCGGCGCCTGAGAAGCCCTCAGTTTTGCTTGAAATTGACATAATGTCAATCATTGACTTATCCAGTTCGCGCCGGTCCAGATGAATCTCTAAAATCGCCGCTCGGTCTTCTTGGTTTGGTAGGTCTACAAAAAACACTTCGTCAAAGCGCCCTTTTCGTATCAATTCCGGTGGCAGGGCGCTCACGTCATTGGCGGTGGCGACCAAAAACACCCGTTTCTTATTTTCGGCTAACCACGTTAGGAAAGTGCCCAGCATGCGCTTGGAAACATCGTCTGAATTAGAAACCGCCGATAAGCCTTTTTCTATTTCATCCAACCACAATACGCAGGGTTCCATCAGCTCGGCGGTATTTAAAGCCGTCCTGAGATTTTCTTCAGTTTGGCCATAGAATCGGTTGTACAAAATGGCAAAGTCTAAATGCAGCAACGGTAAGCCCCATGAGCTGGCCACCGCCTTGGCCGCCATGCTTTTACCGCAGCCTTGAACGCCAAGCAGCATGATGCCTTTGGGGATGTCACCGCCGGGCAATTTAGTGTCGCCGGCAAACACCGGCTTACGTAATGTGAGCCATTTTTTTAAATTATCAAAGCCGGCAATGTCATCCAGCTCTTCATAATCGAGGTGCAAATTGAGTAAGCTGTCTTGGTTTAATACATCAAACTTATCTTTCGCAATATGGATGATGTCTTGTTGGTTCAACACTCCGTCGTCGTAGATGGCGTGCTTGCTTAAGCGCTGTGCGTCACTCATTTTTAAGCCACACAGATTATCCACAATTTTGCTGACAATTCGCCGGTCTTCCACTTTCAGCTTGCGGTCATGTTCGTGCATCCACTGTTTGGCTAAGTTGTTCACCATGCGCTTTAGTTCATCGCGCGTGGGCAAGGGCAGAGAATAGTGGGTGGCAAGGTGGCGTAAGTCTTCAGGCAGTTCAATGCTCTTAGACAGTAAAATCAGGGTGTGCTCGGTGTCATTAATGCAGTCTTTAATGTATCGAACCGCCAGTGGTTCAGTTAAAAAAGAATGAAAGTCCACCAACACATAGATGGACGGCACGCTGGTGGCCACAATTTGGCCTAAAAGCTGTTGATAATCGCCGTTTATTTTTTGCGCACCGTAACCTTCGGCCAAGCGTTTCAGGCCTTTGGTTAAAGACCATAAAAAAACCGGCTTTTGCGAGCGGCGAGCCAACTCTTTAAACCCGCTGACATAGCAGCCTTCTCGCTCAGTCTCTATCACCACTAAGCGTTTGTTCTTTACTAATAAAATTTCCAGGTCGTGCAGGCTGTTATTCATGGCTGTGGCTTTTTGCAGGCCTAATCGTTGTCAGTGTCGGGCTGAGTGTGAGTATTGTTATCAACGTTTTCAGGTAAGGCTTCCACTTCGAGTCGATTGGTTTCAAACTCGTGGTGTTTGTGTTCCAGTTCGGGCATTTCTTTGCTGGCCTTATTAGAGAGTTCGGTAAAGCGTTTCACTTTGCCTTGCAGCCCTTGTTTGCCAGAAATGGCGGTCACGGTTTTGTTGTAATGGTTGCTGATTGAGCCCAGCGCCTTACCCAACGCTTCCAGGCGCTCACTGACGGTGGCGACGGAATTGAAAATGTCATTGGCGGCATCGCCTAGCTGGCGTGCTTCTTTATTGCTGCGCTCTAGCATCCATAAATTTGCCACCGTACGCAGAATCGGAATCAGAGTGGTGTGCGACACCAGTATCACGTTCTTGCGGTAACCGTAGGCGAATAGCTCAGGGTCGTGCTTCATGGCTTCAATGTAGGCGGGCTCAATTGGCATGAACATCAAAATAAAGTCGGGGCTGTGTACGGCCGACAAGTTGACGTAATCTTTGCTGGCCAGATCGTCAATGTGTTTGCGCACCGCGGCCACGTGTAAACGCATGGCCGTGTCTTGCTGTTCCGGCTCGCCAGAACAGGCTTTTTCATAGGCATTTAATGAGACTTTGCTGTCGATAATAATGCACTTATCTTCTGGCAGTTTGATTAAGTAATCCGTTTGCTTGCGGTTGCCATTGTCATCGGTAAACGCCGTTTGCTTCACGTAATGATCATTTGCCACCAAACCGCTTAGCTCAAGTGTGCGCTCTAGCTGCGCTTCGCCCCAGGCGCCGCGTTGTTGTGAATCGCCTTTGAGTGCGGCGGTTAGGTTGCTGGCTTCCTCTTGCATTTGAAAGCCCATGCGCCGCACATTATCAATTTCTGCTTTAAGAGTGCTGTTGTCTTTTATGTTTTCGCTGTGCACTTCGTTCACGCGCTGCTGAAAACCTTGTATTTGTTCTTGCAGTGGCTTTAGCAGTGCACCCACGCCTTCTTTGTTTTGCTCGGCCAACATCTTTTGCCGATCTTTCATGATCTCTTCTGACACCGACTTAAACTCAACTTTAAGTTCGGCTTTTTGCCGTTTAAACTCAGCCTTTAGTTCGCTCAGTTTATTGCGCTCGGCTTCAAGATGGGCGGTTTGTTCTCGAATGTCACTTTCAAGCCGGTGGGTTTTGCGTTGATAGTTTTCTTGTATTTCACGCAAGCCCGCGCGCTCATTTTCCAGTTGCGTAACTTGCGATTGTTTTTCATCGCGGCTGGTTTTCAATTCAGCGCTTTGTGCAATTAGCTGTTGAATTTGAAGCGCGTTATTGGTGACTTGCTGGTTGGCCGATGAATAGTCTTGTTCGAGCTGTTCAATGCGTTGCGCATTGCTGGCACGGGTAATGGCCAGTTCTTCACGTTCCGCGTTTATTTCAGCCAAGCGCTTGCGTGCGCGTAGGCTGCTAATTAATAACGCCAGTAGTAATATGGCAATGGCGGCTACTAGCCAATAGCGCGGTAAAGCTTGGTTAAGCCAAAATAATAATTGTTGTTGTATGTTATTCACTATTACCACATTAAGTCATCGGGAATTTGGTAGTCGGCGTACGGGTCGTCGGCAGCCGGGGCTTGGCTGCTTTGCTCATTCTTTACTACCATATTGGCGTCGCGTTCAGCAATTTTATTCGCCACCACTTTAGGCACAACTTCAAATACGTCGTTGCCAACTGCAATAATCACAAGGTGGTCTTTAGAAAGCTGTTTGTGCTGCTCTTCGGTCACATAAACGGTTTTGACTTTCTTGGCGTGGGTAAAATTATACGCAGTTTCGCCGTCTTTACGATCGACCTTGCTGCCATTCACCAATTGTTTAATTTGCGCAATCAGCGCCTTACGTTCGGCTTCAGCGCGCCGCTGTTCATTTAATTTTTTGTCTTTTTTTGCTTTATCCAACATGGCTCGTTGAGTGCGCAAGGCGTTTTCACTGGGCTTTTTGCGGTTCTTTTTCGCCACTTGTGGTGCCTTTTTCTTTGGCTTCTTTTTAACGTCTTGTTTTTTTACCAAGCCGGCTTTGAGCAGTTGGTCCTTTAAAGAATTACTCATGGTGATGTGTGTGTTGGGTAAAATTAATGGTGTTTAAAATAACGGTCAGTTTGGCGTTCAGATTCAACAGTGCCGGTTAAATGCAGGCACTGTTAATCGAAAAAGCCCCGCACTTGAGTAAAGTCAAACTCATAGCGTTGAAAACAAAAGTGGCAATCAATCACTAAATGCTCATTGCCTTGCGATTCTTGTTCGCCAATTAAGGCTTCAATGTCTTCTTGGCCCAGCGCTTTAATGGCTTCTATTGATTTTTCGGGTGAGCATACGCAGCCAAATTCAACGGCTTGTGCATCGAACAGGCGGCAGCTCTCTTCATGGAATAAGCGGGTCAGTATTTCAGGTGCTGACAAGCTCAATGCCTCTTCTTTGCTCAAGGTGCCCAATAAGGCTTTTAGGCGTTGTAAGTGATCGTGCGCCAAGGCGTCATCTTTAATCTGCTCTTTGGGCAGTGCGTGCAAGGCAATGCCAAGTGCGTTTTCACCGTCACTGTGAAGTGAAAACAAACTGGGCAATTGTTCTGAGCGTTGAAAATAGTCTTCTAAGCACGCGGCCAGAGTGACGTGTTCAATGGGCACAATGCTTTGATAGCGCTCACCGGCGTCGGGCGAAATGGTAATGGCCAATACCGCACCGTCACCCAATTCATTAAGGTGAAGGGTGTCGTTAGCGACTAAGCCTTGCGCGTCGTATTCTGCAATGGCGCGCACTTGGCGGTTGGCCATGCAGTCGGCCATAATCAGGTCAATGGCCCCTTTGGTACGCAGTTGAATGGTGAGGCTGCCGTCAATTTTTATCGAGTCTCTTAGCAGTGTGGCCGCTAAGGCAAACTCATTCAGTAAATTGGCTAAGTTTGCCGGGTAATGATGAGTGGACTGAATCGCTTCGGCGGTTTCTTGTAGTTTAACGACGCAGCCGCGCACATCAATTTTGTCAAAAACGAAACGTTGGCGAAAATCTTTACTTACAGTAGTCATGAGGTCATTGTATCAAGCAAACCATTGGCTGCGATACGTTCTGTCTGTGTTTATTAATAGTGTGGATTTGTGTGGCGTGCTTAAAGTGCAATTGCGATCAACAAGCCGCCCAGCAGTAGGCGGTAGATAACAAAAGGCGTCATGCCAACACGCTCAATAAAGCGCATAAAAAGGTTCATGCACAAAAAGGCCACCAGTGCCGACACCACCACGCCGGTGGCTAAAATGCTCCAAGAAACATCGGCGTTGCTTTGTATTAAATCGCGGCCTTTTAATAAGCCAGGCAATGCAATGGCGGGTACGGCCATTAAAAATGAAAAGCGGGCGGCCGCAATACGGCTATAGCCCAAGGCTAACAAGGCGCTCATGGTAATGCCTGAGCGCGAGGTGCCTGGTATTAAGGCCATGGCTTGTGCGCAGCCTATAATCAGGGTGTGTTTCCAGTTTAAATCAGTGAGTTGTTTGCTGTTGGCATTGCCTTTTCGGTCGGCCCAACCTAACACTAAACCAAAGAAAATGGTGGCGGCGGCAATAACCAATGTTGAGCGTAGGTTCAGCTCAATAAAGTCTTTAAACGCCAAGCCGACTAAACCCACCGGAATGGTGGCCACAATAATCAACCAGCCAAGTTGGCCATCTTGATTCCACTGCCGATTGCCCCAGCCAGTCAACCAAGCAGGCACAATGCGGCTGATCTCTTTGCGTAAAAAGGCCACCACGGCAATTAACGTGCCCACATGCACTGCTACATCAAAGGCCAGGCCTTGATCTTCCCAGCCCAGTAATTCGGGCACTAAAATTAGGTGAGCAGAGCTGGATATTGGCAAAAATTCGACAATACCTTGCACGACTGCCAATACGATGGCTTGAAAAAAGTCCATAAACGAAGAATGCTGAAATTCAAATAGGTTATAGTAAGTTCTTAGCAAAGAATTTGCACTAACTATGCCTTTATTTCAGGTGTAAATGGGGCACAAAACTTCACACACAGTATTTAGTTATGACGGACTCAACTAAAACGGCGTTAATTACTGGCGGGGCTAAACGAATTGGCCGCCAAATGGTCATTGCACTGCATCAGCAGGGTTATAACGTGGTGGTGCATTACCGCTCTTCGTCGGGCTCGGCCTCTGAACTGGTTGATGATTTAAATCAGCAGCGCCCCAATTCCGCAATCACAGTGCAAGGTGACTTGTTAGACATTCATTGTATTCCCAGCCTTATTGAGCAATGCGTTGAGCAGTTTGGGCGTTTGGATGCGCTGGTTAATAATGCATCCAGCTTTTACCCAACCCCGATTGAGCTGCTTGAAGAAGATTATTGGAATGATTTGGTGGGCAGCAATCTAAAAGCGCCGGCGTTTTTGGTAAAGCATGCGGCCAAGCATTTGCGTGAGGTTAATGGGGCCATCATTAATATTGTGGATATCCATGCCCGTAACCCCATGGCCAATCACCCCATTTATTGTTCGGCAAAAGCCGGCTTGGAAATGCTCACGAAAGCGTTGGCGCGTGATTTGGCGCCGCAGATTCGGGTTAACGCAGTGGCGCCGGGAGCCATTATTTGGCCAGAAAAAAACAGCAGTGAGGCTGAAAAAGCCGACGTGTTGAAGAAAATCCCATTGCAGCGCATGGGCGACCCGCAGGACATTGCTGATTTAGTGTGCTTCTTGCTTGATAAAGCGCACTATATTACAGGGCAAGTGATCGCGGTCGACGGTGGCCGTTCGGTGATGATCTAGATCAGTTTTACTGACTGCGTTCGACAATAATACCGACGTGTTTAACCCCTTTTACCGCAGAACCTTTGTCGACTTTGATTTTCACCCACGAGGTGTCAAACTCAGCCAAAATCAGATCGGCCAGCTTATGCGCCAAGGTTTCGATTAACTCAAACGGGGTGTCTTTAGTGAACGATTGCACTCGCGTTGCAATGGCCTGATAGTCAAGTGCGTGCTCTAAATCGTCGTTAGCCGCGGCTTTGGCCGCATCGGTGGCAAGGTCAATATCAAGGGTTAGGGTCTGGCGTATTTGCTTTTCCCACTCCCAAACTCCGATGGTGCATTCGCACTTTAGGCCATGTAAGTAAACTATATCGGTCATTTCGTTATTTTAGTACAAACTTTGGTAACGCAGTCAGTGTAAACTATCAGCCCTACCCTGATAACCGTTTTCTTTAGGCGTTGCTTCATGTCTGAGTTCGTAAATCTCATGCCCTCTTTTGTCTGGCCAGTGTTGGGCTATGTGTTTGGTTCCATTTCCAGTGCCATAATAGTTTCTAAGTTGTTTCGCTTAGAAGACCCGCGCAAAGTTGGCAGTGGCAACCCCGGTGCCACCAATGTGTTGCGTTCAGGTAATAAATTTGCCGCCGCCTTAACACTCTTAGGTGACGTGTTAAAAGGCGTTATTCCGGTGTTAATTGCTTACTCTGTTGGTGTGTCAAATGGCGTGGTTGCCTGCGTTGCTATTGCGGCATTCATGGGGCACTTATACCCCGTGTTTTTTGGCTTTAAAGGTGGTAAAGGTGTCGCCACTGCGCTGGGTGTTTACATGGCGCTGAGTTGGAAATTGCTGTCGGTCTTTATGGTGGTGTGGGCGCTGAGCGCACTCATCACGCGTTACTCGTCACTGTCGGCATTATTGGCCAGTGCAGTAACCGGCCTTGCGGCATTCGCTATTTTTAATTCACAAAGTGAGTTACCGTTGATTGGCGCGGTGTTTTGGATTGTTGCCTTCACGTTTAAGCGCCACCGCGACAATATTGACCGTTTAAAAGCCGGCACAGAATCTAAAATTGGCCAAAAAAAGAAAACCACTGACTAAATCTAGGCTAGCCTAGTTGTGGCATTATTTGTGCGACATTTTTAAATTGCTGCGGTATTTCTAAAGCCTGAAAATGTAAGGCTTACAGGGTTTGCTCGGTAAGCGGCGCGTTAAACCGGGGGTAAGTCTTCAATCGACCAGCGCGGTTTAACTTGAAACTCCAACTCTGAATTGGCTTGGTGTAAGCGTTGCGCGCCAGCGTACGCAATCATGGCGCCGTTGTCGGTGCAAAATTCAATGCGCGGGTAAAACACGTCATCCTTGCGCTTGCTCATCATGGCGTTTAATTGTTCGCGTAAATGCAGGTTGGCCCCAACGCCACCGGCCACCACTAAGCGGTGGCCATTTGTGTGCTCTAGCGCGCGCTTGCATTTAATAACCAGGGTATCGACGGCCGCTTCTTGAAACGCATGCGCAATGTCAGCAATGGTTTGCTGGTCTAGTAATTCGCGTTCCACGGTATTAAGCGCAAATGTTTTTAAGCCTGAAAAACTAAAATCCATGCCGGGGCGATCAATCATTGGGCGCGGAAACTTAAAGCGCCCGGCGTTACCGGCTTCAGCGGTGCGCGCAATGGCTGGACCGCCAGGGTAGCCCAAGCCTAAAATTTTAGCGGTTTTGTCGAACGCTTCACCTACCGCGTCGTCTAAGGTTTGCCCCAAAATGGTGTATTGGCCCACGCCTTTGACTTCCGCTAAGAGTGTATGCCCGCCGGACACTAATAAAGCCACGAATGGAAACGTGGGTGGGTTGTCTTCGAGCATGGGCGCCAGCATGTGGCCTTCCATATGGTGAACCCCAACCGCGGGCACGTCCCAGGAGAATGCCAAGCCCTTTGCCACTGCGCTGCCAGCTAAAAGTGCGCCCGCTAAACCTGGGCCGCAGGTGTACGCCACCGCGCTAACGCTGCTTTGTGAACAACCGGCTTGTTCTAAAACGGCATCCACCAACGGTATTACTTTGCGAATGTGGTCTCTGGCTGCCAGCTCTGGAACCACGCCACCGTATTCTTGGTGAGTTTTGATTTGTGAATACAGTGCATGTGCTAACAGCCCTTGTTCAGAGTCGTACAATGCCACGCCTGTGTCGTCACAAGAGGTTTCGATGCCTAAAACGCGTTTTGCCATGTGTGTGTGCTTGGGTTGTTAGCGTATGGCTCTAAAATACCGCAAACCGGCGCTTTTAGAGCGAAAAGCCCTTACTATTTGGCGGCCAAGTATATACAAACGCATTTTAAACCGCTAGAATCGCGCACCCTGAATGGGAAATAACCATTCGCCGAAAAAATTTTGTAACAATATTAGATAGTTATGCCACAAGTTAAAGTTAAAAACGACGAGCCATTTGACGTCATCTTGCGCCGCTTCCGTCGCTCTTGCGAAAAAGCTGGTATTTTCACTGAAATGCGTCGTCGCGAGTTCTATGAAAAGCCTACCTCAGTGCGTAAGCGTAAAACGGCTGCAGCGAAAAAGCGCGAAATGAAACGCGCCTCTCGTGGTCGTATTCGTACAACTCGTTTGTACTAAAAATAAGCGTTTAACTTGGTTTGCGCCGTTTGGGTGCAAACCGCAGTTATTTAGCTTATTTAAAAGGAACTTAGTATGTCTTTGAAAGATCAAATCTTGGCAGACATGAAAACTGCAATGCGTGAAAAAAATGCATCGCAGCTTGAGTCTATTCGTATGCTCCGTGCCGCTGTTCAACGTGTTGAAGTTGATGAGCAAATCGAAGTGGACGACGCGCAAGTGCTGGCCATTGTTGAAAAACAAATTAAGCAATCTAAAGACGCCATTACTCAATTCAATAACGGCGATCGTGCTGATTTAGCTGAAAAAGAGCAAGTGCATGTGGATAACCTCATGGTTTATCTGCCTGAACAGCTCAGCGATGAAGAAGTGCAAGACGCTGTTGCTCAAGCCATCTCAAAAACAGGCGCCGAGTCTATGAAAGACATGGGCAAAGTAATGGGCTTGCTTAAAGGTCAATTGCAAGGTAAGGCCGACATGGGCAAGGTGAGTGGAATTATTAAATCCAAGCTCAGTTAAGTTTGTTGAATAGATTGTTATATTAAAAGCTCGCCTATGGCGGGCTTTTTTTTTGCAAATATGATGATACTGTAAAAGGACTTTCTATAGCGATGGAGTGTGTTATGAAGAAGACTGCGTTTTTTCTTTTAATCATTTTGTTTGTTGTTGCTGATGTTTCAAAGTCTGCTTTTGTTCCTAGGAATGGAGAAGGCTATGCGCTAGATATTAACCGGCGGCTTCATTTAGATATTTTTGCTTATTTAATTTCTGATACAGCTGGAACTAACGCTAGGTATGAATGGATGGCGTCTCAAGGGAGAGTTTTTCCAGCTGTAACAATCAATGGTGTAAATAGAACTAGGCATGCTTGTCCAGTTAATGCTATCAATGGAAGTTTAATGATCACCAACCGGGTTAGAAATCCAATTACCCCTAATATCCCGGCACTTTTTGGTAAAGATTGGACTAAATGCCCAACTGCAGACTTCTTCCTGAAGTAATGGAACTAACGCCGCGAAAGCTTATTTTTCTTGGTTTTTTTCTGGCAATTGTTATTCTCTTTTTGTGTTTTTATTTTGATCAAGAAGAAAATGATTTGATTGTACAAAGTGAGGCTATTGACGTTAAGCCTTCGGTGGTTAGTGAAATAGAATTAACCAATGTTGATCCTGTTACAGAGCGAGCGATAGACAGCCCAGAAATTAATAGTGACGTTGATATAGGCTATCCAAAAATTTTGCCAGTTGAGTTTTCCACAGGTGAAGTAGTCACTGTTAACTTTGACGTGGATGCAAGCCACAAGCTGCCAAGGCTTACTGCTGACAATGTTGACAGTTATTTGAATCAGTTAATGGCGATGGCAGAAACGGGTAATAGTGCTGCTTCAGAAGCACTGTTTAGAAGTTTGGAAGATTGTACCCAACACCCTAGAGACACATCAGTGTTTCGATCTAAGCTCGAACAGTTTGAGCACTCTGGGCAATATAAGTTATTAAACAGTGTTGAAAGGAACTTCCCCAGTATCAACGTTAAATCAGTGGTTGGTTCTCAAGAGCATGGTTCATTAGTTAATTCTTTTAAGATTACACACCGTTTATGTCTTGGTGTTCCCCAGCTCATTATTGAGAACAGACAGGTGTGGTATGACAAAGCGGTTGAACTTGGTGATTACGGTTTGCTCACAAACCTGGCCGCCAGCTACAGTGGTGTTGATGAACTAAAGCGATTTGAAATTTATCAACGCCTTTGGGACTTAGGGCATGTGGCTGTTGGTTATGCTATTGCAGACGCTTACCAGAGAGGTGTACCGCCGTTACTGAATGGCAAGCCCGATAATGTTCAAGCATACGCTTACCATTTGGCGCAAAATAAGCTATTTGAAGCCATTCTAATTGACTCTGGTAATACGGCTGTGGCCAATGAAATTGCCCAAATGGATCAATCCTTAGCTATTTCAGGTGCAAGCCTTACGCCCGCTGAACAATCTGCAGCAGAAAAAATGGCAATTGAACTGGTTAAGAAAAACCCCAAATGCTGCAAAGGCTTGTGGCCATTGTTACATCAGTGACGCATTAAATATTAGGTTCATTAAAATAAAGCATTGGTCTTAAAATTAGCGAGCTAAAACATTCGCGAGTCGTTAAAATAGGCGCATGGCTGGCCGCATTCCCCAACACTTTATTGATGAACTTTTAAATCGAACCGATGTGGTCGATTTAATTGATGGTTTTGTGCCGCTCAAAAAAGCGGGCGCTAACTATAAAGCGTGTTGTCCGTTTCATGGAGAGAAGACGCCGTCGTTTACCGTGTCACCAACCAAGCAGTTTTATCATTGTTTTGGTTGCGGTGTGAATGGCACCGCGATTAGCTTCTTGATGGAATACGACCACATGGAGTTTCGCGAGGCGGTGGAAACTCTGGCCTCGAGCGCGGGCATGGAAGTGCCGCAAGAGTCCCAGTCGTTTACTCCTAAAAATACCCAAAGCCAAGGCATTGACCTGTATCAACTGATGCAACAGGTGGAAGGGTTTTATCAAACTCAACTGCGCCAACATGCGACCAAAGATGAAGCGGTTGCCTATTTGAAAAAGCGCGGTTTGAGTGGCGATGTGGCTAAGCGCTTTGGCTTAGGGTTCTCCCCCGAAGGTTGGTCTCATTTAATGGACTCACTGGGTGACACCGCGCCAGCGCAAAAAGCGTTGCTAGACACGGGCATGCTGACTAAAAATGAAAAAGGTCGGGTGTATGACCGTTTTCGTAATCGCATTATGTTCCCGATTCACGATCATCGTGGGCGTGTGGTTGGCTTTGGTGGCCGAGTGCTTGAGCAAGCGGAGCCGCAGCCGGGCAACCCTAAATACTTAAATTCGCCAGAGACCCCGATTTTTCATAAAGGTTCAGAGTTGTATGGTTTGTACGCAGCGCGCGGGGCAATTAAAGAGGCCGAAGGCGTGTTGGTGGTTGAAGGGTATATGGACGTGGTGGCCTTAGCGCAAGAAGGCATTAATAACGCGGTGGCAACTTTGGGCACCGCCACCACCGCCATGCACTTGCAGCGTTTATTCAGGCACACCCCCAATATTACGTTTAGTTTTGACGGCGACCGTGCTGGCCGAGCGGCAGCATGGAAGGCGCTAGAAACCAGTTTGCCCGCCATGCAAGATGGCCATCAGGTCAGCTTTTTGTTTTTGCCCGACGGTGAAGACCCTGACACCATGGTAAAGAAAGTGGGCAAAGAAGGCTTTGAAAAGTTGGTGCAAGAGGCCATGCCAATGCCCGAATTTTTGCTGGAAAGCTTAAAACAGCAAGCCGATATTAATCGTTTGGATGGCCGTGCAAAATTGGGCAAACTTGCCAAACCGTTATTGGAAAAAATGCAAACTGGCGTGCTGAAAACTTTGTTGGTTGAACGCGTTGCTTCGTTAACGCAAGTGGCGTCCAGCGAGTTGGTGGCACAGCCGGCGAAAGTGCCGGCGACAAATGACTCAGAGTCACAGCCGTGGACTAATGATTGGGGGCAAAATAAAGGCGGCCAAGGGCGCTGGAAGAAAGGCAAGTGGAATAAGCGGCAAGTAGAGCAGGCGCCGCGCCCAGCCAGTTTGACGCCAGTGCGCAGAGCGGTGTCATTGTTGTTGCAGTTTCCTAAATTTCACGCTGAATACAGCATGCTGGCGCCCATTAGCGATACCCAAGTGCGCGGTATTGAAATGGTGCATGAGTTACGCGCCGTGGCCGAGAGCGTTGATAAAGCGACCACCGCCACGTTGCTGGAGCGTTATCGCGGCGAGTCGTTTGCCAGTACTTTGTTAAAATTGGCCAATCATCATCACAATAATATTGAAGAGCTGAGCGAAGACGAGGCGTTAACGTTGATTCGCGCCAATAATGCCAAAATTATTGATGAGTTTAACCAAGTTGAATTGGCCAGAGCCGAACAAGCACTGGAAAATCTAACCCGAAAAGCCAACTTAGGTGGCCTGTCTGAACAAGAGTTAGAGCGCCAACAAGCCCTCAAAGAATACGTGCGAAATTGTTATTCAAGCTGATTGACTTGAAAATTAGCAATTAATCGCCACCTTAATCACTCAAAAATTGCAGTTTTATATCAAATTAAGCGAAACCTTCTTATTTTTGTTATAAAATTAAGCGTTAACCTGTTGTAAAAACCCTTTTTTAAACACTGATGCTAAGCGCTAGTTTAAAAGCTCGCGCGCGCGCCAATGTGAGGTTCCATTAATGGATTCAAGTAGCAAAAAGTCCGAATTAAAACGTTTGATCTTAAAAGGTAAAGAGCAAGGCTTTTTAACCTATCGAGAAATCAACGACCACTTGCCCGAAGATATGAATGACACTGACCAAATTGAGTCGGTTGTTAACATGATCAATGATATGGGCATTGAGGTGTTTGATAGTGTTCCTGATGCCGACTCTTTGCTGTTAAAAGCTGAAGCTGATAAAGAAGCTGAAGACGACGACGATAACACCGATGCGGTGCTTGCCACGGCGGTTGAGAGTGAGTTTGGTCGTACCACTGACCCTGTGCGAATGTACATGCGTGAAATGGGTACCGTTGACCTATTGACCCGCGCTGACGAAATTAACTTGGCGCAGCGTATTGAAGACGGTATTCGCCAGTCTACGGTTGCGATGGCCGCTTGCCCTTCAGCGATCCAGACAATCTTAGATTATTTTGAAGAGATCAAAGCCGAGCGCATGCGCCTAACCGATTTGTTGGTGGCTTTCATTGACCCCAATGCTGAGATTGACCCTAATCCGGTTCAGTCGGGCACGGCTGCGCAAAATAATGATGATTCGGATGACGATGAAGAAGACGAAAAGCCAGTAGACACTGGCCCAGACATGGATGAAGCGCTGGAGCGTTTTAAAGCCATGGCTAAGTTGCATGCTCGCCACGCCAAAGCATTAGAAAAGCACGGTTACGACAGCAAGCAAGCACGTAAAATTCAAGAAGAATTGATTGAAGGTTTGATGGAAATCAAATTCGTACCTAAGATCATCGAAGCGCTGTGGGAAGGCATTCGCGCTCAAGTAGAAATCATTCGCGGCCATGAAAAATCCATTATGGATATTTCCGTGGCCGACGCAGGCATTTCACGCAAAGACTTTATTGACGCGTTTGTTGGCAGCGAACTTGATGAAGAGTTGTACGACACTTTATTGAAAAAAGCCAAGAAAAAAGAAGAGATTGAAGACAACCACGCCTTAATCTTAATGTCGCAAGCTAAGTTGCGCCGTATTGTTGAGTTGTTGGGTATTCCGATTGAAGAAATCAAAGACATCAATCGTCGTATGTCGATTGGTGAAGCCAAAGCTCGCCGCGCCAAGAAAGAAATGGTGGAAGCGAATTTGCGTTTGGTAATCTCAATTGCGAAAAAATACACTAACCGTGGCTTGCAGTTCTTAGACTTGATTCAAGAAGGTAATATCGGCTTGATGAAAGCGGTGGATAAGTTTGAATATCGCCGTGGTTATAAGTTCTCTACTTACGCCACATGGTGGATTCGTCAAGCGATCACGCGTTCAATTGCTGACCAAGCACGCACCATTCGTATTCCGGTGCATATGATTGAAACCATCAATAAACTGAACCGCATTTCTCGCCAAATTTTGCAGGAAAAAGGCCGTGAAGCCTTGCCTGAAGAGTTGGCTGAAAAAATGGAAATGCCGGAAGATAAAGTGCGTAAAGTACTTAAGATTGCCAAAGAGCCAATCTCCATGGAAACACCGATTGGTGATGATGAAGATTCTAACTTGGGCGATTTCATTGAAGATAAAAATGTGGAAGCGCCAATGGAAGCGGCCACAACCTCAGGGTTGTTGAACGCCACGGGTGAAATTCTTGAAAGCTTAACGCCTAGAGAAGCCAAAGTGTTGCGCATGCGTTTTGGTATTGGCATGAACACCGACCATACTCTAGAAGAAGTGGGTAAACAGTTTGACGTGACTCGTGAGCGAATTCGTCAGATTGAAGCTAAAGCGCTGAGAAAGCTTCGCCACCCAAGTCGTTCAGAGCACTTAAAAAGCTTTTTAGAGCAAAACTAAGCGCCACCTGAATAAATTAAGTTTGTTAAAGCCGCTAGCGTTGATTCGTTAGCGGCTTTTTTATGTCATAGTATTGGTGCGCGGTTGTGGGAGCTGGTTACGATAAAAAATACATTTAGGTGAGCAAAAATGAATGCCAAACGTGCCGTTACCATACATAAAACTCTAGTAGCTCAAGTTGTGCTGGCCAGCGCTCTATTTATAAGCCAGTCAGTGAGTGCAACATCGAGCGATCAACAGTCCAGCCCTAAAAAAACCAGCTCTAAGCAATTGAGCGTGCAAGAAAAAAGCCTTGCCCGACTTATGAAATTGCAAGTTGGAGAGTTTGATAATTACAATCAGGTCAATTTTCTAACTAATGACTTTATAGAATCACCGCAACAACCGGAAGATAAATACGCACGACTGCACGTTGTTAAAAAGACAATTAACTCACCGCATTTGCAAGGCCATTGGCTGTTTTCGCAAATTAATAAAGTTGATCGTGACGGTGATATCTATCGGCAAATCTACACGCATTTTTTCATTGCCCCGAACGGCAGAATCACCAGTAAGTCATATCAACTAAAAGACACCAGCAAAAAAAATCAGCCCGTCGCCCACGCATTTTTAAATGCTCTCACGCTTAAGCAACTCAAGCCAATCTTCAACGGCAATGGCTGCGATACCTTGTGGCGCCGAGAGTTGGATCAATATGTGGGGCTAACCAATCATCAAACGTGCACAATTGACTCAAAGTACAAAGACGAAAAAAGGCTCATCTTTGCTGAGCAGATTATTGGTGAAAAAGGTTATTGGGGGCGTGAAGGCGCTTACACATCAGACGGTAAGTTAGCGTTTGGTTTAGAGGCGCCAAATTATTATCATTACCACCGTGCCCGCTCGGCAACGTGTTGGGTGGCCGTGCACTTAGGCGACGATAAATGGGAATACTACAAAGACTTGAATACTCACGATCAAGGCGGCTCACTGACTTTTGGTAAACAAGCTCAGTACCGTTTGCAGTTAAAGCAAACGGAATTTATTGCCAGCAATTACGCGGACGTGTTTGAGTTATTTATTTACCGTGGCGCTGAAGAAAAAGCCTTTGCTTACACATGGACTGAGCCCGCGGCTACCCGAATTGGCGTTAATTTGCGAGAAGTGCAGGCAAGTTGCAAAATAAGTGACTAGTCACCGCGCGCAAGTTTTAAATTTGCGCGCTTAAAAGCTTCCTACCACACCAATAATTTTGTATTATTCGGTGCGCTTTGACAATCAGCCACAGGGTTGGTGTAAGTTTAAAGCAGCAACCCTGCTCAAAAGCAACCATCTGCTTTTATCTCAAGGTGAGAATGTGAGTTGGGCCCATAGCTCAGTTGGTTAGAGCGCTCGACTCATAATCGATCGGTCCCAGGTTCGAGTCCTGGTGGGCCCACCATTTTCAATGTTCTATTCAGGCGGTTTCATTGCTTGCAGACTGCCTTCCTAATATTTTTCTTTGTTTAGAGTTTTCCTCCTGCTGGCTCATCTTATTTAACAATAAGCGGCGTCTCGAGATTTCAATTTAATGATCTGAGACTGTTTTTTAAAATGGTATGTTGATATATCATTAAATCAATATTGTTGATGCTGACACCCCGAACTATGGGGTGTTTAAGTAAGCTAATTTTGGGAGAATGGTATTAAACGGCTAAAGTTACTTTTTCTTATTTGCCCTTTTTTGTTTGCTTTTTGTTGGTCTTCGTCTGTGGCCGAAGAGGCTGTGGTTAACGACGCTGTGGTTGAGGCTGGGCTTAACGAAACTAAAGAGGCTCTACCCTACCGTCTTTCAGGCTGGAAAGAGGTGTTGGTGAGTGTGCGTAACCTTGATGACTATGCCGATTTTTTTCAAAACACGGCGTCTTGGACGTTGATTGAACAAGGAGAGGTGTCAACAGAGCAACTGAAGGCATGGCAGCAAGCTAAGTCGGCCAGTGCAAAATACCGTTTGTATGCCAACCCAGGCACGGCCTCAGGACACGTTCGTTTGGTGCAGTTTGAGGGTGTGGAGCAACAACTTATCAGGCCGGACTCGCAGTCGTGGGATACAGGTGGAATTTTTGACATTAATATGCGCACTCATGATCTTGAGGCGTTGGCCCGAGAGTTGCGTTCGCAAGGGTGGCAAGCGCGTTCGCCAGTCACTGAATTTTCTTTTGGGCCGTTTGTGGTTAAAGAGTGGATTTCGCAGAATAAAGATGGGTTTGCCGTTGCCTTTATTCAGCGCGTGGCGCCGGCGTTAGAAGGCTGGCCGCATTTTAAGTCTCTATCAAGAACGTTTAATTCCACGCAAGTGGTTAAAGACATGCCTCGCTCGCTTGAATTTTATGAAACGGTGTTGGGGTTTAAGCGGTATTTAGAGCACTCTGGTGCCAGTAAAGAGGCTGGTGAAAATGTATTAGGTTTGCCGCATAACCTTACCAATACGGTGTCGCGTTCTGTGTATATTTTGAATCCGCAAGGCGAAAATGAGGGTTCGATTGAACTGTTGGCTTTTGACGGCATTGTTGGCCGTGACAATGCCAGCCGAGCTAACTTACCTAATATCGGCATCGCCAGCCTTTCTTTTCCAGTTGTCGGGATTGAGGCTTTGCAAACTCATTTTGAGCGCCACGATGTGCCGTTTGTGCACAAACTGAGAGTCATTGATGACAAGAAAAAAATGATTGTTAAAGCGCCTGAAGGGGCGTGGTTGGAGTTCTATGAGTAAGTGCAAGTTATGAATAAATCTGAGTGGAGAGCCTCATGAATACAATAGTAATCAAACAATTACGCAATGCGTTTGCCACAGGCTTGTTGGCGTTTTTCAGTAACGCCGTGATTCATTTGCCACTCTTTGCTCAAGGCCAAGACAGTACGGTGGCTGACAGAGATATTGTCATCATGGCCGAACTGTTGCCTGGTTTGTATAACAATGCCAACCAATCGTATTTTGACGTGCGTCTGAACGTTGAAAAATCAAAACAACACGCCTTTCGTTCGGTGCAGATCACTCGTTTAGAGGACAGTGACTTTAGCGGGTTTGCGTTCTTACTCACCGAGCAAGGCAAGGGCTCGAATGCTCAGCGCCAATCCGTGATGAGCTTTAGTGTTGATTACGACATGCAAGCCGTTCGTATGAAAACCTATTTCATAGAAGGCGGTGAGGGCAAACCGTCAGTTAAAAAGGCCGATTACGCGAATGGTTGCGATCTATTGTGGCGGCAAGAGGCCGGTCAGTTTAGGGGGCGCTCAAGTGCCAATCAGTGCGTTAATAATATACCCGTTGCACGCGACATGATGCTGTCAAAAGACGCGCTGTGGTTCAGCACTAGCGACCAATCAAATGGCGTTGTTGATGATCATTTCGCGTTAGATCGAGCGCGTATGTTCAGTTGTTATGCTGACTTGCCTGGTGTGGGTGGTGGCCGAGACATTCCATTTAAGCGTTACCAGATTAACAATATCCACGACCTTGGTGGTGAAAAGTGGTTTACCACTGATCAAGGCCAAGAGTTGGGAATTAATCTGTTTCGGGTGATGTGGACATTCAATAATTTGGACGGTGTTTTCACTCGGCCGTCATTAGTGGTGTACGTTAAAACAAAAGAGGCTAATGGTGATGTTAAAGAAGTGGGGTATGCGTGGACTGAGTCAAATGCTCAGCGCATTGGCATTAACCTAAAGTGGATGTTGGTTAATTGCTATATGGTTTCTAATGAAGACGTGGTGCCGTTCTACAAGACCGACGAGCCGCGTATTTAAGCCTTAGGCTTGATTTTTATTGGGCGTTAGCCAACACCGTGTTCACAGTAACAGTGATCACGGTGCTGCGCGCGCTGCCTTTATGGCGAATGTTATAACGGTGGAATGTTGTAAATAACCACTAAGTTTCCATCGTGATCGAGAATACCAACTTCGCGGCCTTCACGCCCATCGTGAGTGATTAATGCGTCTTCGTGATACACCTTTAAGCCAAGTTCTTTCGAGCCATTCACGACTGCATCCACATCGGCCACGTCTAACACAATAGTCGCGCGTATGGGCGTGGGCGTGGGGGGTAAAGCTGGGTCAGAAATTTCGGTTAAAGCCATGGAGCGCGGTTGCGATGCCGTGCTCAGAATTGCAAAGCGCATTGTGTGTTTGGTGTCGATGCTAAATACATCGTAAGAGTAGGAGTCTGGCTCTGAGTCTTTTTCAAACGTCAATTCAAAGCCTAAAACGTCGCAATAGAACTTATAAGACTGCTCTAAATTGCTTACTACTAGATTTGCTCGTTGAAAGCGAATTTTATCTTTTACTTTTTCATTCATGGTGATCTGTAATGTTGCTAGAGTTTCTAAAAAGGTATATTGTTATAAGTATATAACATATACTATAGCATTAATGATCTGAGTATTGTTGAATATTCAATCTTCACCACCAAACGCATGACGGCATTAACAGATATGACTGAGTTACATTCATCACGACAACTAGATGCTCGCAACCCCCGTAGCGGAAAAATTGATTACCAATTCAGCACGCCTAGTTTAAAAGAAGTGGCCAGTTTAACGGCGAGCCTAAAGGCAAACCAACCGGATTGGCGGGCGCAAGGCGGTGGGTATCGAATTGAGGTGTTGCGTCAATGGCAGGCGGCATTGATGAATGAAAAAGAGGCGCTGGTTGAAGCCTTAGCAATTGACACCGGTAGGCTTGGTTTGGCTTCGATTGAATTTTTTGCGTTACTAGGTTCCATTGATCGTTGGTGTGATTCGGCTCCCGCGCTGCTCACAGAGTCGAGTGTGCAGGCCAAAGCAATGCCCGACGTGGAAATATTTGAAGATTCAGCGCCCTACCCGCTACTGGCCGCTATTAGTCCTTGGAACTTTCCATTGCTGCTGTCTTTCATTGACGTTATACCGGCCTTATTGGCTGGTTGCGCCGCCATTATCAAGCCCAGTGAAGTAACCCCACGTTTTGCTGTGCCATTAATGAGAAGTATTTCAGCGGTACCCGAACTGGCGAATGTTTTATCCGTTGTTTCTGGCGACGGCGTTACCGGTCAGCAGCTTATTGCTGAGTCAGACGTGGTGGCGTTTACCGGAAGCGTAGCAACCGGTAAAAAAGTAGCACTGGCGGCGGCGGAGAATTTCATTCCGGCGTTTCTGGAGCTTGGCGGCAAAGACCCAGCGGTAATTTTATCTGGCTCTGACTTAGAGCGTGCGGCCACCTCAATACTCAGAGGCTCGGTTTCAGCCACTGGGCAGGCTTGCCAATCGTTGGAACGTATCTATGTAAATACAGAAGACGCCAGCGATTTTACGGCGCTTTTGGTGAACAAAGCCAAGCAAGCGGAGTTAAGCATAGACGACCCCAAGCACGGTTCGATTGGGCCGCTAATTTTTGACCGGCAAGCTGAAATCATTGCCGAGCATTTGCGCGATGCGGTTGCCAAAGGCGCGGTTATTGAATGCGGCGGCAACGTCATAGATAACGACGGCGCATTCTGGATTGAGCCAACGGTATTAAGCCAAGTTGATCACTCAATGAAGGTGATGACTGAAGAAACGTTCGGCCCAGTGATGCCCATCATGACGTTTGATAGTGTGGGTGAGGCCGTGCGCTTGGCGAACGATACCCAGTATGGCTTATCGGCGGCGGTGTTTGGCCCCGATGATGAATCGGCGATAGCGGTTGCCCGTCAAATCAATGCCGGCGGGGTCAGCGTGAACGACAGTGGCATGACGTCCATGGTGTTTGAAACTGAGAAGAGTGCTTTTGGTTGCTCTGGCATGGGGCCGTCGCGTGTTGGTGGTGCGGGGCTAACACGATTTTTAAGACGTAAGTCGTTGTATGTAAATCGCGGCGCGATAACGCCATTGTCGGCATTTAACGAACAAGACCTTTAACTAAGACCTGTACAACAAAGATAAGCGGATTTAACAATGAGCAGCGAGTTTGAACGAGTAAGAAATATCATTAAGCGCACCACCCTAATCGTGCGCGACATTCAAGAGTCTAAACGGTGGTACGAATACGTTCTTGGTATGACCACGTATTATGACAAAGAATTTATCTTGTCAGGCAATGGCCTTGCCGCCGGCAAGGCTGGAGATAAAACGCACCTGATGATTCTTAAGTGCGATGATCCTGAAATCGGCATGATTGGTTTATTGCAATGGCTGGATCCGGTTATGCCAGCTCCGCCGATTGAATACAAAATTGGTTACGGTAACCCCACGTTTGTGGTGGCCTCAGATGACGCCCGAAAAACGCACGCTCGCGCTCTGGAATTAGGTACGGTCATTCATTCAGAGCCGCACGATTGGTCAACCATGGGTGCCAATGACAAAATGAAAAACTTTGTTGGTTTGTCTCTATTTGATCCAGACGGTTACTTCTTTGAATGTAATCAATTGGTATCAGAGGGCTAGACTCAATGACGGTTGAGCCGCTACCAGAGTCTAACCTGCAATGGTGCGTCGCTCGGCGCCCTAAAGGTAATGTGGTTGCGCAAGATTTTCGCTTAACCGAATCGCAGATTCCCGACTGCAAAGACGGCCAAATATTACTCAGTACGCTGTATTTAAACCTTGCGCCAGTCATGCGTGATTACATGTCTGGAAAGTCAGTGGCCGGCGAGGCACCATTGAATATCGGTGACGTCATTCACGGTCGAGGCGTGGCGCAGGTTTTGGTCTCAAAGCACCCAGACTTTGAAGTGGGGGATGTGGTGCAAGGGCAATTAGGTTGGCAGTTATTCAAAGCCTCATCGGTGACTGACGGCGAGCGCATTAGCAAAATTCCAAACCGAGGCGTGTCCTACGGTTACAGCTTAGGTGCCTTAGGCATGACCGGCTTTTCAGCCTACTTTGGTTTTATTGAGCGCGGCCTTCCCAAAGCCGGTGACACTGTAGTGGTTTCCGCTGCCGCCGGTGGTGTGGGTTCTATTGTGATTCAGTTGGCGAAGATTCACGGTTGCCGAGTGATTGGAATTACCGGCGGCGCCGAAAAATGCCAAGCGATTTCACAATGGTGTGATGACACCATCGATTATAAAAATGAATCCGTTGCCGAGCGCTTGGCTCAATTATTGCCAAACGGTCTCGACATTTATTTTGACAATGTGGGCGGTGACACCTTAAGTGCTTGCCTGAATCATTTGGCGATGGGCGCGCGCGTTGTGCTGTGTGGTTCGATTTCTGAGTATTTGCTCGATCAACCGTACGGCGTTAAAAATTACACCAATTTACGCAGAGTGAACGCCAGCATGAATGGTTTCTTTGTGTATAACCATGCCGCTGATTTTGCCACCGCAGAAGAGCAATTAGCGCAATGGGTGACGGCCGGTGAGCTGCAGCCTGTGGTTGATATCGCTGAGGGTTTTGATGCCATGCCCACAGGTCTAGCACGCTTGTACTCACACAAAAATATTGGCACGGCTTATTGCCGCGTACGAGAAATCCAAACGGCGTAGACGTGGTGCCGTGATAAATAAAAATAACAAAACGTAATTATAAATAAGAGGATGTATGAGTCAGAACAAAGCATTTGAATCTCCGTACCCGGGTGCTAAAAGCGCCTGGTTTATGGTTGCATTATTGACCATCGCTTATGTATTCAGTTACATCGATCGATACATTCTCAGTTTGTTGATCGAGCCAATCAAGGCCGACATGGACTTAAGTGATGAACAAATTGGCTTAATATTAGGTCCGGCGTTTGGCTTTTTGTATGTGTTTGCCGCGTTGCCGATTGGTTGGATGGTTGATCGAAGTCGCCGTACTTGGATTGTCGGTGTTGGGGTAACGATTTGGTCGTTTGCTACCGCTGTATCCGGCATGGTATCTAACTTTTGGCACTTATTTTGCGCTCGCATGATGGTGGGTTTGGGCGAGGCCACACTCAGCCCATCGGCAATGTCCATGATTGGTGACAGCTTTCCACCGGAAAAACGCGGAAAACCCATTTCAGTGTACGTGGCAGCATTATCAATTGGCGGCAGTTTGGCGTCGCTGATCGGTGCCGGTGTATTGGTATGGGCGAAAACCGCCGATAAAATCAGCTTACCCTTTTTTGGAGAATTGGCCGCTTGGCAACTGACCTTTTTAGCCGTAGGCTTGCCGGGCTTAGTGCTGGGTTTGATTTTTTTCTTTTTAAAAGAACCGCCAAGAAGGCCTCAAGTTGTTGAAGACATTGACGTAAAAGGCAATGGTGTTGGCGATGCATTGCGTTATGTCGCTAATAACTGGGCGGTGTATTTAGGTTTTATTTCGTTGGCATGCGTGATGGTGGTGATTGCATATAGTCACTTCTTTTTGCCATCAACCTTTGAGCGTACTTGGGGCTGGGCGGCTGAAAAATACGCCTTCGTCAACGGTTCAATTTTGTTAGTGGTTGGCCCAATCACCGTGGTGACTACAGGTTATCTCTCTGATAAGTGGATGCAGGCGGGGGTCGAGGATGCGGCACTGAGATTACTTATTATCGGCTTCTTGATTATGCTGCCAGCGGGTTCGCTTACGATGTTTATGCCGACTCCTGAATTAGCCTACGCCGTGTTGACCATTTCAAATATTGGCATTGCCATTGTGTCAACAACGGCCATCACCGCCCTACTGGTGATCACGCCGTCTCAAATCCGTGGGCAAATCACCGCCTTGTATTACATGGTGCTCGGTCTAACCGGCTCATTTTTAGGCTCAACATCCGTCGGTACCTTATCGACGCGCATTTTTGGTGAAGAAAACATTCGTCACGCTATGGCGGCGGTGCCAGTACTGTATGGAGTCATTCCCCTATTGTTGATTCCAATAACCATGAAACTGTATCGAGCGCAGTTGGCACGCATTAGTGCGGCTGCAGAGTAATGCGTTGAGTTCAATAAGGTATTAGCTATGAAACGATTTTATGTGGATGGGCCATTTGGCCAGGTTCATTGCCTTGAGTGGGGCAGCGATGGTTCGTTGCCGCCGTTAATTTGTTTGTCGCCGTCACCGTTTAGTAGCAAGGCTTATTTAACTCTGGCGCCCTTATTGGCGCAGCAGCGGCGTGTTATCGCCATTGACTACCCGGGTTTCGGAAACTCACAGGCAAAATCTCAAGGCGGTGAGTTGAGTATTAACGATTTGGCTCATGTTGTTCAGGCGGTGGCCGATGCGTGTTCACCCACCGTGGCGGTTGACCTGTTTGGTTTTCATACTGGCACCTTGGTTGCGGCTGAAATGTCGGTTGAATACCCAGCCAGAGTAAACCGTATGGTGCTTGCTGATGTGCCGTTTTTTACGCCCGAAAAGCAAACTGAGTTATTGGAGAAGACACCCGCCATTATGCCTATCGACGCTGAATTCAGTGCGCTTGAAGGCACGTGGCAATTCTGTGTTACCAAGAAACTAGAGCACATACCACTTGCCCGAGCTCATCAAATGTTCGTGGATCATATTAGCTCTGGTGAGGGCGGTAACAGTGTGTTTAGAGCGGCGTTTAGTTACTCTTGCGAGTCGCGCTTTAAGCAAGTAACCGTGCCCACATGGGTGCTGGCGACCAAGTCTGGGCTGTATGATTTTACGTGCAAAACCGCCGATACAATCAGTACCGCAACCTTGGTTGAATTGCCTCATATCAGTGCGGCCGTTCTGGATGCGGGTGCCGATGAAATCGCCAATACTGTGCGTGATTTATTAGAAAAATAGTCTGAGTGGAGTTCAGCCTCACGTCAGCAAGCTCATGCAAAAGGGTGCAACATGAGGCCAAATGGTATGATGTTGTCATTCGATGCCGATTTACGCCGGCATGCCACGAAAATAACGCGTAGTTAGTTCAAGTCGTATTCTGTAATTTTTGAGATAAAGAGTAAGTAAATGAACGTAAATAAAATACTACCCATCTTAACGATATTCTGCATTGTGCCGTTGTTGTCGGGCGCCGCCTTAGCCAGTAAAGAAGATCAAGCAGAACAAACAACACTCAATCCAGCGCAGCTAAAGCTTGGCAAGCGTTCGTTTATTCGTTGCCAAGCTTGTCACACCTTAGGCGCTGCAGAAGCGCATCTTACTGGGCCAAATCTACATGGCCTATTTTCTTCCACGGCCGGTGAAAAAGAAGGGTTTGCTTACTC
Organism: uncultured Arenicella sp.; assembly: GCA_938045295.1. GTDB lineage: Bacteria > Pseudomonadota > Gammaproteobacteria > Arenicellales > Arenicellaceae > Arenicella. The sequence continues at coordinate 27,248 of CALINO010000045.1, forward strand.
TGAAGTGTTGGTGAAATCACAAATTAAATGGACTGAGGACAATATGAAGGAGTGGTTGAGGTCACCATTTACGTTTATACCGGGTAATAAAATGGCGTTTGTTGGCATTCAAAACGACCGTGAGCTAGAAGCCTTAATTGCGTATTTAAAAGAAAAAACCAAATAGAGCCAGCATGTTGATATAAGCCTTTAAACGGGCTGCGAGGAGAACTGTAATGAAGAGTAAGAATATTAGTCGGCGGCAGTTTTTTAAGACCACGGGCGGGGTGGCTGCAATGGCCGCTGCGCCGGCAGTTAAAGCAACGCCCAAGTCTGACTACGACACTATTGTGATTGGCGCTGGTTTATCTGGCCTGCATGCGGCGTCTATTTTACAAGACAACGATCTGAACGTGTTGGTGCTTGAAGGGCGCCAACGTTTGGGTGGGCGCGTTTATACACTCATGCATGTGCCGGGTAGGCCGGAGGCGGCTGGAGAGTGGATTGGGGGTAATTATGCGCGCATGATTAACACCATTAAAAAGCTGAATCTTGAGTTTTTCATACCTGAAGGTGGCTCCAGCAGGCTTGGTGGTTGGGCTTACGATATTAAAGGCCAATTTATCAGTGAGTCTGATTGGGCAAGCAGCGACCTCAACCCGTTGAAAGGTGATAACCGTACAATTTTGCCGCACCGCATGTTAAGCACACTCACTAATCAAAATAATCCATTGGCCAATCAGCCGTTAGATGCGTGGTTAAAGCCAGAGTTTGCTAAGTACGACATACCGTTTGACCAATACCTTGAAAAGCAAGGTTTGGGCGATGAAGCTCGGCGTTTAATGGACGTAACCATTCACACCAGTCACATGTCTAACACCTCAGCGTTGCACGAGCTGCGCCGTTACCACGTTAATTCGTTTAATGGTAAACATAAATTCTTTGAAGGCAGCAGCTATGCGCAAATCAAAGGTGGTAATTCGTTATTACCGCAGGCGATGGCAAAGTCGCTGAACAACCCAGTGTTGTTAGGCAAAACGGTGGTGCATTTTGAACAGAGCCCAACAAATGTAACAGTGCATTGCGCTGATGGCACCCAGTACACCGCCGATACGGTCATCAGCAGCATTCCCATGCCGGTACTCAGAGACATTACGTTTTCACCCCGATTGCCAGTGCATATGCAGGCTGCGGTGAATGAGGTTGATTATGGTTTGTCGATACAAGTGCACTATTTAATTACGCGGCGTTACTGGGAAGATGACGGTATGGCGCCTTCACTTTGGTCAGATCGCAGCATTGAACGGTTTGGCGCACGCAATTTAGATAAGAAAGATGGGCCTGCCGCCGGCGTGGCGTTTATCAATGGCGAGGCGGCACACAAGTTCAGGTTAATGAGTGACGATGCCATTTTTAAATACGTTGCCAATGAACTCGCTGAGCTGCGCCCCTCAATGAAGGGTGCGTTAAAACCCATTATGATTCAGTCTTGTGAGCGTGATCCACACGGTGCGGGTGATTGGGTGTATTGGAAGCCCGGCCAAGTTGGTAGGTACGCGGGTAACATGCGTCAAAGTCACGGCCGCATTCACTTTTGTGGCGAACACACCGCGATTATGGAGCGAGGTATGGAAGGTGCGTTTGAGTCTGGTGAGCGCGCGGCATTAGACGTGTTGTTCTCTTAACTTTTATGACTCAGAAATGAGTGCTGACTGGAAAATAATCTTATGCGAAACGTACTCTGCAAATTTTTTGTTACCACTGGATTGATTTGTGTCGGGTCGAATCTGGCCTTTTCTGAGCCAAACCCACTTGCCCGAGATTTGATTAAGTTAACCGATGCGTTTGAAGGCCAGTTCGACAATGAAGCACAAGTGTGGTTTGAAAATGACTGGCGATGGAAAGGCGATGACGCGCACAAGCATCGGCGCAATCACGCTGTTCATGTGAGGGTTGAAGCGCCTCAATTTGGTGAGTACGTTTTTTATGTCGAAGAATACAGTGACGATGACATAAATAAAATTTGGCGGCAACGCATCGCCAGTTTTGATATCGACAGCAATCGAGGCTTGCGAATGAGGTTGTATTTCATTAAGGACGCAGAAAAATACACCGCCTCTAATGCCGCTGAATTAATTGCTAAATTGCCGAAAGACAGTGCCTCTAACCTGCCTGAGTGCGATGTGTGGTTTGCCCGTCTTGGTGAGCAATATCACGGTTCAATGGATGACAAGACTTGCGTATTTGGCGAGGGTGATAAGCGCCGATATTCACAGCACGACATTATTTTGTCTGAGAACCAGTATTGGCGAATCGATAAAACTTGGTTGCTATCAAACGGTGAGCTTCACGCCGGAGAGAAATCATCAGAGCATTTTAAAATGCGCCGTGCAAATATATACACCTGCGAGGTTCGTGTGCCGGCGGTTAGCTATATTCAGCCTGACCCTAAAGACGCGGTATTTAAAGACTTAATACTCCACAGCCAAGGTGGTAAAGCTGAGTTTGTTAGCCCTAAAGATGGCAAAACATACTACTTACAATTGCGTGAAAAAGAATACCCGTATTACAAAACCGGCGCTGATTTCTTTCTGTTTCGTATTCGCGAAGTTGGCGCAAAGTTATCCTTAGTGACGGTAACCACTGAACCCAAGCCTCGTAAGCTGTCGGCTAATGTTGGCTCTATGCTGGCTTTCTGTGAATTGATTGAAGACTAACGCTCACTGTTTGGCCTGTTGCTTAACCGTGCCGGTGTGTGTGCGCCGCGATGATTGTGATAAGCATTAAAAAAGCCCCTTGTTAATATCTAGCAAGGGGCTTTTTAGAGACTGCTATTGGTTTAGTTTTAGAACGAGTACTTCATTCTTAAACCAACTTGGCGCTTATCTCTTAAGCCAACCACAGTGCCTTCTCTGGTGAAGTCAAAGAAACCGCCTGGTGCTGTTCGAACGGCGAAGCTCAGATCGGCAAAGTTGCTTCCTGCCGTTGGTGCGTCTTCGTCAAACAAGTTGGTAACGAATAATTCCAAGTTCAACTTATCTCCGCGTAAACCAAAACGTAAGTTGGCTTCCAGCGCGCTGTCCAGTTCAGTCGTATTGGTGTTACTGTCGTAATACTTGCTGCTGTAGAACATGTCTGCGCGGGTATACCAAGAAGAGAAATTACCCCAGCTTGTTGGCCGCTCATAGGTGCCGTTTAGCGAGATTTGAGTGGGTGCATAACGTGGGGCTTCTTGGCCTTCAACGTTCGCAGCGCTACCAAAAACGTCACCAAAGTCGCCCGTGCCAGCTCCCGCAGGGAATGAGGCTATTTCGGCGTTGACGTAAGCAAATGAGCCTCCGAACTTCAAGTGCTCAGTGGCTAACCAAGACGCGTCTATCTCGATGCCCGAGATATCCGTTGAAGCACCATTACTGGTGAATGACACGGTACGTCGTGGGTTTGGTGCATTTGGAGTGGTGTCAACCACGGTTTCAATAGAGCGAAAAATTTCATCTTTACGTTCCATCATGAACAAGGCGGTATTAATGGCTAACCGGCCATTAGCCAGCTTTTGCTTCCAACCAAGTTCGAGATTGGTTAATGACTCTTCTCCGAAAGTAATGCTGGCTTCTGGCGCTAACATCGCTAACTCAGCCAATTGAGTCGCATCTAAAGAACCAATTTCTGGGTTGAAGCCACCCGGTAAGTTACCTTCACTGTAGGTTGCATAAAGGGTAGTGTTATCAGACGGCTCATACTTTAAAGTAGCGCGTGGCAGAGTGTTGGTGATGGTTGCTGGTGAAATATCAGTTAAGTCACCGTCGCGAATTTCATCTTCTTGATAGCGAGCTTCAACGGCCAGCGACCATTGGTCGGTAAATCGGTAATCGACTGAACCGAAAACGCCGGTAGTTGTGGCGCCAGTTGTAAACGGTTGTGCGCGAAAAATATCACCGAATAAAATAGTTGGGCCAAAGAAGCTGGCGGTGCCACTGATACCTAAAATTTCGATATCCACATAACTGGCACCGAGTTTCCAATCGAACTTGTCGGTGGTGCCTAATAGTCGTACTTCTAATGACTTGTCTTCAATCTCTTGAGAAATGAAAGACATGAAAGAGTTATCGGGTGAACTATCAAAGTCGCTCCAATAACCAAACGCTTCTTCGTTGTATCCGGCTAATACTGATAATGAAATATTGTCGGTTAATTCAAAGTCGCCGTGTATGTCGAGTCGAGTTGAGTCCAGCTTTAAACCAAACTCGTCTACATTTAGCAGGTTGTAACTATTAAACCGTGCCGTATCTGATGATAACCGGCCGTCATTAAGGTATGCGTTTCTAAAGCGTTCAATCGAGGCTGTATCTGAATTAATACCAATGCGCTCGGCTGTTGGCTCTGCGGTGACGCCATTAAATACTGACTCAGTACGAGTGCCGTCACGTGGCGGTCTGGGAAGTGAGTCGGCTTGATTGGCAACACCGTTATTGAGTGCAAAGCCACCGAAGTTGTGGAACGTAACGCCATTAGTTGCAATGAACGCGGCCGTGCCATCATCGACTTCGCGGTAAGAGCCACGAACTTTAATGCGTGTTTTATCGTTAGGGGTAAACACCAGCGTGCCTGATACTGAATGGTGCTGTTCATCACCCAGTGATTGACCCGGAACAGCGGAATTTTCAAAATCGCCGTCGTCTTTTGCAAAGTTGACACTCAATCGCCCAGCAAGGCTCTCGCTGATACCGCCTTCTATTGATGCACCGACGCGAGTCTCGCCTTCACTTGCTACCGTAATATCAATGTCGGTTTGCAGCTCTTGGCCTGGGTCTCGAGTTACGTAATTAATGGCGCCTGAAAAGGTGTTACGGCCGAATAATGCGGATTGTGGGCCTTTAATGATTTCTACCCGTTCTAGCTCATTAATGCCTATCGTTTGTTCGCCGCCACTTAAGTATATGCCGTCAAGAAAAATGGTCGCGGTTTGTGATAGTCGGCTACCGGTGGCAAAGAAAACACCACGAAAACGAGGTGTTGTATTGGTGCGGGCATCGGCTTGGTTAAACTCTTCGATGAACAAGCCGGGTGTTGCTTTTGAAACTTCGATAATGTCTTTGTAGCCGGCATCATCGAGTTCTTGTTTGCCAAACACGGACACAGCCAGAGGCGTGTCGATGAGTGTTTCTTCGCGTTTTCGCGCGGTAACAATGATTTCCTCTAAGGTAATCGTTGCTTCTTGTTCTTGTTGTGCACTAACGTGCGGTGTGATTGCTGCTTGCGCTAGAATGGCAGTACTTATTGCCAGACTTAACTTTTTTTGGATAAATTTCATTGCCCTCGCCTCATATTATATTAGATTTTTTTTACTACTCACTACTATAATACATAATGACATATCATTATATCAATGTAGAAAAGACCTTTTCTTTTGCTCTGGTTTTATTTTTTCTGTAAGTTTTTGTTTTTAATGAAATTATTATTTTCAATAGTAATGGAAAAGCCAGTAAAGGTGCCTTCGAAAGGCTGTAATACCAGGTTAAATAGACAGTTTATGTAGGGTTTTCGGTATTTGATGCAGGGTTCTGTGACAAAATACATTAAAGCAGTTAAGCATAATTTTTTTGTTAATTATCCTTTGCCAGAATAGGCACAGCTAGCCGATATGGTTGCGCCCTAGTAACGTAATAATTAATTGTTCGGCGTTCATCAAGAGGAATCAAACATTGGAAAACGTGGTCATTGTGGGTGCCAGTCATGCAGCCACGGAAGCTATTTCATCATTAAGAAAGTTAGGCTGGGCAGGCGGTATTAGCCTGATTGGCGATGAGCCTGACTTACCTTACCAGCGCCCTCCATTGTCGAAAGCCTATTACCAGGGTGACATGACTGAAGACAAGCTGTCGATTAAAAACGCGAAGTTTTATGACAATGCGCAGGTTGATTGCCGCATAGGTCAGCGGGTTTCCTTGATTGATCGACCGTCGTCAGAAGTGGTTCTCAGTCAGGGCGAGCGCTTGGCTTACAGTAAGTTGATTTTGGCCACCGGAGCGCGTGCCCGGCTATTACCGGTGCCGGGGGCTGAAGCGGCTAACGTTATGTATTTGCGTACCAAGGCCGACGTTGATTTAATCAAGCAACGTGTTGGGGCTGGTAATAAGCTGCTCATCGTTGGTGCCGGTTACATTGGTCTTGAGCTGGCTGCTTCGGCGGTTAAACAGGGGGTGGAGGTGGTGATTTTAGAGGCTCAAGAACGCGTTTTAGCCAGAGTCACCAGCCCGGTTATTTCTGATTTCTTTGAGAAGGTGCACGTTGAGGCCGGCGTTGACCTACGTTTAGGCGTTAGCTTAACGGAGTTTGAACACGGTGCTGAACGCAGTAAGGCCAAATTAGCTGATGGCTCTGATATTGAATTTGATTGCGCCGTAGTGGGCATTGGCGTAATGCCGAATATCGAAATTGCCGAACAAGCAGGGTTACTGTGCGACGACGGCATTGTGGTGAATGAGTTTGCCGCCACTCAAGACGCCAATATTTTTGCGGTTGGCGATTGCTCAAACCATCCCAGTCTGTTGTATCAACGTCGGCTAAGGTTAGAGTCGGTGCCCAATGCCGTGGGGCAAGCAAAAACCGCGGCATTGGCAATTTGTAATCAAGCGCAAGCGTACAATCAATTGCCTTGGTTTTGGTCTGATCAGTACGATATTAAAATGCAAACCGCCGGCTTGTTTAATGATTACGATAATGTCAGTGTTGACGGCGATATTCAGGCAAAGAAGTTTTCGGTGTCGTACTTTAAAGGTGGTCAACTGATTGCGCTTGATGCCATCAATTCTCCGGCTGAGTTTATGAAAGCAAAGAAAAAGATCAGTGCTGAGCTAGCTTAGTGTTTGGGTGTATGGATGTGCATAAAAAAAGCCCGCAATGCGGGCTTTTTTTGAATAAACGTGACTGGCATCACTGGCAAATCATACTTTCGGTATTCTGATTTTCTGCCCAGGGAAGATCTTATCAGCGTCTTGTATTACTTCGCGGTTGGCTTCAAAAATTTCAGTGTATTTAGCACCATTGCCAAGCAATTTTGACGCAATACCCCACAACGTGTCGCCGCTTTCAATCACGTAATAATTGTCTTCGGCTTCTGCGATGGGCTCTGGTGAATTTAATCCATCGGCATTAACGCTGCTCACGCCTAATGTGTTGCCAGCAACCAAAATGGTTTTTTCTTTGGCATCGGCCGATTCGCAATCGCCACTGAGTATGCACTCTTCGCCGTTCATGCTCACGTCAAGGTTTGAAACCCCAGGGTTTACCACCTCAATTTCTTTCTTTACTTGCTCGGCCGCATCCGCGTCGCCAATGCCAAACACTTTTTTACCAATGTCGGCTGCAAAATCAAATAATCCCATCGTAACTCCTGCCCTGCTGTGGGCGTTGTTTTATCATAAACCGTTTATTTCTAAAGGGCTGCGACTCGGAGAATGTTACCCCAATAACACATCGCCGAAATACCATAACCCAAGACGGGCAACTTAGGCAAACATCAAGGCGCTTCTAATAATGTCGCTAACACTTGAGTGCATTGTGTCATTTCTTGATCTGTGCCAATGCTGATGCGCAGATATTCATTCAGCCGCGGCTTGTCAAAGTAGCGCACAATCACTTTGTTTTCTCGTAAGCCCTCAAACAAGACTTTTGCAGATGCGCTTTGGTGTTTGGCAAACACAAAGTTGGTGGATGAAGCCAGCACAGTAAAGCCAAGCTTGGTGAGTTCGCTGGTAAAATGTGCACGAGTTTGTTTTACTTTTTGGCAACAGCGCTCAAAGTAGTCCGTGTCTTCAAAGGCCGCCGTTGCCCCTGCCAGTGCCAAGCTGTCTAACGCATACGGGTGAAAGCTGTTTTTGATGCGCTCTAAGCCGTCAATTAGTTCCGCATTGCCCACGGCCAAGCCAACTCTTAAGCCCGCTAAATTGCGCGACTTAGACACGGTTTGGGTGACTAACAAATTAGGGTATTCGTTGACTAACTCAATGGCGGTGCTGATATCGCCATCGGCAAAGTCAATATACGCTTCATCCACCACCACCACTGAATCAGTGTGGGCGTCTAATAATCGTCGTATCTCGCCTAGCGATAAGGCAAGCCCGGTGGGCGCATTCGGGTTAGCAAAAATAATGCCGCCGTTCTCAGGGCTAAAGTCATCAATGTTTATGCTGAAATCATCACGCAGTGGCACTTGCGCGTACTGTATTTCAAATAAATCACAATACACGGGGTAAAAACTGTAAGTGATGTCAGGAAATAATAATGGTTTGTCTTGTTTTAATAATGCCCTGAAGGCGTGGCCAAGTACTTCGTCTGAGCTGTTGCCCACAAACACGTTTTTTTCATTAATGCCAAAGTGCGAATAATAGTTGGCAATGGCTTGTTTTAAGACCGTGGCATTAGGGTCGGGGTATTTGCGCAAGCTGTCTGAGTTTGCTTGAGCAATAGCCGCGGTAACATTAGGCGACGGTCCGTACGGGTTTTCGTTGGTATTCAGTTTAATTAAATTGTCAATTTGCGGTTGCTCACCCGGCGTGTACGGCGTAAGTTTATTGACAATGGAGGACCAATAGCGGCTCATAGTTTTGCAATATGGCTAAATAATTCAGGTTAGGTTAATACTATCATTGCTAAGGTCTGGTTAAGAAAAAATTAATCGTGGAGTTGTTGTTATGAAATACGTATCTAAAAACAGGCTTGCAGCCAAGACATCGGCCGTATCAAAAGGCTTATTGGCTGCGTGCTTATTTGCTTCGCCGTTGATGCTGCAAGCGCAAGGCGGTTTTATTGATGGCAATGAAAAGCGCTATGGCGATGTGCCATTAGTGTCTATTTTTGAAGACTGTGATTATCGAGGCGAACGGCGCGACATTACCGTGGGCGAATATAACGCCATGAGTCGTGCGGGTTTTCCTAATGACAAACTCTCATCCATTCGAGTGCCGCGAGACCTAGAAGTGGTGATTTTCAGAGATAACGATTTCAAAGGTGATTACGCGCGTGTGAATAAAAATGTGCGCTGTTTTGATGATTATTGGAATGATGAAGTCAGTTCATTAAAAGTTGAATACGTGGATGGGCGGGAACCGGCCATTCGTAATCCAGAGACACGAAAACCGTACCCGAGAAGTTCTGACCCTCGAGCCTATGACCGTCGTGATGGTGTGACTGGTAAAAATGTGTCGCAAGTGGTGTTTAAAGGGCGTGTGCTACGTCAAGTAAATAAACGACAATGGGAGTTGCAAGACTTTCGTAACGGTGTGGATCAATACACTGAAGTGCAGCGTGATAAGAACGCGGTTTACCTTGAAAACGAATACAGTAATGCCAAGTTACGCATCGACTTGTTCGCCAATGACGTCACCATGATTAGCCCGCGCGGCAAAGTGCAGCGCTTTGGCATTACCTCGCGTGATGCGCGTTTAGCGGCCACGCCAAGGCAACCCAAACGCCCAGACTTTAAACCGCGTGAGCCTAATCGACGCATTAAAGGTGACTGTTTTTACTACAATGCCTACACGGCCGGTGGCCAAGGCGGTGTGCGTTTTCATGGTAAAGAGGGCTTTTACCGTTTTGGTAAGAAAAGCCACACAGGGCGAGTTTGCCATAATGGCACGCTGACCATGGAAATCAATAAAACCAACCCCGACACCAAAGTAGTGGTGGAAATTCAAGGTAAGAAATTTGTGTTCGCTCGTGGCGAAAAAGAAGACGCTTACAAAAATACATGGTACCGAAAATTGGTTAAACTGAAAGTTCAATAACAATGCATAACTGCCCATGAAACTGGTTTACACCCAAGAAAATCGTTTTGATGTCAGCGCCATGAGAACCTATTTAGAGTCTCATGGCGTTCCGTCATTTTTAAAGAACGAATTCAGCTCATCGATTATGGGCGAAGTGCCGTTTTTTTCGGTATGGCCAGAAATTTGGGTGGCTGATGAATTGTTCGAACAAGCCAAGCGGTTAGTAGAAGAGGCTCAAAGCGACGAGTCTACGGCCAGTGAACAAGATTGGTTTTGTCATACCTGCAAAGAAAACAACCCGGCGACGTTTGAATTGTGTTGGCAGTGTGCAACCCCGTTGAAATAACATAGTGGTGGTCATTTGCTCGCTCAACATTATGCGCAAAGCGCTCCTGCTTTTTCTGAGCGTTGCCATACTCCCTGCCACGCTATTCGCACAAACCGAAGTCAGTAGCCCATCGCAGTTGTTGGCGGCATTAGATAATGCGGTGGGTGGCGAAACCATCTACCTCGCTAATGGTAACTACGGCAATGTTGATTTACACCGTTATGCCTTCAGCGGCTTTGTTACGTTAACATCAAAAAATGCCGCGCAAGACGTTCAGTTTGGCAATATTGATATTCGCGACTCCAGTTATCTTCTGATAGACGATATTACTATTGCGGTTAATGCCCGCGAAGGCGTTGGCGTGTTTGACGGCAGTCACCATATTAAGGTGTTGAACTCAAATATTCACGGCAGTAACCGGTTCGACAGGTCGGCGCCGCATTACTCCCAAGTCAGCACGTTGTACGGCATTAATGTGGGGGGCGATTCGCACGACATTACCGTTGAAGGTGTTCGCGTTGAAGATGTAAAAAGCAGCGCTTACCTGTTTGGCTCATCACGTGACCTGATCGTTCGCGAGAACCA
>CALINO010000046.1 GCA_938045295.1 uncultured Arenicella sp.
GGTAACTAAGAAAAAGGCCGCTAAAAAGGTCGCCAAGAAAGCAGCCAAAAAGGTAACTAAGAAAAAGGCCGCTAAAAAGGTCGCCAAGAAAGCAGCCAAAAAGGTAACTAAGAAAAAGGCCGCTAAAAAGAAGAAAAAAGCGGGCTTGAGTATTCCAAGGCCGTTTTAATATAAAAAACTGTAAATTTATAAAAAGCCACCGCTATCGGTGGCTTTTTTTTGCCTAATTCTCCCGCCGCCTTGCCACTGATGCTGCCGATACTATGGTAGGATAATGCTGAAAATTTTTATGCGGATTATTGCCGGAGAAAGCTATGTCTAAAGCCCTTGAAGTGCCGAAGAGTTTAGAGAATGAAATCGATCAAACCGCCGCTCAAGCGCGCTCTGTCACCCACAGCGCCCTAGGCGACATTGCCGAGAAAAATTTAAAACAAGGCATCCTTGAAAAACTAAAAGAACAAGACGCCATTCTTGTGTCTCACTACTACGTGGATGATGACTTACAAGACTTGGCGGAAGCAAGTGGCGGCACTGTGGCCGATTCACTGGAGATGGCGCGTTACGCTTACGAGCACGATGCCAGCACTATTGTGGTGGCGGGTGTTAAGTTCATGGCGGAAACGTCTAAAATACTCAGCCCTGAAAAACGAGTACTGCTGCTTGAACGAGAAGCCGAATGTTCATTAGACATTGGCTGCCCTATTGATGAATTTTCCGCCTTTTGTGATGAGCACCCGGATCGCACGGTAGTGGTGTATGCCAATACCAGCGCCGAGGTGAAAGCACGTGCTGATTGGGTTGTTACATCTTCTATTGCGCTAGAAATATGCACTCACCTGCGCAACAAAGGCGAGAAAATTATTTGGGGGCCAGACCGCTTTTTAGGCAGTTACATTCAAAAAGAAACGGGCGCCGACATGATCATGTGGCAAGGCTCTTGCATTGTGCACGAAGAGTTTAAGGCCGAAACCTTACTGAAAATGAAAGCCGAGCATCCTGACGCGGCGGTATTGGTGCACCCAGAGTCACCCATGAGTGTGATTGAACTGGCTGATGTGGTTGGCTCCACCAGCAAAATTTTAAATGCCACTCGCGAGCTTACTAATAAAAAGTTCATTGTGGCCACCGAAGACGGCATCTTCCATAAGATGAAACAGTTTTCGCCAGACAAAGAGTTTATTGCGGCGCCGACCGCCGGTAACGGCGCTACTTGCAAAAGCTGTGCGCAATGCCCGTGGATGAAAATGAATGACTTACAGCGTTTGGCTAAAGTTCTGGAAACTGGCGAAAATGAAATTCACATTGACGAAGCCGTGAGAGAAAAAGCCGAACATTCGTTACGCCGCATGGTGGATTTTGCTAACGAGCACATTCGCCCCGGCATGAAAGTGACTGGCAACGCCTAAACGGCGATTGCGTTGAGTTAACGGGCTGATTTAATCGTGTTTACTGTATCAGCCATTTAACTTGCAATAACACACCGAACTAACAAAGCATCGGTTAGACTCTGTTGGCAATTTTACCAACGCTTAATCACCCCATTTAATCAATTCGATTGATTGCACCGCAATGAAATATATTGGCCACCACGACGATTTTGCCAACAGCACTGAGAAGGTTGGCGTACTGCTGTGCAATTTGGGCACCCCAGATCGCCCTAAGTGCCCTAACTTAAGAACCTATTTGGCCGAGTTCTTAATGGACCCGCGGGTAATTGAGTTGCCTAAAGTGCTGCGAGCCATTTTAGTGCGCGGCATTATTGTGAACTTTCGCTCACATAAAAGCGCGGCCACCTACAGAGAAATATGGACTGAACAAGGTTCACCACTACTGCTCAACTCTCAAGGCTTAGGCGACAAAGTGGCCGCTTTGCTTGGCGAGCAATATCACGTTGAAGTTGCCATGCGCTATGGCAACCCAAGCATTGAGAGCAAAACCAAAGCCTTACACAAGGCCGGAGTAAGGCGGGTTGTTGTGATTCCGCTATACCCGCAGTATTCGGGCAGCACCAATGGCTCAACCTTTGACGCCCTCGGCAGCGCCTTTAGAAAGCAACGCTGGGTTCCATCACTCAACTTTGTCAGTGATTACTATCAACAAGACAGCTACATTGCCGCCATTGGCGAATCAATCAAACAACACTGGCAAACGCATGGGCGCAAGCAAAAGCTGCTGATGTCGTTTCACGGCGTGCCTAAGAAATTCAGTGAGCGGGGCGACCCTTACGAATGGCAGTGTAAAGACTCAGCGCAGCGTATTGCTAACTACTTAGAGCTCAATGACGATGAATGGATGCTGGTATTTCAATCTCGCCTTGGGGCTGAAGAATGGTTGCAACCTTATTGCGATCAAACCTTAAAAGCGCTGCCCGCACAAGGCATTAAGTCGGTGGACATCGTTTGCCCCGGGTTCAGTGTTGACTGCTTAGAAACATTAGAAGAAATAGACGGCGAAAATAAGGAGTATTTTTTACACGCCGGCGGCGAAAGTTACAGTTATATTGGCTGTTTGAATGACAGTGACCATCACGCAACCCTAATTACTGACATTGTAAAACAACAATTTTAAACTCCACAGCCCAAACCTGAGCCCATCATTGCATTCACAATATTGGCTCAGGCTAGCGGTTAACGTGGCAATACGGCCAGTAATTAATTAGCCTGAGACGCAATGGAACTCGTGTCGCAGGCACGGCCTTTCAAACATGTGATGGCAACGGCTTGCTGATCTCTAATTTCACATAATACGAGAGAACGGTTGCCATCGGCTTTGACTCGTAATTTTGCTCTGAATAGGTTGCGGCGCGAATTAACACTCGCAATATCAATTTTATTCACCGAATCAATTTGCGCCTGAATGGATGACTTACATTGAGCCAAATTAGCGGCGTCGGTTTTTGCCGCCATTGCTGGTAACGACGGTATGGTAATCATGGCCGCTACTAGCGCGGTGTTAATAAGCGTTTTCTTAATCTTAGTTTGCATATCTAGACTCCGATAAAAATGAATACATTGCACAATTGCATTGGGGGTATTCTTATCGATGTGCTTAGGTCAACGCTGCCAGAAAATGACTAAACTCAACCAGATTTTAAAATTCGGCGGCTTTTTCAATTATTCGATAGGCTAAAAAAGGCAAAAACACTACTCTTTAGTCTCTTGCGCCCGATATTGGGTAGGGCTTAGGCCAAAATGCTGCTGAAAGGCGCTATTAAACGATGAAATGGAACGAAAGCCCACGTCTAGGGCAATGCTCAGTACTGGCAGGCGCCGGTCTTCGCGCAGTTTAACGCTGGCCTCTTCGATACGGTAATGATTTACAAACTGATTAAAGTTGCGATAGCCTAATTCTTGGTTAATTTTTTGTCTGAGTTTGTATTCAGGCACCCCTATTTCATTCGCCAGCGAACCAACTCGCAAGTCATGATCGGCGTATAAGCGCTCCTCACTCATTCGTTCAAGCAAATTAACCACCAATGGGTCGCTAATACTTTCTGGCTCGCTTGGGGTGTTAACTTGACCACGATACAACAAAATTCCCTGAGGATTAAAGTGAACAAAGAAGTAGTTCATCAAAAACGCACAAACCATCAACCAAAGCTGCGTAATGGTATCTATCAATACGGGCGGGTTGTGCTTGGTTATCACTTCCACAAAAATAATGGCTAAGATTTCTATTGCCATGACCAATATGCATATATTGCGTACTTTCACCCTAGACTCAATAAGGTCGTTCTCTCTGCCCCGCCATATCACCACAATAGCAATGGCGGTAATGACGCCTTTTAATAGCTGCAACCATATTGGCGAACCAGGCAAACCCACGCCAACAATTTGATACCACACAGACGAACCAACCGACAGCAACACTAAGGCCATCATCCATTTTGGCACATCGCAACTCTCTTCAAAGATAAAAAACACAAACAGCAGTAAGGTGCTGGGCACAATAGAAGCCAACAGCCAAAAGAATTTTAACTGATCGTAGTATGGCGTATACAGTTCAACAAGCGGCATTCCGCAATAGGTAATCGTACCGAGGATGAGCAGAATACCCACTCCTTTCACCCTTAAAGGGTTATGTGAGGTCGCAATTAATATCGCTAAAAAGATAATTTGAGAAATCATCAGTAAGCGAAACGTAATATTCAAATATTCCATATCAGTAAGTGTGCCATGCTGACGACATACTTGTCATCACATCCAGTATTTTGCAGTACGATACTAATAATTTCGATCTTGTGCTTGCATTTTTAATACTCAGTGACTGCTGCTATAGTCAATCAAATAACCCAACAACCGAACCGCCCAGCAAAGGAAAAAAGCAAAGCAACATGAGAAAACGACCACACTTCTTACTCATTTTTAGTGCGCTTATTTGTTTGCTAGTAAGCACCGCGCAGGCGAAATCACCGGTCTGGAAAGTCAGCAAAGGCGAGCAATTTTTATTTATTGGTGGCACCATTCACATGCTGTCAAAGAAGGATTATCCACTACCAAAAGGCTTTGAGTTGGCGTTTCAACTGTCTGAAGACCTTGTGTTTGAAACGGACATTGACGGCGTTAATTCGGTCAGCACGCAAATGAAGTTTTTGCCGGTATTAATGTACCAAGATGAGCGCACTCTTGAATCCACATTAAAAAAGAGCACCTACACGCAACTCACCAATTACTTAAAAGCGCGCAATTTGCCGATCAGCATGTTTAATAAGTTCACTCCAGCTGGGCTCAACACCAGCCTAGTGGTAATGGAACTACAGAACATGGGCATTAGCAGCGAAGGCGGGGTAGAAAGCCATTTCAACCAGCGAGCCAAGGCCGCGCAAAAGGACGTGGCGTGGTTAGAAAGCATTGAGCAACAAGTAGCATTATTTGACCGCATGAACGCCTTAGACGCCGACATGGTGGTCACGCAAACCTTAAGAGACGTGGCCAAGCTTGAGCAGGAATGGCCTCGGTTATTGGCCGCATGGCGAACAGGCAATTTGGCAGAAATAATGCAGCTGGGGCTCGCTGAAATGCTCAATGAAACGCCTGAGCTTTATCAATTTATGCTCGCCGAACGGAATCAGAACTGGTTGCCAAAGATCAAACAGCAACTGGCCACCCCTGAAATTGAATTTGTCTTGGTCGGTGCTTTACATTTAGCTGGCCAAGACAGTGTATTAAAGATGTTGATTGAAGAGGGTTATCAGGTGAAACAGCTTGATTAAACCTCAAGGAAATTCAAATAAATGATACCGACGAATAAGCTCTAGCACCTGCGGCTTGTTGTTGGTATGATTTATATGATTAATAAAGACTCACTAGAAGTCACTTAACATACCATTGGAGAAAGCTCATGCCATTGCAAACCGTGCAAGTCGCTATTTTTGTTTTCATCACCGGCCTCATCGGCTTTCTGACGTATCGAAAATGCCGCCAAGCCATATTAGCCGAAAGAGCAAACGCCCATAACCGCACACCAGAAGAAGAAAATAAAGAAGTCTTTCTTGCTGGCGGCGGCTTAAGCTGGGTATTTGTTGCCGGTTCGATCACCTTAACCAACTTAAGTACCGACCAATTAGTTGGCATGAACGGCAACCAAATGGCGTTGCTTGCGTGGTGGGAATTTGCGGCGGTGTTCGGTTTGGTTATTTTAGCCAAGGTGTTTTTGCCTATTTATTATCGCTATAAGTGCACAACCACCACTGAGCTACTGGAAAAACGCTACAACAATCACCACATTCGCGCTCTGATCAGCGTCATGTTCTTACTCGGCAACATTTTCATCTTTCTACCAGCCATTCTTTACGGTGGTTCACTGTTCATGAAAGAGATGTTCGGTTTAGAAACCCTGCCTCTAATGGTGCTGGCCATTGCGTTTGCCGTTGCCGGTGCCGCCTATGCGGTGATTGGTGGGTTGCGAGCGGTTGCCATATCCGACACCTACAGTGGCGTACTGCTGCT
This sequence comes from uncultured Arenicella sp., assembly GCA_938045295.1. GTDB lineage: Bacteria > Pseudomonadota > Gammaproteobacteria > Arenicellales > Arenicellaceae > Arenicella. The sequence continues at coordinate 5,949 of CALINO010000046.1, forward strand.
TAGCTTAGCCTTAGTGGTTGTATGGCTGTGTTTGAGCGCCATCGACTTCGATTTCACTGGCATTCCAGCAGAGCGGCTCACCCTCATCGGCTCGAATGATTCCCCCATACCGTGGCACACATTATTAACCGGTATGATCTTCATTCAAGTGTATTACTGGAGCACCAACCAAACCATTACCCAACGAGCCATGGCCTCGCCAACCGTTAAAGAAGCGCAGAGAGGCGTATTAACCGCCGCCGCTATTCGGTTGTTAATCATTCCGCCCATCATTGTGCTGCCGGGCATTGTTTCTTATAAGCTGTACGGTGACATTGGTGACGCCGCTTACGGGCGCATTGTTGGTGATGTGCTTCCTTTATGGTTATCAGGCGTCTTTGCCGCCGCACTTGCTGCGGCCGTTCTAACCAGCTTCAACAGTATTTTAAATTCATCTTCAGCGCTATACATCTGCGACATTCATGAAAAATATTTCGGCCAAAAAGGAAAAACCAATGTGCCAAAACTGAATTTGATTGTGACCGCCGTGTTCATCATTATTGCCTTGTCATTGGTGCCCATTTGGGCTGAATCAGAGAGCTTGATTAATCTCGTTCAGAAACTCTATGGCCTTATTAGCATGCCAATTTTGTCCTGCTTTGTGGTGGGGCTATTGTTTAAGAACGTGGATTACCGAGCCGCTATTTGCGCGGTGTTAATCGGTTGCGCCTACTATGGCTTCACGCAGTTCCGCCCCGAAACCGACGGCCAGTGGCACTACATTCACCATATGTTCTTTACATTGTGGTTATCGATCGGCAGCGCCCTGGCGATTAATAAGTTTGTCTTCGGCAACTCCGCCAAACTTTCATGGGCAGCCAACACCGAATTACAAGAAAGCTAATAGCATAATTGCAGCTGTCAAAAACTAAAAAGCCCCACAAGAGCTATCTTGTGGGGCTTTTTTATTATTCAGTGGTGCTATTTCTTAAACACGATAAGACCTATAAGCTTAAGAGCCCCACGATTGGCGGCTTGGGCGCCGCGACCGAGTCAGCATCCAGCCAAGAAAAATACCAAAAAGAATCACACCTGCGCCTTTCATAAACCAGCTTTGGCTGCTTTGGTCTTTTAGTACTTTATTTTGGATGCGTATGTCATCAAGTTGCAACAACAGTTCTTGAACTTCGCCTTCAAGCTTAGTGTTGCGGTTAGCGATATTAACCGCGTCGGACGACACGCGTTTGATTTTTTCCAGCTCAGTAGATGCCTTATTCAACGACGCGGTTAGCTCAGTGTTGCCTTTAATTAGCACCTGATTATCTTCTTGGGCTTTCGCCAGCAATGCTTGCAACTCACCGGGTTTGGCGCGCAGCTGCTGTAATTGCGCCTCTAAGGTTTTTACTCGGTTTCTTGCCGACGGTTCTTCACTTAAGTAGCGGCTTAATACAAAACCCACATCGCCTTTGGCATTACGCACTTCGCTGTGGCCATTGCCCGCCTCGGCATTGATCACCTGCAAGCTCTCGCCACTGGACAATATTTTAATAATTTTATTTTTATTACTGGGGCCAGAGCGCATCATGATTTCCAAACTGTCGGTCACGTAACGAGTTTGGGCTGTGCTGATTGATGAATATAGCGAGACTAAGGCAAATGCCGCAACAAGGGTAAAGTGTTTCATTTATGTATGCTGGTAAGGTGTAGAGGCTTGAGTTATTTTTGTATTTTTGATTCGTGTATCCATATCAGCCCGGCTTGCTCTTAAACACAACAATCTTAAGAGAGCCGTTTGCCGCCCACAGAATTCGCGCGAATTATAACGCAATATAAACCACCAACCTACGTGTCAGTGGTTTACGTCACCAATTGTTAATCTATTTCCAGCTCTTTTAACTTTCGAGTCAGGGTATTGCGCCCCCACCCAAGCAATTTTGCCGCCTGTTGACGGTGGCCACTGGTGTAATCGAGCGCCACGGTTAACAGTATGCGCTCAAAGCGTTTACCCAGATCATCCAGTACGTTTTGCTGCCCCATGTTCAGCTTTTGCCGCACCACTTTCGCCAACACCGCCTCCCAGTCCTGAGACGAGGACACCGAGGGTTCGCCCAACAACTCTTTGGGCAAGTCTTCCACGCCCACGGTTTTCGCCGGCGCCATGACCGTAATCCAGCGGCAGATATTTTCTAACTGACGCACGTTACCTGGCCACTCGTAACTCATCATTTTTGCCAACGCTTCGTCGCTGAGTACTTTCATTTCGACTTCCAAGTCTTCGGCACTCATACTCAAAAAACGCTTGGCTAATAACGGAACGTCTTCAGCGCGCTCTTTTAACGACGGCAAGTCAATGCGAATCACGTTCAGCCGGTGATATAAGTCTTCGCGAAAGTGCCCTTGCTCAACTTGTTTCTCTAAGTTGCGATTAGTGGCGGCCAACACACGCACATCCACCGACACGAGATCACGACCACCGACTCGGTAAAAACGTTTATCTGAAAGTACGCGCAACAAGCGCGTTTGCAGATCTGGGCTCATTTCACCAATTTCATCCAAGAAAAGAGTGCCGCCGTTAGCTTGCTCAAAACGCCCTTTGCGCTGCGCTTGCGCGCCAGTAAAGGCGCCCTTTTCGTGCCCAAACAATTCTGACTCAAGCAACTCGGCGGGTATCGCGGCAATATTAATCGCCACGAACGGGTTGCTGGCTCTGGGGCTGTACTGGTGCAATGCATTAGCAACCAGCTCTTTACCGGTGCCAGACTGACCACAAACCATCACATTAATATTAGATTTGGCCAAGCGCCCGATGGCTCGAAACACTTCTTGCATGGCTGGGGCTTCACCAATGATGGTAACGTCTTCATCAACATTATCACCCGCCTCTTCAGCCGCACTTTCTTTGGGCTCAACTGCTCGCTGAACCAAACGTACGGCTTCATCTAAATCAAACGGCTTAGGCAAATATTCAAACGCACCACTCTCATACGACGCCAGCGCACTGTCTAAGTCAGTGTGAGCCGTCATGATGATGATCGGAATATCCAATTCTTGCTGATACAAATTTTTGGCTAAGTCTAAACCACTGATACCCGGCATTCGAATATCGCTCATCAGCACATCAGGCTTGGCATTCTCTAATTCAGACAATACTTGTTCTGCATCTTCAAAGTCACGCACATCAAAACCTTCTGCTCGTAGCGCACGCGCCAGCACCCACCGAATCGATGAGTCGTCGTCTACTATCCACACTTTATGCATTGTTATTGCCTCTCGATATCGAGTCTTGTTCTGGCTCAGGGTGGCTGTATGGCAAAGAAATGGAGAAGCATGTTTTGCCGTGATAGTCCTCAAGTTGAACTATGCCATGATGGCGCTGCACAATTTCTTGCGTAATAGACAACCCCAAACCGGTGCCTTCTGGGCGCCCTGTGACCAATGGGTCAAAAATTATTTCCTGCATTTCGGCAGGCACGCCTGGGCCTTCGTCCCAGACCTGTACTTTCAATACTTGGCGATGCATCACTCGGTTAAGCGTGACATAGCGTTCAAACTTGGTCACCAAGCCAATTTTAATGGTCTCTTCCCCTTCTTGCGCTTGAATGGCATTACCCACAATATTCAACAAAGCCTGAATCATTTGCTCTTTGTCTACTTTTATCTCTGGCAGCGCAGGGTCGTAGAAGCGGTTAATCACCAAGGTTGGCTTATCTTTCACACTGACTAAGTGCACCACGTGCTCAAGCACTTCATGGATGTTCAAAAGCGTGGGCTTAAGCTGCTCACGCGAGCCCATAACTCGGTCAACCAAGCGAGTTAAACGGTCGGCTTCTTTCATTAAGATGCCGGTTAACTCTTTACGTGAAGGGTCTTTAATCTCGCGGTCGAGTAATTGCGCCGCCCCCCGAATACCGCCTAAGGGGTTTTTAATTTCGTGCGCTAAACCGCGCATCATCAACCTGAAAGACTGCTGCCTTTCGAGTTGGTTTTTTTCTTTCATAAACCGCGAAATACGGTTTATTGAGTTTATTTCGATCAAAATCGACGGTTCAACACCGTGCTCGGTGGTTACCGCTGAGAGGGTAATGTCCACCAACTTACTTTTACCTAATTGGTGAATCTCAATTTCACGCAATGTGAATTTGGCATTATGCTGCCGACAATCATCCAATGATCGCCACAGTATTTCATCTTTAATGAGCTCGCGTAATGGCTGCCCCACTAAATAACGGCGGCTTTGGCTAAATAAGGATTCGGCGGCAATGTTGACACGCTCAATCGTGTCATCTTGGTTTACCAAGATAATTGCGCACTCCAAACTCTCGAGTATTAACTCATTATCCACTGCTGGCCCTTTCTTTTTGCACCAAATTGGTGCACCTATGTTGTCAACCCTGCTAAACCCTCTTCAGGCTGTCTCACAAGGAAAAATGATTTACTACGTTTGGCTTCCTGCCGGAAACCCTCATCTAATATTGAAGGTTAGTAAAGAGAAAAGCGCCCCGCATAATGCAGGGCGCCACAGTGCAAGACTGTCTTAACAGCTGTAAGAGTATTGGAACTCGATTGGGTGCGTATTAATACGCAACGCATCAACTTCTTCTTGTTTCAACTCTAGGTAGCCATCAATTGCGCTGTCGGTGAACACGCCACCAGCAAGTAAGAACTCACGGTCCTTATCAAGCGCATCTAATGCATAATCAAGACCCGCAGCAACTTGTGGGATCTTAGCTTGCTCAGCCGCTGGCAATTCGTACAAATCTTCGTCAGCTGCATCGCCTGGGTGAATCTTGTTTTTGATTCCGTCAAGACCCGCCATCAACATAGCCGTGAACGCCAAGTATGGGTTCGCTGTTGAATCTGGGAAACGAATTTCAATACGACGACCTTTCGGATTCATTACGTATGGAATACGACAAGAAGCAGAACGGTTACGTGCTGAGTAAGCCAAAAGAATCGGCGCTTCAAAGCCAGGAACCAAACGCTTGTATGAGTTGGTTGACGCGTTAGCGAATGCATTGATTGCTTTTGCGTGCTTGAAGATACCGCCAATGTAATGCAAGGCTGTTTCGCTCAAACCACCGTACCCGTCGCCAGCGAATGTGTTTTCGCCGTCTTTGAAGATAGATTGGTGAACGTGCATACCAGAACCATTGTCACCAACAATTGGCTTAGGCATGAAAGTGGCAGTTTTGCCGTACATGTGAGCTGTGTTGTGAACCGCATATTTGAAAATTTGCACTTCGTCAGCTTTACGTACTAAGGTGTTGAAAATAGTACCAATTTCACATTGGCCACCGGTAGCAACTTCGTGGTGATGCACTTCTGTTGGGCAACCCATTGCTTCTGACGCTTGGCACATAGCCGCACGTAAGTCATGCAATGAATCAACCGGTGGTACTGGGAAGTAGCCGCCTTTCAAACCAGGGCGGTGAGCCATGTTGCCTTCTTCGTAAGGCTTCTCTGAGTTCCAGTACGCTTCTTTTGAATCAACTTCGTAGAATGAACCACGTGGCTCATTAGCAAAACGAACGTCGTCAAATACGAAAAATTCGTTCTCTGGACCAAAGTAAGCTGTGTCACCAATGCCCGTTTCTTTTAAGTACGCTTCAGCACGCTTAGCGATTGAACGTGGGTCACGCTCATAGCCTTGCATGTCTGATGGCTCAACAATGTCACAACGAATGTTCAATGTTTTGTCTTGGAAAAATGGATCAATAACCGCTGAATCTGATTCCGGCATTAAAATCATGTCTGATTCATTAATACCTTTCCAACCCGCTACAGAAGAACCGTCGAACATTTTACCTTCTTTGAAGGTGTCTTCGTCTACAACACTGGTTGGAACAGTCACGTGCTGTTCTTTACCGCGAGTGTCAGTAAAACGAAAATCAACGTATTTTACGTCTTCGTCTTTAATCTGCTTTAAAACGTCTTTAACTGACATTTTTATACCTCAATATCAATGGTTTATTTTTGTAAGCCCATGAGTTAAAAAACTCAAGGCCATGTTCATCGACAGAAAATACTGCCTAACCGATCAATCGGCTGTATTTAAGCGGGCACAAATGCTTAACGTTTTAACATCTGCAACGCCGCTTTAATATAAAGTAGCCTCAACCATTTTCCGCCAATGCTGAGCAATAAAGCACTCAACATATAAACCAGAAAATGCCGTTGGCCGCCGCCTAACACTGTGCGCATAGCATTAAGCATTTAATTACTAGCAAACTTTGTGCCAACAATTTTCAGCAAACAACGGGGGTAATGTGCACTTAACGTGCATCATAAGCGCACAGCCCGAAAAGCAAGCGCACAATAATAGTGCAAGTGAGATTTATTTGCACCATTATTGAACAGTTGAGCGAAAAAAGTACCTCCTTAGCCTCAGCTTATGGGGATAGCCAAAGTCTCTTTTACGGTTTCCATTACCGCAATACTGGTAGAGTCGCTTACCCCAGGAACGGCCAACAGCTCTTCTTCCAAAAAATGTCGGTAAGCGTGCATATCCTTGATTCTGGCTTTTACCAAAAAGTCGAAGCTGCCAGTCACTAAATAACACTCCTGAACGGGCTCCAGCTTTTCTATTGAGGCTCGAAAGCTCTGAAAAGACTGCTTACTCGACCGGTCTAGGCTGACTTGCACAAACACCACTAAACCCGCATCAAGCTGCTTGGCATTCAAATGCGCCGAATAGCCTTTAATGTAGCCCGCGCGTTCTAATTTCTTCACCCGCTCTATGCAAGGCGTGGTGGTTAAACCAACCTGTTTACCTAATTCGGTGTAGGAAATACGGCCATCATTTTGCAACACTCGCAAAATATGCCGATCGTATTTATCCAAACGGTATGAATCATCATAGTCCAATTTACGCACACGCACCTCCAGCACTATTTATCATCAAATAAATCAAAAACAGAAAATATAACCACAATACAAAATAAATTAATTACATTTTATTGTAAAAGCAAAAAATAAATAAAAATCAAACTTAATAACTTGCCTACAGATCGATACCATTACTGTTAACAAGCACTCAAACTGAGGCGTTGCAAATAAACCGAAAAGTTAACAGCACAAATCAGCAGTAAAAGAGAAAAGGAAAACGACATGAAAATAGGCGTTGCAAAAGAAATAAAAAATCACGAATACCGTGTTGGCTTAAGCCCAGCAAGTGCTAAGGAGCTTATAAGCCACGGGCACGAAGTGTCCATCACCACCGGCGCCGCCGCCGGAATTGGGCTTAGCGATGACGCTTATACTTCTGTGGGCGCAAGCATTGCTAAATCTAATGACGCCATTTTTGCTGAAAACGACATGATCGTGAAGGTGAAAGAACCTCAAGCCGATGAGTGCAAGCAACTGAGCCAAGGCCAATTGCTGTTCACATATTTACACTTAGCACCCGACCCTCTGCAAACGCAATTACTGCTCGAGTCTGGTGTTACCGCCGTGGCCTACGAAACCATTACTGGCACCAACAACTCTCTTCCACTGCTTGCCCCCATGAGTGAAGTGGCTGGCCGCTTAGCCGTGCAAGCCGGCGCACACTGCCTAGAGCGAGCGCAAGGGGGCTCTGGTGTATTGCTTGGCGGCGTGCCGGGTACCGAACCGGCGAAAGTGCTTATTATTGGCGGCGGCGTGGTGGGGCAAAACGCCGCACAAATTGCCATTGGCATGGGCGCGCAAGTGACCATTCTTGATCGTAGCGTACCTAAACTAAGAGAGCTTGATGCCCTGTATCAAGGGCGTGCAACGTGCGTTTACTCCACCGCCGAAGCGCTGGAAAAACACGCCAGAGAAGCCGATTTACTCATTGGCGCGGTATTAATCCCTGGCGCCAGCGCCCCTAAACTTGTGACCCACGAGACCATCAAAACCATGAAAACCGGCTCAGTGGTGGTGGATGTGGCCATAGACCAAGGCGGCTGTTTTGAAACGTCAAAGGCCACCACCCACCAAGACCCCACGTTCATTGTGGATAATGTGGTGCACTACTGCGTGGCCAATATGCCGGGTGCCGTACCACAAACCTCCACCTACGCACTGAACAATGCCACATTGCCTTTCGCCATCAAACTGGCCAATCACGGCTGGCAAAAAGCCATGCGCCAAGACCCTCATTTGCTCAATGGCCTTAATCTGCACGCCGGAAAATTAACCTACCAAGCCGTTGCCGAAGCGCAAGATCTGGCGTTCACAAACCCTAAAGAGTTAATTGAACAAGCGCACACACAGGCTACTCTCAGGCAAGCTTGAAGGATAAACGCAGAAGCCACCTCAGCTTTAGCCCTACCGGAAAAGTTTCCCGCTCGAGTTAAAAAACATTCTGCTTTAAACTAATGTGAATTCAACCGATTAATTTTCGGTGGGGAATTACAGCACGATTTCTATTAATTGCCTGTGATAAATTCATGCACACACTAAAGGCGATGCCTTATATAATTAGCATGTCAAATTAAACGTTTAACAATTCTAAGTAAGTTACAACACTGATTTTCCTGCATAGTAAAAACATTAGAAATGTGCCCCCCTATTTCGAGTTGTTAAACTCTGCCTCCCTCTTACTTTTTATTCGAGTAACAATAACTGAATAATAGGAGTTATGACGACATCTATCGGTTCAGGCCTAGGTGCTGGTATCGGACCGATAACAGGAGGTTCAGCCGCTCCCCCTCTTATACTGACTACGTAGGGTCCAAGTGTGCTAAAACTGCTCTGACCGGATATTGCGATGTGGTAGGTGCCTGGAGATAGCGTTCTTTCAATGCGAAAATTACCTCCCTCTCCACCATTTGAGTCACTCTCAATAGAGTTAAAATCTGCATCATACAAGACTCCGAAAGTATCCGTAATACCGTCAGTGAAAATCTGCACGACTCCAGTATCGTTCACTTGAAATGCAAAATAATCGATATCTCCCGTTAACTCCAACTCTCCATTTCTATTACTCGGCACCGGAACTGGGAAAGCCGACCAAGGACTAAAGCCATGTCTATCTGAGACTGTGCCTTTTCTTGGCCCTTCTATGTGAACGGCATAGCCTCCAATCGTACTAAATGAACTTTCACCAGAAACTGCTAGATAATAGGTCCCTGGAGACAAGATCTGTATGATTCTAAAATTCCCCCCTTCTCCGTCATTAGAATCAGATTGAAGCCTCTGTAGATTATCATTGAATAAAGCAGCGACAGTATTCGTAATACCTCTAGAAAATATCGCATACCTAGCGGTATCCTGAACAGTAAATTCAAAATAATCTATGTCGCCAGCCAGCTCTAACGCGCTATTATCAATTTGCCCCACATTGATCTTCGATGCAGACCACGGAGAGAAACCATCGTCGTCAGTTTCTGTTGCCTGACCTGGACCCTCAATATGAACAGCATAACTGCCAACAGTAGCAAATGACCTTTCACCAGAAACCTCTAGATAATAAATTCCTGGGGACAAAATCTCTACAATTCTAAAGTTATCGCCTTCACCATCACTTGAGTCTGATTCAAGGCTTTGTAAATTAGCATTTAAAAGCCGCCCTCTTACATCTGTAATACCACTAGAGAACAAATAATATGTTGCCGTACTTTCTACCGTAAATTGAAAATAGTCTATATCTCCAACCTGATCAATTACACTATTAGTAATCTGACCCACATTAATATTCGATGCAGACCACGGAGAGAAACCATCGTTGTCAGTTACCGTTGCCTGACCTGGACCCTCAATATGCACAACATAATCACCAAAAGTACTAAATGATCTTTCACCAGAAACCTCTAGATAATAAATTCCTGGGGACAATATTTCTACAATTCTAAAGTTATCGCCTTCCCCATCGCTTGAGTCTGATTCAAGGCTTTGTAAATTAGCATTTAAAAGCCGCCCTCTTACATCTGTAATACCACTAGAGAACAAATAATATGTTGCCGTACTTTCTACCGTAAATTGAAAATAATCTATATCGCCAACCTGGTCTATTTCGCTATCTTCAGTTTGCCCTATATTAGCATTTGATGCAGACCACGGAGAGAAACCATCGCCATCAGTTAACGTTGCCTGACCTGGGCCCTCAATATGTATAGCGTAATCACCAACAGTGCTGAACGAACTTTCACCAGAAACCATAAGAAAATAGGTGCCTGGAGACAAAACCTCTACGATTCTAAAGTTATCGCCCTCTCCGTCGTTTGAATCTGACTCAATGCTTTGTTGGTTAGCATTAAATAGCTGCCCTCGAACATTTGTCGTTACACCTCTAGAGAAAAAGTAAAATGTAGAGGTACTTGATACAGCAAACTGATAAAAATCAACATCCCCTTGTGTACCAATACTCGCCTCAACTATCGCACCAACACTGATCGAGTCCGCAGTATCGAAAGAGTCATTAGCATAAGCATTAGAAATCATCAAAAAAGACAATAAAAACAAAACATTGAGAAAGTTTACTCTCATTTTATAAGCCCTATCATTAACGGGGTAAAAAGCTTCTATAAGTTAAAATAGCGAAGAAAATATCTAATATTTCGTTTGTGAAAATCCAAAATATGGGCAACCTAGGGTTGGTTTTAAATCAATTCCTTCTGCTAAGTTTTATTCGCTATTAAGTATTAAATTAGCAATTAAACAAGTCCATACATTTCAATATAGCATATAAACTGTCGACGAAAAAACAGATGAACTGCACCAACAACATCTCGTCGACACAGGCATTACCAGCGCCGGAAAAGCCACTCTTACTGAGCTTTTTTCATGAGCGATGACGCAGTTTTTTATTGCAAAAACTGGGTGTCTATCGAAGTAAAGCGGTCTGCGCTTTCAATCAAGCCTCGAGCAGTCAATGGCTTTACGCCGTAGACATGGGTCTTGACTGAGTGGTCGTGACGAATTTTATCGAGCAACAAACTAAAATCACCATCCCCTGAGAGCAATACCACCACGTCAACCGACGCTGCGGCATCAACCACATCCAAGGTAATGCCCACATCCCAATCACCTTTGGCGGAGCCATCACGGCGTTGAATGTAAGGCTTTAACTTTACTTCAAAACCAATCGATCTCAGTGCAGACTGAAATTTTTGTTGGCCTGCGTTACCGCTCTCAATGGCATAAGCATTTGCCAACACAATATCGCCCATGAACTCCAAGTCTTGCCAAAATTTTCGGTAATCAAACGAACGACCAAACGCTTGCTTGGTGGTGTAATAGATGTTTTGCACATCAACAAAAACAGCAATGCGTTTCATATAAACTTACCTGTAAACACGTTCATTTCTTTTAGCTTTTAATTAACTTGCTCATGCCCTTAATCATGTTACGGGCATGAGCCAGAGTGTAGTCTTTTTTACACCAGAGTTGTGGTTGATTTAGCCTGCACCTAAGCATCTAAGCATCTAAGCGCTGACCAATAAACTACTCATCCAATAACAGCATCATTAGCGGCACTAAGTTAAACTCACCAGAGGGTGTTACGGGGGGAGTTGGAGGCTGCGTTACCGGGTCAAGTAAGTTTTCATACACGTAAGGCTTAGAGGAATTTGCGTACACATTTTGCCCAATAATGTCTAAGTCGCCATCGCCTTCAATGTCGTAAACAACGCCAGAATACAAGCCTTTACCGTCTTCAACTATCTGCGCCGCGCTAAACACACCTGAACCATTATTGTAATACGCCCTTACTGACCGGCTAGAAACGGAGTTAGACCATGGTATTCCCGTCACCACGTCTAAGTCACCGTCATTATCCAGGTCGCCCAACTTAACAGTGTGAGTATTATTGGTTAACGCCACTATCGTGTTCTTTTGCCAGTCATCGGCACTGGTTGTTCCTGGGTTTTTATACCACGCTAAGCTTGCATTACCACCGCCTCTAAACGCTTCCGCTGGCGCAATAATCACGTCATTCAAACCGTCGCCATCAATATCACCCACCGCCTCTTTGGTGTTTTGATTTTCGTCTTTGTAGTTTGAGTCTATATTCAGCAAGATGTAGTTTTGCGTGCGCGGGTTATTCGGCGACTTCAACCAATGCCCGGTAAATGTAATATCAGGCAAGCCATCACTGTCTAACTGCCCAACACTCAGCCCTTCTGACGCTGAGATATTAGTATCAATGATTTTGTGCGCGTAAGAAGCAATGCTGTTTTGAAAAAACACATGCACTTGATTCGGCGATAAGCTGCGCACCACAATGTCGTTGTTACCGTCACCGTCCATGTCGTCAATTTCCATGTCGTTGATATGGTGCAATTCTAATGTGGTTGGTGTAACTCGATGAAAATTCCAAGACCCAGTCACCGCTCCCGCCCCCGGGTTTTCATACACGTAAATATCGGCTTGCTTAGAACCACCGGAATGATTGTCTGAACTCACCACCAAATCTAAATCACCGTCACCATCCATGTCAGCTAACTTGGCGGAACCTAAAAATGATCGAAGCTGAGAGTCATTACCAAACTCATGCCGAGCCCACGCCCCTTGAATAGAAGATGGAGCTGCAAACCAAGCAAAGGTCATTCGGCCACCTGCGTGCCTACCCCCTTCAATGACCACCACATCACCGCGGCCATTACCGTTTAAATCACCCACCACTAGCGAACTCACGCCACTAACCGAGTCATTAGCCACGTCTTTTTCATCAGCAAAATTGACTTGCGCTACGGCTTTAATGCATAGAAACCAACACAACAAACCGTAAAGTGACAAACCATTCATTTTCATCATAAATAATTGACAGAATTACTTCTTCTAGACGAAAGTATGGCAATAGAACCCAGCTCAAGCAAATTTCTGGTTAAATTTTAATAGCGATAACCTCGTGCATAAAAAGCATTTAACATGAAAATCTAATCGCCTAGTAAAAAATTTATTAAATTAGAACCAAAAAAGGAAGCCTCTCTATATAGATTTCCCTTATCAATGGGTTCTAAATACCATTGAGTTTCAGGGCATGTTGTATTTGGAATCTCTGGTTTTAAATCAATATAAGTTTTATAAAATGCTATTTTTATATGGCCATTAAAGCCATTATTACAAACGTGAACTTTTCTTTCTTGCCAATTTTTTATTGCCCAGTTTCTTACTTGCGCACCCCGAGGGTGATACCAAAGTTGTTCATGCGCAGGAACCATTATCAGGCTCGGGTGAACATTATCAAAAAATTCATTAGATGCAATTCCAGTAACACCATGATGAGGCACCTTCAGAATATCGGCTCTATATTCGGTTTTCTTGGCAAGTTCGGCACCAAGTTTTTTATTAAGATCACCGGTAAACAACGTTCGATAACCACCAGCATCCCAAGCCATAATCAAAGAATAATCGTTAACATCTCCTTGACGCTCTTTTTTTGCTTCTAGCACATAAATTTTTGAGTTTTTAAACTCTATATGAAACCCAGCAGCAATATTATGCAAAACTGCCCCTTTTTCCTTGTAAGAGTCTAGAAGCGTATAAAAATCATCCGGCTTATAATTGAAATCTGATACATCTTCCGGCGGTGCATTGTAATAAATATTATTAACTTTAACACCTGCACTTAACATAGGAGCAAGACCGCTATAATGATCGGTATGCGGGTGTGAAATAAAAAAATGTTCTATTGTATCAATACCTCTGGCAGCCAAATAAGGAAGTAGTTTCTTTTCAGCTATTCGGGACTCGCCAGCATCAATCATGGTGTAGACAGAGTTATCCTCCAAAAGATGACAATCCCCTTGAGATGTAGTGTTGCAATTAATCATATGCCAAACGGGGGCAACTGGTTTAGCGCATGATGAAGTTATGAAAAACAAAACCCAAAGTACTAATATTTTTTTAATCATATTCTGGAAGACACACAGTTAGGCTGCGCAAATCGGTGCGCACTATTATTAATTTTTAGTAGGCCTACTTAGGCCGCTTTATCAAGCAAAATCCTTTTGATAAAGCAGGGGATTTTTTATTTAAGGGAAACGACTCAAGTGCGCAGCTAATCTCAGCACCCACTATTCGAGCAATTTTAGACTTTATTTGACCAAGAAAAACCTTTTCAGACAAGGCGGATTGATTTTTACTTTGAGGCGCGTGCTATTGCACGTAACGAAAAGTAAAAATCAACCCAACACAAGATCAAACGATTTAGCGCAGCGTCATTAGCCGCACTTAGAATCGCCGCAGTTAAGACACGTCATACACCCATCCATCAACACTACTGCTTTGGTGCTGCACTTAGCACACACACTGGCGGTTTCTGGGAAGTCACCAGTGTTTTCACTGCTTGCAGCGCCGCCTTGAGCGGCTTCTATTTCGGCGCGTTTTTTAGCTAAAAACTCTTTTTGATGTTCATCTAAGCCGTCGGCTTTGATCATGCCGATCATTTGCATGTGGCGCTCAATGGCGTGGCCAATTTCAGCCACGATGGATGGCATGAATACGCCACCGGGCTTAAAGTAGCCGCCTTTGGGGTCGAATACGGCTTTGAGTTCTTCCACCATAAAGGTGGTGTCACCGCCTTTGCGGAACACGGCTGAAATAAGACGCGTGAGTGCAACTACCCACTGAAAGTTGTCCATGTTTTTGGAGTTAATGAACACTTCAAACGGGCGGCGTGCTTCGTGCTCAGTGCCTTCGTTTAGAATAATGTCATTAATGGTGATATACATTGCGTGTTCAGTCATCGGGGTTTTTACTTTGTAGGTAGACCCCACCAACATGTCTGGGCGTTGCACTGATTCGTGCATGCGTACGACTTCGGCTTTCTTTTGTTGCGCTTCACTTTCTTCAGGAGTGGCAACGCGCATTTCTTGCTGCTCGGCTTCGTCGGTTTTTACTTTAAAGCCGGTAATTTTGCTTTGTATTTTTTTAACCATGTTGGTTTCCTCTTGGGTGCAGTGGGCTGTTGGGTAGGAACACTGCTAATAATTTCTTACTTTCTGTTTTTATATCAACGAGTACGTTTTGATAAAAATGTGATCTTACGGTCGAGATTTTTGTTCGCAGGCTAGGCGCTGATGCGCGCAGAGCTGGGAGCATACTGAAGTATGTGACCGGCTTGAGCACATCAGCAACAACGCATGCGGACAAAAAGATCATCGTAAATCAGAATTTGCCGTAATACCCTTCTTTAAGCGCATCAAACAAATTAGCCGCGGTGTGCGTTTCGCCATCGTACTCAACTTCTTCGTTGCCTTTGAGTTCCATGGTGGTGCCATCGTCTAAGGTGAACTGATAAATTGTGTTCTCAAGGTCATCTTCTTTTACCAGCACGCCTTGGAACGCTTCTGGGTTGAAGCGGAACGTGGTGCAACCTTTTAAACCTTTTTCATACGCGTACATGTAGATGTCTTTAAAGTCTTCGTACGGGTAATCGGTAGGCACGTTAGCGGTTTTTGAAATGCTTGAGTCCACCCATTTTTGCGCCGCCGCTTGAATGTCTACGTGCTGCTTTGGCGTGATGGTGTCTGACGTCACAAAGTTAGCTGGCAATTTCTCGTCTGGGTTTTCTGAAAACGGCATGGCATTGGCATTTACCACTTCACGATACGCCAATAACTCGTAAGAAAACACGTCTACCTTTTCTTTGGTTTTGCGCCCTTCACGAATCACATTACGTGAATAATGGTGCGCAAAGCTTGGCTCAATGCCGTTACTGGCGTTATTCGCCATAGACAACGAAATGGTGCCGGTAGGGGCAATGGAGCTGTGGTGAGAAAAACGTGCGCCCACTTTAGACAACTCTTCAATCAGCTCAGGGTCAATGTCACCAATTTGCTGCATGTAGCGGCTGTATTTGGCGTGCAGTTCAGCACCACTGACTGAGTCACCAACAACGTAACCATCGTCGGCCATTTCTGGTCGCATGGTTAGCATTTCTTCGGTCACCGTGAAGGTTTCTTGCATGATTGGTGCCGCGCCTTTTTCTTTAGCCAGCTCTAAGGCTTGGCTCCAACCCGCCATGGCCATTTCACGGGCAATGCTTTCGGTAAATTCAACCGAGGCGTCGTCGCCGTAGGTCATGCCTAACATGGTGGCGGTAGAGCCCAGCCCTAAAAAGCCCATGCCGTGGCGACGCTTATATTCAATTTCTTTACGCTGGCCGTCTAGCGGCAAGCCATTAATTTCAACCACGTTGTCTAACATGCGGGTGAACACTGCCACCACTTCACGGTATTTGTCCCAATCAAAACGAGCGTCTTCGCTGAATGGGTCTAAGACGAATTTGGTTAAGTTCACTGAGCCCAACAAGCAGCTACCGTACGGCGGCAATGGTTGCTCACCACAAGGGTTAGTGGCACGAATGTTTTCCACAAACCAGTTGTTGTTTTTGTTGTTAACTTCGTCAATTAAAATGAAACCCGGCTCGGCAAAGTCGTAGGTTGAGGTCATGATCATGTTCCACAGACGATTGGCTGGAATCGTTTTGTAGATTTTGCATGCGGTCAAGCCTTGCTCATTTTTCACATAACCATTGTCGGCAGGGTAACGACGCCAAATAATTTCAGACGAGCTGTAAACGTCAATGCCGTCTTCTTTGGCTTCTTTTTCGGTAATAGGGAACGAGAGTTTCCACTCGGCATCGTTCTTTACCGCTTCAATAAATTCAGCCGTAATCAACAACGACAAGTTAAATTGACGCAAGCGGCCGTCTTCACGCTTAGCGCGAATAAACTCTTCCACGTCTGGGTGGCTCACATCAAAGGTGGCCATTTGCGCACCACGGCGACCACCCGCAGACGACACGGTAAAACACATTTTGTCGAAGATATCCATGAACGACAGTGGGCCAGAGGTGTACGCACCCGCGCCCGACACATACGCGCCTTTCGGGCGCAATGTTGAGAACTCATAACCAATACCGCAACCGGCTTTTAAGGTCATGCCGGCTTCGTGGTTCTTATTTAGAATGTCGTCCATTGAGTCGGTAATGGTGCCCGACACAGTGCAATTAATGGTTGAAGTGGCCGGCTTATAAGCTTGCGCACCCGCGTTAGAAATAATACGACCCGCAGGTAAAGCACCGTTTTCTAAGGCCCACACAAAACGCTCATACCAGTGCTCACGCAACTCATCACTGATTTCAACCCCGGCTAACGCCGACGCAACGCGCTCAAAGGTGTCGTTAGTATTTTGATCTACCGCTTTGCCTGCCTTGTCCTTTAATCTGTATTTTTTGTCCCAAATGTCTTCCGATGTTGACTGAAGCCCCATTTGCTTCAGCTTTTTTTCACCGCCTTTTGCTGCTGCAATGGTGATGGGTTGAGTAACAGCGTTGAGTTCTTCAACAGGCTTGCCCATGGTTAGGTTCCTCGGCTTTGGAATATTGCGTGGTAGTTGTAATTACTGTAGTCGTAATTACTGTTATTTTTATCTACTAAACAAGCTTTGCGCACTGCGTATCTATGGTTGGCATGCAACAG
>CALINO010000047.1 GCA_938045295.1 uncultured Arenicella sp.
GAAGTGCAAATTCGTACCCATGAAATGCACGAATACAATGAGCTGGGCATTGCCGCGCACTGGCGCTACAAAGAGGGCAGGACGGATAACGATGCCGCGGTAAATAATAAAATACTGTGGCTGCGGCAGTTGCTCGAATGGAAAGACGAGGTGGCGGATGCCAACGAATTTGTTGACCGGGTTAAAGATGAGGTATTTGAAGACCGGGTTTATGTGTTCAGCCCTAAAGGTAAGGTGGTTGATTTGGCTGCGGGCAGCACGCCCATTGATTTTGCCTATGGCATTCACACGGAAATAGGCCATCGTTGTAGAGGGGCGAAAGTCAATGGAAAAATGGTGCCTCTTACTCAGACCCTTAAAACCGGAGAGCAGGTTGATATTCATACCATTAAAAATGGTGGCCCGAGTTTAGATTGGCTTGACCCCCACAAAGGCTATGTGAAAAGCCGGCGTGCTCGCGCCAGAATTCAGCACTGGTTTCGCCATGAAAATCGAGAAGAAACCATCAGTCATGGACGCCAGACATTAGAGCGTGAACTTGAACGCATGAATGTGGGGCAGGTGAATTTAGAGCAGTTGGCTAAGCAGCTCGGGGCTGAAGATGCCGATGAAATGTTTTTTAAAATTGTGGACGGTTCCATTAAACCTGGGCGCGCCACGATGGTTGCGCAACGTATTGTAGACCCTAAGCAAGAGAGTGATGAAGACTCACTAGAAGTCAGCTTTCGTAACCCAAAATCAAACCGAAAAGCCGATGACAATAATAAACCGGCCGATTTGACGATATTGGGCGTGGGCGACCTAATGACAAGTCTTGCTAAATGTTGTCAGCCGGTTCCTGGTGATCGAGTATTGGGCTTTGTGACTCGTGGCACCGGCATTACCATTCATCGTCGTCAGTGCCCGAATATTTTGTATCAGCAAAATACCGCCAGTGAACGAGTGGTGGAAGTGAATTGGGGGCAGGCTGACGAGCGCACCTACCCAATGACGGTGCTGATTCATGCGTTTGACCGCAAGGGTTTGTTGCGTGATGTTTCCACCGTTATGGCGGATGAAAAAGTGAATGTGTTGGAGATGCGAACCCGTACCGACCCTAAAGATTTGACCGTACAAATGGAGTCATTAGTGGAAGTGGTTGGCATTGAAGCCATGAGCAAATTGCTGGCAAAGCTAGATCAATTGCCCAACGTATTGTCTGTACGAAGAAAAAAATAAGGAGCCCGGCACTGTTTACAGTGCTTGCCTATGGCAAGCACTCGCTATTGCAAAATTTCCTCAAACAATGAAAAGAAAATATGCTCGCTATAGCCTTCTCTGATGTGCAGATTGGCATTAGGCATTTGACTGGCTAGGTTTTCTGCGCCTTTTTGTGAAATTCGGTTGTCTTCGCTGCCCCACCATATTTCTACGGGGACGGTGATTTTGCTTAAATCCACTTTTCGAGGCGACAAACAAAAAACCATTTCTCTGGAAATGCCACCAAGATTGCGAAAGGCCGCTTCTTTAAAGCTTTCGATCATTAGCTGCATAACTTCTTCATAGTTTTCATCGTCGATGAATTTTTGCTTTTCTTTGTCACTTAAGCTGTTATCGATCATGCTTTGGTAATGCTTGCCTAAGTTCATTGTAATGCTCTTAAGCCACAGCTCATAAATCTCTTTAGCAAAGCGCTTAGAAGCTCTTACCAAGCGTACTGACGGAGTGTAAATACCTTGCAGTAGATCAGAGTCGGCACGGGTATTAATGAAAATAGGGCACGCTAAATGTATTTTTTTGAGTCGCTCACCGGCTTCGAGTGCGTGCAGCAGAGCGAACACCGAGCCATTGACGGCACCGAGTATTTCATAACTTTGGAGGTCTAAGTGATCGACAAATTCAACCAGCTTTTTTCCCCAGGTTTGAGGGCGGTCAACGGTCAGTGGTGTCAACCCAATGCCGGGGCGATCGGGGATAATAAGACGAATCTGTTTCTGTTCTAATACCGTTTCAAAACTACGAGGAATCATAACCCGACAGCCCCAACCGTTATGGCTGACGATAATGGGCCTGCCATTTTCCGGGCCATAAGTTCGATACGCCACTTTTGTTCCGCTGCGTAGGGTGACAAATTGATCCTTGTCTTCTGCTTCGTTTTTAAATGAAGAAGCTAGACCTGACATTGGGTCAAAGTATGAATCTAAAACCTGTGCTTCGTGGGTTAATGCCAGTCGAATCACATCCGCTTGTGATTTGGTTTTGGTTTTTCTGAAAATCGATTTCAGATGGCTTTTTACCGTGTTTTCTGAAACAAAAAGGTCGCTCGCGGTTTCTTTAATATTGTGGCCATGAATGAGTTGCAACAACACATTTTGTTCTTTTTCGGTCAAATGGTGTTGAGTCACAAATTCACTGTTTAATAGATCTTGCTGACGCCCACGGTCAAGCACTAACAATAAATGGAATTTAGATTGGTTGTCTATTTGGGTGTTCTGGTTATTGATAGAGCGGAAGTAAATCTGTGAACCTTCAGAGTCAAACGCTTTTAATGAAATTAAGTGGTTTTGATTATCGGGGCACAAGCTTTCTATGGCTTCTTTAACTAAGTTGCACAGTAATGGCGTGAGTTGCTGCTCTCGTGTTTTGGGGTTGAGCGTGAGTATATCTTGAGCCAGTCCGTTCGCATTTTGATTGTGGTAAACGGGGGTTAGCGAGCCGTCTAAAATGATCATTTTGAAGCGGCTTTCATCCAGCAATGTGCTGAAGGCTTCAAGCGCATTATTGGTGCCTTTTATCCGACTTAGAATTTGTTCGCCGACTTCAAGCTCGGAGAAATTATCTGGGTCGTCAAAGCAATCTGTTTCATCCAGAATTTGATGCATGACATCAAGGTAATCCTCATGCCAACGATCGGGTTTGCCAATGATTCGGTAAATTAATGTGCTGAAAAGCGAATTTTTCATTCCTAACGACTCTTACGGTTATCTTTTACTGTGCTAGTGCTTGGTTAGGCAGCTAATACATTGACTGGCAGAGTGTTGGTGGTTACGCGCTGTTATTTTGAATCTTTTTTGAGATATCTTAGTGTTTTTTAAACTCTTTTTTGAATTCTTTCTTAAACTTAGTTTGTTACCTAAATTAGACATTAAAACCCAATGCAATGAATAAATCATTGTTTCCCCCATCTGAGTATATAATTAATTATCATTTTGTTACATTTTCATAATAGTAAGTTATTCTATATTTATCAATTATTTAATCGTTCAGAAAATAAAAAATAGATGAGAATTATTCTCATGAAAGTGCAAAGCTTTATAGCCACCTCCCTTCATTTTTAGTACACTCCCCGCAGTTTTTTCAAAGCACGATTCCACGAGAGGAAATAACATGAAACAACCCGTTCGCGTCACCGTTACTGGTGCAGCTGGCCAAATCAGCTATGCACTATTATTTCGTATTGCTTCAGGCGCTATGCTTGGACAAGATCAACCCGTTATTTTGCAATTATTGGAAATCACTCCAGCAATTGGAGCCCTTGAAGGGGTGGTGATGGAATTGAATGATTGTGCATTTCCATTATTGTCAGACGTGATCATTTCTGATGACCCTGAAGTGGCTTTTAAAGATACCGACTATGCATTGCTTGTGGGTGCTCGCCCACGTGGCCCTGGCATGGAGCGTAAAGACTTGCTTGAAGCCAATGCCGCTATATTCTCAGTGCAAGGTAAAGCAATGAACAAAGTTGCTAGCCGTGATATTAAAGTGTTGGTGGTGGGTAACCCTGCGAACACAAACGCATTAATTGCATCAGCCAATGCGCCTGATATTGATGCTGGCCAGTTTACCGCCATGACGCGTTTAGACCATAACCGTGCGTTAAGTCAGTTGGCTGAAAAAACCGATTCGCATACGACTCAAATCGAGCGTATGACTATTTGGGGTAATCACTCAAATACACAATACCCAGATATCTCTAATGCCACCGTAAACGGTAAAGCGGCATCAGACTTGGTTGATCAAGCGTGGTTAGAAGCTGATTTCATTCCTACTGTTCAAGAACGTGGTGCGGCCATCATTAAGGCTCGTGGTGCTTCAAGTGCGGCATCAGCGGCTGCAGCCGCTATTGACCACATGAAAACATGGGCATTAGGTACTGCTGAAGGCGATTGGGTGAGCATGGCGATTCCAAGTGATGGCAGCTACGATATTGAGCCGGGCATCATGTACTCATACCCAGTAACGTGCAAAGACGGCAAGTATGAAATTGTTCAAGGTTTGGAAATTTCAGAATTCAGCCGTTCTCGTATGGATGCAACGGAAGATGAATTGCGTCAAGAGCGCGCGGCTATTGAGCATTTGCTTGGTTAGATAGCCATGGTTTTTTAGTTGATATAGATAGCCTAGCGCTAACAAAGCACTAAAAAACAGACCGTTTAGTAAAAAGCCCCTAACCTGCAAAAGGTTAGGGGCTTTTTTTTGAGTGAACGTACTGCGCTTAAAAAACACTAGCCTTGGTTATAAACCCCATTGGCCGCTTTAATCGCTTCGCCTGTGTCAAGTTTAACGTTTTGAGCGAGTAACCCCGCTTCTAGAGCGCTTAAACACAGCCTGACGTTTTCCGGCCTAGAGCTGTAGCCCATCAGGCCAATGCGCCATACCTTACCGGCTAATTCGCCTAACCCTGCGCCAATCTCTAGATGGTAATCGTTCAGTAGTTGTTTTCTTAGTGCTGCTTCATCAATACCTTGCGGAATGGCAACCGCGTTAAGCTGTGGCAGGCGATCTTGCTCGTCGACCACCAAATTAAGCCCCATTGATTGCAAGCCAGCTCTGAGAGCGTTGTGGTTATGCTGATGGCGCGCCCAACTATTTTCCAAACCTTCCTCTTTTAAAATAGTCAGCGATTCGTGCAGAGCATAAATGGCATTGACTGGAGCTGTGTGGTGGTAAGAGCGTTGTGTACCTTGGCCCCAGTACCCCATGATTAAATTCATGTCTAAGAACCAACTTTGAACCGGGGTTTTGCGATTACTGATTACTTCCTGTGCTTGTGGACTAAAGGTAAGCGGTGAAATACCGGGTACGCATGACAGGCACTTTTGCGTTCCGCTGTACACGGCATCTGCCCCCCATTCATCCACGCTCACTTCTATTCCACCTAGACCGGTGACTGTGTCCACAATGGTGAGTAGGCCATTTTCTTTGGCTAAAGAGCACAAGCCTGCAACATCGCTTTTCACTCCGGTTGAGGTTTCTGCATGCACTAATGCCAATGCTTTTGCATCAGGGTGTTGTTTGATGGCATCACTTACTTTTTCTAAGCTTATGGAGTTGCCCCAGTCGTCGTGAACCATGACCGCGGTGGCGCCAATACGTTCCACGTTTTCTTTCATGCGCAAGCCAAACACACCATTGGCACACACAATGACCGTATCTTTCGGCTCAATCAAATTGACAAAACACGCTTCCATGCCAGCAGAACCGGGTGCTGAGAGTGGCAGTGTCAGTTCATTTTTAGTGCGAAACGCATATTGCAGCAGTGTTTTGGTTTCATCCATTAAGCCAATGAATGCCGGATCAAGGTGGCCTATGGTGGGGCGTGCTAATGCTTGGCTTACTCTGGGGTTTATGTCAGAGGGGCCTGGGCCCATTAGAGTTCTTTGAGGAGGGTGAAAGCTCATGTTCTGTACCTCATTTGGCTAACGTTTATCTCGGTTAACTAAATAAGAGTTAACTGGTTGTTCAGATGAATGTCTATGTTAGCGGTTTTTTATTTCACCAAAAGTGCTTTATTTAACTGCCGGTTATCTATTTGATGAATACGGCTTTTAGCGGTGAAAATTTAATAGCCTTTGCCACGGCGATAATAATCGCCCAGTAACATTTCCAATTGAACACCAAAAGTGAAGGCGTTTTTATAAGAAGTCTGAGCCCGGGTTTGTTTTTCCCAGCGCCAGTCTAAACCGGTTTCAAGGTACAACCAATCGCGCAATAGTGGGCGTATATAGGTGAACGTGACGCCATATTCTGGAATGTCGACCTCGCTTTCCGCTTCTCCTCGTAGATAAAAACTGGATGATATGCCGCGCTTTTTACTTAATGAGTGATGCCAGCGGGTGTCGGCAAACCATTCCACTTTCTCTTTTTCTTCCGTGTATTTGGCGCTGGCATGAAGAACCACTATGTCGTTGTCACCAATTAGCTTTGTGTAGTCAATGTTGCCACTAACACCAAAGCCTTCGCCTCTACGCCAAAAAACAGTTTGGTTGGTTTTCCAGTAACTGTTGTTGCTGATTTGGTCGTAATAACGGTGAGTGGCTTTCACATAAGGGCGAAAGCCGCTGCTTAATTTGGCGCCTACAGAATAATCCCAGCCATTGGAGTTGGCACTGGGCGCTTTATAACCCAAACCAACCAGCCATTCGCTGTCTTCATCGTTGGTGGATCGTAAGCCGACATTATTTAAACGGTCTTCATTAACTTCCGTGTTCGACACATAGCTGTCTTCTTCAACGCGGCCTAAAAAAGCATTCATGCGTTTGCTGACATTGGGGAGCTTGGCTTTAATGCGCACTCGCAGCCGGGGGTCAAAGCCGTCAATTTCATCGTGTTTTAGGCCAACGGCGACTTTGCCGCGAAAATCCTGCCCCCTGAACTGCTCCCGGTCTCCGAATAAGCCATCAAGCCAACCGGCGGTATTGCATAAACGGGTGTGGGTTGAAGCGCGAACTCTGTCCACAAGTTCCGGCGAACTTGAGTTTATTTTGCAGCCGTATTTTTCACTTTTGGTGGTGTCATTAAGGGGCGCACTTGAACTTACGTCATCAGCACCAGAGTGTTGTTGTTTGATATTTTCTTCCGCACTCAGGCCGTTTCCATAAATAAGAAGCAAGATAGCGGGGGGGCAGATAAGCTTTTTTATCATATCAAGTCTTTTTGTTTTAGCTTAGCATTGTCTCTATGAACTTGAACAGTAGTATTACAGCTTAAAAATCGTCAAAGACTTCTTCTTCAAAGTAGCGCTCGTATTGTATGTCTTTTGCGGTAATTGTTTTTTCTAACAGGTGTTGAACGTCTTGCTCTACTTTAGTGATGAACATTTCGTGTTCATGCCTTTGCGCCGCAGTACGCATGGCGCTGGCCCATGTGGCAATATTGGTATTGGTGATCAGCCGAACGTCGTTGTCTTGTGCCCATTCGTTGGCAATAGCGACTCCCAATGCACTCAATCTTAAGCGAAGCGCCTCTTGCTCTGGCTCACTTTGCGTCATGCTGGATAAGTATTGATTGCTGGCGCTTAACCAACCGTGAGGGTAGAGTCTGGTGCCTAAATAGAATTTTTTGATCCAGCCTAAATGATAATTGAGCTGGGCATCGCTTGCTGACGCGACTTGCCTTTTTTCTAAAAAGCCTTGAATAAATAATGCTTGATCTGGCAATTCAGGTGGCCACGTTTTTCTATGATCGATTGTTTGGCAAGCACCCAGTATTAGTGTGGCGAATAAGCATAGAAAAATATGACGGGTAAACAGTAAATTAGAAAGAGGGTGGTTGTGCATGATATTGGCCAGAACTTTGGCAAAAGTAGCTCACTGGTATTATAGTGGCTTAACTGGTTAATGAAGCTAAGTATTTGTCTTTTATTACTAATTTTTTGTTGTGATTCGTTTTAAGCTTCTATAAAGTCACACATTATTCTGACTCAATGCATTTTATTTTAACAGTGTTAACTGTTAAACAATGATAATTAACATGTTGTTGTTGATATCCATGTCAAATTGTTAAGTTTAGTTATAGCTACATGACATTTGTTGAAAAAGTATGTGATTGAAGTTTAAATACTTAAAGCGCAACGATCGATGTATTTTTAAAGTTAGTGCTAATAGGGTTGGGTTGTTATTTAAATAGAGTGCATGTCGCTGTAGGGGTGATAGGTTTATTAATAGCAACTCTTTTTATCGTGGAGAAAAAGCCGGTTGGCTTATTAATAAAATCACATTAGTGGGGTTTTTACATTGGACTTGAGAAAACGACGTAGTCAAGAAAAGCTGCAGCTGGCGTTAGCTCATCATTTACAGACAAAAACAATTGATGAAATAACCATTGGCGAATTAACGAAGACGGCCGGAGTTAGTCGTCAGACTTTTTATTCGAACTTCGATAGCAAACAATCTATTTTATTGAATCGAATTCAGGTGGTGTTTGAGAAAGCACTTGCTAAATCAGAAGCGTTTATTCAAAACACTGAGATTCGTAGAGAAGAGTTTGTTGAACTCAGTATTAAAAATTTACTTAATGAGTGCGAGCGTGACAAAGTTTTGATGCGCGCGGCATTTACTGGCCAAGCCGGTATTCAATGCTTATCATTATTGAAACGTTTGGTGTCTAAACTGATTTCAGAACGAATACTCTTGTTGTTTAATCACAACTTGAAGGTTCATCAATTGGACATTATCTCTGACTTCTATGCTGGCGGAATCATTGGTTCTGTTCAAGGTTGGTTGTTAGACGAAACAAACAATAAAGACATTGCTCTTATTTCTCGTGAAGTAAGTAGAATTATCTCTCACGGCGTGGACGGATATTTGCATCAACTTGTTTGATCTTAATTGCAGTTACAATGAAGGCAGGGTATATCTTTACCCTGCCTTTTTTATGCCTACCTAAAATACACAATGCAAGAATTATTAGACGTCGCCACTATCGCCGCTCGTGCGGCGGGCGAATTTATTCAATCCGGCGCACAAAATCGATCTGAATTGAATATTGAGCAAAAGAGTTTGCATGATTACGTTTCAGAAATTGATACTGGCGCTGAAAAGATTATTCGTGAGCACATAGAGCGTGCCTTCCCTGAACATGCTGTGTTGGGTGAAGAGTATGGAGTGAGCCCTGTCTGTGATTCGAATTATCAGTGGGTGATAGATCCTTTGGATGGTACGACCAATTTTATTCGAGGCATTCCTCATTATGCGATAT
This sequence comes from uncultured Arenicella sp., assembly GCA_938045295.1. Lineage (GTDB taxonomy): Bacteria > Pseudomonadota > Gammaproteobacteria > Arenicellales > Arenicellaceae > Arenicella. The sequence goes on from CALINO010000047.1 coordinate 8,959, forward strand.
CGATCGCGCTTCAACATCATGATGAGGTGATGGTTGGTGTGGTGTTTGACCCCGTTAAGAATGAAATGTTCAGCGCCGTTAAGGGGCAGGGCGCGCGCTTGAATGGCGATATTATTAAGGCTTCAGAACTAGAAGGTGTGCCCGGTTCTTTACTGGCCACCGGAGTGCCATTTAATGGTGAGAGTTTAGACAGGCTTGCTATGTTCACTGATGCCATGACGGCTTTACTGCAGCAAAACACAGCCGGCATTCGGCGGCTTGGTTCTGCGGCCCTTGATCTTGCGTATGTGGCGGCCGGGCGTTACGACGGCTTTTGGGAGGCAAATCTTAAAATTTGGGATATTGCTGCCGGAGCATTAATTGTGCAGGAGGCCGGAGGCATTGTCTCAGATTTCGAGTCTGGCGCAAGGTATTTGCAATCTGGGCATATTATTGCAAGTGGTGCACGGTTGCATGGTCAAATGCAGCAATTAATAGAGCCGTCGTATCGGCATTGGTAATGCCATTTTCTGTGAGTTCTTAATGCGACTCGGTATCAGTGCGTTTAGGTAATACAGCTGGGTAATAAAAAGAGTAGGCAATAAAAAAGCCGCCCTATTAATAAGAGCGGCTAAACAATAGATTTGTTGTTCTAGCTGAGTGAGGAGTGAGGCTAGCGCGCCGGTTATTGACCCAACAAAAGCGCAAGAATTCGGTTATTGCTATAAGTCTAGTGATCAACGATTTCGTTGAAAACCACAACCGCTAACAACACCATTGTCACTATGATCATGTATTCCATAATAGCACCTGTAAAATTACAGTAAAAAGTTGAAAATATACTCAAACTACTTAACTGTTTTGTTGGTATTTTGAGTTTCGTTAAGAGGCTTGCGCCTCCTGATGTGTGTACTATGCTGGTTTTTATGCGCAAAGGAAAATGGTTAAATCTCATATTAGAAATAACCCAGAGGAATGTTAAAATTGTGTTACGTATATTTTGAGTGATTCAATGATTTCGCCTGTGAGCAATCGTGATAGGCATAAAAAAAGCCTCAATTAAGAGGCTTACTTTTATATTAATCACGTCTTCTAGAGCGTCTTGGTCTGTCCGAAGAAGCACTTCTAGATTCCGAAGAGCGTCTGTCTCCTCGGTCATTAGAACGTCTATCACTGCTATTGTCGTCCGAACGTCTTCGATCACTTCTATTACCTTCAGAACGTCTACCACGTCGATCGCTTCGGTTGTCAGAGC
>CALINO010000048.1 GCA_938045295.1 uncultured Arenicella sp.
AGTAAGCCGTTGAGCATTGGCAAGTCGTGTGATTTTAACCAAGACGGGTTGCCATTAACAAAACTCGCGTGCAATTTACCACCAAAAAAACCCATTTCACGTTGACTGAAAAGCGCCTGACGAAACGCGCTGATGGTATCCGGCAGCACCGTAATATCATCATCAAAGTAAATAATGGCATCACTGGTGTATGACTCGAGCGCGGCATTACGTGCAGCGGACAAACCTTGCCGCCCTTCAAACACGTACTTGATGGGCAAGATTGTTTGGTACGCTTTGATTGCTGTGGCTGTATCGTCATTGCTGTTGTTATCAACAATAATGATTTCATCGCCACCCACCAGTTCGGCCTTCACCGCCGCGATCGAGTTTAACGTTACCCGCAGTTCGCCGGCTCGATTGTAGGTGCAAATAGCAATGCTAATAGTATTGGTCGAGGCTTTTTTCACGATTCAATTTTATTATTAATCAATTCTTTAGAACACTCTATTTTTTGCAAACTTTCAGAGAACGCCAAATTGAATGCGGCATCGGCACTGGCGTGCGCATGCGGCCATTCATCGCCAGCGCTATTCATTGTTACCGTACGCTTTAATACTTTTCTTATTGCATTGGCCAACCAAAGACCGGTGATTTTTTCTAAACGCCCATTTTTCGCAATATCAACCTTTGTCGGCGTATCAAATGCGGGTGCTTTACTAGCAATGTTGGCTAATGTTTGACGCCACTGCGCAATCGAGGACTCACGAGAATAGCGTGTTTTGACTAACGCTCTGGCTGCAGTAATTAAACGCGTTCTTAATTCATTATCGTACAAACGCTCGAGTTGTGAGGCAGCATCGTGAGCATCACCTATATCAAACATCAAACAATTTTGTTCATGCTTTAATGCCCCTTCAGACAATGCCCCGTTATAACGGCTTGTCACCACTGACATGCCACAAGCCATGGCCTCCCAAACAACAATGGGGCCGGTTTCCCAATCCGATGTAAGCAGCAAACAGTCGGCTTGGTGGTATACTTTTTCCACCATATCTTGGTATCGAACAACGCCTAAGTCACGATACAACTCTCCCCTTTTATGCGTTACCGCAAGCTGATCTAGGTGTTGTAATAACTCTCCCTTCCAGTTGCCTGAACCGGCGATAATAAGTTCAAAGTTCAGCTTTTTTTCACACAGCTGATCACAAATTTCGACTAGGTCTTGGCAGCGCTTTTGTGCTTTGTCTATTCGCCCGCTGTACAGAATTTTTATCGGCTGGCTACGTTGCAACACACGTTGCTCACGCCAGTGCTCTTCGACACCGTAAGGAGCGTAATGCAATTCTGAGGCTTGAAATTCGGTGTTCTTCAGTACCATCAACTCAGTCAACTTGTTAGTAACGATAACGTGATCAATCACATCACGATAAGCAATTAAGTCTTGAAATAATCGTGGCAAAACGCCGTGAATGGTTGAAATGCAGTGGTACTTGCCACGCCCCTTACTTCGCAAGTATCGAGTGGCTCTGTATACGTCGGGAATATTAACGCACAACACCATGGTTGGCTGAACCTTGTCAATAACACGAGCCAGCGCTCTCATGCGCTCGTATTCACTACCCACACCACACTCAATACGCTCAACAGAATCAAAAGGGTAATGCTTGCAATAACGCTCAACATTATGGTGTTTACCTGAAACCGCACCAAACACAACCTTGGCATTGGTTGACTGTAAACCATTCAGTAAGTAGGACAGCCACACGGAAACACCACCAAGAGGGTAAGCGGTTGGAGCCACAAACAAAATAGTCTCTGTATTACTCAACATATCAACGGTTATAAAAATTGATTAAAAAGGAAGGGCACTGCACTGAATAAAAGCGAGCCTGTTAGGGCTAATATACGCTATAACTGGTAGGCTTTTATTATCTTTTGGGATAGGTTTGGTGCCCTAAACTGCGTTGCCCAACGTTCTCCTTGCTGGCTTATTGCGGCCTTATGTTGCTCGTCATTAAGACACGTGAGCACCAAATCAGTTAATCCATCAACGTCATCGGGCTCAGTACTCAGCGCTAATTCCCCACCGGCTTCAGGCAAACTGGCCGCATTAGAGCTGACCACTGGCGTACCGCAAGCCAACGCTTCAGCAACAGGCATACCAAACCCCTCATACCACGACGGAAACAGCAAACAGTCTACTGAATTGTACAATAGCGCTAAGTCTTCATGGCGTGGTAGAAAAAGTGACTGAACATGCCCTAACAATCCGTGCTCTGATAATAAGCCTTCAACGTATTGATCGGCCCAACCGGCACGCAATATCTTAATATTGTGCCCCAGACTTAATAGGTTTTTAATTACAGCCAGACTGGTTTCTAAATTTTTATAATGTTCACGCCCCGTAATCAAAATCGTTTTAACGTCATGAGCAATCGAATGCTCGCGCTTAAACTCGGTCACGGCTTGCTCACTACAAGGTTTAAAATAATCGGCGATAACCGGCGAAACCACGTGTACCTTTGTCGGTGATAGGCCTAAATAATGCTCCAGATCATTGGCGGTGCTCACACTGGGCGCCAAAACAGCATCAAAACGCTGCAAAAAGTTCAATGAATGTATGTTTAAATGCGGTCGCCGCACCGCAGACCGGCTAGGAATTATTTTTTTCCATGTTAATAAAGGAATCAAATCGTGAGCCGTGATCACGCTTTTTCCACGACCCAATGACGGGTGCAAATGCGCGTAACCATGATCAACGATATGATGCACATCACTCGCGTTTTTTTGCCGTTTAATTTGCCTTGCGTAATGCCGGTAACGTAAATAGCGCATTAGCATTCGGCTGCCAGAAAAACGTTCCAGCGCATGTTTGGGAGTGAAATAGTGAACGCGCATATTGGCGCTCAATAACGAATGCTGCAACTGCTCAGCGTATATCTCCATGCTGAGTCTTTTGTCGGACTTAAAGCACCCGTATAACTGAACTTGTGTTTGCACCAATCACTCCAGCGCGCAGCTAATGAATTATGCTTCGAAAGTATTCAATGGTTCTTTCAATGCCCTGTTCAAGCTCAATACTCGGTTGCCAATCGAGCGCTTCTTTAGCAAGAGTAATGTCGGGTTGACGCTGCATAGGATCATCACTGGGCAAGGGCAATGAAATAATTTCAGAACTTGAGCCAGTGGCTATAATAATGGCTTGGGCTAACTGCTTGATGGTGAACTCATTAGGGTTACCAATATTAACCGGGCCGGTAAATTCGTCACTCGACTCCATCAGTGCAATCATGCCAGTAATCAGATCATCGACGTAGCAAAATGATCGGCTCTGCGAACCATCACCATAAATGGTTAGCGGCTCTTGGTTGAGTGCTTGCACAATAAAGTTAGACACCACTCGGCCATCTTGTGGGTGCATTCTTGGGCCATACGTATTAAAAATTCGCATGACTTTAATGCGCAAATCATGCTGACGATGATAATCAAAAAACAAAGTTTCAGCGCACCGCTTACCTTCGTCATAGCAAGAGCGAATGCCAATAGGGTTCACATTACCCCAGTACTCTTCTCGTTGCGGGTGCATGGTTGGGTCACCGTACACTTCGCTGGTTGATGCTTGCAGTATTTTGGCATTGACCCGCTTAGCCAAACCCAGCATATTGATGGCGCCATGAACACTGGTCTTGGTGGTTTGCACTGGGTCGTGCTGATAATGTATTGGTGACGCTGGGCAAGCAAGGTTGTAAATTTCATCAACCTCAACATACAGTGGAAACGTCACATCATGGCGCATGAGTTCAAAGCGCGGGTTGCCAATTAAGTGCACAATGTTTGATTTATTACCCGTAAAGTAATTATCAACGCACAAGACCTCATGCCCCTTTTCAATGAGCGCATCGCATAAATGCGAACCGAGAAAGCCAGCGCCGCCAGTGACAAGTATTTTCTTTGATGTTTGCATGTATTTACTGAGTACCATCCCACTAAAATGTGTGGGCTATTGTGCTTTTTATACGAACAGCGGTCAAACCAATTTACTTACGATGCTTAACAAAAGGCGCCGCACAAACAACCCCAATCAAGACCATAAACAGCCCGCGAATATTTGACACTTGTAGATTATAGTCCACTAAACTTTGAATAATGGCCGCAAGCAAGCATATTAAAACGCCAAACAGGGCCGCGCGCACAAATGTGCTGGCCTGCTGACTGTACGCTTGTTTAACTCGCAGAACCACCACTATGATGATAGCCACCCACAGCAACAGGCCAACCACGCCACGCTCTAACCAGGTGTGTAAAAAGTAGTTGTGCGATTGCGCAAACATAACCTGCCGCAAGCTGTCATCCACTCGGTAAGCTTGAAAAACCGTTGAATAGCTGCCTCCGCCATAACCAAAGATAGGATTATCGATAATTGCTCTCAGAGTAATTACCCATTGCTCTGAGCGTTCACCAATGGACAAAGAATCATTACCCAAACGGGCCACTAACTCTTGACCAAAATACCCCGCGGCCACAACAGCAAGCACCAGCAATGGCCCGAGAAAGCGTTTTAAAAACTGCCGATCATTACCAATCAATAAAAACAAAGCCAACAACGCAGCCGCAAAAATGGAGAATAACGCCCCACGCGATTCACCGCTGACAATGCTAACCAACCCCAACATAATGAGCACAAAAGGCACTAACGCTCTGCTGAACAGTTGGGCTTTAATAAGTTGATAGGCTGAATAATGACTGTGCTTGATAACAAAATAGATTTGATACGCTAGCGCCCCACACAATGTTAATGCAATTAACGAAGCGAAGTGGTTTCGATTAATAAAAAAGCCACGTGCCGCTGAATAATGACCATCAAGCTGCTTGATATCCACCAACACCACATTAGTAAACTTACCGACCAGCCCAATGCTTGCATGAGCAAGACAAATCACCGCAAACACCCATAATATGTGCTTTAAGCGCCGACGGCTGCGAACCATTACGACGGTAGAAATAAACATAAAGAAAAACAGCGTTTCGCTCATCAATAGCCAACGCGTCTTTATCGGAGTAACACTCCATCGTGATTGAGGTTCAAACCATTGTGGCGATGAAATACCACTCGTTAACGCGCTGTTAAAATAATCTAAAAAGCCAGTATTAATCAATAAGACGGTTTGTAGCCATAGCCAGCATAACGACAATAGCAACAATGCAATCACACTTTTGGACGAAGACACCGCTTGCCAGTGAATCTTTGCACTCAATACGCTCACTATTAGCGCCGCACAAAACCACAGATAAAAAAGAGCGCTGAATAGCAACCAGCTTTTACTGTCGTAGCCTTCTACTAAAAATGACGAGGTCACAAGCAAGGCTAAAAAACACCACCACAAAAACGCACCGAACCACTGAATTACAGCGGTTGTTTTTAACGTAAATCGAGGTTCGTAATTTAAGTCGCTCATAAATGAATGCCTACTTACTCTGCTCGTTGGTAAGCAAAGGGCCATACTTTTGCTCTATTTCCACCAACCGTGCCTTTAAGTATTTTTGATCAACCCCCATGGCATGAGCATTACGCTGCAACTTTGAATAAGGCATATTGCTCAACAGCGTTCGGCACAGTTGGCCGCCGAGTTTAAATAACACATAAGACTCATCAAGGCAGCGCACTGAAATAGCAGACCGATACTGATGATTCCACCCCCCTAACTTAAGCGCTGACTCCATGCTCCACAGTTGCTCATTCGGGTCGCTCAGACCGAGCTCCGCTTGCAGCTCAACCACCTCAGCCCAATGCTTAACATTAAACGGGTAAAGGTTCATTTGCTCTTTCAAAGAATCAAGAATGCGAGAGGCTTCACGGCGACGCTCTTGCGTAAATGTCATAAATTCCAATCGCCTTCGAGACTCAACCACACTCGCTTGAAGTTCATGATATGACTTGGCTGACGAATCTAAAAAAGGGTTCCACACCAATGACAGCGTGTGGGCATCATTAAACGGGGAATCAAGGCTAGACACTCGAAAACAGGCATACGCCAGTTGTAATAATGCCAGCACTAACAATAGAGAAAAACCGCGCAGTACGAGGTTCCTTATCATCCCACCCTCCTGAATTTATCGGTTATTCAGCTTGAACCCTTATCATCATCGTATGCGTAGGCTCCATATCCGTAATAGCCGCCATAGGCATAGGGGTTGTCTTTTTTAATATTGGCCTGAGTGAGCACCAAGCCAGCCACGCCCACTTGGCTTGCATTGAGCCTTTTAATCGCATCTCTGGCCATGTGATGCGTTGTTTTGTCAGACTGAATAGCCATCAACAAACTGTCGCACTCTTGACCAAGAACCACCGCGTCAGAGGCCGGCAATACCGGTGGGGCGTCAATAATAATGTGGTTAAAACGTTTTCTCAGCGCTTTCAGTATCAGTTTGAACCGATCACTCGCCAACAGCTCTAGTGGGTTCGGTGGTGGAGTGCCTGCCTTGAGAATAAACAAGTTGTCTTCTTTAGAATCTTGGTGCACACAATCATCAAACTGCACCACTCCGGCCACGTAATCAACCAGCCCGGCATCAACACTGGTTTCAACAATGTTTTTAATTCTAGGGCGCCGTAGATCGGCATCAATCAATAAGGTCGGGCCCATTTGAGCATAAGACAGCGCTAAATTAGAAGCCAGTGTAGTCTTACCCTCACTTTGTACTGACGATGTAATAACCACTACCTGCGGCGGGTTATCAACATCTGAATACATCACCCCAGTACGAATGTGGTTAATGGATTCAGAAAACACCGACCTTGTATTGTCTAAGTAATGACGTTCAACATTGCCAATGTCCTTACCAAGCATCTGAACCACGCCAAACAACGGCAAGCCCAATTTATTTTCAACCGCACGGCCACTTTTAAATGTGGTGTCGAGCTGTTCACGCAATATGGCGATACCAATACCCAACAACAAGCCGCCCAATGCCCACATCAAAATGATTCGTTGTTTCTTGGGATAAATAGGCGTACTCGGCGGTAACGCTCGGTCAACAATTCTTGCGCGCGCCACTTGCGTTGCCGATGACGATAAGTCGGCCTCACGAAACTTACTCAAAAACGCTTCGTAAAGCTCTTTATTACTGGCAACTTCTCGCTCTAAGCGATCAAGCTCTATCTGTTTTTGACGGTTCGACGAAATAGAGCGTGACTTGTTATCCAATCGGCGCTTAGCCGCTAACATGTCAGAGCGTGCCTCAGAAATTTTGGGGTGCAATGCCCCATAACGCTTTTGCAGCTCGTCTAGATTAGAGCGCGCAGCAATGTATTCCGTGTTAAGTGCACGCAGCTCGTCTGTCGTAATGTCGCTGGATCTTGATGAGTCCAGCATGTCTTCTTCAACCAAGAAAGTTTGCAAATTAACTTGGGCTTGGTCTAATGTTTCTTTCAATTCATCAATGCGTTGCGAAAGCCAACGAGTGGTCTGCTGCGAACGATTTAACTGAGAATCCAAGCCTTGGTCAATGTACGCTTCCACCAAAGCGTTTGCCACGTCAGCGGCAAAGTTGGGGTTGATTGAACGATACGTCACATTCACCAAATTTGTTTTTTCACCACCACTGACACTCACGCCCGACTGCACAACCGATGTTAACCATGCTTTTCGACGCTCAATTTCAAGGTCCGACAACTTACTGCTTGGGTTAATTTCATCGTCAACTTTAGTGAAAGTAACCCCAACCAAGCTTTCAAACTCTTTAACTAAAGTCTGTGATAATGTGGGCGGAATTAGCAAGCTGGTGACCGATTCTTTGTTCACCAAATCCAAACGCTCAACCACTCTTTGCGCCACTGAGCGGCTCTTCAGTAATTCATATTGAGTTTCATAAAATCGATACGCGTACGGGTCAAACAACGCCTGCGATGAGGCTGGGCGACTGCTAGGGTCCACGGCCATGGTTAAATCAGCTTGATAAACCGGCGTTTCAGACAATGCCTTAATAATGCCACCAATCACGCCAAGCACCATTAGCGCAATAATACTCGAACGGCTGTCTTTGATTACCTGCAGCAACTCTCGAATGCTAACAGCGAGCGACTCTGAGGTGTCACTGTTTGAGCTGTTACCTGAGGCACCTGCAAACCAGTCCTTTATAAACTCATTGGTCGAAACAGGCGTATTATTGCTATTAGCCAAAGCGTTGTTATCTGATGAAATTTTATTCAAAACCAACTTGCTCCAACATTAATTACGTCGCCCGGTTTGACTGGGGTGAATAATTTCACCTTTTTCATTTTTTCAGGCGCGCCATCTTCATCTAGTTCGGCATAGCGAGTGATTTTTATCTTTTTCTTAGACGCTCGTATAGTGAAACCACCAGCCAACACGATGGCTTTCTCGACCGTCAAACCTGGCCTAAACTCGTACTCACCCGCTTGAGCGACTTCTCCGTGCAGATAGATAAACGAAGATTCGGCTTCTTTTATTTTTTGATCGGCGGCAACACTGACTACGTCACCAGAATCCACAATCTCTTGACTGTTTGCAGACAATTGGTCGGCGACCACACTGCCGTCTCGAGTAATGCTGATACCAAGGGGCTTCGCGCTGGGTTTCAACCCACCGGCCAAGGCGATGGCCTTAGCCACGGTCAAACCTTCTGAATACGGAAATGAACCTGTCGAGCTGACTTCACCGCGAATAAAAATAGGCCGGTAACTAAAAATAGTCACCGATAGTTTTGGGTTTTTTACGTAACCTTGGGCTAACAATCTGGCGACTTTTGTTTCTATTTGGCTGGTGGTATTGCCTAAAACCGATACCGTACCAATTAACGGAAAAGACACTTGGCCGTTTTGCGGAACTCGCACATTTTCAATGCTTAAATCAGGCTCACCAAATACCAGTAGGGAAATAGCATCACCCGGAGCAATTTTATGCGTTCTATCACTGTTTGCTTTAACTACAGGGCTAGTTGCAACAGGCTTTGTGTTAGCAACAGGGGCTGTGTTCGACTTAAGCTTGTTTTGTTTTACAATGGGCTCTAAGGCTGTTTTCACATCAGCCGTGACCGTCGGCTCAGAGATATCAGCAGGCTTAGAAAAATTAGGCTCGGAAACAGCGCGAGACTCTTCGGTAAACGTATTATCGCTAGACGCATTAGTTTGCGTACCAATCGGAGAGTTAAGCTCTGGAGCCGATGTGTTATTTTCAAGGTTCCATTGATTACCCGATTGATTACCCGATTGATTACCCGATTGATTACCCGACTGCTGAGGCGATTGATTAGCTTTAGCCAGTGAAACAGTAGGTTTATCAACCAACACCACTAACGATGCAGGAGCTAGTATTTGAACAAATCCATTGCTGCGATCAAGAACCGGGCTGCTGTACCCTCGGTAAACCTGTGTTAGTCGCTTTGAATTCACATCCGCTTGCAAGCGAAAATTGAGCACATCCACCGCAATGCGTACCGTTTCAGAACCGCCTTGCGTATTCCCTTGACTGGAAACAAAGCGCTCACTCACCCAGCCAGGTATTGAAGGCTTAGTGAATTTCACTTTAAGTTTTGAGCCTTCAGCTCCTAGCACGGTGTATTGGCTCGGCGAGATTAAGTCTGCAATCTTGAGTTTATTATTAATACTGTAAACGGCAAGACTGGACTCAGTTTGAGCTTGTATTTGGGCATTTACCATTAATAGTGCGTTTGCACACACTATTAGCGAAATAAAGGCAAGAACGCGCGCCCAAATAGAAATAAGGGTGATTTTATGGCTGTTAAAACGATTAAACATTTTCAATGTCAGAAATACTGCCTTTTATCTAATTGCAAAACATAAAGTAGCCGCAGTAATTAACTGCAGCCACTCTAGCTTGCGTGAATTAAACCCATTTATCAAGTTACTACGGCTAAGGCAGCACCTAAAAATTAAACCAACTGTTTTAATTCCAACCCTAGAACTAAAACTTTCTTATAAGTAATCCGTACCTATTTTTACATTTTTTCGCTTTAGACAAGGTAAAAAAACGCAACAATGTCAGACCACGATATTAGTTGGAATTGGTGCGCTTGGTACGCTTAGTGCGATTAGTTTTTTTAGGCTTTCCAAACAACTCAGGTTCTTTCTGACTGTCGTTACTAGAACCAAACAGAGAACGTAAATCAGAACGTAATCGAAGGCCAATGTATTGATCTTCATAATCGAATTCATCACGCGATGAATCACGCTCGATCTCGCCATAATAAATACTGGCAGTTAACCAATCTTTCCAGAGGTAACTTAGCTCGGCACCCCAGTCAAAGAATTTGTCTTGACGCCCTGACTCAAAATCATCATCAATGCCTTTTGCGTATAAGCCAATCGCCCAAAGCGGGCTTAATGCGTGGTCCCAGCCAATTCCAAGTAATTCGCTTTCATAAAAGTCAGCAATTTCACCACCGGGCTCTTCAACCGTTCTTGACGCTGAAAGGCTGATCACGGAGAAAGGATTAATTGAGTAATTCAAATTACCGTAATAGATACCACCGTCGAAATCAGTTCTGGCTGGATCGTCAAAGTCTTTGTCACTAACACCCACACCGACGGTACCACTTAATGAATTCGCCGGTTTCCAACGTAAGCCAACCAAGTAATCCGTCTGTGTGCTGTCAAGAAAGGTGTCGGCACGGTCGTAATCAATGTCGGTTATTTGCGCTCGGCCAAACAATGAAGTTTTGTCAGAAAACTGCCAATTTAAATCCAAATGAATTGAATCCGACTCTCGGTCTCGGCTGTCTGCAAAATTTGAACCGATGGCCAAGTCATCACTGTCAAAACTGGTTTCATTATGATCAAAGCCTAATACGGCTTGAAAAATGCCAATCTTACGACCAAATATAAGGTCTGCACCGTAGGAAACATAATCGACTTGCTCAGGGCCAGAGTCAAAACCATTGTTGCGAAAACCGGTAAACTCTCGACTGCCTGACACACCTCGTTCTTCAAAAGAACGGCCTAGGCCACCGAACAACTCAAGATCCCAACGGCGAGAAAGGTCTAAACCCAACTTAGCGTTTAACGCATTTGACTCAGCGTCTTCTTGATCGATGTCTTGATGGAATGTGAAGTTACCTTGGTATGCCGCATAAAACTGATGACGCCCAAAGTTGGTACGATACCCCAGCGCTGGGCTTACCGTGAACAACAGATCGCTTTCATCAACATCCGTTCTACGGCGAACATTGTCATGATCTGAAACCGTGACTTCGATGCTTGGGTAAAAATCATTAAGTAGATTCAGAGGCTGGTTATTGCCTGAATCTCGGTTGATTGACGCATTTTGATAAGACTGGTAGGTATTTGCTGGCGGCGACAATCCTCGTTCAACCACATTTGCATTACTTAACACTGGCACAAACGCTGCTGTACCGGCAAACCAACCAAATACTAACTTGCCTTTAGTTTTATTTAACATGTCATTACCCAACCGAAGGTAGATATTCTGATTTCATCAGATTTTTAAAATATAATTTTCCGCTACTTCTATCTTGTTTTAACTGCTTCATAGCGGGTTTCATCAATATTTTTGCCATTGTTCTTTTTATGACTTTAATTCTTAACAACGAATTTTAAGTGTCGACAACTTGAAAGCAAAAAGTGTTTCAACCGAAATTAACCGGGCTCAAAACAAGGCGGTGACGCACACTCGGTAAAACCACCGTTACCACCGCCCGACCCCGTGCGTATAACACCGTCGGCGTTTCGGTACAGAGCACCTGGCCCTTTAAAGTAAGGTTTAACTCGACTGCTGTCTAAGTAATAGAATGCAACCGGTATTCTTTCCACACCTAATACATTCAACGCCGCAATTAAGTCAGGTCGATTGATAATAATGCCGTCGCCAACAATATTTTCAAGCGTTAAAGGCGCACCTTCTTCTGGCTTAACGTACTGATACTCAGCTTCTGATCTTGGGTCGTCCCAAGCCGCGTACTGCTGACCATCAACGAACTGATTTTTACTAGAGCTTTTATCGCCACCACTCATGACTACCATGAGAAACGCCGTATCTGTAACAGCATAATCCTCGGCTTCAGCCAACAGTTTTTGCCATTGCTCTGGCTCAAAGTCTTGCTCTTCTGGGATATTAAATATTTCGTACACTTCATCCATAGTCGCGTACATATGATACTCGCCAGTCTGCCATTCAGGCACGGGCGTCACCATCAAATTCTTCTCGGTGTAGGCGCTTTGAGCACCACGAATAGTAGCGGGGTAACCTAGCTCATCAATCGCTCGTTCATTAATACGGTTAAAAACGAACACCACAGGAAGAACCGCATTAGGGTCATTTAATAAGGCCTCTTTAATGCGATCAGTACTATCTACCATCACACTCTTAGTGCCTTCATAAAGCGAAACAAAGATAGGCCTCTTGCCTTGCTGCTGAGTTGATTTTGAACGATACCATCGCTTAACCGTACTTTTCTCTTGCAAGGTTTTTAGTTCTGCGGCTGATGCTAAAAAGTGATACTGACCTTCAAACCAATCCGGGTATGGGCGTAACACCAGCCGGTCATCAAAAAAGTTATCAATCACATCTTGCACTTTATAAGGCTGAGTCTCATCTTCACGCTCTAAGTCTTCCAACTCATAACCGGAATATTTAACTTGCTGACCTTCAGTCAAAACTGGCAATAAGCTCACTGCCGATGCTGAAAAATCACTGGAATTGTTTGGCTCGTACTTAACCGCTGCTTTGAGCACTTCTTCAATGTCCAACCCCATTGAGATAGCGTGCATGAAGACGGTAATTGACGGCGTATCCTTACTTAGGAGTCTAAGCACTTCCAACTTGGTTGGCGTGCTGGCCTCATTGTACATAAGCTCACCAAACTCAGTATCTTCATACTCAGGGTCTGATTTACGCCAATCCACAACATGAGAGTTCGAGTAATTATCAAACTCACTTTCATCAACGTCTCGAACTCGGTAACCGTTCTCATTCACACGATCCCCAGCTTCCGTTGTATTGACAACAACGCTACTGGAAGAGCCTGACTCTTGAGCCACGGCGTGCAAAACCCCACCAGACACACCTACAGACAGTATTACCGAAAGGCTAAGCCTTACAGCCCGCGATAGCTTTGATAAAGCATTCTTTTTATATGACGACATAGTATTTAACACCAAAAATCGTAAAAATAAGCCAAACAATCAACGCAAAAAAACGTGAAAGCACTCCGTATCTTTGTCACGAAAACCACCTAGCTCCAACCCAATCAGTTGCAAGTCATGCAAACTGAAAACTCTCTAGTTGCAATTAAAGTCATGTTTGCTTCTTTCCTTAGCGCTACCACTTATTATTTGACTTAATATCAGTAGTATTAATAGCCGCTCATTAAAGAACCCAAGGGCTACTTTCAAACCCGCACCGTTAAAAAGGCTTACTCTTTTCGAAGGACATCCTTTAAAAAGAGTATTTTCCACATGACAAATTTTGGCAAACTAGAGCAAAAACATGCAATTACATTGATATTAATACATTCGTCGAGATTTAGCACTTGAATGCACCATATTTTTCAATTAGTAACAATAAATTTGCATGTTAATTAACAAATTGCCTTTAAAATGTGCGTTTATGTGAATTATGGCTCAATGACTTCAAGCCCGCCAAGATAAGGCCTCAGCACTTCAGGCACCACAATAGCACCGTCCGCTTGTTGACCGTTTTCCATAATAGCCAGCAGTGTACGCCCCACCGCCAAACCAGAACCGTTCAAGGTGTGCGCGAGTTCGGTTTTTTTGCCGTCACCGCGAAAACGCGTGGCTAAACGACGAGACTGGAATGACTCAAAATTAGAGCATGATGAAATTTCTCTATAAGCATTCTGGCCCGGCAACCACACTTCTAAATCGTACGTTTTGGCAGCCGAAAAACCCAAATCACCGCCACACAAGATCACCTTCCTGTACGGCAATTCCAAACCTTGCAACACCGCTTCAGCGTGCCCGGTTAACTCCTCTAAAGCCGAATACGATTCATCTGGGTGTACAATTTGCACGAGCTCTACTTTTTCAAACTGATGCTGACGAATCATGCCTCTGGTGTCACGCCCATAACTGCCGGCTTCGCGACGAAAACATGGGGTGTGCGCCACCATTTTTAAAGGCAACTGCTCTTGAGACAAAATAACATCACGCACAATATTGGTGACCGGCACTTCCGCGGTTGGTATTAGGTAGTACCCATCCTCAGATTGCGTAGCAAACAAGTCATGGTCACCAAATTTAGACAACTGCCCTGTCGCCTTCAAACTGTCGGCATTCACCAAATATGGCACATAGGTTTCTTCGTAGCCGTGCACGTCGGTATGCAAATCCAACATATATTGAATTAACGCGCGATTCATTCGAGCCAACGCACCACGCATTACCACAAACCGTGAACCTGTAATTTTTGTGGCCAAGTCAAAATCAAGGCCTTTATTCTGCGCACCTAAATCAACGTGATCTTTAACATCAAAGTCAAACGAGGCTGGCTCACCCCATTGCGACACTTGCACATTATCGCTGTCTGACTTGCCTGCTGGAACCGACTCATGAGGCACGTTTGGCAACACCGAAGTAATGTCGCTCATAGCTTCTTGAACCTGTTCAAGCTGCGCTTGAGAGGCTTTAAGCTGATCTGCAAACGAAGCAACTTCGGCCATTAAGGCATCAACATCACCACCTTGAGCTTTAACCTTACCAATCTCTTTTGATCGAGAGTTACGCAACGCTTGTAGCTCTTCAGACTTAACTTGCAACTCTTTGCGCTCGGCTTCTAATTTTTTATACGCCGCCACATCCAGAGTATGGCCTTTAATGGTGAGCTTTTGAGCAACAGCTTCAATATCGTTTCTGAGTAAATTAGGGTCTAACATAAGGTTTATTTTGAACACGGATCGAGCCTGAGACAACAAGCAATCTTGGCCACAGCATCGACATTAAAAGTTTGACGGTATTCTATAGCGCTTTAAACATTGCACAAAGCACTAGCGATGGAAAAGAATAAAAATAAAAGACTTCTTCAATGCAAGGCGTGCTTGGCAATAAACACACCCAGCGCGCATAACAGTAAGCACGACAACACAGTCATCACCACATACAGGGCGGCCTTAACAACAAAGCCTTGTTCGAACAGCATAATGACTTCTAAGGAAAACGCCGAAAATGTCGTAAAGCCGCCCAGAAAGCCAGACATGACAATGGCTTTTACATCATCAGACAGCCCCCAACGTTGCTGCAAGGCGTACGCAAAGTAGCCAATCAAAAAACTGCCAATAATATTGACTGCGAAAGTGGCGTACGGCAATGCTTGCCAACCGTTCGCAATAAAAAAACGCGACAAGCTAAAACGACCCAACGCACCCAGCCCACCGGCCAACGCCACATACCAATAAAGCATTATTCCACCAACAAGTCGGCGCCTTCCGGCACGGCAAAATCAAATCGACTTGATCGAAAATCAATATTGGTTTTCAACTCACTTAAGGTCAGTTTTGTGGAATTACCAAGGCCGTCATACAACAACAATGAATGGATATCTTTGCCAGAAAAGCCAATCATTAACTGTTGGTAGCCCGCATCTTCATCTTTAGGCTTTAACGCCACCCAGCTTAAACCGTCGGTCAGGCCGTAATCGGTAATTGAAAAATGAGCATCTAAACTACTCACTTCTTGCACTAACAGTAAGCTAGGCACCTGCCCCAAAGCGTTGGACAATGAACGGCGACTCACTTGCTCAAGATCAGGGTCATAAAAAAACAAGTGCTGCCCATCCGCCACAATTTTCTGCCCGGGCAAATCAGGCTCATCAAGGTTGTTGTAGTCCCAACGAAATTTGCCTGGGCGCGACAAATAAAACATGCCGGACGCACTTTCCAAGGTGGAGCCTTGCTCATCTTCCACCCGCTGAGTGAAGCTGGCCTGCAAGGTCTGCACGTTATCAAAGAACGCGCGCAGCATTTTCTCTGACGCCTGCACGCTGCCTGACACCAAAACCAACCACAAACTCAATAACACACTAACACTGCGAAACATCATATTTTTGCCTATTGTACTGCTCATCATATTCATTACATATCGTCGGGCGGAGGTGGCGCCAACACTTCACGCCGACCGTTGTCTTCAGCGGCCGTGATCACCCCTGCCATTTCCATGGTTTCAATCATGCGAGCGGCGCGGTTATAGCCCACGCGCAACTGCCGCTGAACCGACGAAATAGACGCCTTACGGGTGCGAGTTACAAACTCAACCGCTTGGTCATACAAAGGGTCATTTTCAGGGTCATCGTTAACGGCATCATCTCTAAACGCACTGGGTAAGGCGTCATTCACTTCTTTAGGAGCACTTAATATAGACTCATCGTACTCTGGCTGACCGCTGCCTTTCAAAGAATTAACCACTTCGTGAACTTCTTTATCGTCAACAAAACTGCCGTGCACACGCTCAGGCAAACTGGACCCCGGCGGCACATACAACATGTCACCGTGCCCTAACAACATTTCAGCGCCCATTTGATCGATCACCGTACGCGAATCAACTTTTGACGACACTTGAAACGCAACACGCGTGGGAATATTGGCTTTCAATAGACCGGTAATCACGTCTACCGAGGGGCGTTGAGTTGCTAAGACCAAGTGAACACCCGAGGCACGCCCTTTCTGCGCCAAACGGGTAATCAATTCTTCCACTTTTTTGCCCACGGTCATCATCAAGTCTGCGAGTTCGTCAATGATCACTACCAAACAAGGCAGCTCTTGCAACGCTTTGGCCACTTCGCCTTCGCGCACCATGGGGTCTAAAATGGGCTCACCAGCCTCTTCAGCTTGCTTGATCTTACGGTTATAACCCGCCAAGTTTCTAACGCCCAACTCAGACATTAATTTATAGCGGCGCTCCATTTCCACGATACTCCAACGCAACGCGTTAGCCGCCTCGTTCATGTCGGTAACCACCGGGCACATTAAATGCGGAATGCCTTCGTAAACCGACAGCTCCAGCATTTTCGGGTCAACCATGATCATTCGTACTTGCTGCGCTGTGGCTTTGTACAACAAGCTTAGAATCAATGCGTTAATACACACAGATTTACCGGAGCCCGTGGTACCGGCAATTAGCACGTGCGGCATTTTCGCCAAGTCAGCAATCACGGTTTTACCACTGATATCTTTACCTAACACCAACGCCAAGGGAGAATTCATGTTCTCAAACTGACGCGACGACAAGCCTTCAACCAGCCGCACAATCTCGCGCGTTTCATTGGGTATTTCAATGCCGACATACGGCTTGCCGGGAATATTTTCAACCACCCGCACACTAACCGTTGATAGTGCGCGCGCCAAATCTTTTGATAAATTGGTAATGGTGGCGGCTTTAATGCCGGGCGCGGGGTCGACTTCAAAGCGGGTAATTACCGGCCCTTGATGCACACTCACCACTTCAACCGACACGTTAAAGTCGGCTAATTTTTTCACCAACAGTACCGAGAGCGCGTTCAATTCATCGTCGGAATAACCAAACGCCTGCGGCTCTGGCGCATCCAATAACGACAACGCGGGCAAGGCATCGTTCTGGCTGTGCATTGAGTCAAACATGGAGGTTTGTTTTTCTCGCTCCATGCGGCCACTGTCTTCCGCTTTTGCCGTTTCAGCTGGAGCAACACGCGGCGTGATTTTAGGCGCCACCTTTACTTTCTCTTTAAGCTCAGTCACCACTTCTTGGCGCACGATACGTGCTTTTTCACCAATTTCACGGTCTTCTTTTTGCTCTCGGCGTTCCTTTATTTGCTCTATCAGGTCAAATACTTTTTCACCGATCGAGTCCATTAAACCAAACCAAGACAGCCCAGTAAAAATAGTCACTCCGGTTAAAAACATCGCCAACAACAACAACGTTGAGCCAATTTGACCAAACAGGTTCACCAAAGACCCATTCAGCCAGTGCCCCATAATGCCGCCAGCAACAAATGGCTCGTCAGCGGCCCAGTGATTAAAATGCAAGTTTTCAAGCCCGCAACCGCCCATCACTATCAATAGAAAACCGGCCCCTACTAATACCCGCCTTAAGTAAGAAGATTGAGATTCGCTGTGCCTTTGACGAAAAAATTTAATGCCCAACACCAAAATCATAATGGGCACTAGATAAGACACATAACCAAAACCGTGCAGCAGCATGTCTGAGAAGTTAGCGCCAAATTGCCCACCCCAGTTTTTTACTCCAAGGGCATCGCCGCCGCTGTGTGACCAGCCCGGGTCACTCGAGTGATACGTTAATAGCGATAACAACGCATACAGAGAAAGAAAAGCACTGAGCACCACAACAATTTCTGCGCCCAACTCTTTTACTCTTGGCGACAACACACTGCCTTCCAATTCTTTTATTTCTTTTTTCTTAGCCTGTGGCATTATTTTGCGCCTAACTCAATGAGCACCGAATGGTTAGTTTGTTCGTCAATAGAGTGGTAAACCCGCATTTTTTGCGGCCAAAATGCCTACATGCAACAACCGCGTAGCGGTCAATGCATCAGGCTTCACTCTCACTTTGCCGGTATTTTAGCTTGATTATTCAATTAACACACCTGCCAAACATTAATGATTGATGTAAGTAACTTTAATTAACCATGGTCACTGGCTACGGCAAGTCACAAATTTATACCAATGCCCGCTATTAAATAGGCGCGTAATTATTTAGAATTTCCCGTTTAACTTTCATGCACCCATCAGATTCAGATCCATCAGGCGAATCGGTGCAACAACCATGCAATACTGGAGACCTCTTTCATGTCAGACGCAAAACATTGCAACGTCCTAATTTTAGGGTCGGGCCCCGCAGGTTATAGCGCTGCTGTATACGCGGCACGCGCCAACCTAAACCCGGTTCTTATTACTGGCTTACAACAAGGTGGGCAATTAACCACCACCACGGAAGTGGATAACTGGCCAGGCGATGATCAAGGCGTTGATGGCAATGAGCTAATGGCTCGCATGTTGCGTCATGCCGAGCGCTTTGAGACTGAAATAGTGTTTGACCACATTCACACGGTTGAGTTGACTCAAAAACCTTTCACGCTGACCGGCGATGCCGGCTCTTACACGTGCGATGCCTTAATCATTGCCACCGGTGCTTCAGCCAAATACCTGGGCTTGCCGTCGGAAGAGGCGTTTATGGGTAAAGGCGTGTCTGCCTGCGCCACTTGCGATGGTTTTTTCTATCGCGGCAAGCCGGTAGTGGTGGTTGGTGGTGGCAACACGGCCGTAGAAGAAGCGCTGTACTTATCTAACATCGCTTCCGAAGTAACGGTGATTCACCGCCGTGACGAATTTCGTGCCGAAGCCATTTTGGTCGACCACATCATGGAAAAAGCCGAGAACGGCAACGTGAAAATAGAATGGGACCACAATTTAGACGAAGTTCTGGGTGACGACAGCGGCATGACTGGCGTGCGCATTAAGAATGCCAAAGACGGTTCTACGAAAGAGATCACCGCTGACGGCGCATTTATTGCCATTGGCCACAGCCCCAATACCGATATTTTTAAAGACCAGCTGGACATGCAAGGCGGCTACATTACGGTCAACAGCGGCACCGCCGGCAATGCCACGGCCACCAGCATACCTGGCGTGTTTGCCTGCGGCGACGTTATGGATCATGTGTATCGCCAAGCCATCACGTCAGCGGGCTCAGGCTGCATGGCCGCATTAGACGCCGACCGCTACCTTAAAGGCCAAGAGTAAGGAAAGGTCAAAAGTAAGGTTTAACCAAACGATCACCGTTGCCCAGCACACTCGTATGTCAAAGAACAACAAAGGAATGTCAGAATTGCTGGGCGCGGGCGTAAAGAAAATCAAACAAGATAAGATAGCGCCTTTTCGTAAGCCCGTGCCGCCCATCCCCAAGCAACGCTTATTGGATGATGAACGTGTGATGCAAGAGCTGCTGGCCGAATCTGACGAGACGGTTAGCTTTGAGAGCGGCGATGAGCTTAAATTTTTACGCTCTGGCTATTCGACACGCTTACTGAAAAAATTGCGCCGCGGCGATTTTGCCATCCAAGATGAGCTTGACCTTCATGGACTCATTGCAAACGAGGCCAAGCAACACACTCATCATTTTATAAACGAATGCGCGCGCGACAATGTACGCGCCGTGCGTATTGTGCATGGCAAAGGGCGTCATTCTGCCGGGCGCGAACCGGTACTAAAACGCATGCTGCTTGGCTGGCTAAAGAAGAATGAACACGTTGTTGCGGTGGTGAGCACCCCAGCCAACGATGGTGGCACTGGCGCGGTGTATGTGCTTATTAACTAAATTCACTCAACAACAAAAAATTAACCCTTCGTTAATCTTCAAGCGGTTAAACTTGAACTGTATTTAAACTTTCATTCTGGCAACACTCGCTGTTGCAATAAACATGTCCGCATTCCTTATCGGCAGCAAACGCATTGTAAAAACCACTGGCAAAACCATTGCGCGCATTCTTATGTGGGCCATCATCATTGCGTTATTAATAATCACCCTTGCACTGGCCGTATTCCGATTTGCGCCGCAAAGTTACCTCAGCCTAGTTAACCGCGTTACTGACTACCAAGTTAGCGCAACCGAGCTAACAACTGAGCTATTACCGATTTCGCTTAACTTCAAACAGCTTGTCGTTAGCCATGCTGATAACACAACATCACCAACAACACTTATTAATGCTAAGCACTTACTCGCCAATGTTGACTGGCTAGGCGCACTGTCAAACCACCACAATTTCTGGCACGCAGAACTGACCGACAGCCAAGTTTTCATTAATGAAATACAAGGCATTGCCAGCACAAAAAGCCAACAAGACACACGTCAAACCAGCCCTATCGCGTTAGACGTTCACCACTGGCTCAGTTTACTAAGCTTAACGATAAGCAACACCCGCCTTGTGCTCGGCGATGACACTGAACTGGTCATCAACCATTTCGCCACCAATACCGGCGAACAGAGCCACCAAAATGCCAGTGACATTAAGCAAAACATTGATCTTCAATTAAGCTACGGCGCACAAAAGAAGCAGTTAAATCTAACAGGGCATATAAATTCTCAATCACAAGACGGAATTGCCAAGGTGTCACTAGACCTTGAAAAACTCAATTTGGATGATTTTATATCTTCAGCGTCGCCCGATGCTGACACTGACGCTGATATTGAGACCGGCAACAACACACAAAAAACTCAAGAGGCTCAAGAAACACCTCAACAAGCACCAGACTGGTCATGGTTACATCAAATAAAACCGACCAACATCGCTGTCACCGCTGACACACTATTATTCGCTGGCAACACGCTAACAAAACCATCATTAGAGCTTGGCATTGATAAGGCCGCCATCACAATAAACACATTAACCGCGCTGGTGGATTGGAACATAAGTAACGATTTATACCTCAAAGACACGCTGCATGTTAGCGGTGTGCTTTCACCCAATCAAAATAACCACCTAGACTCACAGCTTAAGCTTAATGCCAGCGACAGTGAGTGGCTTATTAATGGTGAGCTCAACCTCACACAACCATTAAAAAGCCAATTAGAACTGGCATTAGACGTACGCGATTTACCTTTATTTGATAGCCAAGGCCAACCCGACCCACGACTCAAAGAACACGCCCAATGGCTGCCCGTACGCACCAATATGGCATTCAACTCTGAAAATACTGCCACCGATAAAACACCTAAGGTAACCAGCGATGCCATTCGCTTAGACATCACTCAAGCCAACGCGGGAAAATCTGACGTTAAGGGTCACATCCTGTTAGAGCATTTCAACAGTCTTAGCGGCACTAATCACACTGACTCATCGCCTTCTGTTACCTTACGGCTAGAATCAACAACGCTAACTTATGCTGACTCAAATACTGCCACAGCATCAAGCAATAATGAAACCGATGAGCCTAAAGCATCGCCGTCTAAGCAACGCTTATTTTCTCAAGCCCCCATTGACTGGTCTTGGATGAACGGCGTTGAAGTCGATGCACTGATTAATATTGACACCCTAAACCTTAACCAACTGAGCTTTAAAAATGTGGCCTTGCCGCTCACTTTAAACAAAGCGCAAGGCCTGAACATCACTAATTTCAACAGCGTATTGGGTGATGGCCGCATTACCTCCAGCCTCCAAATCACACCGCCTGAATCGGGCAGCCCAGAGGTAGTGCTGAGCCTTGATGCTGACAACATTGCGCTGGATGACCTGCAACTGCTTGACCCGAAAACGCTCAGTGGTGGCAAAAGCCAACTGAAAATAAACGTTAGCTCCAATGGCTTAAGCCCGGCTGACTTGGCAAAAAATTTGAACGGCAATGCCTTACTCGAAATCGATCAAGCCACCATTGGAAACAGCGCATTCGAAATCATTGGTTCCGACCTTATTGGCGAACTGATTAGCAAACTCAATCCGTTTTTAAAATCCGACCCCAGCACCACGTTAAAATGCGCGGTGGTACGTCTGCCAATTGAAAATGGACACATCAAAGTCAATAAATCCATCGCCGTAGAAACCACAAAAATGGTGGTGGTGGCCAATGGCAAAATCAATCTTGAGAATGAAAAGCTCAAACTGGGCATCACCCCACAGTCAATCAAAGGCATTGGCTTAGATGTGGGCAGCGTAGTCAAGTTTATGGAACTGGGCGGCACATTAAGCAACCCCAAGCCCATTGTGGGAGCCGGAGGCGTATTAAAAAGCGGCATTGCGGTTGGCGCCGCTATCTCGACTGGCGGTGCCAGCATTTTAGCTGACAGCCTGATCTCCAAAATGGCCGCTGGCGATGCCTGCAAGCGAGCCAGAGACAGTTAATTCCCTCCTTTTTTCATGCAACATTAGCAAGAAACACACCTCCTAACGCTTAACCTCCATGAAACCATTGCACTACCGCAGCGCTTGGCAATTTACTCCTTAGGGCACAGTTTGGTATAATTACACTTAAAACACCTAAATCAATGCAATCGTGGTTGTACTCGACACCCACAACCAGTTTTGTCACTGGGCTTAGCCTCTCATCATGAACACGTGGATTACGGTCTACGGCGAGTTTGGCCCAGAAAAACACCCTTGTCAGTTTTCCACGCTGAAAATTCATACTGCGCTTTAATCTTGCTGTATGGCGCATTTTGGGCCACTCATATTCAATTTGACTGGCGCAGCCAATTGTCTCGGAAACGCGGCATTGGAATTACCTTATTTATTGGCTTGCCAATAATCAGCGCTTATTTTTTATATTATTTATCCAACGAAAAGATTCGAGAATTCGTTGATTTTATACATCTAGGGGTTAGGCGTGTTACTGCCATTAACCCTTCATGTTTTTGCAGCCCGCCGACACCGTATTTCACGAACAAAAAAGAGCAATGAAACTTAATATTACCCCCACCACAGTCGCCATACTCATCGCTATCAGTAACACCGGTTCGGTGTTTGCAAGCTCAGACTCACAGACACAACTCAACGCTCGATTTGTGCATTACGACCGCAATTTCAATCAAACCTCGCGTGACCGAAAACAAACTGGCACCGGGTTTATATTACGTCATCAGCGCTGGAACAACACTGACACACTCAAACTTAATGTAGCCGCCTACGCAGCCCAACCGTGGCAGTACAGTGGCCAACCTGTCGAAGATGCGTTCGCTTCTAACAGCGAGCGACTTCGCAGTATCGCTCTAATAGGGGAAGCATCGCTAACCATTAAACCAACAAAAAAGTTGAGCATTGAACTTGGTCGCTTCAAACACGCTTCTTTACTTTTAAAGTCTAAAACACTTGCCTTACCATCCACATTCCAAGGCGTCAATATTCGCTGGCAACCCACCAAAGAAATAGAAATATCAGCCACACAATTTGACCGCTGGTCACGACGTGCCAATGACCGCTTTAATGGTTTCAGCACCAATACCAGCGCTGAAAGCGCAATAGATCACATTCGTATTTTAGGCGCCAAATTTAAACACAGACAGGTTACCTTTAACGCCGAAACATTGCTCGCCGATGAGTATTTGAATAAGTTCGGGGCAACAGCGTCAATGTCCAACCAATTAGGTGACCATTGGCGTTTAAACACCAAAGTTGGCGTATTTACCTCACGCGACGCTGGGGAACTGTTTATCAATGGAGCAAGCAGTGAACTGGACTCATCGAGCCAAAACAACATTGAACGCCTAGAACACCGCGGTTTAGGGGGCTACTTAAGGTTTCGGCTGAATAAACACGGGCATCATTTCACCATTGCTAATAGCCGCTTTAACCAACCGTGGCTGGAAGACAGTTTTAGCAACGACCATGGCACCAACCCGTTCCCGACGAAAACCATTGGCCCCGACCTAAGCAACGCTAATGAATCCGTATGGTTAACCCAATATTCACACCAATGGTCAAATGGCGCATTAAATGGCTTACAAGCCAGCATTGCCTTAGCAAAAGGCACTGGGGCAGAAAACTCAATCAGCCCCGAATTGGGCACCGCAAGTGAATCGTGGTTGGAAACTGACATTCGGTACTCACCGCCTCAACATGACGCATTCAAACTACGATTGCGTTACCGAGACTACCGTTCAAATGAACAGGGTCGGGTAGCCGGGGTTAAAGCCGACCGTGATGAGTTTCGCTTTTTAGCCGAATATGCCTTTTCATTTTGAGCCTAAGCACCATACCAAAACCCAAATAAACCTAACCCACTTTTTGAGCTTCCTCCTCATAGAGAGCTTGGTAACGTGTGACGTGTTTTTCGCTTCCCGGTAAATACGAAAACACCTCGGCGAGCAGCTTAAGCGCGCTCATTACATTACTAGACACGTCAGATGATTGAGGCAGGTCTTTGATCAAGTTAATGGCCTGCGGGTATTTACCAAGGTCTATTAGACCTTGCGCCACGTCCAGACGCCTTAGCTCATCGTTAATGCTGACATTAGGCGTCACTCTCAACACCTCTAGGTAGGTATCGGCCATTGCTTGACTATCGCCGGCCTCACTGAGCTTGCTTAAATAGCGCTCAAAATACCTTGGCAGGTCTTTACACGGCTTGGCAATGCATAACAGTTTGACCACTTTGGCCCACTGCCACACCGGAGAAGTGTTGGTTAAATTACGTTTTGCCACCTCACGCGCCGCCTCATAGTGCCCGGTTTTTATCAGCACGTCGGTTTGAGCCATGAGCATTTCTGAGCCAGAACGTTGCTTACTTTGTTTTACCCCAGCCTTGCCGGTAACTCGGTAACCCAACTCTTGGTGATGCTGATACACCAAATAGCCCATGATGTGATAAATCACGATGTTGTAATAGTTACCAATGAGCGAGGCCATAAACACACTCAGGCCAGCAAAATTACTGCTACCAAACAGAGAAACCAATACTCCCATGGAGCTCATCATCACGATCAGCAGCAGCACCATAATAAAATAAGAAACGCCTGTGGCTCGCACAATGCTTAATAACATACCAAGGTTAAGTGCTGGCAATAACCGCTCTTCAATGGCAATGACGATAATGGCGGCTGGCATCAGAAAAGCCAGCACTAAGCTCACAATGATACCCACGCCAAGCCCAAAGCTATTGAACGAAAATAGCGCCAAGCTCATGCCCGCCGCCATGCTAATCAGCGCATAAAAAACGGGCCCAATGGAACCTTCAAAACAATGCGTCACACTCGGCGCTTGCTCTTCACCGCTGGCGGTAGCTCGCAGGCAGGCAAACGAATAGAGCGTCATAGCAACGGCTGGAATAATAACAAAAAGCCCACCCAACACAGTACTGGCCAGCGCCAGTACAACAATGGTAATCATGGCTTCCACGCCCACCGGGTATTGGTATATGGCTTTTAGCCGCGTCCAAAACGGGGCAATTTTTTCTGAACTGCTTAACGAATGCATACCGCTATTGCAGATAAAACAGGCCGCATCGGCATTTCGGTGATGGCGATTCGCCTCGCCGGAGCATTTTTCACAAAACGCCATATTGCAAGGCTCGCAGAAATAATCCGCCTTTTTCGTAGGGTGGAGTTGGCACTGATTATTCATCACACTTGCACTCCGGCTAATTCGGTTTGGCTCAATACTGGCGTCTCAGCCAATTCACGCGCCAGCGCTTCGTATTTATCCGCCGACTCCGGCTTATTATAACGGCGGCAAAAAACCGACAATTGCTGCGCTGCTACCGCCAACGACATATTGTCGTCATTGGAGTCTTTAAGGCTAGCAAAGACATCTTGCGCCACCTCAAAGTTTTGCAGTTCAAGTGCGTCTTGCAACAGGCGATTACGCTTCTTTGTCGGTAACTCTTGCCGTTGCGGTGCTTTCAATCGCCGCCAATAATTAATCTGTGCTGCCACAACCGCCTCGCTATTTCCATCACGCCCCATGCGGTGGACTAAATAATCGGTGACTTTTGCCGGGTACTGAGCTCGAACTAAGTTAAATTCTAATTCCACCACGCTTTGCTTATTGGCATTGCTTTTTTTAAGCGGTTTAAGCAGCTTCCACGCGTTGGCAAACTCGCACTTACCCATTTCATTGTAGACACGCTCTAAGGCTAATGCGGTTGGGTCGGCTACTTTAGGTGCATCTTCAAGGTATTCTTCATCAATCGCGTTAACGCGGAACTTTTGCGTTAAATACACCAAAATGGCGCCAGCAATAAACCCTCCGATGTGCGCGGTAAACGCCACATTCGAGCCTTGATTGGCATACATGCCGTACAATTCCAGCCCAATGTATACCGGCAGCATGATAATCGCCGCCGCTCTGAAGTAGCCGGTAAATACGAACCCCCAATAGAAAAACTGAATGGGCTTTAAACGGTACAAAACAACGTACATTGCCATTACACCAGAGATCGCACCTGAGGCCCCCACCAACGAGCCGCCGCCATTGGCAAACAGCGCGTATAACAAGCCACCGGACACGCCTGATGCTAAGTAAAACAGCAGAAATTGGCGGCTACCAAGTGCCGCTTCAGCGGCAAAGCCAACCAATACTAAAAACACTAAATTACCCAGCAAGTGCATGATTCCACCATGCAAAAACTGATGGGTGAACAGCTGAACAACAGAGACGTCTTGTGAGTTCAAACCATAGGCGTTAACGCTAATGCGAGCCGAATAGTCGTTCAATTCTTGGCGTAAGTCTCGCCACCGTTCGCGTTCCTTTTTAGGAATGTAATGCTCACCGTCAGCCTCGGACAAAAAGCGGGCAAAGCCGCTGTCGCTGACCATATGATATTGAGTTAGCTCGTCGTCTTTATCGACCTCAAAAGACAGATCAGCGGTCTGCGAATATATTTCGTACGCTCGCCACTCTATATCTTGCATTTGGTTTTCTTCGTAGTGATTAAATGCTTTTACGAACAGTTCGCCATCATTGCTTTGATAAAAAGAAAAAACCAAAATATTAATCACAACCAAGGCAATTAACACCACAGGCGGGCGGCGCCAATCTATTTTTCGTTCAACGGGAATAATAATCATTAGGCGTAATAATGGCCAAGGCAATCCTTGCTGTGTGGGTGTGCTCTACTGCTCAATAGTGTAACTAATTTGACTGAGGCACTCTATAAAAATCACGCTCAGTTTAAACCCAACAATGCCACACCAGAGCTATAACGCGCAGGTTATAAAGAGCCATCCATAGCGCAGTCACTTTTTATGGATGGGTTATTCCTTATCTAACCTAATGGCATTCACCCCTTCTGGAGGCGTTTGCCCATAATTCCATTGCCCGTTTGCCCACCATTTGTAGGTCGGCTCGGTGGGCGATGTGACCGGCTCGAGTGTGGCATCACCCCCGCCTAAAAATGCAGGCATGCTGATGTTCACATTAGACCAAGAAGGCATCCAAAAACACCCGGTCTTTAAATACACCAAATAGCTGCCCACGGCGAAACAAATAGCCACAATTACACACAGTTTAATTAAGAATCGAAAAGCCATTAGCGGATGTAAAGAGCCATTAGCGGATATTAAGAGTTAGTTAGTCAGGGTAGAACATCATTAAAAAACAATGCCAAATAAAATGCCAAATAAAAAGGCGTTGAGCCACTGCCGCTCAACGCCTTAAAAATATCAACGCGATGTTAAGGCTATAAGATATAGACAAAAATAAACAAGCCAACCCACACCACATCCACAAAATGCCAATACCAAGCGCCAGCTTCAAAAGCAAAGTGCTTGTCGGCTGAAAAGTGGCCGCGCATCATGCGTAGTAACACAATAAACAAAATGAACGCACCCAAGGTAACGTGAAACCCGTGAAACCCGGTCAACAAGAAAAACGTTGAACCATAAACACCGGTGCCCAAGGTTAGACCAAGCACTTGATACGCTTCTATGTATTCTTCAGCTTGCAAATATAAAAACCAAACGCCCAAAGCAACCGTGGCCGCTAACCATATAATGGCCGAAGTGCGCTTATTTGCTCTTAAGGCATGATGCGAAATAGTCAACGTAACGCTAGAGGTCAACAACAGCAATGTGTTGTACAAAGGTAAGTGCAGCGGGTCAATTAAACCGTATTTAGTGCCTTCCATTACCGCTGTAGCATCTGGGTGACCACTCACTACTAAGTCAGCGCCCACTGGGCCAGATGATGGCCATGTGGCTTCAAAGCCCGGCCACAGCAACTCGGTTTCAGCCAACCAGGGAATGGCTAAGTTACGTAAATAGTAAAGCGCGCCGAAAAAAGCGGCAAAGAACATAACTTCAGAGAAAATAAACCACAACATGCCCATGCGAAACGACTTGTCCACGTCCATGTTGTATTCAGGGCTTTCTTTAATGACACTGCCAAACCACTTGAACAGCAATGCACCCATGCCTAAAAAGCCCACCATCATTAAGTTAGGGCCAAACGCGAAACCGTTTAAATAGCAGGCGCCGCCCATGGCAATGAAGAATAAAGCGATTGAACACGCAAACGGGTAAATGCTTGCGTCGGGTACAAAATAATGATCTTGCGACTGTGAAGCCATAGTGGTTTCCTCTTATCTACCTAAACTGCCCTATCAATCTTGACGTTGACTAGGGTTATTAAAAGTCTATTACTAAATATAATCACTGCCCAGCGTATTTTGAATTATCAAAAAACGTATACGACAGCGTTAATTCATGCACATCGTCCGGAAGCTGCTCGTCTAACATATAACGAACCGCCATTTCTTTTTCTTCGCCCGGCTGCAGCACTTGTTTGCTGAAGCAAAAGCATTCGGTCTTCTTAAAATGAAAACCCGCTCTTGGCGGAGTTACATTAAAGGTGGCCATGCCTGTAATCGGTTGGCTTGAGTGGTTTTTTACGTAAAAAACCGCCTCTTGAACTTCACCCACTTTCACGTCTGCGCCTTTGGTAACTGGACGAAAGTCCCAAGGCAATGATGAGTGAGTGTGCGAAGTAAACGTAACCGCCACATCACGATCAATTACCTTAGCCTGATTCGCTACCGCCTCTTCAATAATGTCTGTTTTACCACCAAACCCGGTAACTCGACAAAAGGCTTCGTACAATGGAACCAAGGCATAACCAAAGCCAAACATGATCACAGTGACCACCACCAGCTTTATTACTATATTGCCTTTTTTGTCGTCCATACTACGCCACAATCATGCAAAAAATTACAACTCGCCAAAACCACGATACATCAAACCGACATCACGCTTAACGACGAATAAAAAATGCGCCAACAAATAAAACCATTGGAATCAAGGCAATGAGTAATGCCAATTTAGCGTTACTGCGTTTGCGTTGATCACTCTGTGTTTCGGTCATTAGCTAAGCCTTTGCTTATCAAACGGTTTCGCGTTTTTATTTAACAAAAGCACCGACACTATTTCAGTGTCGGTGGTGTATCAAACGTATGGAATGGCGCGGGGCTTGGCACCGTCCATTCTAAACCTTCTGGCTCATCCCACACTTGCGCCGTGGCTTTCTTACCACCGCGCACAGTTGCAACAATAATATAGATGAACAACAACTGAGATAGGCCTAAGCAGAACGCACCAATGGATGACCACTGGTTAAACTCAGTGAAGATTGGATTGTAATCGGCGTAACGACGCGGCATACCGGCCAAGCCTAAAAAGTGCTGCGGGAAAAAGGTAACGTTAAACGAAATAGCGGTTAGCCAAAAATGAATCTTGCCAAGCTTTTCGTTGTACATATGGCCGGTCCACTTAGGCAGCCAGAAGTACGCGCCGCCCATCATGGCCATTACCGCACCTGAAAACAGCACATAGTGAAAATGCGCTACGACAAAGTAGGTGTCATGGTATTGAAAATCAGCCGGCGTAATTGCCAACATTAAGCCCGACAAACCACCCAGTGTGAATAAAAACACAACGCCAATAGAAAACAGCATTGGGGTTTCAAACGTCATCGAACCACGCCACATGGTTGTGACCCAGTTAAAGACTTTCACACCGGTGGGTACCGAAATAAGCATGGTGGCGTACATAAAGAACAACTCACCTTGCAATGGCATACCCACGGTAAACATGTGGTGCGCCCATACAATGAATGACAAGAACGCAATGGCGGCAGTGGCAAATACCATTGAGCTGTAGCCGAACAAAGGTTTACGCGCAAAGGTTGGAATAATATGCGAGATAATGCCAAACGCTGGCAAAATCATAATATAAACCTCGGGGTGACCAAAAAACCAGAATATGTGCTGGTATAACACAGGGTCACCGCCACCGGCAGGATTAAAGAATGCCGTGCCAAAATGACGGTCGGTTAACAGCATGGTCACCGCGCCAGCGAACACCGGCATTACGGCAATTAATAAAAAGGCCGTAATTAGCCACGTCCACACGAACATCGGCATTTTCATTAATGTCATGCCCGGGGCACGCATATTCAGCACCGTCACAATCACATTGATGGCGCCCATAATGGATGAAATACCCATCATGTGAATGGCCACAATAGCCATATCAACACTCATGCCGCCTTGAATAGTCAGCGGCGCATACAAAGTCCAGCCTGACGCTGGAGCACCACCGGGCACAAAGAAGCTTAAAATTAGAATCAAAAAGGCGAATGGCAGAATCCAAAACGACCAGTTGTTCATACGTGGTAACGCCATGTCTGGCGCGCCCACCATTAATGGAAGCATCCAGTTGGCAAAACCAACAAACCCGGGCATAACAGCGCCAAACACCATGACCAGTGCATGCACTGTGGTCATTTGGTTGAAGAAATGCGGATCAATGAATTGCAAGCCAGGTTGAAACAGCTCGGCGCGGATTACCAACGCAAAAGCGCCGCCAAGCATCAACATAGAGAGCGAAAAAATTAGATACAGCGTGCCAATGTCTTTATGGTTAGTCGACATGAACCAGCGTTTGAAGCCGGTTGGCATAGGATGATCGTGATCATCGTGGTGGTCATGAGCAGTGTTTGCATTTGACATAATATTTCTCCTACTCTCCTCTTATCGTTTTGCCGCAACATCGGCCGCTTGCACAACATCACCCACACTATTGCCTAAGGCATTGCGTTGGTAAGTCACTACAGCAGCGAGATCATCGTCACTTAAACGGCTACGAAAAGCCGCCATGGTTGTGCCAGGTTTGCCGTTGAGCACAATATCAATGTGCGGTTCAGTCGGGCCCGTCGCAATCGGACTTGCAGTAATGGCTGGAAACACCCCAGGCATGCCTGAACCCGTTGCCTGATGACACGCGGCGCATTGTGTTATGTACACTTTTTCACCACTGGCGAGTAAGTCTTGCATAGAAGCTTCAGACGCTTGAGCCGCCGGAATCACCGCCTCAACCACGGATTCAGCTAAATCACTAGAACCCTGACTCTCGGCAGTTTCAATAACAGGCGCATTAGTGTTAACTGCAGCCGCGGTGGCTTCAGTCACTACAGCTTCATTAATTACAGCCTCCTTAACAACAGGAGCCTCATTCGAATCACTTAATTTGGCAAAACCTTGGGCATTAAATTGGCCACCGCCGGCGGTCCATTGGTCAAATTCAGCACCGGTAACCACTTGCACCACAATCGGCATATAAGCGTGGTCTTTACCGCACAACTCGGCACAGTTACCTCGGTAAACGCCTTCTTTACCCACATCAACATTAAACCAAAGTTCGTTAATGTAACCGGGAATGGCGTCTTTTTTAGTGCCAAAAGCCGGAATCCACCAAGCGTGGATTACGTCATTAGCGGTGATCAGGGCTCGAACCTTTCGGCCTGACGGCACAATCAGCGCCTTGTCCGTTTCCAGCAGATAATTTTCACCAATTTCCGTGGCCGTATCGGCATTAAATTGGTCGATCTGTGTGCGAGGCGTAGACAGTGTGCTGTAGAAGCTTATATCACTGCCATCCATATAGTCGTAACCCCACTTCCATTGATAGCCAGTGATCTTAATAGTGAGGTCTGATTTGGTGGTGTCTTCCATTTTAATTAACACCGTGGTCGCAGGTATTGCCATACCGACCAGTATTAAAAACGGAATCACCGTCCAGATAACTTCAACTGACGTGCTGTGGCTAAACGTAGCTGGAGTGTAGTTTTTACTTTTTCGGTGCTTGAAAATGGAGTAAAACATAACACCAAACACGCCAACGAAAATGGCCACGCATATCCAAAAAATAAGCATGTGCAAATCGTAGATATCGCGTGCGACACCCGTGACCGGGGTTTGAAAATTCAACCCATAGTCAGCTTTAGCTAAACTACCAAGCAAACTTGATAGCAGGAAGGCACTTACTGCAGACAACTTAACAGCTTGCCTACCGCGTTGAGAAAACAGCATAATTAGAGGCACTCCAACTAAATTTTAATTCGTGATGCGGTGGTATCTTGCGCTGAGTTAAATTAACAGCCTGAGCCAGTTTATAAACTAAAGCCTGAGCTGATTTAAACTAAAGCATGAGCTCACACAACCTAGGTTCATTTAAGATCCACCGATTATTAGGCGATATACTGCATCCTCTTTTGGCGTTTTTACCACTTCGGCTAACCCAACCACACACCCACTTATTAGAGGGGTATTATTGGTGCGTAAAGAGCGAAAAAAACATCAAAAATCGCCGTTTTTTATAATGCCCATATATAGGCGCAATGACGTTATCACACCAAACTAAAAGCATCAACAGGAACCCACGCATACTTGCCATTAAAAACGCGATAAATCCGCGGATTATGGCGCCAACATTATTAATCGCCAGCCGGCTCGCTCAAGGTAACGATTTCAGGCTTAAAATGCTCCAACATTTGCGCATCTTCCATGTGCGGAATCTCAAACAATAATGGCGCAGGCATCATGCGTTTTAATGTGTGCATATTTTCGGCTTTTCGGTTGAAATCAGCCTGCACTTCACAGGCTACCCAACCCAATAAATTTACGCCATCCGCCAAAATGGCTTGGGCGCTCAGTAAAGCGTGATTCAAACACCCTAAACGCAACCCAACCACCAAAATGACGGGCAAGCCCAACGCCTTCGCCAGCGACGCAATATTTTGAGATTTGTGCTCAGCACAATCAGTCGGGCAAGCCTCATTGCACCACGCCAGCGGCACAGCCCAACCACCAACGCCTTCCACTAATAATGTGTCCACCTGACTACTGGCCTTTTGAGCACGTTCAACAATAACGTCAAAGTTCAGCGACACGCCTTGGTCGGCGGCAGCAATGTGAGGCGCAATGGCTGGCTCAAAGGCGTAACTATTAATTAATTGATCTGGCAAAACCACATTGCTGGCGGCCTTTAAGCGCTCGATGTCTTGATTAACACGCTCGCCATTTCGAAGCTCAAAACCGCTGGCGATGGGTTTGACGCCGGCACAACGCACGCCACTATCGGCCAAATAACGCAACAGCGATGCGGTGGCAATGGTTTTGCCTGCATCCGTGTCAGTACCAGTAATAAAACTGTGTGGAAATGTCATGACAGCTATTTACTCACTAAACACACAGTACACATCACGCTTTGCCCATAGTCTTTCGTTTTCTGTTTATTACGCTTTTTTAGCCAATAAATACAACACGTCGTATTCCATCGGAAACACCCCATGCCGCTCAATATGTTGTTTAACATTGTGCTGCGCTTGGGTGAACTTGTTACGCCCCAACAGACCTTGCGGCTGAACTCGGTCACCGCCCGCACCCAATTCCCGCACACCGGCCAAGCAAGACTCAAAACTATTACAGCGCTGCACAATACGCTCACTGGTCAGTTCAATAACAATGAGCCCTGCTGCATTCGCTGCATCCATAAATTCAGATTGCAACGGCATCAGTTTTTGCTCTAAGCCCCATGCTTGCCGCCACGTTTTCAGCGTGCCGTGCAAAAAAGAAGAGATGGCAATCAAACCGTCGTCATTCACAACGCGGGCAGCCTCCGACAATGCGGCTTTAGGCTCCACCCATTGCATTGCTGACGTTGACAGCACCACATCTTGAGTCGCAGACCCGAGCGGTGTTTTCGCCAAATCTGAACGGTAAAATTGCGCACTTGGCACGGCTTTTTCAGCCGACGCCAGCATTTGTTGAGAAATATCCACGCCAGTTAAACTGGCGTGCGAATTTAATGACTGGCAATCGGCCAATAAACGCCCAGTGCCACAACCAAGATCAACAATAGAGCGAGCCGCTTGAACCTTGCTCGTTACTTTGGCCAACAGTGTACTCGCCACCTGTGGCTGCACCACGGCAAGCTCGTCATAACGGCATGCACCGCGATCAAACGAACGCTCAACCGTATTTAGGCTAGCAATCAATGTCGGCCACCAACGATGTTAACGCGCCCAACACATCATCAGCATGCGTTAAAAATGGCGCATGCCCAGATTGAATTTCCACCAAATTGCCACCCAGCTGCTGCGCCAATAAGCGCCCGCCTTCACCGTTGGCAACTCGATCTAAACGACCCACCACAACTTGTACTGGCAATTGCTCAAACACATCAGAACTAGCCAACAAAGGGCGTAAGTCACTCTTAGCCAAGCAATCAATGCCAAGCTGCAAGGTATCAGCACTGGGGTCGTTGTATTGCGCGATCGACGCTAAGGCTTTTTTTGCCAATACTCTTGCTCCTTTATTAGCGCCCGATTGCAATAACAAAAACATTTCTAAGGCTTGCTGGTAGTCGGCTTTGAGCTCGTCCGCAAAGCGCTGAAAGATTGCCGGATCGACCCCTTGCGGCCAGTCGTCTCCGGTTACAAACCGCGCACTGGCGCCAATTAATTGCAAACCAACAATTTGTTTGCGCGCATCATTCATAGCCGCTTGCATCGCGACCATGCCGCCCAAACTCCAACCCACCCACACGGCTTTTTTGGGGGCACGCTCAAGACACGACGACGCCAAAGCAGCCAAGTCACTGGAGCTCGGCTTATCGGCTTGCGTACCGTAACCGGGCAAATCCAAACTGTGTACGCGCCAATGCGGGTATTGAGCTTGCAATAACTGTTTATAGTCAGCCCAAATGCCTGAATTCAGCCCCCAGCCGTGCAGCAACACAATATCTAACACCGCTGAGCCGCCTTTTTGTTTAGCCACCGCGTGATCACTCAAGACCGTCATTTAACTCACCCCCGTCTGCAAATCACCAAACTCAGCCGCTAACGCACTGAAAGCCTCAGCCAGTGCCACAACTAAAGCCTTAACTTGCGCCTGCGTATGTGCCGCGGTTAGCGTTACTCGTAATCTGGCCTGCCCCTTAGGTACGGTAGGCGTGCGAATGGCGGGCACTAAAAAACCTAACTTTTGTACGGTATTAGCCAAAGCAAGTGCCGCCGACTCGGAACCAACATTAATGGGTTGAATGGGTGTTTGCGAGGGCAATAATTCAATGCCGCTAGCCGAACATTGCTGCTTGAACAGCGCAATCAAAGCAGACAGATGAGAGCTCAGCTGGTCATGCTCTTGCTGAATGAGCGACAACGCATGAGCGCTGGCGGCTACCACGCTGGGCGGCAAAGCAGTGGTGAAAATATAACTGCGCGCCGATTGTATTAAATGTTCAATATACAAGCTGTCGCCGGCCACAAACGCACCAAAGCTACCAAAAGCCTTGCCTAAGGTGCCCAGCATAAGTACATTGCCTGTGGGCGAAGCGCCAAAGTGCGATAATGTGCCCGCGCCACCTTTTCCCAGCACCCCAATGCCATGCGCGTCATCAATGTAAAGCAAACCGCTGTGCTTATTATTTAACTCCATTAGGGCTTTAATGGGGGCGATATCGCCATCCATACTGAACACCCCATCACTGACCAACATTAAACGTTGGTGCGAATTGGACGCCAGTAAGCGCTCAGCGTGATTGGTGTTGGCATGGGCATAACGCTTAAATGTAGCCTCGCTTAAGCGAGCGCCATCAATCAACGAGGCGTGATTTAGTTTATCGTGCAAACATAAATCCCCTTTCGTCGGGAATACGGCATTTACCGCAATGTTTGCCATATAGCCAGAAGAGAACAATAAGGCCCGTTCAGCACCAACAAAGTCGGCCAAACGCGCTTCTAAATCATGGTGCTCAGACGAATGACCGCACACCAAATGAGAGGCACCAGAACCCGCACCCCAATGCTGGGTTTTTTGCGCAATCGCTTCAGTAATTGCAGGGTGAGCGGCAAGGCCGAGATAGTCGTTACTGGAAAAATTAATGAGCCGCTGCCCATCAGCAATTAGTTCGGGCTTTTGCACCGACCCAATCAGCCTGCGTTGCCGCCATAAATTTTGACGCTGAATGTCTTGATGCTTGCCTTTAATAGCACTAGGCCAATCAATACGGCTCATTAATGCACCTATGACACGTACGCATTTTGGCTAAACATCAGTAAACAATGCATCTGGCGAAATTACTGAGGCTCTCGTTCACAGCTTGCGGCCGGCGTTAAACCAAGTTCGGTCATTAATGCTTTATCATGATCAACCGACGCGTTAGACGTAGTGAGTAATTCCTCACCGTAAAACACGGAGTTTGCGCCCGCCATAAAGCACAGTGCTTGCATTTGATCGTTCATTTCTTCACGGCCGGCGGACAACCTAACGTAAGAAGTGGGCATAGTAATGCGCGCCACGGCAATGGTGCGAATGAATTCAAAATCACCCACTGGCTCTACTTTTTCAAACGGAGTGCCTTTGACCTGCACTAAATTATTGATTGGCACACTCTGTGGTGGCACTGGCAAGTTGGCCAAATTGGCCAACAACCCCGCTCGGTCACGGCGTGTTTCGCCCATGCCAACAATACCGCCACTGCACACATTCATGCCCGCGCTGCGTACGTGCTCAAGCGTGTCTAAGCGGTCTTCGTAGCTTCGGGTGGTAATCACTTCTTTATAATACTCTTCTGAGGTATCAAGGTTATGGTTGTAATAGTCCAAACCGGCCGCCTTCAAACTCAGCGCTTGCTCTTCGCTTAACATGCCTAACGTGGCGCAGGTTTCTAAACCAAGTTCTTTAACCTGGCGCACCGCCTCTTCCACAACCACTAAGTCTTTATCTTTCGGGCTGCGCCATGCTGCGCCCATACAAAAACGGCCAGCACCGTTTGACTTGGCTTTTTTGGCCGCATCAACAATACTGTTCACACGCATAAGGCGCTCCGCATCAAGGCCGGTGCTGTAGCGCGCACTTTGCGGGCAATACTTACAATCTTCAGGGCAAGCGCCGGTTTTAATACTCAACAGGCTACTTAACTGCAAACTGTTGGCGTCAAAATGTTCACGATGCACGGTTTGCGCTTTAAACATCAAATCATTAAATGGCATGTTATACAGCTCAAGCACTTGCTCAACCGACCATCTAATCATCGGAACCGCTTTCTCTACTTGGATAAGAGGAGCTTCTTCAATAGCTTGTTGCGTTGCGGAGGCGTTTGACATTTAGTTTGCCCTCTAAGACAATGTTTTTAGCGAAGGCAAGGAGCTGCCCGCTGATCAATAATTGATGACTTAACATTAGCTGTCATCGTCAAAGTACGTTTATAAACCAACACATACTTGTAAACCAAAATGGATTTTACACTTTACAACAAGCATCTTAAAGACTTAATGCGCTGGTTTTTTCCTGAGACTTGCCCGTTGTGCGCGCAACAACTTGGCAATAAAGACGCCCAAAACACGCCTTATTGCTCACAATGCACTGCCAGCTTGCCGTATCTAAAGCACGCCTGCCTTCGGTGCGGCCAACCTTTTAGCCACACTGCAGCTTACTCTGACAATACCGCGACAGGCTACGCCTTAAACCAACTCAACTCTGATATCGACATTGATATTGGGCATGAACACACTGCCAGCTCAAGCGTTGACCATTGCGGCAAATGCATAAGCCACCCGCCGTCATTCGATCACTGCTTTAGCCCTTTTGAGTACAGCGCCCCTATTAGCGATGAAATATGCCGCCTGAAATACGCCGAACAACCACAGCTGGCAACTCGTTTAGCCGAACTATTTGTTGATGAACTGCTGGCGCATGACATTGAGCAGCCTGAAGCATTGCTTGCCGTACCCATGCACTCAAAACGATTGCGAGAACGCGGCTACAATCAATCTTTGGAGCTTGCAAAACAAATTGCAAAACGCCTTGAAATACCGCTAATTAACGACTTAGTGCGCAAAAAAACTCATACTAGAAAACAAACCACAAAAACACTCATTCAGCGCCAGTCAAACCTAAAGAACAGTTTTGCAATACTAAAAAACAAACACTATCAACATCTTGCCATTGTTGACGATGTTATTACTACCGGCACTACTGTTGGCGAAATTAGTAAAATTCTGAAGAAAAACGGTGTAGACTACATACAAGTGTGGAGCATCGCGCGCACCCGCTGACCCAGATTTTTTACTAACGTTCGCTCCAGCAAGATGCGCACAGCACACCCACTTAAAATAATAAAAACGTGCAATCGTGACCACCCTACGCATTTAAGGAAACACCTGTATGACTACCAAACCATCCGATTTAATTGCCATTGCCAACCCCGAATTAGCCGAAAAACTGGCAAAAAAAGACGAGCCTGAGAAAAAGCCGACACAAGAAACCGACGAAACATCGGCACAACCGGCTTACCGCTCATTCAAGCAAGAAATCTGGAAGGCAGTATTCACCCTCAATATTTTCAGGTACGCATTCGCCTTAATTATTTTATTGCTGTCACTGGGGCACGAACTGATACCCGGCTTCACCCCATTTAAAAACTTTCTGCACCCCACCTTATTTTTATATTGCGCGGCGTTTCTTTTACTCTCAGCCTCACTGTTTACGCTTTTCACCAAGCTAAGGCTGCTTCCATTGGAAGTCATTCTGATTGCTCAATTCACCATCGACATCATTCTAACCGGCTTAATTGTGCACGCCACCGGCAGTATTAGCAGCAGCTTTGCCTTGTTGTTCTTAATTATTGTCACCACTGGCAGCGTGGTGCTCGAACGCCGCTTCGCATTAGGCTTGGCCGCTGGCGCCATCATTATTATTTTCTTTGAGCACTTTTACAGCGTTTTAAAGCTAGAGGAACCCACTGGCTGGCGTTTTGATTCGCTTGCCATGTACGGCGTTTTGTTAATGTTCGCCGGTATCGGCATTTCATCATTAGCCAAAATGATTAAACACGCCGAATTAAAATCGTATGTGCTCGGTAACGAGTCTATTGAAGAATATTTAGTGCGTGAAGAAATTGCCGCCTTAAAATCAGCACTAGTTGCCACCGCAGGAAATAAAACCGAAGCCGCAAAACTGCTTGGCATGACCTTCCGATCATTTCGCTACAAGCTAAGCAAGCATGAAATTGCCTGACAATTATTGTCAAAGGCAAAAAAAACAGCGCAACCAATTTTTGTCACCCCTATTTAGTAAAACAAAATCAACAACTTAAGTCGTTATCAAAGTTTTACAATTTAACGCTGATGAAAAACACACTTTTGGGGTAAATTACATTCAACAACTTAAACAGGGCAGCGAAAGTTATTTCTCACTTGTTAAGAGTAGTTTTTGTAAGAACTTGTTTTTACAAACTTAAAACGAAAAGTCATCAGCCAACTTCAGTATCTTAGTTGGGGAAGGTGTTGAAGACGGCTCACAATAAATTTTAACTTTTACAAACTTAAACATAGGAAATCAAACATGAAAACTATGCAAAAAATTCAAAAGGGTTTTACCCTAATCGAATTGATGATCGTTGTTGCGATCATCGGTATTCTAGCGGCCATCGCTATTCCAGCGTACACTGACTACACTATTCGTTCTAAAGTAAGTGAAGGCTTGTCACTTGCAGCGGCAGCTAAAGTTGATGTCGGCGAAGGCTATCAATCTGCTAACGTATTAGGTGTTACTGTTGCGGCGGCGGCTTACAACCAAGGTTTCACTCAAACTAAATTCGTTGCAGGTATCGCAATTGATGACCTTGCTGGCGGCGGTGCTGGTGGCGGCTTCGGTGTTGCAAATTTAGCAGGCGCCAACCTAGGTGAAATTGCAGTTACATTTTCAAATGCACCTGAATTACCAGCCATCGTTCAAAACACCACTTTGTACATAACCCCTTGGATTGCTGATAACAATCTTGGTGTGGTTAACCTACAAGCTGGCCCTGTTGGTAACATTGATTGGAGCTGCCAGTCATTGACCAGCCTTACTGCAGCAGCTCGTGCAGTAAACCCTACACCAACAACAAATGTTGGCACAGTAGGAACACTTCCTGAGCAATTTGCTCCTTCTGAGTGCAAATAATTGCGCAAGTTAGTAGTCTAAAAATATTGAGCCCGAGTGATATATCGCTTGGGCTCAATCAAGAAAAGCTAGCGTAACCCGCTAGCTTTTTTTATATCTTCAGAAACTGCCCAGCCAGGCCTCACTCAAACCATTAATCTACAGCCATATAAATCAACTTTATGTTTATAAACAGGCAGCTTATTAAAGACAAAACCAAGGCCTTTACCACCCACTTTTTAATCAGCTTGGCTATTATTTTAGCGTTCATTGGCTTAGCTGTTTACTACTGGTATGCGCCCAACATGCTAATTCTAGGCGCAACTCACGGACTTATCATTTTAGTACTGGTTGATTTAGTGCTCGGCCCGTTTCTCACTTTTGTGGTGTTCAAGAAAGGCAAAAGAAGCTTACCGTTCGATTTGACGGTTATCTTCACTATACAAATCGCTTGCTTTGTCTATGGCGCAAAATTGATCATTGATGAACGTCCACTGTTGCAGGTTATCGCTGATAATGGCCTAACCCTTTTTACCAAAAGCGAACTGAGTGAACTTGAAGGTAAAAACCACGGCATTACCGAGCCTAATACATTGTTTTATTTAACCCTTGAAGGCGACCTAACTCAAACTGTTGCTAAAAGAGCAATAATAGAGCTAACCACTGGCAAACCTTTTGCCTACCAACCGAATAATTTTCTTAAAGCAAGCAATATATCGCAACAACAGTTCACCGACAGAATGGCGTTTATTCAACAATTCATACCTGAGTACCAAAAAAAGCTCTATGAGAAACTGTCAAAGGAGAACAGCAAAGAGTGCGAAATCGTCCCAATCACGTCGAAACACAAGAGCAATGCCTATGCCTGCATCAGTTATGATCAAGGAGTTATTTTTGTAGACGAGCACTAAAACCAAGCTTTACTGTAAGTTTCCCATATAAACCTTTGTTTTATATGGATGAAACTCAATTGCATTTAGATAGACAACCTAGGTATACTGAGTTCTTAGTCATCATTTTAATGGCCAGAACAAACCTATAACTCTTTAAATTGTACAAGCCTATAAGGTTTGCTCTTACTTACAGCGAAGCTTAAATAACTGGAACATCAATGAATAGCTCAATTCCGCCCATTATTCAATTTTTGAATAACCTTGACTTGCTTGATGAGGCTAACGCACCTTCTATTGACCCCGATGCTAAGACTTCATCGGCCATATTAGCCAATATTTTTGATTCCGGCCTGGTTTCTAGCCAGGAATACAGCGCGCAAGTTTCTAAGCGATTTGGGCTGCCATTGGTCGACTTATCTGCATTAAATTTAAGCTTGATTCCACTTGAGCATATTGATTTCAAATTAGTTGAGAAAAATGCGGTATTGCCAATATACGCGCATGGTAAGCGACTTTTCGTTGCAACCGTTGAGCCAACGAACACCGCCGCACTAGACGAATTAAAATTTTCAACAGGGTTACAAATAACCCCTGTGCAAGTTGAGCTTGAACAGCTAACTCAACTAATCACTCGACTTCAAGAAGATCAAGACCCTGGGCTTGAAGGTTTTCTGGGAGACGATGAGTTTGATTTAGAAGCGGTGGATGAAGGGGGTGACGGCGAAAGCAACGAGTCGGACTTAGAACTAGACGACGCACCCGTTGTTAAATTTGTGAACAAGCTGCTGATTGAAGCGATTAATAAAGGAGCTTCGGACATCCACATTGAGCCATTTGAAAAAGAACTGAGAATACGCCTACGAATAGACGGCATTTTGCACAAATTGGCCTCACAACCGATTGCGCTTGCAGGAAGAGTGGTAGCCAGGGTGAAAATTTTGGCCCGTTTAGACATTGCTGAACGCCGCGCACCTCAAGACGGGCGGGTTAAACTTAAAATATCTAAAAATAAAGCCTACGACTTTCGCGTAAATACCTTACCAACGGTGTGGGGCGAAAAAGTAGTAATGCGTGTTTTAGATGCCAGCGCAGCAAATCTTGACTTAACCACATTAGGTTTCTCTGAAGACCAACTGAAAGATTACATTAATGCGGCCAAGCGCCCATACGGCATGATATTAATCACCGGCCCAACCGGCAGTGGTAAAACGGTAACGCTGTATTCTGCGTTAAACATGCTTAATGACCCAACAAAGAATATTTCCACCGTAGAAGATCCAGTGGAAATTCAATTACCGGGAATTACACAAGTTAATA
Source organism: uncultured Arenicella sp. (assembly GCA_938045295.1). Classification (GTDB taxonomy): domain Bacteria; phylum Pseudomonadota; class Gammaproteobacteria; order Arenicellales; family Arenicellaceae; genus Arenicella. Next base: position 42,879 of record CALINO010000048.1, read on the forward strand.
TTAATGAGCGTGCCAATCTCACCTTTAGTGAAGCCTTAAGGGCTTTCTTACGCCAAGACCCTGACATATTGATGCTGGGTGAGATTCGCGACTTAGAAACCGCCGAAATCGCCATTAAAGCTTCACAAACTGGGCACATGGTATTTTCCACCCTGCACACCAATGACGCACCATCCACGCTGACTCGATTACTCAACATGGGCGTTCCAGCGTTTAACGTGGCCTCATCAGTAGAGTTAATTGTAGCGCAGCGATTGGTAAGAAAATTGTGCAACAAATGCAAACAACCGGCCAACATACCCGCCAAAGCGTTAATTGACTTTGGTTTTGACAAAAATGAAATAGAATCATTAGAGATTTTTCAAACTAGCCCAGACGGCTGCAACAATTGCACCAGTGGTTACAAAGGTCGATCTGGCGTATTTCAGGTAATGCCCATCAGTGAAGAGATGAAAACACTGATTATGGATGGCTGTACCGAAAAAGACATTGAAAAACAGGCCATAAAAGAAGGTGTGAAAGACTTGCGCGCTTCAGGCTTATTAAAAGTTAAACAAGGTATCACCTCTCTTGAAGAAATTGAACGCGTTACAAACGTGTAATACACTGTATTCTTTAAGGAAGTATTGCCACATCAAATCATTATAATTATGGCCAAGAAAAAACAACCGAAAGTCTCCGAGTTTGTATGGGAAGGGGTTAACCAGAAACGTGCCTCTATGTCTGGAAATATAGAAGCACCCAGCCTTTCTCAAGCGAAAGCCATTCTTCGCCAACGTGGTGTGCGGGTCACAAAATTAAAACGCAAGCCACAGCCGTTATTCAGCGGTTCAAAACCAGTCAAGCCGGTGGACATAAGTTTTGCCTCTCGCCAGATGGCCACCATGATTGGTGCAGGTATTCCGATAGCGCAATCCCTAAGAGCGATTGGCACCGGGCATGAGAAAGCATCAATGGAAAAACTGATGTTAGGTTTAGCACGCGACGTAGAATCTGGCTCTACCTTAAGCAGCTCCCTAGCTAAGCATCCAGTTCATTTTAACCGCTTATTCACCAGCCTAACCGAAGCCGGCGAACAATCGGGTAAGCTCGACACCATGCTAGACCGGGTTGCAACTTACAATGAAAAGATTGAGGCTATCAAATCTAAAATAAAATCGGCCATGATGTACCCCGCCATTGTGCTTTTCATTGCCTCCATTGTGACCGTTTTATTATTGTTGTTTGTAATTCCTCAGTTCGAGTCATTATTTCAAGGTTTTGGTGCTGAGCTGCCTACCCTGACTAAGACAGTTGTGGAAATGTCTCGATGGATGCAAGCAAATTGGTATATTGGACTCGGTGTTCTGCTCGCTGCCGTAATAGGTTTTATGTTTGCCTACAAACGATCAGAAAAACTGCAATTCGCAATGGATCGGCTGTTTATTAGGCTGCCTATTTTTGGGGTGATTTTACGCAAATCAGCATTGGCTCGTTTTTCAAGAACTTTGGCTATTATATTCAGTGCAGGTGTGCCTCTCGTTGAAGGCATGGACACCGTCGGTGCGGCCACCGGCAACAGGGTCTACCAAAAAGCAGTGGATGACGTAAAAAAGGAGATCAGCACCGGTACCAGCCTAGAAAAATCAATGACGGCCACCAAACTTTTCCCTAATATGATGCTACAGATGGTTTCCAGCGGTGAAGAGTCAGGTGAATTGGAAGTGATGCTGGATAAAGTGGCCGACTTTTACGAGCGTGAAGTGGATGACGCTGTAGAAGCGTTAAGCAGCCTGATTGAACCACTGATGATTGTACTATTAGGTGGCATTATTGGCACCATGGTACTGGCCATGTACATGCCTATTTTCAAATTAGCGTCTGTTTTCTAAATTTAACTTCGCAGAAAACTTTTTATGCTGTCTGATTTTGCGCAACTTCCAAATGCAGTGCTCGCTGCGTTTGGAATGATTATTGGCCTGTTAGTAGGCAGCTTTCTTAATGTGGTTATCTTTCGCTACCCCAAGTTGTTAAAGCATCAATGGACAGTGCAGTCTCGTGAATGGCTGCAATTAGAACCCAGCACTGAAGAAACGCCGCCCGGCATTATTAAGCCTGCGTCTCATTGCGGCAATTGTGGCGAAAGCGTTAAGCCTTGGCAGAATATTCCGGTTATTAGCTTTTTATTGTTAAAAGGAAAATGTGCCAGCTGCCAAGTAACAATAAGCTGGCGCTACCCACTGGTTGAGCTATTAACCGGCTTGTTATGTGCCACCGTTGTGTACAAGTTTGGCTGGAGCCTTCAAAGCCTGTTTGGCATTATTCTTACCTGGACATTAGTGGCGCTTACCTTTATTGATTTTGATCACCAATTACTGCCTGACGACATTGTTTTACCTGTGTTGTGGTTAGGCTTGGGCATCAGCTTATTTCCAGTCTTTGCCAACCCTGAAAGCGCCTTAATAGGCGCCATTGCAGGCTACTTAGCATTTTGGCTGGTATTTCAGCTATTTTTACGCTTAACCGGCAAAGAAGGCATGGGGCATGGTGACTTCAAGTTACTTGCTCTTCTCGGTGCCTGGTTGGGCTGGCAGTATTTGCCACAAATCATTTTATTATCAACCTTAACGGGCACAATCTTTGGTGTGGCGCTGATGATAAAAAAAAGCGCTGGCAAAGATTTAGCCATCCCATTCGGCCCGTACATAGCATTGGCAGGCTGGATTGCTATGTGCTGGGGGCAAGATATTAATAACGCGTATTTAACTTACGCAGGCTTCTAAACGAACATGTTAGTAGTAGGCTTAAGTGGCGGTATCGGTAGCGGTAAAACCGTGGTTTCCGATCATTTCAATGCACTAGGCGCACCGGTTATTGATACTGACGTGATTGCTCGTCAAATTGTAGAACCCGGCTCACCGGCATTAGAACAACTGTGCCGTGAATTTGGCAATGAGATACTATTATCGGATGGCGCACTCAACCGAGGTGCATTAAGAAATATTGCGTTTTCATCTAAACAGAACAAAGCCAAGCTGGACGCCATTACCCACCCGACAATAAGGGACGAGGCCACAGCGCAAGTGAATAGCCTTGATGCTACTTATTGCATTCTAGTAGTACCGTTACTCAATGCAGAATCAACGTTTCAATCATTAATGGGGCGAATTTTAATTGTAACTGCAAACCGAGAAGTTAAGATTGAAAGAGTGATGAAGCGCAGTAACTTAAGTCGCGAAGAAGTTGTTAGCATTATGTCAACGCAACTGGACGACTCGCAACGCCTTAGCTTTGCCGACGACGTTATTGAAAATAACACCAGCCTGAACCATGTGTATATTGAAGTTGAAAAGCTTCACCAGAGATATGAAAGCTTGTCTCCGAGCTCGTAGTTTTAGCCTGACCAGACCAGATTAAGTAAGTAACGCTAACAATCACTAACAATAGACTTGCTCAAGCTTCGTAATCATCGGCTGATTGCCTTGCAAGAAATCTAACTCGCTTAGCTCATTAATTGACACCCATCGCAAAGCCTGCCCTTCTAACGCAGCTACCTCGCCAGTAAATGAGGTGGCGGTGTGCACATACAATTTAACCCGCCTGTCGGGATAGTCGTGGCAAAGCTCCATAAACGGCAGGCTGTCACTCAACTCAATGCCCACTTCTTCCTTGAACTCGCGTTTTAACGCTTGCTCAACGCTTTCGCCTTGTTCTATTTTGCCACCGGGAAACTCCCACTTAGCAAAATATTGGTCTTTTACCACGCGCTGACCCACTAAGACTTGTTTCTGATCATTAAAAACAATGCCAACAGCGACTTGAATTCGCTTTATCGCGCTTTGACCTTGCCCCATAACTCTAATAATTCATTCTTTAATTAGCTGCGATAATCCGCGTTTATCGAAACGTATTCGTGTGACAAGTCCGACGTCCAAACATGGTACGAGGCGTCACCGGTATTAAGCTGAATATCAATAGTGATCTCTGACTGTTGAAACACTCCTTGGCCTAATTCTTCAGTATAGCTAGGGGCCGGTTGGCCTTGCTCAATCAGGCTAACCGACCCGAGCTTAATATCAACACGCTCCATGTCTAAAGAAGGCACGGCCGATTTACCCAACGCCATTAAAATTCGCCCCCAGTTAGGGTCGCAGGCAAATAGGGCTGTTTTCACCAGCGGTGAGTGTGCGATGTCATAAGCAATGGTTTCGCAGTCGTCTTGCCTTGCACCGTCTGAGACATTAATGCGTACAAACTTGGTGGCTCCCTCGCCGTCACGAATAATCGCGGTGGCAATAAAAATCAACACCTCTTCCAGAGCCTGATAAAACAACTCTAGGTCATCAACAGACTGCAATTTTCCGGCTTTCGATTTTCCAGTAGCCGCAAGCACCAACGCATCATTGGTAGAGGTGTCGCTGTCGACGGTAATACGGTTAAAACTGTGTGCCACGCCACGCGTTAATAACTCATCCAACACCGACTGCTCAATATCCGCATCGGTGGCCACATACGCCAACATGGTGGCCATATTCGGGCAAATCATTCCTGAGCCTTTGCTCACACCGGTAATGGTAATTTCCTCACCATTAATCTGAACCGTTTTAGAAATGCCTTTTGGTAGCGTGTCTGTGGTCATGATGCCCTTGGCCGCTTGCAACCAACGGTCATCAGCCAGATCTTGGGCGGCGGCTTTAATGCCGCTTTGCATGGCTTGCATATTAAGCTGCTCACCAATCACCCCAGTTGAAAACGGCAACACTTGCTCAGCATCAATGCCAAGCTCTTGCGCGACTGTGGCGCAACTTTGCAGAGCATTATCAATGCCTTGCTGGCCAGTCACTGCATTCGCATTGCCAGAATTAATCAACAACGCTCGAACATTGCCCTTTTCAATATGCTGTTTAGCCACCAATACTGGCGCAGCGCAGCATTTATTTTGCGTAAATACCGCGGCAACAGTGGAACCTTCGGCTAAATGCATCAAGACCAAATCATCTCGACCTTGATAACGAATGCCTGCGGCCACACTGGATAGTTGCACACCAGTAATGGGGTGCAATGAACTGGGAGCTTGTAAATTTACTGCCACGTTTAACCTTGCAAATTTGCGCCTTATCGACGCTTTAATATCATTTATTCAATTGTAACTGTGCTTAATAGGCGGCTTTTTATCTTGCCGCCTGACTGTTCTAGTTACAGTGCTAGTACTCACACTAACAAATCATTTACAGCTAAGAAAGCTTGCCGTGGCACTGTTTGTATTTTTTACCTGAACCACACGGGCACGGTTCATTACGACCCACTTTAGGCTGGCCGCGAACAACCGTGTTACTCGCTTCGCTCGGCTGCTCACTTTGCGGCGCGCCGGCATGCTGAAGCTCTAAGTCTTGTTGAGCGGCTTCCTGTTGGCGGCGCTCCAGTTCATCCACTTCCGACTCTTCTCGCAACTGTACTTTTGCCAAAATAGTCACCGTTTCGTGCTTTACTCGATCCAGCATTGCCGTGAACATTTCAAACGCTTCTCGTTTGTATTCTTGCTTCGGGTTTTTCTGTGCATAACCTCGCAAACCAATACCTTGACGCAGATGATCCATTTCAGCCAAATGCTCTTTCCACTGAGTATCCAGTGTTTGCAGCATAATCACTTTTTCAAGATGGCGAATAATTTCGCTGCCATACTGAGCTTCTTTCGCCTTATACGTATCTTCGATGCTGTCTAAAATACGATCACGCAGTGTTTCTTCGTATAATTTTTTGTCTTCTTCCAACCAATTATTGATTGGCAGATCAACCGCAAAATCGTGTCGCAAATCGTCTTCAAGTTGCTCAACACTCCACTGCTCAGGCATGCTTTGCGGAGGAATACTGCGATCAATCACACCTTCAACCACGTCTTCACGCATTTCATTTACGTTCTCTGAAACGTCGTCGGTAGACATCAGCTCGTTACGCTCAGAGTAAACAAGCTTACGCTGTTCGTTCGCCACATCATCGTATTCGAGTAACTGCTTACGAATATCAAAGTTATGACCTTCAACTTTACGCTGAGCATTTTCAATAACCCGTGACACCAAGCGGCTTTCAATGGCTTCGCCTTCTTCCATGCCCACTTTTTGCATCATGTTAGAAATGCGCTCAGAGCCGAAAATGCGCATTAAGCTGTCATCCATTGAAAGAAAGAAGCGTGTTTCGCCCGGGTCACCTTGTCGCCCTGAGCGGCCACGCAATTGGTTATCAATACGTCGTGACTCATGTCGCTCGGTACCCACCACGTACAAACCACCTTTATCAAGCACCGTCTGATGATCTCGCTTCCACTGTTCGCGAATTTTATTGCCCTTACCTTCAGCGTCGGCTTCTTTTAGACGCATCTCTAGGTTACCGCCCAGCACAATATCAGTACCACGACCGGCCATGTTAGTAGCAATGGTTACCGCACCGGGCGCACCCGCTTTAGCAATCACTAAGGCTTCTCGTTCATGCTGCTTAGCATTGAGTACTTCGTGCTCTATTTTGCGCTTCTTAAATTCTTGAGAAAGCAACTCTGAATCTTCAATTGAGGCGGTGCCCAATAATACCGGCTGCCCCATTTCATGGCGCTCACGCACGTCGTCCACAATGGCATTGAACTTTTCTTGTCTGGTGCGGAAAATCACATCCGGCTGGTCAATACGTACCGCTTCTTTATGCGTTGGAATCACCACAACCTCAAGGCTGTAAATCTCCATAAACTCCACCGCTTCAGTATCGGCCGTACCGGTCATGCCGGAGAGTTTATTGTATAAGCGAAAGTAGTTCTGAAAGGTAATGGCCGCCAGCGTTTGGTTCTCGCGCTGAATCGTGACCTTTTCTTTTGCTTCAATGGCCTGATGCAAGCCATCAGACCAACGGCGACCAGACATCATACGCCCGGTAAATTCATCGACAATCACAATTTCATTGTCTTGCACTACATAGTCAACGTCACGTTGAAACAAAGTGTGCGCTCGAATGGCGGCATACAAGTGGTGCAACAAACTAATACTGCCCACATCGTACAAGCTGGCATCTTTAGACAACAAGCCTATATCAACCATCAATTGCTCAGCCTTTTCATGCCCGGCTTCAGTTAAATACGCTTGCTTAGTCTTTTCATCAACGGTGTAATCACCATCACCGTCTTCTTCTTTTTGCTGAACCAGTTTGGGCACAATCACATCAATACGCGCATACACCTCGGCCGCGGTGTCGGCTGGCCCAGAAATAATCAGCGGCGTTCGAGCTTCGTCAATCAGAATCGAATCCACTTCATCCACAATGGCGAAACTTAGATCACGCTGTGCTTTCTGGTCGTTGGAAAACGCCATATTGTCGCGTAAATAATCAAAACCAAATTCATTGTTGGTGCCATACACAATGTCGGCCGCGTACGCCTTACGCTTTTCTTCTGGGTCTTGGCCAGAACCAATCACACCAACGCTCAAGCCCATAAAGTTATACAACTTACCCATCCACTCGGCATCACGAGCCGCGAGGTAATCGTTCACTGTCACCACATGCACACTGCCGGCCAACGCGTTAAGGTAAGCCGCCAATGTGGCCATCAAAGTCTTACCCTCACCGGTTCTCATTTCTGAGATACGGCCATCATTCAACACCATGCCGCCAATCATTTGCACATCGTAGTGACGCATGCCCAGCGAGCGAACAGAGCCTTCACGCACCGCTGCAAACGCTTCATGAAGCAGCGAATCCAAGGTTTCACCTTTTTCCAAACGATCTCGAAACTCAGCAGTCTTACCTTGAAGCTCTTGATCACTTAAGGCTTGAAATGACTCTTCCAGTTGATTTATTTTTTTTACGCGTTTCGACATTTGTCGAACTAGGCGGTCATTACGGCTGCCAAATATTTTCTTTAACACGGAGACAAGACCTTATTCTGCTGTTAGTTTTTTGTTAGGTTAATTCGTACTTACTGCTACCAACACACTTAAACTAAGTCTGTAATGGTGTAATGGCTAGCTGGGCACAAGCCATAAGCGATGCCGCAGGAACCAAATTAACCGAGTAATCATTCAATAATTGTGGTGATTTTGAAAAATACAAGCACCGAAGTTTAATGCAATGCCAATCAACACAAAATAGTGCTCAAGTATAAGGCTTTGCTATGAATTTCCAAGCCTTGAAGGTGGCTTTTTAACATCTGGGCACAAATTCAAAATCCAAACACTCAAGAGCATCATTTGCATAAAAAAGGCCGCTTGGTTAGCGGCCTTTAAATCAAACGTACTTGATGTTTCACTGCTTATGAAGAAACGCCAATCTACCCCTTTTTATACAAAAATTTAACGGGGTTAATACGGCGTTTATTTTTTGACACTTCAAAGTGTACGTGCGGCCCGGTCGACAAACCAGTTGAGCCAATTTCAGCAATTGGTTGGCCTTTTTTTACCGTCTCACCAACGGCAACTAAATTCTTTCTATTGTGACTATAAAGTGTGGTGTAACTGTCACCATGGTCAATCTCAACCATCCAGCCATAGTTGCCATTATTCAATGAACGAATCACCACTCCGTCAGCAACCGCTAACACATGCGCGCCCAATTTTCCGGGAATATCAACGCCTCGATGAAACCCTTTGCGGCCAGAAACAGGGTGCATTCGGCTACCAAATTTAGACGAAACCCAGCCACCTTTTACAGGCCAACCTGCCGGTGTTTGCTGAGATTCCAAACTGTTACGCGACAATAAAAAGTCAACCGCTGAAATTTCCGACTCACGCAATGACAGCTCTTTTTCAATGGCTAGAATTGCGTTTTCAATATCCACTTGTTCAGACACCGCGTCACCAACCGAAGCGCCACCCACACCGGGTTCTTCTTCGAATTGAAAATCGTTAAGATCAATGCCCGCCACTTCAGCAATGCGCAACTCAACCGCATTAATTCGTGACACTTGTGCTTGTAAGCTGCCTATTCGGCTACCCAAAACATCCAAATGTTGACGCACATAATCGCGTGTTTTCTGCATTTCACGCTCTTGCTCTGTCACTCGTGTTTCTACCGCAACGCGATATTCAGGGTCAACAAACGGGTTTACCGCCCGATCAATGCTGGCCACCACCCAATACGTTGATAAAGCCAACACTATCGGCAAGGCCACAAATAAAGCTGCTCCACCCAGCAATAATTTACGCCCAGAAACGCACACCGAACTGTTTCCTGCGGTACTATCTTTTACTAATATTACTTTCAAAGTACACCCAATGTGGTTTAATTCAATTTATTCTTTATTATTATAATTAGTTATGACTAAGGCCAAACACAGCTCAGAAAACAATAAATTCAAGCTGTCGAGCATCGTTGAACGCCTGCCGTTACTTCGTTTTTTAGACGAATCAAAGGCAACACTACTCAAACTGCAACCAAGTTGGCAAGCTTGGCTTGAACGTCATTTACCTAGCCTATGCGCCGGTTCTGCACACTTATCTGCCTACGATGCAAACTCTGGCCAACTAACCATTTGCGCTGACAATGCCAGCACAGCGGCATTAATCAAACATCAACAAGCAAGCCTGTTGGCATCTTTGCAATCGGCAATTAAATCGTTCGGCAACGATTCGATCAGCAAAATCAAAGTTCGCATTGACTTGGAGTCAACATCAGCCGCAACTGAACTGCTGAAAACCATTACTCAACACCAACCGGAAGAACCGCGGCCATCTGATAACAGCAGCTCAACGTTCAGCCATACAGCCATTGAGTCAATCAAGCACTTGCAAGGCCGCGTCAAGAACCCTGAACTAGCACAAACGTTAAGCGAACTTGCTATAACGTTAAGCAAGCAAACCGAGAAAAAAACAGATTAATAAATCACAGAAGTAATAAAAGCCTTTCACATTAAGGCTTCAATGATTTATTAAGCTGTCTTAAAACGAGTAGTAACCTACCCCTCACTCCTACGCCCTCACTATTAAGCACTAAGCTCTAGTCATAGCCCTAATCACGCGTTCGCCAAGTGCATAAACGAAATAGGCGCCTGCGCAGGGTCGTCATAACTGACCATTTCCCAAGCATCTTCTTGATCAATTAAAGCGCGTAACAACTGATTATTCAAGGCGTGACCCGATTTATGAGCACTAAACTCACCAATGAGCTGATGCCCTAGCAAGTACAAGTCACCAATCGCATCCAGTATTTTGTGTTTAACAAACTCATCTTCGTAACGTAGGCCATCGTCATTAAGAATCGTGTACGAGTCCATCACAATGGCATTATCATGACTGCCACCCAGAGCTAGGCCCGCTTCACGCAGTGCTTCAACCTCATGCATAAAGCCAAAAGTACGAGCCCGACTCACTTCTTTTACAAATGACGTGGTGGACAAATCAAAGGTGGCTTGTTGGGGAGACTTAGCAAAAATAGGGTGATCAAAGTTAATGGAAAACGACACTTTGAAGCCTTCAAATGGCTCTAATAACGCCCATTTGTCGCCATCTTCTATTTTGATTGGCTTTTTAACTCGAATGAATTTTTTAGGTGCTTCTTGCTCTGCTACGCCGGCGGACTGCAACAAAAACACAAACGGCGCAGCACTGCCGTCCATGATCGGAACTTCAGGTGACGTTAATTCCACATAAATATTGTCAATGCCTAAACCAGCTAGGGCAGACATAAGATGTTCAATGGTAGAAACCGAAACGTCGCCTTCTTTTAAACTGGTGGACAATCGTGTATCGCCGACACGGTCGGGAGTGGCTGAAAGCTCTACAACAGGGTCTAAATCAACGCGCCTAAAAACAATGCCCGTGTTTATTGGAGCTGGGCGAAGTGTTAAATACACTTTTTCGCCTGTATGCAAACCAACCCCGGTAGCACGAATAACATTGTTAAGAGTTCGCTGATGAATCATGAGCTTTACCTTCGTTTACTGCAAATAGTAATTTGCCACTTGCTGGCTTAGCATAAAACATCGCTAAGCAAACATTGTGTTACTTATAATTCCTAAGCTGTTGGCAACTTCTTTTTGCTAACGTAAGAAGTCAATACCGTTAATGCACGCTTAGAAATCGGTCGTAATAAGGGGTGAAGTTGCTGCTGTGGCGCATGAATTCTAATAACCGAACCTCACGTACCGAGACAACAATGCCGTTTTAAAAGGCAATGCTGATTTAATGCAAACACGACGAATAACCCCTTACTTACATCAATTAACAGAACATCATTGACATAAGTACAAAACCATTGGCGAATCCTACACGAAACGGGAGTAATTGTGTAGTTCTCAACCAACGGTTTGTACTCTGATGAGATCACTGTCAGTAACTTCAAGCCTTTTTCAGCCTAAATCAATGATTTAAAACCAAAAACACCTAAACCTTAATCAGCTTGACGCCGTAAGAAGGTTGGCACATCAATGTCAGAGGCGGTTTCTGCGTCAAACATAGGCAACGTATCTGAGCTGGAACCGCGTCGCCCAGGCAATAAGCCACTGTCACTGGCACTTTGCGTCGTTGTTTGCGCTTGCTGTTGTGGCGCTTCAGGTTCATCAACACCATAACTACTGCCTACCGCAACGCCCATTGGCTGCACAACCTCCATTTTAGGCTGCACTTCGGCCGAACCATCTAATATGCCGGTGGCCACCATGGTCACTCGCAGCTCATCATTCATGTTCGGGTCAATTGAGGTTCCGATCACCACGGTTGCGTCTTCTGAAGCCATGTCACGAATCATGCTGCCCACTTCGCCAAACTCACCAATAGACAAGTCTGGGCCGGCGGTAACATTAACCAACACCCCTTTAGCACCGCTGATGCTGGTGTCTTCTAATAATGGGCTGCTTAACGCGTTATGCGCCGCTTCAGAAGCTCGGTTTGCACCAGCCGCTGAGGCTGAGCCCATCATTGCTTGCCCCATTTCAGACATCACTGTTTTCACGTCAGCAAAGTCAACGTTGATTAAACCTGGATTGGTGATCAGCTCTGAAATACCTTGCACCGCGTTTCGCAGCACGTCATTCGCCATGGCGAATGCATTCTCCAATGAGGCATCACGCCCCATCACTTCTAATAGCTTTTCATTAGGAATGGTAATCAATGAATCCACCGATTCTTTTAGCAGCTTCAAACCTTGATCCGCCAATTTAGAGCGTCGTGCCCCTTCAAAACTGAATGGGCGTGTTACTACCGCCACGGTCAGTGCACCAATGTCGCGCGCAATTTCCGCAATGATTGGCGCAGCTCCGGTACCCGTGCCGCCGCCCATACCTGCAGTAATGAACACCATATCGCTGCCCGCTAACGACTCAGCAATGCGCTCTCGGTCTTCAATCGCCGCTTGGCGCCCAACATCGGGGTCAGCACCAGCGCCTAAGCCTTTGGTTAAACTCGCCCCTAATTGCAAAATAGTTGGGCAGTCAGAGCCTTGCAGCGCCTGAACATCGGTATTGGCATTGATAAACTCAACCCCTTCGATGTTTGATTGCTGCATGTAATTCACCGCGTTTCCGCCGCCGCCGCCAACGCCGACAACCTTGATGACCGCCTGCTGGTCAACTGTATCTAATAATTCAAACATTTTATTTCTCCCGTTATTTAAAAATTACCTTGAAACCACTGCTTTAGGCGTTGCCAAAAGACACCAGCTTTAGATTCTGATTTTGATGATTTACGCCCCGCTGACTGATTCGCATGGCCAAATTGGACCAGCCCTACACCAGTGGAATAAATCGGATTCTTTACCACTTCACTTAATCCACCCAAATACTTAGGCATGCCTAAGCGCACTGGGCGGTGAAAAATTTCTTCGGCCAACTCAATCATGCCTTCCATTTTTGAGCTGCCGCCGGTGAGCACTATTCCTGAGCGAATGATGTCGCCGTAACCATTACGGCGTAGATCAAGCTTCACTAGCTCAAACAGCTCTTCAACACGCACCTCGACCACTTCAGCCAAGGTTTGCTTAGACAGCTTGCGTGAAGGGCGGTCACCCACCGATTGCACATTAATGCTTTCATCGACAGGGGCTAACTGACGTAATGCGCAGGCGTACTTTTTCTTTATCTCTTCAGCCGACGGCGTAGGCGTTTGTAACGCCACCGCAATGTCGTTGGTGATTTGATCGCCCGCCACCGGAATTACGGCGGTGTGTCTGACGGCACCATCGGCGTAGACCGCAATATCAGTGGTACCACCACCAATATCGATCAAACACACGCCCAATTCTTTTTCGTCTTCGGTTAACACCGAAGCGCACGAGGCTAATTGCTCTAAAATAATGTCGTCAACTTCGAGGCCGCAGCGACGAATGCACTTTTCAATATTTTTGGCGGAACTGACCGCCGCGGTCACCATGTGTAAATTGGCCTCTAAACGAATGCCACACATGCCCAATGGGTGGCGAATGCCCTCTTGCCCATCGATGATGAATTCTTGAGGTAGCACATGCAAAATAGACTGATCGTTGGGCACGGCCACCGCTTTCGCAGACTCAATAACCCGTTCAACGTCGTTTTCATCAACTTCGCTGTCGCGCACCGCAACCACACCGTGCGAGTTAAAACTATTGATGTGCGCGCCGGCAATACCCGCATACACCGAGTAAATTTGGCAACCGGCCATCAACTCGGCCTCTTCGATCGCCTTTTGAATCGCCACCACGGTTTCTTCGATATTAGCCACCACCCCTTTTCTCATTCCCGTAGCCGGGTGATGCCCATAACCGATAATCTCAACGTCATTCTCTTCGTTAATTTCACCGACAATGGCCAACACCTTTGAGGTGCCTATATCGAGGCCAACAATCAATTTGTTATCTTCTTTCTTACTCATTTTTATAATTGTGCAAGCCGTCAGCCTTGGTTAGTTAAAAGAAATAGAGATTCAACACTCACCGCACTGCTCACGCTGTTGGCAAGAGCACTATCAGTCGCCGGGTTTATAGTGCTGGCATTGTCACTTTGACTTACCTTAAATTCTTCAGCTTGCACCGCAAGCCCGTCTGGGTAGCGTGCATCAACCCGCATTAAGCGCTGATTGGCGTACTTGAATTTAGTATCAAAAAGAACCTGAAAGCGCTCTAAACGCGCATCAATTTTTTCTCGCCCCAACATCAACTCAAATTGCGCTTGAGAGCCTTCTTCATCATCCAAGGTATAGCGCAAATCCAACGTCCAAGCTTGGCTGGGGCTTAAAGTTACTTCGGTTACGTCTAACCCACTTAAGGCTAATTTTTTCTGCCAACTAAGTGCCCTTACCAACAACGCTTTAGCGTCGTATTCAGTACCATTGAGCAACATGGGGCTGGGTTTATTTAATGGTTTATCTAATGCGATAATCTGGCCCGCGGCACTCACCCATTGATCACCCGCTTTATTCGCCTCGTCACTCTTAGGCAGCGTATTCCATTTCATGATGGGGCGATGTTCACGCACGCTTACCACCACACTGCTGGGCCATTCTCGGCGCACGTCGGCGTGCTGCACCCAAGCCAGTTTTTCAACACGCTGCTTAATGGCGTCTAACTCAACAGAGAAAAAATTACCGAGCTTTTCTTCAAACACCACGGCCTGCACATCACTGGGAGTGATGTATTGAAACTTACCTTTAAGCTTAAGCTGGTTAATCGCAAAGGTATCTGGCCGATACATATGGTCGGCCACTAATAACGCGGCGGTTAAAAAAGTTAACACTGTCGCGGCACTGAGCAGTACGGCTCGCCCAATACGACTTAATCGCTTAGCTTGCAACTCACGCTCTTGGCTGGCTAACGCACGGTGATTAGTCATGACTCACCTCTTTTCCACTGTGAGCATTAAGCGTCTGTTGCAAAATCGTTAGCACAAGCTCCGCAAAACTCAGCCCCACTTCTTTGGCCGCCATTGGCACCAAACTGTGGCTGGTCATGCCTGGCACAGTATTCACTTCCAGTAACAATGGCTCTTGCTTGGCGGTGAGCATCACGTCTACGCGCCCCCAAACTTTACAATCAAGCGCATTAAACGCTTTTAGTGCTAAATCGCGAATCGCCAATTCCTGCTCTTCTGGCAAGCCAGCAGGGCAAAAGTATTGTGTTTCGTTGGATTCGTATTTGGCTTGATAGTCGTAAAACTCATTATCAGTCCGCATGCGTATCACCGGTAAAGCTTGCCCATTAAGCACGCCACAGGTTAGCTCGGCGCCATCAATAAACTGTTCGGCAAGCACATCATCGCCATGTTGAACCACGTTTTGATAGGTGCTCAGCAATTCATCAGCGTAATTTACCTTACCGACGCCAACGCTCGAGCCTTCGCACGCTGGCTTGAGAAACAATGGCAAGCCGAGTTCTGCGATGAGCCCGTCTAAATCACGCTCATCTTTAAGTACACGGTATTTGGCCGTTGGCAGCCCTAACGATTGCCAAACTTGTTTGGTTCTTACTTTATCCATGGCTAAAGCACAGCCCAAAACGCCGCTGCCGGTGTAAGGCATGCCGGTGGCTTGCAATGCGCCTTGCACCACGCCGTCTTCACCCCAGCGCCCATGCAATGCAACAAACACACGGTCAAAGCCTTGGTTTTTCAAATCACCGATATTACTGGGGTTTGCGTCTATGCCATGCGCATCAACACCCTTAGCAAGCAATGCGTCTAACACCGCCTTCCCGCTGTTGAGCGAAACGTCGCGTTCAGCCGACACGCCACCCATCAGTACCGCCACTTTACCGAATTGAGTCACATCAACCATCATGCAACACCTTTCTTGTGTTCTGGCTTACTGCCTTGCTGGTGTTCTTCAAACAAACCGCGCGATGCCTTACCAATACTGCCCGCGCCCATGGTCAGAATCACATCACCGTCTTGCACTACTGGCGCTAGCACCTTACTGAGCTCATCAACTCCTGATACAAAAATTGGGTTGCTGGCACCACGCACTCGAATCGCTTGACACAAAGACTGGCCAGTAGCGCCTGAAATAGGCTCTTCACCGGCAGGATAAACTTCGCATATCAATAAGTTTTGTTGTTCAGCCAACGCCGTCACAAAGTCGTCAAACAGATCGTTGGTGCGGCTGTATCTGTGCGGTTGAAAAACCACTAATAAGCGGCGATCTGTCCAACAGTCTCTGGCCGCGGTCAAGGTTGCTTCAAGCTCAACTGGGTGATGCGCATAGTCATCAACAATAGTGACTTGTTTATCTGCGATCAGTGCGTCACCGAATATCTGGAATCGACGACCCACGCCTTGAAATTCTTGTAAGCCTTGCTGTATGGCTGCATTGCTTACCCCTAAATGACTGGCAATCGCAATCGCCGCTGTGGCGTTCAATGCGTTATGTACCCCAGGAATGGCCAAATCAATCAGCAACGGTTCGTCATGACCTTTTCGTGCCACTTTAAAACTCATACGAGTGTGGGTTTGAACCAAATCGTAAGCACGATATTCAGCCTGCTCACTCACACCGTAAGTTAATACTGGCTTGTGAATACGATCACGAATGGCTTGCACATTATCGTCGTCAATGCACAACACCGCCAATCCATAAAATGGTAGGTTTTGCAAAAAGGTGACGAAGGTTTTCTTTAACTCTTCCAGCTCACCTTGATAGGTCACCATGTGATCTTCATCAATGTTGGTGACTATGGCCATTTCGGGTTTTAGGTTTAAAAACGAGGCGTCACTTTCATCGGCTTCAGCAACCAAGTAATCACCCTTACCCAATTTGGCGTTCACGCCAGCACTGGTAATTAAGCCACCAACCACAAAGGTGGGGTCTAAGCCTGCTGCGCCCAAAATGGCCGACACCAAGCTGGTTGTCGTGGTTTTACCGTGAGTGCCGGCAACCGCAATGCCTTTTTGAAAGCGCATCAGCTCACCCAGCATTTCCGCTCGCGGTATCACAGGTATTCCGGCTTTTAGTGCTCCGTCAACCTCTGGGTTACTTTCATCAATGGCTGAAGACACCACTACCACGTCGGTATTGGCAATATTGTCAGCGCTGTGACCAATCACCACGGTAGCACCCGCATTTTGCAATCGCGCCGTCACCGGCCCAGCCGCGATGTCTGACCCGCTGACCTTGTAGCCTAAATTAACCAACACCTCAGCAATGCCAGACATACCACTGCCGCCAATACCAACAAAATGAATATTATTTACTCGATTACGCATTCATTGCCTCCGCCACAACATTGAGGACAGTGTTTGTTGCATCGGGCTTATGCAAGCTGGTTGCTTTTTGGCCCATTTCAATTAAATGATCGCGACTCTGCGTGAGTTGCTCTAACGCACTCAACATTTCCTCGCTTTCAAGCTGATGGTTTAACACCATCACCCCGGCGCCAACATCAACCATGGTGTTGGCATTATGTATTTGATGATCGCCAGCGGAATACGGAAACGGCACTAATAAGGCCGGTTTGCCGACTGCGCAACACTCAGCAATGGTCATGGCACCAGCTCGGCACACTAATAAATCAGCCCATTGGTATGCCACCGCCATATCATCAATAAAATCGGCCACGCGCGCATACAAACCATGCACGTCATACAGCTCTTTTACCCGCTTAGAGTTACCTCGGCCGGCCTGATGTTTGATTTTTAACTCACGCCCTAAATCAGTAAACACTTTAGGCAGTTTCATGTTGAACGAGTGCGCCCCTTGGCTGCCACCCAGCACCAATATTCGTATGCGCTTACGCCGGCCGCCTTCACGCGGCACAATGTCCTCACGTACAGGGTTGCCGACCCAGCGTGTGGACTCTGGCAAATCGGTCACATTAGGAAAACCACTCAGAACGTAAGGCGTTGTTTTAGCCAGCCATTTATTAGTCAGCCCAGCCACCGAGTTTTGTTCATGAATCACCAATGGCTTTCGCAGTAACCTTGCCATCAGGCCACCAGGGCCAGAAACAAAACCACCAAAACCAACCACGCAATCAGGGCTTAAGCGACTGATCACTCGGCCAGCCTGCCACAGTGCTCGAGCGAGCTTGAATGGCGCCAACAATAAAGTGGCTTTGCTTTTACCGCGCAAGCCTTGCACGCTGATGTATTCAATATCGATGTCATTGGCCGGAATCACTTTTGACTCAATGCCGCGTTGAGTGCCCAGCCAGGTCACTTTAGCGCCTTGCTCGATCATGGCTTTTGCTACCGCCAAGGCAGGAAATACATGCCCGCCAGTGCCGCCAGCCATCATCAATATGTGTTTATTGTTCAAGCTCATGCGTGCACCCTCTTTTGCGCCGCATTACGCTCGCGTATGCGGGTTTGACGGTCAACGCCAAATAAGAGCCCCATTGCAATGCAGCACACTAACATTGAACTGCCACCGTAACTGATGAACGGCAAGGTCAAACCTTTAGTCGGCAATGCCCCTAAGTTCACGCCAATATTAATCACCGCCTGAAACACCAGTAAGAAACCAATGCCTTGCGCCAAACGCGCCGCATAAATACGGCCAATCAGTTCCGCCGCCCGAGAAATAACCAACGCTCGGTGCAATAAAAGTGCATACAACGTAATCACTAGCACAATGCCTGCCAAACCAAGCTCTTCACCAATCACGGCTAAAATGAAGTCGTTGTGCGCGTGCGGCAAGTAATACAGCTTTTGAATGCTGGCGCCTAAGCCAACACCAAAAATTTCGCCCCGGCCTACGGCAATCAGCGCTTGAGTTAACTGAAAGCCCGCACCATAAGGGTCTGACCATGGGTCCAAAAAGCCCATCAGGCGCTTCATTCGATACGCCGAGGTAGTCACCATAAAAAACATAGCAACCCCCACCACCCCTAAACACAGCACGGTATGGGCAATGCGTATGCCACCCAAGAACATCATTAGGCCAACGGTGGCGGTCATTACCACGAAGCTGCCAAAGTCCGGTTGCAACAACAGCAGCCCGCCCAAGAGGGTGAGCACGATGCCCATGTTCACAATGCCTTTAGAGAACTTCTTAATTTCAGCTTGTTTGCGAGTGAGGTAACTGGCCGCATACAGCACCATAGCCAGTTTGGCTATTTCAGCGGGTTGCAAACGAAACCCAGCCAATACTATCCAGCGGCGCGAACCGTTAATTTCAGCGCCCACAAACAACAACACAATCAACAGCAATACGGAAAGCCCCAGCATCGCCATGCTCATTTTTTGCCATGCCCAGACCGGCACTAGCGCCACCACAACGGTTAAGCTCACACCTAACAGCATGTGTATCAGTTGCTTCCAAAACTTGCCGGTATGGGTGCTTAACTCTTGGTCGCCCATGGCAATGGTTGATGAAAAAACCATCACCAAACCTAACAACAGCAGCGCAATAAATACACCCAGCAGTGTGGAGTCAACACCTGCAGGATTATTGGCTTGATGAGCCGTTCGAGTGGCTTGTAATGTTGCGGCACTCATAATCACTGCCCTCCTTTTGAAGAAGGTGTTGATGATGATTCGGACGCCGTTGCAATGGCATTAACCGCACGTGCAAATTGCTCTCCGCGGTGCTCAAAGTTGTCAAACATGTCAAAACTGGCGCACGCGGGAGACAATAAAACCGTGTCACCAGCTTCAGCCTGTTGTGCCGCTAATGTAACCGCATCATCAAGACTATCAACAATGGTTATGGCCACGGCGTCGCCCAGTGCACTGCGTATATTTTTAGCGTCAGTTCCAAATAAAATGGCATGTTTAACCGATTGCGCAACCGCGGCTTGCAAGTCGGAAAAATCAGCGCCTTTACCTTCGCCACCGGCCAACCAAATGATGTTTCCTTCTAAATTTTGCAAAGCGGTTTGAGCCGCCCCCACATTAGTGGCTTTAGAGTCATTCACCCATTTGATATTGTTTTTTTCAGCCACGGTTTGCATGCGGTGTGGCAAACCTTCAAAAGTTTTAACCGCATCAATTAACTGATCAGTAGGCAACGCAAGAAAGTCGAGTAAGGCAAACGCGCTAAGCACATTTAAAACATTGTGCAGGCCAACCAAGGGCACGTCGCGCAATAGCATGATTCGCTGATCACCGCGCATTAACCAACGCCCTGACTTTTTACGTACCACACCGAAATCGGTGTCACTGATTGGTGCATCCAAACCAAAAGTAAGGCGCTCGTTCACATTGGTGATTTGCGCTAACCGCTCTTCATGCCTTGGCAACACCGCTCGCTCTGCACCACGAAGAATTCGCGCTTTGGCTAAGGTGTAATCGCCCATTGAATCGTAACGATCCATATGGTCTTCGCTGATATTCAAAATAGCTGCGGCTTGAGCCGGTACCGAGCCTGTTGTTTCAAGCTGAAAACTGGATAACTCAAGCACCGCCACGTCATAATGCTGACCGTCGGTCAATGCGTCTAAAGCCGGCTTGCCAATATTACCGGCCACCAAGGCTTGGCAACCAACGTGATTGCACATATACCCCACCAAACTGGTGACCGTGCTTTTGCCGTTAGAACCGGTAATCGCGATTAAGGGCATGCGGTTTTCTTGCAAAAACAACTCAATATCGCCGGCAATGACGGCACCGTTATATTTTGCTGTTTGCAGTGCAGGCTCCTTCAAACTCAAACCTGGGCTAACTATTAATAAATCAGCCTCTGTCACCTGCGAGCAATCCAACGAGCCAAAATAGGTTAATACCTCAGGAAATTCCTGCTTGAGCTGATTCGCCAACGCAGGTTCAGCGCGCGAATCGACTACCGCAACCGTTAACCCACGCGCACGCAAATACCGTACTACGCTGTAACCCGTAGCACCCAAACCAATCACCGTGGCGGCAGAAAACTGCTGCACTAGTGTTGTTTGTGTATTTGTCGTGTTGTCGTGGCTCATTTAATGATGCTCTCTCTTATCTCACCTTCAACGTGGCTAGGCCAATTAACACCAACACCAAGCTGATAATCCAGAAACGCACAATCACGCGCGGCTCAGGCCAGCCTTTAAGCTCAAAGTGGTGATGTATGGGTGCCATGCGAAAAATTCGCTTGCCCGTTAACTTAAACGAAGCAACTTGCAAAATAACCGAAACGGTTTCCAGCACGAAAATGCCGCCCATAATGAACAGCACTAACTCTTGGCGCACAATCACGGCCACCACGCCTAAAGAGGCGCCCAATGACAATGAACCAATATCGCCCATAAACACTTGCGCGGGGTAAGTGTTAAACCATAAAAAGCCTAAACCTGCGCCTACCAGTGCCGCACAAAAAATAGTCACCTCACCCGTACCCGGTATGGCCGGAATAGAAAGGTATTGCGAGAATTCAGCGTGCCCGGAAAGGTAACAAAACACGCCTAAGGCTCCAGCCACCATCGCCGTTGGCACAATGGCCAAACCGTCCAAACCGTCGGTTAAGTTAACCGCATTGCTGGTGCCAACGATCACGAAATACGTGAGCGGCAAAAACAGCACTCCTAAGGGCAAGGCAATGTCTTTGAAAAAAGGAATAATCAGCGAAGTTTCAATTGGCAACTGAGCGGTTTTGTACAAAAAAGCCGCGGCCAATGCGGCCACAATGCTTTGACTTAAAAACTTATTGCGTGATCCCATACCCCGAGGGTCTTTATTGATTAGCTTTTGGTAGTCGTCGTACCAACCAATCACGCCAAACAAGAAACAGGTGAACAACGTTACTTGCACAAAACGGTTACTTAAATCAGCCCACAACAACGTCGACATAATGACCGAGGTTAAAATCAACAAACCGCCCATGGTCGGCGTGCCGACTTTATCAAAGTGGGTGGGTGGGCCATCTTGACGCACCGTTTGCCCAATTTGATGAATTTGCAGCTTGCGAATCATCATTGGGCCAACCAACAATGACACCATTAGCGCTGTTAGCACAGACAAAATTGAACGCAACGTTAGATACTCGAATACGGTAAAAAACGAATAGTGTTCTGCCAGTGCTTCAAATAAAAGAAGTAACATTATTTGCCCTCTTGAGCCACATTAGGCTCACTCGCTTGCTGTTCATTGTGTTTTTTATCATTGGCTTTAAGTGCCTCTACTACGACTTCCATTTTTGCTGACCTTGAACCTTTAACCAGTACGGCCGCCGCAGAAATAGGGTGTTGTTCAAGCCGTGACAACAGCGCTGATTGCGACTCGAACGCCTCACCGTGTTCACCAAAACCGGCAGCCACCAGCTCGGCAAACTCGCCGCACGCCAGCACCTTATCAATGCCGTGCTTTAACGCAAATTCACCCAAAGCTTGATGCTCTTGTTCGCAACTGTCACCTAATTCGGCCATGTCACCAACGATCAACGTATTATTCTCATAACCCGACAGCACACGAATGGCGGCTTGCATTGACGCGGGGTTCGCATTGTATGTGTCATCAAACAACACGCAGTTGCTCAATTGAATTGAATTCAAACGCCCTTTAACCGGCACGTAATTTTCCAAGCCGCGCGCAATAGTCGGCAATGGCACATTGGCCGCCAACGCAGTCGCAATTGCCGACAGTGCGTTAACCACATTGTGTTCGCCTACGCTGTTCAAATGAACCTTGGTTTTTTTGCCCTTAGCAACAACCGCCAACTTTAAGTAACCCGTCTTTTGCTTATAGGTGGCCGTTACATCGGCTTCTGTGTTTAAGCCGAAGGTGATTACTTTTCTATCCGCCGCCAGTTCTTTCCAAAGCTCGGCATAGGGGTCATCCTGGTTAATCACCGCAACCCCATCGCTGGCCAAACCAGAGAATATTTCCCCTTTGGCGTGCGCCACGGCCTCAATGGTGCCTAAGCCTTCTAAGTGGGCGGCGGCGGCATTGTTCACAGTGGCTACCGTGGGGCATGACAATTGGCTTAGCCGTTCGATCTCACCAGCGTGATTCATGCCCATTTCCACAACCGCAT
>CALINO010000049.1 GCA_938045295.1 uncultured Arenicella sp.
CGGCTTAAATGGGCCGTTGCCAATTCTGAGTTTGACGTGTTGAATTCGGGTGTTGCCGATTACGCATCAATGAATGCCTTGTTTGCTGGCTCAGTGCTAAAAGGCCAAATTGAGCGTGTTGCGGTTTCCTGTGTTGCCGGCAAGGGTGTGGCGCAGCGTATTCAAGAGGCCTGTAGTGTGTGCGGCATGCCTGATCCACTGTTTGCTAAAGTCACGGCTGCTGCCTGCGGGCTATCTAATGACTATAAGACGCTAGATCAGCTAGGCGTTGATCGTTGGGTGGCAGCACTTGGGGCGTTTAAGGTGTTCAGTGCGGGAGAAAAAATAATTGTCGATGCCGGTACCGCGGTAACGGTGGACTGGGTTGATTCGCGTAACGTGTTTCAAGGCGGTGTAATATTGCCCGGCACAAAGCTGATGCACGACAGTTTGGTGGGTAAGACCGCCGGCATTAAGTCTCAGTCTGGCGAAGTATTGTCGGTGTTGGGTAAGAATACTCAGGAGTGTGTGAATGCCGGTGCTTTTTATGGCTTGGCTGGGGCCGTTGAGCGTGTGGTGGCTGAGCTGGTATCAATGAGGGGGCGGCAGTCGCCGTGGCAAGTTCTTGTTTGTGGTGGCGACGCTCAGAAATTGGCTGGCCAATTAACGTTGCCCGAAGGCGTGAGTATGGTGCTTCAGCCGGATTTAATTTTCATTGGTTTGCTTAATCTTTTGCAAACAGGAGAGTTGGTATGAGTCTGAAGTTGTGGTCTCTGTTGTTATTGGTGCTGGTTAATGTGGCTGTATTTTTGTGGCCTAGTAAAACAAATGTGGCACCGCATGTTTATGCGCAAAAAGCGGAATTGAACCCTCATTTTGTGCGCCTTAATAAAGAGATCGAGCAGCGCTTTTATACTCAGTCGGATGACAGCATTGTTTTGCGCTCAAGTGATGAGGTTAATGACGAGGCGGGTGTCGATGCATCGCAAAACGAATTGCCGGTAAGCATTCCTGACGGGTCGATATGCTATCGCTTGGGGCCGTTTTTGCACCAAGCCAGTTACGAGCTTGCCCAAGCGGTTTTATTTAATGCTAATGTGCGCTATCGCAAATCGACTCGCAGTAGTCAGACGTCCGATGTGTATCGTTTGTACTTGGGGGAGTTTGAAACCCAGGCGCAAGTCTCTGATGCTCGATTGGAATTAAAGCGGAAAAAGGTGCTGGATCATTTTTCACGTAAGCTGGAAGACAATAAGTACATCATCTCTTTGGGAATATACTCTTCGCAAGAGACAGCAGAGAAAGCATTGGCGTTATTTTCTGAGACATTGCAGGGAGTGAAAATGCAGAGTGAAACCGTTACTTTGCCCGACAGTCATTGGATGCATTTTGTTTTGCCGGTTGCTTCAACCAAGCTAGAGCAGTTGGCTGAAATTGAGTGGGGTGAAAACTCAGCCAAGTTGGGCCCCCATGAGTGCAAAAGTTAATGATTTTGATGGTTTTTTTTTGCTAGAGTTTTTGGCATCAAAAAAAATGCAATTATTTGGCTATTTTTTTTAAAGAAAGATTGTATTTGAGTTCAAGTAGACCTAAAATGCGCCACCTGAATGAGGCAAGCCTGCATAGCTCAGTAGGTAGAGCAACTGACTTGTAATCAGTAGGTCGTTGGTTCGATTCCGACTGCAGGCTCCATTCAGGAAGATGAAATACCAAATGACGTTTTGTTGTATTGTGTTTCATTGTTGCACGGCTGGTTTAGCGTGTTGCGAGTATGAAAATTGGTGGGGTGGCCGAGTGGTTAAAGGCGACGGACTGTAAATCCGTTCTCATTGAGTACGCTGGTTCGAATCCAGCCCCCACCACCATTTTCTATTATCTAAGTGCTCGCGCATTAAAGTGTTTGAGAGTGCTCGAGCATTTTAATAGCCAGTAAAGATCAAGCGTTTAATGGCTTGCTGGCAAATGTTACGAAAAGCATCTGATTAGCGGGTGTAGTTCAACGGTAGAACCTTAGCCTTCCAAGCTAATGATGTGGGTTCGATTCCCATCACCCGCTCCATGTGCGTTGCGCTAAAACTTTTTAGTGTTGTCGAGATGGTTAAGAGTTTTTGATGCGCCTTAAGGGTGCATTTTTTGTTTGGACTAACATTTACTAATCTGTGTGTTTTAAGCCTACATAGCTCAGTCGGTAGAGCACTTTCTTGGTAAGGAAGAGGTCACCGGTTCAATTCCGGTTGTAGGCACCATGAATTATTAAGCTTTATCTGTTTCGATGGGCTTTTGGCTTCAATCACTGGAATGTCTGGTGGTTGGAGAGTAGAATTTAGCGCCGCACGCCACCAAGTAGGTTGAGTGTGTGGTGTAGCTGAGCACCTTTAGGGGTGTTTCTGTGTTTTGTGAGCTTGCGATGTCATTGTTGTGTCACGCAAGTTTGCGATAAAGCGCAACTGCTTAGCGTGTTGTTAAGTGGTTTAACGCAAAATGATTACCGGCTAGGCGTTGCTTCTATTTGTTGTAAGTACAATTGCTTTAGGTAGAGCGAGAGTTGATCTGGTTCGGTATCGTATTTAGTTGGTAATTATTTAACGAAAGATAGATAGGTTAATACTATGTCTAAGGAAAAATTTGAAAGAACCAAACCGCATGTCAATGTAGGTACTATTGGTCACGTTGACCACGGTAAAACCACATTGACCGCTGCGATCACGAAATGTTTGTCAGAAGCCTACGGCGGTGAAGCAGTAGAT
>CALINO010000050.1 GCA_938045295.1 uncultured Arenicella sp.
TTATTTTTCTTCAGTAACGGTGGTGACGACGCGTTGAGGAAACGGAATTGAGATGTTATGGGCATCAAACTGCTTTTTGATGTTCTCAAGTAAGTCATTGTGTACCGCCCAGTAGTCATCTGAACGTACCCATGGGCGTACCACAAAATTAACCCTGCTGTCGGCCAGTTGGTTAATAGCGACCACCGGCTCTGGGTCTTTTAATATGCGGCTGTCTTTGGCGATAACGCCATTGAGCACATTACGTGCATGGTCAATGTCGTCGTTGTAGCCGATGCCAATCACTAAGTCTACTCGCCGCCGCCCGGTGGATGAATAGTTGATGATGTTACTGTCGAGCACTCGGGCATTGGGAATGATGACGGCTTTATTGTCGCCAGTTCTGAGCTCGGTGGTGAAAATGCGAATGTTGTTAACGGCTCCTGAGGTATCGGCCACTTCAACAAAATCACCCACTCGAAACGGGCGCAGTAAAATGATTAACACACCGGCAGCAAAGTTCGACAAAGAGCCTTGCAATGCCAAGCCTATGGCCAAACCCGCGGCACCTAAAATAGCCACAAACGAAGCCGTTTGTATGCCAAGTTGCCCAAGTGCGGCAATGATGACAACCGCGAATAGCCCCCAGTAAAGTAGGCTGTCTAGAAACCCAATTAGCTCAATGTCGACGTCTTGTTTTTTTAACGCTTTAACCGCGAGGTTGGTAATGAGCCGCGCTATGCGCTTACCAATAAAAAAAATGAGCAGCGCTAAAATAATTTTAACGCCATAAGTCGCGGCGTAATTAATGCCTAGGTCAATGTATTGCTTGTAAGCATCTAAATTTTTTTCCATTACGTTATTGCTGATCTATAAGAAGTTGCGGTGAAAAAGTGATTGTGAGAATGGGGGTAAGCGAGATATTATTTTTTAAACTTCACGTGGGTTCTGTTGAGCTCAATTTTCAATGACTTACCCGATTGCATGATTTCGGCCAGAGACAAACTTAATGACGTGATCATGCTGAGCAAGCTGGCCACAAACAAAAACTCGGCTACACGCTGTTGACCAAAGGTGAGAAGCAACATGGTTAACACGCATAAAAGAAATGCCAGTACGCCAAAAGCTTGCATGAACTTAATAAGAGTGATGCGCAAGTGCAGAGACCGAATTTGCTCTATCCGGTTGGCGCTGTCTGGGTCATCGGTATTACTGTTTAACGCGCGCACAATGTTGGCCAGCGCTAAATAGCGGTTGGTGTAGGCTAAAAATAGTAACGAGATGCCCGGAAATAAAAAAGCGGGGTCGGTAATACTTAAGTTCATCATGGCTTACGTGGCTTTATTTATGATTTATGCAGCTATATTTATGCCGTTGTGTTTCTGCATCTATGTTTGTGTGGTGTCGTGATTAGAAAGGTTTCATCACCACTAAAAACACAATGGGTATTAAAAGCAGTACTGGCAGCTCATTTAACCAGCGGTAAAATACATGGCCGTGCGGAATTTCATCGCGGGCGAATTTTTTCATGGTTGCAGCGCACCAGCCGTGGTATGCCGACATGCCAATCACCAATAAAATTTTTGCGTGCAACCAACCACCATTAAACCCATAAGTGACTAGCCAAACGCCGAACACCCAAGTGGCAATCATGGCGGGGGTCATAATGCCGCGCATTAACTTTCGCTCCATTACCTTAAAGCGTTCGCGGCTGACGGTGTCTTCGGCCATTGAGTGATAAACGAATAAGCGAGGCATATAAAAAATGGCCGCCATCCAGCAGATTACGGCGATGATGTGCAAGGATTTAATAATTAACATAAGTGGCTTCTTCGACGATTCAAATGTGCACCCGCGTTATTCTGGGTGATTGTTGCTAATAATACGCAAGAGTAGCACAGACAATGACCGATCAGTATTTCATCGTTGCCTGGCAAGCTTGATTGCGTTAGTCGCTAAGCGCTAAATAGTCTTGCAGCATATTGTTCAGCATATTGTGGCCAAAAGAGGTGGGGGTAACCTGGTTGCCTTGCTGTGTAATCAAACCTTGTTCGGTATGTTTATCCATTAAATGTTGAATGCTGCTGGCAGTTTGCCCGGTACGCCGTTCAAAGCGTTCAAGGCTAAACCCAGAGTTTAAGCGCAGTGCGTTTAGCATGTACTCAAACGCCAGAGATTGGCTCTTAATGGGGTCGTGGCCGCCTATTTTATTGGGCTGTTTGATGTAGCTGGCGGGGTGTTTGGTTTTCCAGCGTCGGTAGATACCGTCGCTCAACGTTAGTTTGCCATGAGCGCCGGCGCCAATGCCTAAATAATCTCCAAACTCCCAGTAATTCAGGTTGTGGCGGCATTGTTGACCTGCGCGCGCGTAGGCCGAGACTTCGTATTGTTGGTATTGATCGGTTGCCAGCTGTTGTTGCAATAACTCTTGCATGTCCCACAGGGCTTCGTCATCAGGCGTGATCGGTGGGTTGTGGTGGAACAACGTGTTGGGCTCAATGGTCAGTTGGTACACCGATAGATGCGTGGGCTGCAGCTCAATCGCGGTATTTAAGTCTGATAATGCTTGCTGGCTGTTTTGTTCGGGCAGGCCAAACATCAAGTCTAAGTTGAAGTTATCAAAGCCCGCTTGTTTGGCGTAAGTGGCGGCTTGCAGAGCTTCTGTGCTGTTGTGCACTCGCCCCAGTGCTTTTAAGTGTGGTGATGAAAAAGTTTGCACGCCGATTGATAAGCGGTTGATGCCAGCATCGCGAAAAGCAATAAACTTGGCTGCTTCGCTGCTACCAGGGTTGGCTTCTAAGGTGATCTCAATGTCAGGCGCAAAGCGCAAGCGTTGCTGCAAACCCGTAAATAAGGCTTTGTAGCTCTGCCCACTAAAGAGTGACGGTGTGCCGCCGCCAATGAAAATGGTTTGAATTTCACGATCGCTGATTGCTTTGCCAAATGCGTGAATGTCGGCGTCCAAATCAGCCAGTAGCGTGTCTATGTACAGCGGCTCATCAATGCTGGCTTTTACTTGATGCGAATTAAAGTCGCAATAGGGGCATTTGCGCTCACACCAAGGGATGTGAATGTATAGGCTAAGCGGAATGTCTGAGTAAGAATGCGTCATGCGCGGATTGTGGCACGAGATGTACTTTTTGGCTATCCATGCTCTTGAAACATCGGCCGCTTGAGCTTATGGTTCGGTTTCAATTTTTCTCATTAGTACTGATTATGAATATCGTTTGTTTAGACTTGGAAGGGGTGTTGATTCCCGAAATTTGGATTAACTTTGCTGAAAAAGTGGGCGTCACCGAATTGACCGCCACAACGCGAGACATTCCAGATTATGATGAGTTGATGACCTTTCGCTTAGATCTGTGTAAAAAACACGATTTTCGTATTCAAGACATACAAGAAGTAATCGCCACGCTCTCACCGCTTGAAGGGGCAAAACAATTCAGTGACCAATTGCGCGCTGACTACCAGCTGATTATTTTGTCAGACACATTCCAAGAATTTGCTGAGCCAATGATGCGCCAATTAGATTGGCCAACTATTTTTTGCCATGAGTTGGTGATTGACGAGCAAGGCCGCATTAACAACTATAAGTTGCGTAAAGCCGATCACAAACGTGAAACGGTGAAGCGCTTGCACGAGTTGAACTTTAATGTGGTGGCCGCCGGAGATTCCTACAATGACACCACTATGTTGGGCGAAGCTGAGCAAGGCATTTTATTCTGCCCGCCACAAAATGTGATTGATGAGTTTCCGCAGTTCCCAGTAGCCACCAGTTACGATCAATTGCGCTCTGAAATTGATGCGGCTATGGCGGCAATGCCTCAGCGCTAACTTAAGCACTATCTCCGCACTATTACAGTAATATCACTCGCCGCGCTTTAGCGCGCGGTGAGTTCGCACACTGCGTTTGTCTGGCTTGCGCACATCAAAATCTATTTTTGGTTGTGCCGCCATTTGCTGGCTTACTTTATCTCGGTTTTCTTTACTGGCTTGAGTTTCGTCATACAACTGCTGAGCTATGGGTGCTGGGCCACGCTGTTCGCTGATGCCTAATACCACCACTTGCATGTCGTGATACCCCCGCTTTATGGCCAATATGTCGCCTTCCTTGACGGTGGAGGCGGGCTTACAACTCTGTTTATTGAGTGACACTTTTCCGGTTTCTACCGCTTTAACGGCCAATTGCCGTGTTTTATAAAAACGCGCTGCCCACAGCCATTTATCAATGCGAACTTTGTCTTCAAAGGGTGTTTTTGCCTTGTTCATGGCGCTAGTTTATTAGAAATAACCGTTGGCGAATTATTAATTTTTACATTCAAAGGCGAAAATTTAATAATTTCATTGAAAAATAGGTCTATAATGGCAGACATTATATTAAATCAAAGGATTAGCAGACACTTCTAAGCAATTGCTTACAGAGTGACGGCGATAGAAGCAATGCCATTCTTTGTGCTGTACAGTAATTAGCCAATGAAGAGCTAATAAAAGCGGTAATTATTACTATAAGACCAGGCTCTAGAGGCGTGTAAAAAAGACGTGTAAAAAGAGGCGCATGAAAAGAAGCGTCAACACTCAAGAGCGAAAGGACACGATAAGCATAATGAGCTTGTCAGTAAAAAATTGGGGTAGAAGATTAGGGGTATAAAGAGAGATGAAGATAAACATGTGTAATAACAAAAGTACTTTCGATGCTTGCAAAGTGGCCAGTAGTGGCGGCTTTGGCTATCGTGGTATTTTTAGTGTTATTGCATCCGTGTTTATGTTTTTCTCGCACTTATCCTATGCCGACGATGCACCTCTGGATTTAGTAGATTCAGTATTATCTGAAGCGCCGTCATTGGCCGACAGCCTCACAGGCGCTTCGAAAAGCGGCATCAAACTCACCAGCGACTTTAATGTATCAATCTTAGGCGAAAGCAATTCTTTTTTAAGCAAAAGCCAAATTTGGGTTGATAAATGGGGCGTATCAGCCGAAATAAAGCAGAACGAGCAAGGCAACTTATATGGTTTGCCACAAGACTCCAGTTTCTTAAATTTAGATGTGAAGCGCCGCTTCGGTAGCCAAGATAAGTCCAACATCGAACTGGGTTTGGGCTGGCAAGAATTAAATATCGATTCGCAACTCGATGCCAGTGGCCCTAAAGTGTCATTGGCGGGTAAGTACAACTTGATTAAAGACTTTCAAGTGTACGGTTCAACGGCGTTCTTCCCTGAATTAGATGACGATACGGCCAGTATCACTGATTTATCCGCGTACGAATTCGAAGCCGGTTTGTTATACAAACCTCTGCCTTCGGTGTCATTCAAAGCGGGCTATCGTGTGTTTAATTTAGAACTCGAAGATCCAATTTTGAAAGATTTAGGTTCCACTTCCGGCTTTTTGTTGGGCACAGACCTAAGTTGGTAACGACTAAGTTACTGAGCTGGTAAGTTGCTTATTTTAGGTATTGGCTGACTAAAGGCTCCCGTCTTGTTCGATACTCTCCCTTGTATCGGCGCTCATAAAATTATTTACTCAAATACGACATGGCTTCTTCCATGCCTTTAAGCGTGAGTGGGTACATTCGGTCTTCCATTAAGTTTT
>CALINO010000051.1 GCA_938045295.1 uncultured Arenicella sp.
GGTGTCTTTGGCCGTTAGGTCAATCAGCTCAGCCGCTTCGCTTGAAGCACTGACTAAGCTTGGGTTGCTGACCGGTGTGGGTTCAACCCACGAGAAACAGGCTTTATTGACTTGCCGACGTTGATTGTTGGTATTTGGGTCAGCGGGCAGCTCAGTCGTGAACCGGTTATCGAACTTAAGTTTCATGATGAACGGGCTTGGGTTGATTAAACTCTAGGCGCTTTTGTAAAAAGTGAATTAGCGCAATTACAGGCAAGCCTATCGCGCTGGCAAATAAGAAAAATTGGGTGTAACCAAACGAATCAACAATGGTGCCTGAAAAGCCGCCAATCACTTTTGGCAATAAGGTCATCAGGGAGCTGAAAATGGCGTATTGGGTGGCCGTGAATGATACGTTGGTTAAGCTTGAAAGCCACGCGATAAAGGCCGCTAGTGATAAGCCTTGCACTAAATTATCAACAGTGATGACCAAGGCCAGTTCCATTGGAAATGTGATGGGTACCAGTGCGAACTCGGGTGGAAAACTGCTCAGGCGTATTATCGGCAGCATCAGCGTTATGTCGGTGTGTTGTTGGCCTACCTGCGTTAGCCAGCAGAATAATAAGTTGGTGATCACAACCAACACCGCGGCAATTTGTAATGAGCGCATCACGCCAATGCGCAAAGCCACCATGCCACCTAAGAAGCTGCCTGTGATGGTCATGATTACGCCAAACGCTTTAGATAGGGTGGCAATTTCTTTTTTGCTGTACCCCATGTCTTGATAAAACACGTTGGTGATCACGCCGAGCACGATGTCAGAAATTCGGTAAAAGCCAACCAGCAGTAACACCCAAATAGCTAGCTTTCCATAGCGCTGAAAAAAGTCATGCACAGGGGCTTTGTAGCTTTGATTAACCAGCTGTTGATTCACCAGACCGGTGTGTGAGCTCACTACGGCTACCGTGTATGCGCAGGCCACGGCCGCTAGTAATATTGCGCTGTTATACACAAAGGAAAGCACACTTTGCAGGCCGCCTGAGAATACGGTTGGAGCACTGGGGCTTAACCACAAGCATGCAATAAAGGCGCTGATAGACGCGGTGAAAACAAGCAAAAATTTTAAGTAATCCGCCGTGCAATGCTCGTGCTTATTTGAACTGGAATCTGGTTCACGAATGACCAAGGTGGTTAATACCCCTACCAGCATGATGGCCGCCATAATCCAGTAAGTTTTTTGCCAAGCGCCGTAGCTGTAGGCTTCACTGGTACTGCCAAAACTGTCGGCTAAAAACAAAGCCACTGAGCCGGCGGCAATCATGCCAATGCGGTAGCCTGCAATGTAGGTTGATGACAGCATGGCTTGCAATCTTGGTTCGGCTGACTCAATGCGAAAGGCGTCAATTACAATGTCTTGAGTGGCTGAAGCAAAGCCTAAGCAAACCGCAGCAATCGCCATCGCGGCTAGGCTGTGTTTGGGGTCGGTGGAGGCCATCAATGCTATCGACGAGATAATGGCAAGCTGAGAAACTAATATCCAGCTGCGGCGCCGGCCTAACCAGCGAGTTAAAAAAGGCACTGGCAGGCGGTCAACCAGAGGTGCCCAAACGAACTTAAATGAGTAACCTAAAATAGCCCAAGAAAAAAAAGTGGCGGTTGATCGGCTAACGCCGGCTTCTCTTAGCCATAATGACAGGGTGCCGAAAATTAATAGAATGGGTATGCCGGCTGAAAAACCCAAAAACAACATTACCCACACCGGCTTTTCAGCCCACCAACGTATTTTGAGGTTGTCTGCTTGGGTATTCATTATGTTATTGATAGATAATAGGCGCTGGTTACACTATAGCAAAGCCTTAGATGCTCTAAGGGTGCGTGACGGCAAATTAAATATCGTACTCAAGTACCAGTGGTGCGTGGTCTGAAAAACGTTCTTCTTTGTAGATTAAATCTGAACCCACAATGACTTTGTCGCGCAGGTTCTCAGTGACGATGTGGTAGTCGATACGCCAACCGGTGTTGTTGGCCCACGCTTGGCCGCGGTTAGACCACCACGTGTATTGGTCGTCGTCATTGTTGCTAACTCGAAACGCATCCACCAGCCCCGCATTACCGCCTCGGCCGCCGTCGGTTTCGGGCTCTTCGTCGCCAAACAGCCAATCCATCCACTGTCGTTCTTCGGGTAAAAAGCCTGAGTTCTTTTGATTGCCGCGCCAGTTTTTAATGTCACGCTTTTTGTGGCAAATATTCCAATCACCACAAATAATGCCTTGGCGCCCAGATTGCGCAAGGTCGGTTAAGTTTTTTTCAAAGCGCCCCATCATGTCAATTTTAAACGCTTGGCGTTCTTCCTTGCTTGAACCTGATGGCATGTACAGAGAGGCAACACTGAGGTTGCCAAAATCCACTTGCAGGTATCGACCTTCTGAGTCCACGTCTTCAAAACCTTCGCCTAAGCCAACCTGCACGCGGTCAGGCTTTTGTTTGCAGTAAATGCCCACGCCGCTGTAGCCTTTTTTCTCGGCTGAATGAAAAAACGTATGGTAGCCCTCAGGGTGAAACGGCTCGCCTTCAATTTGATCTGGCTGTGCTTTGAGTTCTTGCAGGCAAATGACGTCGGCGTCCAGCTGTGTAAGCCACTCGAACATGCCTTTACGTGCGGCGGCACGAATGCCGTTAACGTTAATTGAAGCTACTTTTAGGGTCATAGTTTAGGTGCGTAAATTAAGTACAGTTGGGTTCTTTATGTAAGCAGAAATGCCACAGGAGCCTTAAGTGGCTCTATTTTGACGTAACATTACTCGGTTCTGACTTTGTTCGCTAGAACTTTGTGAGTATCATACGCTCAAATCAACGATTCTGGTGAAAGGCGTACCGTTATGCTTCCTTATCAAGAACAATTTATTGAATTTGCACTTAAAACAGGCGTGTTGCGCTTTGGTGAGTTCACTTTGAAGTCAGGCCGTGTTAGCCCGTATTTCTTTAATACTGGCTTATTTAATAGCGGTTGCACTATGTTGCAATTCAGCCGTTTTTTCGCGCAAAGTGTGATTAATTCCGACATCAAATTCGACGTGCTATTTGGCCCAGCCTACAAAGGCATTACGCTGGCTTGCGGCACCGCGATGGCGATTGCCGACGCCACTGGTGACGAAGTGCCGTTTGCGTTTAACCGTAAAGAAAAGAAAGACCACGGCGAAGGCGGCAATATGGTGGGTGCTGAGTTGGTGGGTGATATCGCCATTATTGACGATGTAATCACTGCGGGCACGGCCATTCGTGAATCGTTTGAAATGATTACCCAAGCCGGTGCCAGCCCCAAGGCGGTGTTCTTGGCTTTAGATCGCCAGGAGTTAGGCCAAAAAGATGGTCAGCCCACGAGCAACTCAGCCATTCAACAAGTGGAGCAAGAGTTTGGCTTGCCAGTGGTGGCCATTGCTACCATGAGTGACTTAATTGAGTATTTGAAAAACCAAGAAGGCCAAGAGCAAAATTTGGCCAACATGATGGCGTACCGAGAGCAATACGGCATTAAGTAGTAGGTTGTTGTGAGTGCAAAAATGAAAACATACCTGGTGGGCGGTGCCGTACGTGACCGCTTGCTCGGCTTGCCGGTGCTCGACCGTGACTGGGTGGTTGTGGGTTCCACGCCTGAAGCCATGGTTAAGCTTGGTTATGAGCCGGTGGGTAAAGACTTTCCGGTGTTTATCAACAGAAAAACCGGCGAGGAGTACGCCCTTGCGCGCACCGAACGTAAAGTGGCAAAGGGCTACCAAGGTTTTCGGTTTTCAACCGCGCCAGACATTAGCCTAGAGCAAGACCTTGCACGGCGAGACTTAACCATTAATGCCATTGCCGAAGATGACAGTGGTGAGTTAATTGACCCGTTCAATGGCCAAGCTGACATCCGCGCTGGCGTATTGCGTCATGTCTCAGAGGCGTTTGTGGAAGACCCCGTGCGCATTTTACGCGCCGCCCGTTTTGCCGCTCGTTTCGATTTTACCATTGCCGAGGAAACTCAAACCTTGATGCAACAAATGGTATTGAATGGCGAGGTCGATGCCCTAGTGCCCGAACGCGTGTGGGCGG
>CALINO010000052.1 GCA_938045295.1 uncultured Arenicella sp.
GTCGGCAAGTCAATAAAGCCTGTTTCTCGTGGGTTGAACCCACACCGGTCAGCAACCCAAGCTTAGTCAGTGCTTCAAGCGAAGCGGCTGAGCTGATTGACCTAACGGCCAAAGACACCACCAGCTCAAATTTTGTTAATACCTTTAGCGGCAACCAACTGTTGGACGGCATGCAACCCTACGCCATGTGTTATGGCGGGCATCAGTTTGGTAATTGGGCTGGGCAATTAGGCGATGGCCGCGCCATTAATTTGGGCGAAGTTAAAAACCAACAAGGCGAATACTGGGCATTGCAATTAAAAGGCGCTGGGCCTACGCCTTATTCGCGTACCGCCGATGGCTTGGCGGTGTTACGCTCCTCCGTTCGTGAGTACCTGTGTAGCGAGGCCATGTTTCATTTAGGCGTGCCCACCACGCGCGCACTCAGTTTAATGACCACCGGCGAAGACGTAGTGCGCGACATGCTGTACGACGGTAATGCCGCGCCTGAACCGGGCGCCGTGGTATGCCGCATGGCGCCGAGTTTTATTCGCTTTGGTAACTTTCAGCTGTTCGCGTCACGTAACGAAACGCACGAACTTAAGCAGCTGACCGAGTTCACCATAAAGCATTACTACCCTGATATTTTGAGCACTCATGAACTTGGGTCGCCCGAATCGGTGGTCGAGTTCTTTGAGCAAGTGTGCCAACGCACGGTCAACATGATTGTGCATTGGCAACGCGTGGGCTTTGTGCACGGCGTGATGAACACCGACAACATGTCGATTCACGGCTTAACCATCGACTACGGCCCTTACGGCTGGTTAGACGATTACAACCCGCAATGGACGCCCAACACCACAGACGCCAATCAACGGCGCTACCGTTTTGGCCAACAAGCGAATATTGCGCTCTGGAACTGCTACCAATTGGCCAATGCCTTGTATCTGCTGGTGGAAAAAACGGAACCGTTAGAAAACGCACTGGCGCAATTTCAAGCCGACTTCGCTGCACAATGGCAAACCATGATGGCGAATAAACTGGGCATTGGTGCTGTGATCGAGTCTGATGCGCAGCTGTTTGAACAACTCGAAACATTGCTTACCCCCACCGAAACCGACATGACGCGTTTTTATCGTGCCCTTGCGCATGAGTCACTGAGCTACCAACATTTTGTTGAGCATGGCGTGTACTACCAAGACCAACATGACGATGAGTACAAACAAACACTGGATGCGTGGCTGAGTATGTACCTAGACCGACGTTCACAACAGGGCACGGATTTAGCTCAATGCTTTGCCAGCATGAATGCGACTAACCCAAAGTTTGTGTTTCGTAACTACCTGGCTCAACAGGCCATTGAAAAGTCAGAAGCCGGTGACCATTCTATGGTGAACGAACTGTTGGCCGTTTTTAGAAACCCTTATTCAGAACAAACTGAGTTTGAGCACTACGCCGATAAAAGACCAGAATGGGCGCGCACCAAAGTGGGGTGTTCGATGTTATCCTGTTCATCATAAACAACGGGCATAGTGGCCACGTTACTTTACTTATTGAATCATTTACTAAATCGACCGAACTAATTTACCAATGAACGCATCCAATTTAATCACGCTTGTTATTACTGTTTTCGCCGAAGATCGACCGGGCATTGTTAGAACTCTGTCTGACACGGCATTAAAATACAATGCCAGCTGGCAAGAAAGTAGCTTGTCGCGCCTGTGTGGTCAATTTACTGGCATCGTGCATTTTGAAGTTACGAAAGACAAACAAGATTCGTTAGAAGCAGCGTTAACCGCATTACACGAAGAAGACATTCACGTTACTGTTCATCAAGGCGCTAAAGTCAAAGACGACAGCGAAGACGTTAACGGCCTCTACATCATGGTGGAAGCCAATGACCGCCCCGGCATCGTGCAAGAGATCACCCAAACCTTAGCCGACAACAACGTGAATGTGGACAATATAGACACGGAAGTAAGCAGCGCTTCAATGGCCGGCTATATGCTGTTTAAAGCGCACCTTTCACTCGCCATGCCTGAAGACATGAGCGAAAGTGATTTAGAAGAAATACTCGAAGACGTGTCGGATGATTTAATGGTTTCTGTACTGGAAGAGTAGTTGGCTTAATTGCCGCTGCACTGAAAGCCCTCAGTAATGATCCAGCGGATCAACATCCAAACTCCAACGCACGGTTGAGGCTAACTTCTTGGCTTCTTTGTCGGTTGCAATGTAATGCAACCAACGAGAGAGCTGTGCGTTTAATGACGAACGTTGTTGTGAGATGAAAAGCAATTGCGCTCTAAAACGACCCGCACGCCGCTCCATTGGTGCTGGCACTGCGTCCATCACCAACACACCGTCTTGATGCCCACAATCGGCTTTTGCGCGCCGCAAAAATTGCAAGGCTTTGGCTTGGTGCGCAGATTCGGCTCGCAATAACGCAAAATGCCCATGCGGGGGAAATCCGGCCGCTTTACGCTCACTCAATAATTGTTCAGAAAAGCCATCAAAATCATGTCCTTTTAGATACTCAAAAAATGGGTGATCCGGAAAACGGGTTTGTATGTACACATGCCCCACGTCTTCGCGCCGGCCAGCTCGCCCTGACACTTGCAGCAATTGCTGAAACAGTGTTTCGGTGGCTCTAAAGTCAGTACTGTACAAGCCATGATCACATTCCAACACGCCCACCATGCCCACATTGGGGAAATCGTGGCCTTTGGTGATTAATTGCGTGCCTAAAATAATATCTGCTTCGCCGCTGCGGGCTTGCTCTAACAATTTGGCTAGCTCGCCTTTTCGCTGCGTGCTGTCTCGGTCTATGCGCAGCAAGGTGGCTTGTGGAAAGCGAGCCGCAATGGCCGCTTCAACTCGCTGCGTGCCTTCCCCCACTTCCAGCATTGAGTCTTTGGTTTTACAACTTTGGCAATCGTGCAGAAGGCGGCCTTCGTACCCGCAATGGTGACACCGCAAACGATTAACGCGCTGATGCACGGTCAAATTACTGTCGCAGCGGTGGCATTTGGCGGCTTGCTTACACTCAGAGCAATAATGCACTGGCGCGTAGCCCCGCCGGTTTAAAAACAATAAAACCTGCTTACCATTGTGCAGCGTATGATCAATGGCCTCGCTCATGGCTGGGCTCAAGCCTTCAACCACAGGCTGTTTGTTTAGATCGAACAGTTCAATCTTAGGCAAAGAGACGTCAGTGGCACGCTTGGTTAAGCGCAAGTGCGTATACCTGCCCGCTAAGGCATTGGCATAGCTCTCCATTGACGGCGTGGCCGAACCTAAGATGATAGGTATATTAGCCTGCTTGGCGCGATACACGGCTAAATCTCGGGCGTGATACCTTACACTGTCTTGCTGCTTGAACGAGCCGTCGTGCTCTTCGTCTACTACGATCAAACCTAACTCTGGCATTTGCGTGAACACCGCTGAACGAGTGCCCAGTACAATTTTGGCGTGACTCTGACGCGCGTGCCACCACGCCGTGTGCCGCTCAGTATCATTCAACCCCGAATGAAGTATTGCCAAGGGCACGTTAAATCGCCGCTCTATGCGCGCCACTAGCTGAGGCGTTAACCCAATTTCCGGCACTAGAATTAATACTGACTTATGATTGCTTAAGGTTTGCTCTATTGCTGCGAAATACACTTCCGTTTTCCCGCTGCCAGTCACCCCTTGCAATAACGCGCATGCAAAAGCATTGTTATTAATCAATGCGCGCAATTCATCCACGGCATTTGCTTGCTCATCGGTTAAAGTAACTTTTAAGGCAGCTTTTAGGGTAACGTCGCTCGCATCATCGCCTTCATGGCTCATGTTCGGTGTAATGCTTAAACGTGGCTCGCGTGAAAATTCTTCTAACCACCCTTTTTCAACCAAACTCTTTACCGGCGTGTGCCAACTTTTTGATTCTTGTTTAAACTCATTTGA
>CALINO010000053.1 GCA_938045295.1 uncultured Arenicella sp.
GCTCGCATCATCGCCTTCATGGCTCATGTTCGGTGTAATGCTTAAACGTGGCTCGCGTGAAAATTCTTCTAACCACCCTTTTTCAACCAAACTCTTTACCGGCGTGTGCCAACTTTTTGATTCTTGTTTAAACTCATTTGAGCTTAAGATACTTTGCTGCATAAAGCGCTTCACAATAGCCAGTTGCAAAGGCGAACGTTTCAGCTCGTCGATGGACGCGCTTCGACCATGTTCGGTTAACCGCCACACACGTTCATAAGCGGGTGCCAAGCCACTGCCTTGCCTAATTGCGAGTGGCATGGCCGCCTCCAGCACTTCACCTATCGGGGCTAAGTAGTAGCGCGACAACCACAATAAGCTTGCCCACAATTGGTCATCAAAAATGCCAGCCTCATCTAACAACTCAATGGCGGGCTTCAGTTTATTCAGTGGGTAATCGGAGTGTGCTTTTACTTCAACCACAACGCCAATTAACTCCCGCCGACCAAACGGCACTTTGACTCGTGCTCGGGGCTGAATTTGCGATTGATTTTTTAATGCGTGTTCGGGCACTAAAAAGTCAAACGTTTGACGCAAAGGAACCGGCACCGCAACACTTAAAATTAACGCATCGATCTGTTTCTCAAGGTGTGAACTCATGTTTTATGCGGGTTTGAACGAGTCAAGAGTTTTTTGCTTTTTTTGTTAAAAAAGTTACCCACATAAGCTGTGGATAACTTT
Organism: uncultured Arenicella sp.; assembly: GCA_938045295.1. GTDB lineage: Bacteria > Pseudomonadota > Gammaproteobacteria > Arenicellales > Arenicellaceae > Arenicella. Next base: position 721 of record CALINO010000053.1, read on the forward strand.
GTGAGTAAGTTGCGTTTTCAGGCTGAAACCTATTGTACATACTAGCGACACGAATATTGCCTATTTTTTAAGCTATGATAAAAACCAACAAAAACAACAACTTATATTGTTAATAAATATTTCATTTGAATTACAATGAATTCATCTCTGCAAATTTTCGATTATTCGATTTTTGTGTATAACTTCATTTTTTTAAAAAAAATGTTGACAAAAGGAGTTGCTAAAAATTTCAATGACTTAGGTAATGTTATTGAAAACCAAGCTCAAAAACACCGCCTTACTGACAAATAATTAGGCGAATCGATAAGTACCACACTTCCATCCATACATAACAATCATAACGATTTATAAAGCAATAAAAAGCCACTGTGTTTTTCATCTACTTTTTAAAGTCACTCATCGCACCCAAACACCGCTATTTACTGACGCCATTTTCAGCTAAACTTTAGCGTCCATGACATCGTCACTTGCATAAAAAATATGGGCAAAAAGTTTACGGCTAAAACAGCCGACAAATACGTTTTATATCAAAGAGCTGTTCAGTCAGCCGAACAAGACGCCGACTTTTTGTTCGACACGTATTACGACATTCGCGGTAAAAAAGCCAAACACTTTCGTGAAGACTTTTGCGGCACCTGTTTGCTTTCCGCACACTGGGTGAGCCTGGATAACAACTGCACCGCCGAATCTTATGATATTGACCCTGAACCTTTACGTTGGGGTCTGAAAAATAATTTAAAACCACTGGGCAGTGTCGCTAAAAGAGTCACTCAGTACCAAGAAGACGCCCGCAACCCTAGCCGCCAAGCTCCGGATGTGCGTTGCGCACAAAATTTTTCGTATTGGATTTTTAAAACCCGCCTCGAGATGCTCGAATATTTTAAAGGCGTTTACAATGACCTAAACGACGACGGCATTTTTATCTGCGATTTGCACGGTGGCCCTGAAAGTATCCAGGAAATGGAAGAGGAAACCGAGCAAGACGATGGCAGCTTTACCTACGTGTGGGACCAAGATTCCATCAACCCCATTACCGGTGAGGCAAAACTGCACATTCACTTTCGCTTTCCGGATGGCAGCGAAATGCAAGACGCATTCACTTACGATTGGCGCTTATGGGGCTTGCCAGAACTGCGTGAGATCTTGCAAGAAGCCGGGTTTGCATCAGTGGATTGCTATTGGGAAGGCACCGATGAAGACGGCGAAAGCGGTGATGGCATTTTCACCAAAACCGAAGAAGGCGAAGCCTGCTTGTCTTATGTGGCGTACTTAGTGGCTTGCAAATAACGCTCTAGAGAAAATAAATGTTTGAATTTTTCATTTCATTTTGTGTCATCGCAGCCCTAATTTGGGCACGAAAGGCCACCCCAGCAGGCAACAAAGCCGGCAACACGCTTCACACAGAATACTTAACAAGCAAACCAACAAGCAACCATTTTACGGTTGCTACGTTCAATATTCAAACAGGCAAAAGCAATGATGGCAAACGAGACATTTCAGCGTCGGCCGCGCTGTTAAAAGACGTAGACCTTGCCGGCATTCAAGAGGTGTATGCCCCCAGCCTACTTAACTTACTAGGGCATGGCCAACAACAAACTGAACACCTGGCTAAACGCGGCGGTTTCGCTTGGTTATTTTGCGCAACGCGCCGGCGCTGGTTACGTGAGCATCGTGGTAATGCGCTGTTAAGTAAGCTAGACGTTCTGAACTGGCAAACGACCATGCTGCCCGATCAGTCAGGAAAGAGCTATCGCAACATGACCACGGCCACCATTGAATGGCAAGATGAGACCTTTGTGTTTATCAACACCCATTTGCACACACGCCAAGGCCGTGCAGAACAATTACAAGTGGTGCTGCAAGAGTTTGCGAAATACCCACGTGCCATTTTAGTCGGTGATTTTAATAGCACCGCCACTATGCCTGAGTTGGCAACCGCGCTGGAAGATGGCCTTATCGATGACGCGATTAAGCAGGCTCATATAGACACCGATAACGCTGAACGTATTGATTGGATTTTAACTAAAGGATTCAAAGTTGAAGGTGGGCGAATGGTTGAAAAGGGCGTGTCAGACCATCCGTTTTATGAAATTTCATTGTCTTATCAATCGTAAACTAATGTGTCATCAGCTGAACTAGAGCCTAGCAATTGTTGTAATAACAGAGATATTAAGCTTATAGTGTCGGTCTGTTTTTCTTTGCTTCATTATTAAAAAAAACGGCTAAGAAAAGCAAAAAAACGACACAACTTGTCTTATAAGTAAGGGTAGATTGTCTGTACACAGACGACTGTGTCTCTAATCGGTAACATTAATATAATGCCGAAAAAACTAATAAAATTGACTAAACGGTCTAGGAGCTAAAATGTTAAAAGAATTCAAAGATTTTGCAATGAAGGGGAACTTCGTTGATATGGCGGTCGGTATTGTTATCGGCGCAGCGTTCAGCACAATTGTTAAGTCGTTCGTTGACGACATCATCATGCCTGTCGTTGGCTTATTTACTGGCGGCACTGACTTCAGCAATATGTTTGCTGTTATCAAAAACCCAACCGAAGGTGCTGTTTACGCCACTATCGATGCGGCTAAAGAAGCCGGCGCTGTGACTGTAAACTATGGTTTGTTCATCAACTCTGTCATCACCTTCGTGATTGTTGCTTTTGCGTTGTTCATGGTAATCAAAGGCATGAACGCAGCCAAAAAAGCGGAAGAAGAAGCCCCAGCAGAGCCTTCAGATGAAGTGAAACTACTGTCTGAAATTCGTGATTCATTAGCTAGAAAATAAATTTAGCTGAATCAACGATTCAACAAAAAGCCGCTCTGAGTTGAGCGGCTTTTTTATGCCTGCATTTTACCCAAGCCATAGATATGCGGGTCGTTTGTAGGTCGTTTGTAGGTCATTAAGTTCAGTGGTTTTCTGCTAACTGCTTGTCATTCATTAACAAGCCTATTTGATTAGTTTCAAGGTAATAAAAACCACGATTAGCCATACGAACCGCTGAACTTACGTCATCTAAGTTATACAGCGCCCAGCGCCATGCTCCTTTCCACACGTCGTCGTTATTTTTTGGCAATATCTTAACGCTGGAAAATAAAAATTCAGGCTTTAAATTATCGGCAATAGCACGGGTGTCTTCGCTCCAACTTGGCAACACCCAACCCGCTTGCATTGAGGATATTTTGCGCACGTACTCCACCACTTCGGGGTTAAATGAAATAATCACGCATTGCGTTTCAATGCCCGACTTTACAATACGGCGGTACACTTCATCACAAAAAATGGGGATCCCAAAACGATCTATCGATTCTTGTTTGATCTCAACAAACATGGTGACGTCAGGGTGTTGCTTAAGCCACTTACACATTTTACGAAAGGTGGTGAATTTGTTGTCGGCAAACTCATCCTCAAAACGTGCCGCATACGTCGCTTTCATGCTTTTGAACTGCTTCACTTTCGTGTCGCGAATATCCAGATCAACGCCCGCCATACGCATTAAGCTGACATCGTGATGCACCACAGGAACACGGTCTTGGGTAAGTTGTAAATCGCACTCCATAAAACGCGCGCCGTGCTGATAAGCCGCTTGATACGCCAACAATGTGTTCTCAGGATAGCGCCCAGAATAGCCTCTGTGCGCAATCAAAATAGGCGTTGCCCCCACCAGCTGGGCTTCAGCACCGTCCTTTTCTTCCATCATTAAGTCTTTAGCCATAATTAAGCACCATTTAATTTCAGGTTATTTTGACCATATCACTTTCTTATTACAACCATCCAGCCCTAAAGCCGCATAAGACGCCACTTAAAAAACCTGCAAACGCCTCTTTTCACTATACTTTTTACTATAGTATTGGGGCACATTACTTGTGGCGTGTAGCGCAAGAGTAACCCAACACAACAATAGAACGTTTATCACCGTGCCGAATAGCCCTCTGACCGACAACCATAATCAAGCGTACGCCAACTTATCACCGGATGAAGTGCTTAATAGCGTTGAAGCATTTGGCTTTCGCTGTGACGGCCGTTTACTGGCACTCAATAGCTATGAAAACCGAGTGTATCGCGTTGGGCTTGAAGACAGTGATGACAGCAATGTGGTGGTTAAGTTTTATCGACCCAATCGATGGTCCGACGAATCCATTTTAGAAGAACACACGTTCACACAGCGCTTATTTGAGCAAGAAATACCAGTGATAGCCCCGTTAAGCGTTGAGGGTGAAACCTTATTAAAAACAGAACACTTTCGACTGGCACTGTTTAAAAATCGCGGTGGCCGCGCACTGGATTTAGAAGACTTTGATCAACTCGAACAAATGGGGCGTTTTATGGGGCGCATTCATAAGCTAAGCCAAAGCCAGCCATTCAAACATCGCCCAACCCTTGATATTCAAAGCTTTGGCCACCAACCCAGGGACTATATTTTAACGCACCAATTTATACCCCCTGAGTTGGTTGAAGCGTATCAAACTCTAACCGATCAACTGTTACTCAGTGCCGAACAAAGCTATCAGCGTGCTGGTGACATCAATTTAATACCGTGCCACGGCGATGGTCACCCGAGCAATATTTTATGGACCGACGATGGGCCGCACATTGTTGACTTTGATGACGCGCGAACAGCACCCGCCATACAAGACTTGTGGATGTTTTTGTCTGGCGACCGTATTGATCAAACCGCGGGACTTGATGCGGTGTTAGCAGGTTATACCGAGTTCAATGAATTTGATGCGCGTGAATTACACCTTATTGAAGCGCTGCGAACCCTGCGTTTAATTCACTATTACGGGTGGCTAGCCAAGCGCTGGGAAGACCCCGCGTTTAAACGTGCTTTTCCTTGGTTTAACACACAACGCTGCTGGGAAGATCATATTTTAAGTTTGCGCGAGCAAGCGGCGTTAATTCACGAAGAGCCGTTAACTTGGTTTGGCTAAACAATGTTTGATAACCCGTACTGCTTATTGGTGTTTGTAAAGCGCCATTGCCGTTCGCCCCTTAGCGGTACGTTTATAAACCCGTCCTAAACGGTCAAACACTTCGCCAGAGCTTGGGTCTACAAAACCACCCAGCCACAAAATTTCACTAGGCAGTTGCGGCGGGCGTTGTTCAGTGTAAATAATGTCAATGCCTGAGCGCGCACTCGCGGCGGCTAATACACACAACGGCGTTACTGGGTCACAACCTGAGGTTGGGTCTAACAAATGCGGTTCTATTTCTGCGGCTTGTTGCCGTAATACTTGATTAATACGCGTTACCCACACCCGCGTTTGTTGCGCTCGCCTGAGTGCAGTTTGACCATAAGCCACATCATCAAACAACTGTTTTGGATTGTTAATGGCGCTCACCCCACTGGTACTTCTTAACAACACAAAGGCAACGCTCACTATCAAAATGAGAAACATGGCCTTTATAAGCGTAATAAGAACAGGGCGAGACATGGCGATAAGCGAAATAGAGTTAATTCTCAGCGCTAAACTTAATCTAATAAACTGGATCTAATTTAGCTTAAGGAACGGCCTTAACTTGAACCACCTTGCCCGACCAAGACAATTGTTCGGGCAATGCATTTAGCGCGGCTAATTTATCAAAGCGCAAAGTTTGTATTAGTTGTGCGCGTTTGCCAGGATCAATGCTCACTGGAATGTCGCGCGTTACCGTTTCAAGCTCTGTACATTCGTCGCCAGTCACGCATTGGCTGACCGTGATATCAAATTGCACGCGCTTAACCGTGGTGCTGGCGGTGTTTTGCAAGCACAAACTAATTTCATAATCGCTGCGGTAACTGTATTGAGCACTTAATTCGCACACCTGCACGTCAGCCACGTTAATCAGCCCTGATCGGGGCTTGCCGTCATACGTTTCATAGCCAATAAGGGCAATAGACAATGCCATCGCCGTCAGAGTTATGATTGACTTAACCCGTTTTGTAAACGGTGCGGCAAACCACATCCACAGCATTAATGCGCCCATTAACGCAACGATTATTCGAATCATATTAGCAGTAAACCCTGATCAATAGTTGTAATTAAGTTGTTGCAATCAATGGTAATTTCTTACCATTAGCCTGCAATTAGCATGATAGCATTAGAAGTTATGAACACGTCAAAACGATAATTATCTTTGAACTATGAGCACAAGCTTGAATACAGCACAGCCTAAAATAGAGCGTTTAACGCACAAATCAATCTTAAAGGCCCTGTTCAAAGACCAGATGATTTCGGTCAACGAGGCCAAACGAATTGATAAAAACTTGAGCGAAAGCAGCGCCGCTTATTCACACCCACTGTTGGGCATTGCACGCAGCTTACCCTCTCACGCTCAAACCGGTAACCACTTAACCTTAGAAGAATTATGCGAGTGGTTTGCGCGCACGCTCGATTTGGAATACTTTCATATCGACCCGCTGAACATTGATATTGGCGCAGTCACTCAAGTAATGGCGCCTCAATACGCCAAACAAAACGGCTTGCTCGCCGTAGCAACCAGTACCGACTCAGTCACCCTGGCGGTTAAAAACCCGTTAGACCTGTCTTGGAAACCTAATTTAGAAGGTTTGTTGCGCAAAGACATTAAGGTGGTGTTTGCCAACCCAAGTGAAATAGATCGCTATGTCAGTGAGTTTTATACCTTAGCAAATTCCATCAAGCGCTCTAAAGTCAGCGATGAAAGCGCTGGTGTTTCGATACAACAAAACTTAGAACAGTTGGTTGATCTGGGGCGGCGCGGGCAGCTTGACGCCGAAGACCATCACATTGTTCAGCTCGTGGATTGGTTATTGCAATACGCGTTTGAACAACGCGCCAGTGACATTCACCTTGAACCACGTAAAGAGCAAGGCGAAGTGCGCTTTCGCATTGATGGCGTTTTACACTACGCCTATCAAGTACCGCCCAATGTGTTGCTCGCCATTATCGGGCGTTTGAAAACCTTGGCGCGCATGGACATTTCAGAAAAACGACGGCCGCTGGACGGTCGCTTGAAAACGCGCACACCGGATGGCAAAGAAATTGAACTGCGCCTTTCCACCGTGCCCACCGCCATGGGTGAAAAAATGGTGATGCGTATTTTTGACCCTGAAGTACTGCAACGCAGTTTTAATCAGCTCGGGCTGAATGATCGTGAACTCGACATTTGGAACCGCATGACCACCCACACCAATGGCATTATTTTGGTCACCGGACCTACTGGTTCGGGTAAAACCACCACGCTGTATTCCACCTTAAAGAATTTAGCCACCAGCGAAGTCAATGTGTGCACCATTGAAGACCCGATTGAAATGGTGGAACCAAGCTTCAACCAAATTCAGGTGCATAACGCCATTGACCTGACCTTTGCCGCAGGGGTGAAGTCACTGTTACGCCAAGACCCTGACATTATTATGATTGGTGAGATTCGTGACCTTGCCACCGCTGAAATGGCCATTCAAGCTTCATTGACCGGCCACTTAGTATTGTCCACCTTACACACCAATGACTCGCCAAGCGCGGTTACCCGCTTACTGGAACTCGGCATGCCGGCGTATTTAATCAGCGCCACCGTATTGGGCGTGATGGCACAGCGCTTAGTGCGCACACTGTGCCCGAGTTGCAAAGAACCCGACAACATTGACGAAAAAGCATGGCATGACTTCACCGACGGAGTCGACATTGCACTTGAAACACCGTGCAAGCCAGTGGGTTGCATAGAATGTCGCCAAACTGGCTTTTTAGGTCGAATTGGATTGTATGAGATGATGGAAATGAGCAACGACTTAAAACCACTTATTAAGAACGAAGCCGACTTAAGCCGTTTGCGCAGCCAAGCCAAATCAGACGGCTTAGAAACCTTGCGCATCAGTGGCGCGAAAAAAGTGTCTGCCGGCATCACCACCATTTCAGAAGTGCTACGAGTAACACCATTTAACGACTAACTCAAACTTATAAACAATAACGCAGCTGTAGAGAATATTGTGCGAGACCTAATGCGACCCAAACGCCCAAGCCGCCGGCAGAGCAAACCGCCAAAGCGCTTTCGTTTGTTTCGCTGGCTATTTAAATTGGTGCTTTTCGTGTGCTTTATTTCGGCAGCCCCAATGCTGTACTTACGTTATTTCGATCCGCCGACCAGCAGTTTTATTGAATTAAACAAACGCAAAAATAACGCCAACATCAAACACGAATGGCGTGACCTTGAACAAATTTCTTTGTATTTTCCAAATGCCGTTATCGCCTCCGAAGACCAACAGTTTCCTCATCACTTTGGCTTTGATATTAAACAAATCAAATTGGTGCTGAACGAAAAAGGAAAAGGGCACTCACGCGGCGCCAGCACCCTCACTCAGCAAACCGTAAAAAATTTATTTCTTTGGCCTGAACGCAGTTACGTACGCAAAGGCTTAGAAGCGTGGCTCACCGTGTGGATGGAGCTCATTGTGCCGAAAAAGCGCATCTTAGAAATTTACGTTAACTACGCTCAATTCGGCAAACGCGTGTTTGGCATTGCCGCCGCCAGCAAACACTATTTTGGCATAGACGCGAGTCAACTTAACGCCGAACAATCGGCATTAATCACCGCAGCCTTGCCAACACCATCGCGCTCAAACCCCGCCAAACCGTCAGTATACTTGCGCGAACGTGCCGACTTTATCCTTGATCAAATGCCGCGCATTGGTGGCCGCCGCATGGTTCGTGAACTTGACGACTAGCGCACCAACAAAATAGCACCCGAACTCAATCCATGAGAAAATCTTGATTATGAACAGACAATACCCCCACGCGCGCTTACGCCGTAATCGAGCTCATGATTTTTCTCGCCGCTTAGTGCGTGAAAATCAACTTTGTGCCAACGACCTAATTTTACCCGTGTTCGTGATTGACGGCGAAAACCAAACCCAAGCCGTGGCATCCATGCCTGGCGTACAACGCATGAGCATTGACTTGGTGGTGGAAACCGCCAAACGCATTCACGCGCTTGGTATTCCTGCCATGGTGCTGTTTCCGGTGATTGATGAACAAGCCAAATCATTGTTGGCCGAAGAAGCCTATAACCCAGAAGGCTTAGCGCAACGCTGCGTGCGCGCAATAAAATCAGCGGTGCCAGACTTAGGTGTCATTACCGACGTGGCGCTGGACCCATACACGGTTCACGGGCAAGACGGCTTGCTAGACGATGCCGGCTATGTGATGAACGACAAGACCATTGACGTACTGGTTAAACAAGCCGTATCGCACGCCGAGGCCGGTGCCGACATTGTCTCACCTTCCGACATGATGGAT
>CALINO010000054.1 GCA_938045295.1 uncultured Arenicella sp.
AGCATCTGTAACGAGGAGTATTTTCATAATGCAATTGCCCGAAGTTTCTGTCCGAGTCATATAAGCGTAAAAGCTGTGTTACAACATGCATCTTGTGACCGATCTATCACAGTGTTATTCTAAAATTTGTGCAAACGCCCATTTCTGGAATCGTGGGCTAAAAATTTCTTGTACTTTTGGTAATGTTTAATAAGTATTTGCACCGAAACACAAAGGGTCCCTCATATGTTTAAAACTCACAATATAAAATCGCGCCTTGTTAGTTCTGCTAGTATCGCCACTGTTTTGCTGTCAGCATTATCTACAAGCGCTATCGCCCAAGATGCACCAGCAGAAGATGAAATCATCGTTACGGGTTCGCGGATTCCGATTGATCCAAATTTGACATCGCCTGTTCCCGTACAATCACTAACGGCCGATGATTTCCGCCTCTCAGGTGAAATTAGCTTAGCAGATGTTGTGAATGATGTTCCGGCACTTGTGTCTAGTACAACAGCTGAAAACTCTCTAACGGGCGCAAACGCATTGAATTTGCGTGGCCTTGGTACGGACCGTACTTTAACGTTGGTAAATGGTAGACGACATGTTGCAGGGTTTGCTGGTGATCAAGCTGTAGATATTGGCTCCATACCACAAGCTTTGGTTGAAAGGGTTGAAGTTCTAACAGGCGGTGCCTCGGCTATTTACGGTGCTGATGCTGTAACTGGCGTAGTTAACTTTATTCTGAAGGATGATTATGAAGGTCTCGATTTAGATATAAGGGGGGGGGTATCTGATCAAGGGGACGCTGAGAACTTCTCTGTACGCGGCCTCTATGGCAAAAATTTTGATAATGACAGAGGCAATTTCACGATTGCTGTAGATTATATTGATGATAGTGAGTTGCTTCACGGAGATCGTGAGTTCTCTCGCGATAATGGAATTGAAAATGACGATGTCAATCCGGCGACTGCGACAGACCCGAATGCGTTTCCACGTATATTTCTACCTGGTCACACATTTTCGATTAGTTCAGAGCGAGGCGTCATTGGACCCGGAGACTTTTCAGGCTTCGGAACTGCTACCAGTGGTTTAGATCTTAATGGTAACGGTATCGACGACTGTCAGGATTCATCAGTGGGTCAAAATTCATCGGGCGGTTTTGGTGGATGTTTTGTCATCGATAATGATGGAACAGTAAGGCCATATCAGGACGGTCTTATTGCAGGTGCCTTTAACCAATTCGGAGGCGATGGTGTTAGAGACAACTATAATGGAGACACACTTCTACCTTCTATCGATACATTTACGATCAATTTGAATAGCTCTTATGACATTACACCAACAACTGAAGTCTTCTTTGAGGCAAAATACTCTGAATCGACTGCAACGGTTCGGAATGAACTAGATGCCTTCTTTGACTTGCTGACCGTAACGCCTGAAAACCCATTCATTCCATCTGCTTTGCAAAACTTAGCTGACACACGTGGAGGGCTTGTTGTAACACGCGATCCAACTGACCTTGGAGATACGCCTACAATAAATGAACGGGAAACTATTCGCTTAGTTGGGGGAATAAAGGGTGAGTTCGCGCGAAATCTTAATTTCGAGTTGTCAGCAAATTACGGGCAATTTGAAAATGTGCAAATAGCTGATACATTACTATTAGACCGTTTCTTTGCGGCTATTGATGTTGTTCAAGGACCTAATGGCCCTATTTGTCGATCTGATATTGATTCTACGACAGTTGCACCCGGAACACGTTTTAATGCTTTCCCAACATTTGATAATGGGTTTTTCACTTTCACACCCGGGGATGGCCAATGCCAGCCCTTGAACATTCTTGCCGGACAAAATTCGGCTAGCCCTGAAGCCGCTGAATTTGTCAATGTTTTGACTGAAGATAAAACTGAATTAGAGCAATTTGTTCTTTCCGCCCTAGTTTACGGTGATTCTGCTGAATACTTTACTCTACCAGCTGGCCCCGTTGGATTTGCCGCGGGAATTGAGTATCGTCGTGAAGAGAGTCAGACCACAAACAATCCATTTGAGTTGGGTATCATTCCATCAGGGTCACCTTTGCCTGCCGGCGGTTTCATTGGAGACTTTTCAGATAATAACGGTCTTGGCTTTAATGGTGGAGAGGCTCGGCAGTTTAACTCAGGTGGAGAATATGATGTAACTGACCTCTTTGGCGAAATTCGTGTTCCACTTGTGACAGATAAAGAATTTTTCGAAGACTTATCCATAGACGCAGCTATTCGATTTGCGGATTACTCAACACTCGGCTTGGCAACAACTTGGAAGCTCGGTACAAGTTGGACTGTCAATGATAGTCTTTCATTCAGAGGCACGGTATCAGAAGCGATTCGAGCTCCCAATATTTTTGAGCTATTTGCCCCACAAAACCCTCAAACATTCAGACCTATTGATCCATGTGACTTCAGAAATATACCATCTGCTCCTAATCCTAGTTTAAGAGCCGCGAATTGCGCTGCTGATGGTATCCCTGCTGACTTTGTTGATCCATTGACAGCGCGTTTTGTGGGTACACAAGGCGGTAATCCGGATTTAGGTGTCGAGATTGCTGACACGCTTACAATTGGTGGTGTTTTCTCTCCAAGTTTCTTACCTGGCGTTTCTCTTACGGTTGATTACTGGTCTGTTGATATATCGAATACGATTGCCAGTGTTCCGATTCAAGATGTCGTTGATAATTGCTATGATTTACCCACATTTCCTAATTCATTCTGTGGTCAATTCACACGCGAGCGCGATGCAAGCTCACCGCTCTTTCTTGGCTTTAACAATGCGACAGTTAGCGAGGTTAACTTTGCACGTGCAGAAGCAGAAGGTATTGATTTTGCGTTTAGAGCCAGTCGTGACTTTGGAGAGAACAATATTGGACTTAGTGTAGTTGGTACGCGGCAACTCGCCTTAGACAATTTCTTTGATCCCAATGACCTCAGCCTAGCAGATCCTGAGTTAGGGGAAATACAGCGCCCTAAATGGTCTGGTAATGCTACTTTATCTTGGAATAGAGGACCATTTGCTGCGTCTGTACAGGGTACTTATCAAAGCACACAAACTTTGGCCGGAGCAGAAATTGAAACTGTAGATAATATTTTTGGACCAAACGGGTTTTCAGGTGATATTACCATCTTCGATGCGAATGCTAGCTATGAATTTAATGACAACTTTTCATTTTATGGTGGTGTAAATAACTTTACTGATGAGACTCCATTCCGAACTCAAACGGCATTCCCTGTTGGTCCACGAGGTCGTTTCCTCTTTGGCGGTGTTCGCATTACCTATTAATCCGAACACTATATGCTTCCAAAAGCGCCCCTCCTGTGAGTGGGCGCTTTTTTTTAGCAAGCTCTCATGTGAACTCGTAATTTCTTCTCAAATTTCCCATATCCCCCCGCTCATTTCGGAGCCGTCATAAAAATTTTTGAACTATCCCCGTGATTTAAGGCCTCGTTAACTAAAAATTTCCTTTTTTAGCACACTAGGTGTTGACGGATGGAG
>CALINO010000055.1 GCA_938045295.1 uncultured Arenicella sp.
TTACCTCTGTTTTTAGCAACCATTCTGTTTTGCCAGGGCACAGAAGCTTGTGGACTTGAGTAATAAGCCGATAGGTATCGCTGTAATTCCCTGCCAGCCTTTAAAGGTCTCCTCAGTCTTGGCACTCTGATAGGGGGCATAGCGTAGTCCGCCTCCGCCCAGCCTCCCTCCACCTCAGCATCAGCCACGTTGTCCCTCAAAAGAAAAGCACCAAATACTATTTTACACTTTAAATTAAGATGCATTAATTCGTCAGTACATAGAATTAGGTTTTGACTTTAGAATAGATTGCAATGACAAAATGATATATTTAACTCACCTAATGAGTGCGGGCATTGCAGGCACTCCTTCAGGTCTGCGGTCGCAAAGGAAGTTGTGGAGCACACAGCATGCCATGACGATGTCAGAGGCCACTTTTGGTTCTTGCTGTATGGTTGCCAGGAGTACACGGAAGCGATGGGATAGCACCCCAAAGGCATTCTCTATTACTCGCCTGGCCCTGCTCAGTCTGTAGTTGAAGACCTCATTGGCCCAAGTGGTCTTCTTGCGCGCCCAGTTTATCGGTTTCATCATGTTTAACGTGCACCCAAACGCATCATCTCCAATAAAAAAATAAGGAGTTGTTTTACCACTTCTGTCGTATTGTAAGGGTTCTGGGGGTGGGATGGGTAGTTCACCATTCTCCAGGCAGGCTTTGAGTTCGCTATCTTGGTAGATACCTGCGTCGCCAGCGCGGCCCTTGGCACCCGCGCTGAGGTATATGAAACGGTAGTTGGCATCAGCAATAGCCAACAACACTATCGAGTGGAACTTTTTGTAATTGAAGTAGGCTGAGCCGGCATTGCGGGGCTTCCTTATACGCACATGCTTGCCATCTATGGCGCCGAGGACATGTTCAAAGTTCCATTTAGCATGAAACTGGTCAGCTACCTCCCTCCAACCGTCGGCAGTAGCAGGCGTTACCACAAGCCTATCCATAAAGACATCGACTATGGCGGCGCAGGTCTCAGCAATGATGGTTGTGGCGGTGCTGCGGCCAAGGCGAAAGCCATACTTAAGGTCGTGGGTGGAACAACCAGTTGCTAGGTAGCGCAGTGTTGCTGCTAAGCGTACTTCTGGTGGTATGGCCTTTCTATAGTTTGTATCTTTTTTCTGAATTACTGGGCGGAGGCCTTCTAGGAGCTCGTTGAACATTTCGGGGGTGAGACGCAAGAAGTTTTTAAAGTCTCCTATCTCCTCCAGCTGCATCTCTTGCATTAAGTTTTGGTACCAACCTTGGCCAAAACGCCTCTCCTCTCTTAGCAGGGGACTCACCCAGTATCGTCGTCGCCGTCTGCGTGGCCTTGGAGCCGGTTGAAGTGGCGGCTGTGCTTCAAGTTGCTGTCTTCTAACGTACCTCAAAAGCACCAAATTCACTGCCAGATTTATATTAAGTAGTAGTTGTTGTGGGTAATCACCACCCACCCCCTGTCCCTGACCCAAGTTATGTGCAATAAAATTGTCATTTGGATTAGCATCCATTTTAGTTTTTAATAATTTAATTACAACTTTTTTAATGTGTTTAATCTTTTGACTAATCTTTTGACAAATGATGCATGCAATTGGGGATGCGCGAGCTTTATATAGAAGCAGCTGGATGGCGCGTGGGGGTACGGGGGAGTGCGGCAGGTGGGTAACGGCCAGCAGCGGCGTTATTCGTCGCAATCGTTTTTGTTAAAAAACGCTCCAAAACATAGTAATTGCCGAATGTGAACGGGTAATGCCGCATTGTAACGCATGTACACACACACACACGCTACTACAAACGGAAAAGGACATAGTTAACCGCAGCGTCAACGAGTAATGACGCTGCCAAACCGGTATATAACGCAGCCGCATACGAGTGTGTGTATACGTTCAAGTGTGCGTGGCTCACCGCCGCATACGTTAGGCTATGTTCTTTACAAACGCAAAGCAAACACTGATTTTCAACGCCTGCACACGAGTCCAAACGTGTGTACACGACTGAACACGGCCACCACAACGCAAGTACACATTACACACGTGTCACCACGCAACACCACGATGGCCAACGGTTATTATACACGGAAGGAAACATAAAACAACGAATGCTAACACAAATAGACCCGTACAGTGACGCCGAAACGTGCATACGTGTGTATGCGTGCATATGCGTTAGCTCGCGGCGCACCCAGCGCGACCAGCCGTGACTGTGCGCTGCTTACGTCGTGTTATGTTAGCCAATACCCCAAAGCGTACATTTTTTAACGCACGCTGACATATTGCACGCATGCAAACGTATGGGGACACATGCTATAACGACAATGAACACAACACACGCAACATCACGATACACCACGCAACACGCAAACCTAAAGGCACGCAAGGAAGCGATTGGAACTGAATGTTTATGTGCGCCATTATACGTTGGGTGCTTGCGTCAACACGCGCCAACAGACGTCAACAAACGGTGGCCGAAATCCAGGGGTGTCTTGCAGGCCCAGGCACCTCTCACACGTGCGTTACACCTGCGTTGAATAACCGTTGACACCCGTCGCTTTACGTGAAATAAAACGCACAAAGCCATACAAATAGCCGGAAGGCAACGCCTGCCGACAGAATAAACACAAAACCACACACGACCACGAAAAACCACGTATGACTACGCAACATGACGATACAACACGCAACACGCAAACATAAAAGCACGCAAGGAACCGGTAAGAACCTAATGTTAACGTGCGTCATTATACGTTTTTTAGTGGCGTCAACAGGCGGCAAAGGACGTCAACATACGGCGATCGAAATCCAGGGTAGTTTTGCAAATCCAGGCACCACTTGCACCTGCGTTTGGCAACCGTTGACACCCGTCCTTTCACGGCAAATATAACGCAGAGATAAACATCGAAATAGGCGAAAGACAACGCCTGCGCACAGAATAAACACAGAACCACGCACGACCACGAAAGACAACGAAAAACAACGTACAGCAACGCACGACCACGATAAAGCACGAAAACAATAACGCAAAACAAACGCGTAAACACGACAGTAAACGCAGACAAAGACGAGTGTCACCAACCGCCACCATGCGTTTTTTCATTTTAGCCGTATGGCAACGCTAATAAACGACAGTACACGCCAAAAATTTGTTTTTTTGGCACGGAGCCAAAAAAAATGTAAATATTTACATTTTTTTGACGCCTCCAACGAAAAGAAAATGAGAAGAAACGCAGAAAAAACCATTTTTACGAGAGTGAACACAGACTTTTTCAACGCAGAATCTTTCGTGTAATCTCGTTCAGTGGGACAGCCGCTTAATGATTGACAGCGCAACGCTCCTTTGTAAACAATTATAATATGACGTCACAAAAATTATAACGTAGTTACGCTTTCATAGCGACAAACTTCTGTGGTAATAAATTATTACCGTTTCTAATAAAAAAAACTAAACGTATCGGTGATTCTCAGTTAAGAACTAGAAGCAGTTGTAAAATACATTTCA
>CALINO010000056.1 GCA_938045295.1 uncultured Arenicella sp.
AGTATCCATTGAACCGCCGACGTCAAACAGCAACAATACTTTTACGGAGTTGTGGCGTTCAGGCACCATTTTAATGTCTAACAGGCCGGCGTTATGCGCGGTGGATCGTATGGTGTCGTCTAGATCAAGCTCTTCTTCGGAGCCGGTTCGGGCAAATTTTCGTAAGCGCCGCAGCGCCATTTTGATGTTGCGGGTGCCGAGTTCAATGCTGTCGTCCAAGTCTTTGTACTTGCGTTGCTCCCACACTTTAACGGCGCTTTTGCCGCCGCCTTCTCCGCCCACTCGAATGCCTTCGGGGTTGTAACCGCCATTACCAAAAGGTGAGGTGCCACCGGTGCCTATCCACTTGTTACCCCCTTGATGGCGCTCTGTTTGTTCTTGCAGGCGTTGTTTGAAGGCTTCGATGAGTTCTTCTAGCCCGCCGAGCGATTCTATTTTGGCCTTTTCTTCTTCGCTTAAAGTGTTTAAAAACTGTTGGCGAACCCACTCTTCAGGTATGAGTGCCTCAACAAAATTCTCCAACGTTTCCAGCTCGCTAAAATGAGCCTTGAAAGCGCGATCGTATTTATCAAAGTGCTTTTCGTCTTTGACCATGCAAGTGCGCGCAAGATAGTAGAACTGCTCAGTGTCGGCAAACACTATGCGTTTTTCCAACGCGCGAATTAGGTCAGAAAGTTCGGCAAAGGTAACCGGCACGCCTTGATGGCGTAGAGAATCAAAGAAGTTCAGCAGCATGACTGGCGTCGCGTAAGCTTAGTTACGGTTTTCGCGGCGATGCATAAAGGCCAAACGTTCAAGAAGCTGAACGTCTTGTTCGTTCTTTAACAATGCACCATACAATGGCGGAATGGCTTTGTGATTGTCGTGATTTTTTAGAATGTCATCAGGAATATCATCGGCCATGAGTAATTTAAGCCAGTCAATCAACTCAGACGTGGATGGCTTTTTCTTTAAACCGGGAATGGCGCGAACATCAAAAAACATGTCCAGCGCGTCTTTCACTAAGGTGTTCTTTGCGTCTGGATGATGCACGTTAACAATCGATTCCATGGTGGCGCGATCGGGAAAATTAATGAAATGGAAAAAACAGCGGCGCAAAAAGGCATCGGGCAACTCTTTTTCGTTGTTGCTGGTAATGATAATAATCGGGCGATGTTTGGCTTTAACCGTGCGGCCAGTTTCGTAGACAAAGAACTCCATTTTGTCGATCTCAACCAATAAATCGTTAGGAAACTCTATGTCGGCCTTATCGATTTCATCAATCAAAAGCACCACTTGTTCATCGGCATCGAACGCTTCCCACAATTTGCCTTTCTTGATGTAGTTTTCTATGTTGCTGACATCGCCGTCTCCGAGCTGAGAGTCGCGTAAGCGCGAAACCGCATCGTACTCATACAAGCCTTGTTGAGCCTTGGTGCTTGATTTAATGTGCCATTGAATAAGCCGTTTGCCTAAAGAAGCCGCCACTTCTTCAGCTAGCATGGTCTTGCCAGTGCCGGGCTCGCCCTTAATTAACAAAGGGCGTTGTAACAGGATGGATGAGTTGACCGCTAAACTTAAATCTGCGGTCGAAATATAGGTTTCGCTGCCGTTAAATTGCATGTTCACTTTTGTCATCTATAATCGGTTGTGAATAATTATAAGACACAGAGTTAAATAAGATTGTAAAAACATGGCGCTGACACCGAATCAAAGACATTTATTTGATGAATATGGCGCGAATCAACGCCTAAGCTTGCATGGTGACGGCCTGAATGTTGAATACTTTCCCGCCGCCATAGACTCTGAGACTGCCGATAGCTGGTTTGCTGGTCTTTTAGACACCGTAAAGTGGAAACAAGATGAGGTGATGGTTTATGGCAAACGTCATTTAACTCCCAGGCTGGATTGTTGGATGGGGGAATCGTGGATGTCTTACACCTATTCGAACAACACCATGTCGCCACAACCGTGGCAATCATTGCCATTACAGATTAAAGTCATGGTGGAAAAAATAACGTCGGACTCATTTAACAGTGTGCTCATCAATTATTATCGAAATGGCCAAGATTCTAATGGCTGGCATGCCGATGACGAACCTGAGCTGGGTAAGCAGCCGGTTATTGCCTCGCTGAGTTTAGGGGCGCCACGTGACTTTCATTTGCGGCATAAAAGAAACAAACAGTTGAAGCACACAATTAGCTTAGAGCATGGTAGCTTATTGTTGATGCGCGGCAGTACGCAGGAATTGTGGCAACATCAAGTGCCCAAACGTGCCAATGCGCAAGCGCGCATCAACTTAACCTTCAGAACCATGGTGTAATGTTTGAGGTTGACGGCTTATTCAAGCCTGATGCTTCAACGTGCATTCAAACACAGATATAGGCAGGGTCTTAAACAGTGCTATTTTCGTTATTCTTGATCTTTGTTGGAGCCGCGGTTTTTGCCACCTTGGCATTGCTTGCAAGGCAATCTCTGATTATTGGTTACATATTGCTGGGCGTGATACTCGGGCCATGGGGCTTGCAATGGGTGACGGACACTGAGCTCATTCAAGACATTTCCAACATCGGCATCATCTTTTTGCTGTTCTTGCTTGGCCTGCATTTAAGCCCTAATAAATTAATAGACCTGCTTAAGCAAACCACGTTTGTTACCGTGCTTTCATCAGGCAGTTTTGCCTTAATTGGTTGGGCTGTGGCCACGTTGGCCGGGTTTGATCTAATTGATTCGATTGTGGTGGGCGTGGCATGCATGTTTTCCAGCACCATTATTGGGTTAAAACTGTTACCAACCACAGTGTTACACCATAAGCACACCGGTGAGGTGATCATCAGTGTATTGCTGCTGCAGGATTTGATTGCCATTGTGGTTTTATTGGCCTTTCAGGCGGTTTCTGGCGACCAAAGCCCCATGTTTGAATTGGCTAAGCTAGTGCTGTTATTGCCTGCATTAATTGGGGTGGCCTGGCTACTGAAAACTTACGTATTGATGAAGTTATTCATGAAGTTTGACCGTATTCAAGAATACGTATTTTTGCTCACACTGGCATGGTGCTTAGGCATTGCTGAAATGGCGCATGCCATCGGTTTTTCTCATGAAACCGGCGCTTTTATTGCCGGCATTACGGTGGCCACCAGCCCCATCGCCATGTTTATTTCGGAAAGTTTAAAACCATTACGCGATTTCTTTTTGGTGTTATTCTTCTTTGCCTTAGGAGCAGGGTTGAATATCCATGCATTAGATGGAATATGGATACCAGCAATACTGTTGGGTGTGACGATGTTATTGGTTAAGCCAGTCATCTTTCGCTTTGCCTTGCACAGGGTGTCAGAAACTAAAAAATTGGGCTGGGAAACAGGGTTTCGCCTGGGTCAAATGAGTGAATTTTCGTTACTGATTGTGTTTGTTGCCTTGCAGAGCGCATTAATTGACACATCCACGGTGTATTTTGTGCAGCTGGCGACATTGGTAACCTTCATTGGTTCAAGTTACTCGGTGGTGTTACGTTACCCAACGCCGGTTGCGGTGTCCGATAAACTTAGGAGAGATTAATAGATATGACGGTGATTTTTGGGTGTGGTGACGTGGGGCGTCGAATAGCAAAACAGTTAGTAAATAATTCTGGCATTGATGCCGGAGACATACATGCGTATGTGCATTCCGTTGAAAGTGCCGAGTTGTGTGCTAAGCAAAACATATTGGCGCAGCGGCTGAATTTAGATAGCCTGAATCGAGATTTAAGTTTGTGTGCTGGGCGCAATTTATATTACACCGTGGCGCCACAAAAAAGCGGGGTGCAAGACGATCGTACTCGGGGGCTGCTCGAGAATTTTGATGCCAATGACATCAAGCCTAATAAAGTGGTGTTGATCAGTACCACCGGCGTGTATGGCGATTGTGCGGGGCAGTGGGTAACCGAAGAATCAGAAACCAAACCGCAAACTGACCGTGGTAAACGCCGGCTTGATTCCGAGCAGGTGTGGTTGAATTGGGGTAAGAAAAATCGAGTGCCTGTGGTGGTGTTGCGGGTGCCGGGCATTTATTCGTATTCTCGGTTGCCGCGCGAGCGGTTACAAAAACAAATACCGGTGGTGAAACCTGACGAGTGTGGTTACACCAACCGAGTTCATGCCGACGATTTGGCGCAAATGTGCGTTAAAAGTATGGAGGCTGGAGACGCTGGGCAAATTTTCAATGCCACAGACGGTACGCCGGGAAAAATTTCAGAATACTTACAACTGGCTGCCAAGGTATTGGGTTTAAATCCATTGCCTGAAATTAGCATGCAACAAGCCCGCAGTGAGCTGTCCGCAGGCATGTTGTCTTATTTGGGCGAGTCTAGAAAAATAAGCAATGCAAAAATATTGAGCCTGCTCGGCGTTGAGCTTTTATATCCTGACTATAAAGTGGGTATAAAAGAATGAAGGCACAACATTGAAATATGCTGTGCCTTCATTGGTCGGTGGCGCAATTAGCGTCTCGACCTAGCGGGCCTACCCAGCCCATTCCCAACCAACAGGGATTGATCAGACAATATTAGCTGCAGTGAAAGTGGTCTTTGTGCCTATAGCAGCTTAAATTGTCGTTGTAATACGGTGAGTAACCTGGGTCTGGGCATACATTGCCTCGACGGTTGTTGTAATAGCGCCTTGAATTGCCGCCATAATAATAGTTATCGTAGTAATTGCGGTTACCATAGTAATTACGTTTATTGTCGTAATACCGATCATAGCTTTTAGGGCGGTATTTGCGTTTATACCGGTAGCTATCATAGCTATGACTGTCGTAGTGGCGATGATGGTTGCGGTGAATGCGACGGTGGCGCTTCTTATAGTGCCGGTCGCCATGTACACCAATGCTAATGCCAGGCAAGTCTAAATGAATCTTGCCACCTGCGTTAGCGGTTGAAGGCACTGCGGCAATGGCCATTACGCTAATCAATGAAAAGAACAGTGATGAAAGCACCGCTAGCCGATTCTTTTTTCGAGTGTTATGTTGCGTTGTCATTAAGACCTCCCAATGTTGTGTAAAGGAGTTGCTGTTAAATACTGAATATCCGCCTTTTACCACTCAGCCTGTTTCCAACTATGTTTCATTGTATCCAATATTGAACGTTGGCTATAAAAATGGCGTACTTTTCAGTGTGAGCTCTAGCCTAACGTAGGTCACCTGAACCAAACCTGAATGAAGTTTTTATGATGAAAGCGAATGAAATAAACTCAATTGTTGTGCTAACTGGGGCCGGAATTTCAGCGGAATCGGGCATTAAAACCTTCAGAGCTTCGGATGGCCTGTGGGAAGAACACCGTATTGAAGACGTGGCAACCCCAGAAGGGTTTACTAACAACCCTGAGCTGGTTCAGCGGTTTTATAACGAGCGTCGCCGCCCTTTACTTGAAGCCCAAGTGCAGCCTAACCCCGCGCATGTGGCTCTGGCAAAACTACAAGCAGAGTTTGATGGTGCGTTTTTACTGGTTACGCAAAACATAGACAATTTACATGAGCAAGCGGGCTCTCAAGACGTGCGGCACATGCACGGTGAAATTTTAAAAATGCGCTGCAGTCAGACCGAACAAATTTATGCATGTCAGGGTGACATCAGCGTTGGAGATGTGTGCCAATGTTGCAACACTAAAGGAACGTTACGGCCGCACATTGTTTGGTTTGGCGAAATGCCGTTATACATGGATGAAATATACAGCGCCTTAAGTGTGTGTGACTTGTTTATCTCTATTGGCACTTCTGGCAACGTTTACCCTGCAGCGGGTTTTGTGCAGCTGGCCAATCAATCTGGTGCTCATACCTTAGAAATTAATCTGGAGGCGTCGAACACAGCCACTGATTTTAACCAGGCGGTTTATGGCAAAGCGGGTCAGGTGCTGCCGGTATGGGTGGATCAATTCTTAGAGGCATAACCTCGTAATTTCACCCTCGCGGGTGAAGTCAGTTGCGGTAAAAGAGAGTAGATTAATAAAACCCAAAAGGATTGGGTTCGCACGAATCGTATTGCTTAATTAAGCAACTAACCGTAAACAGTGGCTATGAGTGACTGGTTATCGGTTTGTAAGGTTTCGTGTGTCATTTTTATTTTAAGGAGGGTTTCTTTATGAACCAAAAAACTGTACGCACTTTTCTAATTACGGCTTCATTCTTTGCCAGTCTGGCATTCAGCGGCCAAGCGCTAGCCTCGTCATGCAAAGGGCTAGAGAGTTCAGCCTGTGGCAATAGTGCTTCATGCACTTGGGTGGACGGTTATACACGCAAAGACGGCCGAAAAGTGTCGTCGTTTTGCCGCGCTAAACCATCACCTAAAAAGCAAACTAAGGCGGCGAAAAGTAATTAAGCGTTGCTGGTTTTCGTTTTTAAAGGGCTCGTTAGCGAGCCCTTTTTTACTGGCCTTCGTAAACTTAATCTTCCTATTTAATAGATCATGCAATTGTTGTGCGAATCTCTATAATGCGTTGTATTGATTACTTATTAATACGGATGAACGTGGATGTTAAAAGCACTATTGAAGCTGATTGTTGATAAAGACGGCTCGGATTTGTATCTCTCTTCAGGGGTGCAGCCATCAATGAAAGTACATGGCAAATTAGTCAAAATTGGCCAAAAACAACTCACCGGCGCAGACGTTGAAAAAATAGGTCTGGAAATCATGAATGCAGATCAGGCCAGTGCGTTTGAGCAAAAGCCTGAAATGAACTTGGCGATTGATGAGCCTGACATTGGTCGTTTTCGAGTGAATATATTTCGCCAACGAAATGATATGGCGTTGGTAATTCGAGTGATTAAAACCGAGTTGCCGAACTATCAAAAGTTAGGCCTGCCTGAAAACCTAACGCAACTGATCATGGAAAAGCGGGGTTTAATCATCTTTGTGGGTGGTACGGGCTCTGGTAAATCA
>CALINO010000057.1 GCA_938045295.1 uncultured Arenicella sp.
CCTCTATTTTGCTGGGCAAATAAACGGCACCACTGGTTATGAAGAAGCGGGTGGGCAAGGCTTGCTGGCGGGTTTGAATGCTGCACGTCAGTCAGTAGATAAAGAAGGCTGGTACCCAACACGAGACCAAGCTTATATTGGTGTGTTGGTGGACGACCTAATTACCATGGGCACCAAAGAACCGTACCGTATGTTTACGTCGCGCGCGGAATACCGCTTGTTGTTGCGTGAAGACAATGCTGATTTGCGGCTGACTGAAATAGGCCGTAATTTAGGCTTGGTTGATGATGCGCGTTGGGCAGCATTCAGTGAAAAGCGCGAACAAATAATTCAAGAACAACAGCGGCTAAAGTCTACGTGGTTGCAACCCGGTACAGTGCCTGATGAAACGGCGCAAAAAGTGGTGGGCAATGTATTGAAAAAAGAAGCCAATTTACTTGAGCTATTACGCCGCCCTGAAGTGACTTACGACACTCTTATGACGTTGCCAGGCGCTGGTGAGGCGGTGGCTGACCCGAAAGTGGCCGAGCAGCTAGAAATTCAAGCTAAATACCAAGGCTATATTGACCGCCAGCAAGGCGAAGTGGAAAAACAGCGCCGACACGAAGAAACCAAGCTCAGCACAGCCATGGACTACACCCAAGTAACGGGCCTATCGAATGAAGTGGCGCAAAAACTTAATGAGCATAAACCGGCCAGCATTGGCCAAGCCTCACGAATTTCAGGGGTAACGCCGGCCGCCATTTCACTGTTGTTGGTGTACTTAAAGAAACAAGGCCGAGCTGCATAGAAGCATATTGATCTTAAAACAGACAAACATCGATCACCGTTAAAAGTGGCGAAATAATGGCCTTTTAGCTTTCTCGGCTACTTTGTCATTTTTTCTTTGTTTACCTTCTCATATAATCAATGACCGAGTTTTATCGATGGCACTCTTGTGCCGCGGAGAATGAAACTGCATGAACGCAAAACAAGAATTAACATCAAGCTTAGAAAATAAACTCATGCTGGGGTTAGATGCGCTGGACGTGTCCTATGGCGATCGAGCCATTAACAGCCTAGTGGAGTTTATGTACTTGCTTGCCGAATGGAACAAAACTCATAACTTAACCGCGGTTGATGATATTGACGAAATGCTCAGCGTGCATGTTTTTGATTGCGCCAGCATTGTTCCGTATATAAAGGGCTCTAGCCTATTGGATGTGGGCAGTGGCGCCGGCTTACCGGGCATGGTGTTAGCCATATTATCCCCAGCGCTGGAAGTAACCAGTGTGGAAACGCGCGGCAAAAAAGCCCAGTTTCAAATGTTTGCGGCTAATAAAATAGGGCTTAAAAACTTTCGCGTTGAGAATGCGCGCATCGAGGAGTTTGAGCCCAAAGAAAAATTTGCCATGATCACCTCAAGAGCTTATTCAAGCTTAGAAACCTTTGTTGATGGCTCCAAGCAAGCCATTGCCTCCAATGGGCGTTGGTTGGCCATGAAAGGTCAGGTTCCTAAAGATGAATTGAAAGTTCTTAAGAAGATGGGCTTAAAATTTGATACCTTTGCACTTAAAGTACCCGAGCTGGACGCGCAGCGAAACTTGGTTGTTATTGACGCGCCCAAATAAATCCCAAGAAAAACCTAATGGGTTAATAGGCAAATAGCTTAACAGGCGCGCCCTCGTGGTGTGTGGCTGTGAGTAAGGCAAGGTAGGTTTATGGCAAAAGTAATTTCCATCACTAATCAAAAAGGCGGTGTTGGTAAAACCACAACCAGCATTAATTTGTCCGCGTCGTTGGTGAAACGCGGCAAACGAATACTGCTGATTGATATGGACCCCCAGGGAAATGCAACCGTGGGTTGTGGGGTGGATCCTGAGCATATTAAAAACACCATCTACGATGTTTTGCTGAATGAATCCAGCGCCCAAGATGCCATAGTGAACAGTAAGTGCGGCGTGGATATCATGTCAGCCAACGGTGATTTGGCCGGTGCGCAAGTTGAGTTACTTAATGAAATTGGGCGCGAGCTGCGCTTACAGCAAGCCCTGGTTTCGCAACAAGATAATTACGATTATATTTTTATCGACTGCCCTCCAGCGCTCAATGTGTTAACTATTAATGCATTGGTGGCTTCTGATTCTGTGCTGATACCCATGCAGTGTGAGTACTTTGCGCTTGAAGGCTTGAGTGCCCTGATATCAACGGTGCGGAAAATTCGCGAAACGCTCAACCCAAAATTGTCAATCGAGGGCTTATTGCGTACTATGTTTGATAAGCGCAACTCTTTATCAGGCGAAGTTAGCCGCCAACTTGAAACCCATTTTGGAGATAAGGTGTACGACACCGTTGTGCCGCGAAACGTGCGTTTGGCCGAAGCCCCCAGTTACGGTGAGCCTGCCATTGAGTACGCACCAACCTCAAAGGGCGCGCGAGCTTATTTGTGGTTGGCGGATGAAATGCTGAGTCGCGCCAGTGCTACTTCCTAACCTGAAAATCATATGAATGCTAAAAAGAAACGTCTAGGCCGAGGATTGGATGCATTGCTGGGCGCCAGTGAGCCCGTCAGTGCCGATGCCGGTAAAGCATCCGCGCCCAATCAGGCTAGCCCCAACACCCTGCCGATTGAAAAACTGCAACGTGGCCAGTATCAACCGCGCACCAACATGGACCAAGACTCGTTGGATGAGTTGGCCGCATCTATTAAGGCTCAAGGCATCATTCAACCGATTTTGGTGCGCCCCATTGCCGATGATTTGTATGAAATTATTGCCGGTGAGCGACGTTGGCGGGCGGCGCAAATTGCGCAACTCGACGAAGTGCCGGTATTGGTTCGAAACATTCCAGATGAAGCCACGCTGGCGGTGGCGTTGATTGAAAACATTCAACGTGAAAACTTAAACCCAGTAGAAGAAGCGGTGGGCTTAAAGCGTTTGATGGACGAGTTTGAGTTAACGCACGAAGAAATGGCAAAAAGCGTGGGCCGTTCGAGAACGGCGGTAACCAACCTGTTGCGTTTACTGGGTTTAAGCGCGGGGGCAAAAAAATTGCTGGAGACGGGGCGCATTGAGATGGGGCACGCCAGAGCGTTATTGGGTTTGCCCATTGAGATGCAAGACCAAGGTGCGAATGAGGTGTATGCGAAACAATTATCAGTGCGCCAAACCGAAGCCTTAGTGCGCAGCTATTTAAATCCGAAGAAAAAGCCCAGCAACGCCAGTAAAAACTCAGACATTCGCTCACTGGAAGAGTCGTTGTCAGAAAAATTAGGCACTAAAGTGTTGGTGCAAGACAATAAAGGCAAAGGAAAGCTGGTAATAGAGTATAAAAGCTTAGATATTTTGGATGGCATTTTAGCCCACATTAAATAGCGTGCTTGCGCACAATCAATCGGCTGTGAGTAAGCCGTTGATAACAGGGTGAGCCCGGCTTTACGGCCTGTTTTATTGGCATTCTAAATACGTCTTCTCAAAAGAGCGATGAAAGTCTCGCTCATGCGGCAGTTTGGGTGTGTTCGGGCTTGTTTTGCTATTGCTAATGAGCGCTGTAAAACCGGCGACTGTTCACACTTATTAACAATTTCTGGCCGCCTGCCCTTGCTAACCTAGGTAACTCTTCAACTTAAATACGCAAGGTTACAGCATGAAAAAGTTATTAGCGGAGTTTATTGGTACGTTTTGGTTAGTGTTAGGCGGCTGTGGTAGCGCTGTACTGGCTGCAACGTTTGGTGGCGATATGAGCAGTACCCTAGGCATTGGGCTGGTGGGTGTCTCCCTCGCTTTTGGTCTTACTGTGTTGACCATGGCCTACGCCATTGGTCATATTTCAGGTTGCCATTTAAACCCGGCGGTTTCGCTAGGTTTGGCGGTTGGCGGGCGTTTTTCCTTCTCTGAGCTGCCAGGTTATGTTGCTGCTCAGGTGTTGGGTGCCGTGGTGGCGGCCTTTGTCCTGTCAACCATTGCTGGTGGTGCACCGGGCTATGAAGGTGGGCTTGCGTCTAATGGGGTGGCAAGTGCCTCACCTGGTGGCTTTTCAATGACCGCCGGCTTGCTCACTGAAGTGGTCATGACCTTTATGTTTTTGTTGATTATATTGGGCGCCACGTCTAAGCGCGCACCTGCGGGCTTTGCGCCCATCGCCATCGGCTTAGGTTTAACACTGATTCATTTGATCTCTATTCCGGTCACTAATACGTCGGTGAACCCGGCAAGAAGCACCGGCCCTGCGTTACTTGAAGGCGGTATTTACTTAAAGCAGTTGTGGGTGTTTTGGGTGGCTCCCTTAGTGGGTGCTGCGCTGGCTGGCTTGGTAAGCAAATTTCTAGAAAGCGATTAAGCAATAGCCTTGGTTTGTCAGACTCAAGGGTGTCATTAGTTTTACGCTTGGGTCTGACAAAACCAGCTGAACAATAGGGCTAACTTTTGGGCTGAATAAGCCCAATGCGAATGCTAAGTTCGGCCTGGTTTTTTTTAACGTCATAAATTATTTCTATACGATAAACGACGTTGAACGCGTCGACTCATGCACCAAGGCCGGCCGGCCTTGGTGATACCAACCCCTAAAAAGCCCATCGCAACGTTCATGCCCTGTTCCTGTAAGAGGGCTTCCAAGTTGGTGCCAAAGCCAGCAAAAAATGGAGAGTTTCTTCTGTTACGAAATTCAGTGGAAAAGTATTTATTTTCAGTTGTTTAATGCATCTTTCGGTTTGCTGAAAGCCGGCCTTGATGTGGCTAAAGCGTGATCGTCATAACGGTGAAGTTTTTGCTCGATCACGGCTGATTACCCAAACATTTTATGGGGCATTACGAGCACCTATTTGGACACAATTAAAGAACGAAAATAAATCAGTTCTCTGGCATTGCGAAACACCAATCAAGCCTTTATACTGCGCACGCAGCAAATAAACGCAAACTGATGAACCAGCCCGCTTGCAAGTTTGAAGACTAATTTTGAAAAGAAGTTTGAGAACAGGTTTGAGACCACGGCAAACCACGGCGCTATGTTCAAATTGTCTGCTCTTCAAGCCCTCAGTGCTGTTGTTTTTAGTCTTGGAGTTTATTTTTGCTTTGATGCACGCGAAGCGCTGTCAGCCCTATTTGGGGGTTTGATAGCAACCACGATGAACCTGTTTATGGCCAGTCGATTGTTTGGCGCCAACCGTATCGCTAAAGTGCGAGAGGTCAGTGCCCCAGAAACGCTTGTTCGTTTCTATATAAGCGTGGTGTTGAAAATATTATTTACTTTGGTGGCCATGGTTTTTTTCATTGCTGTCATCGAAGTGTCGATTTTGCCGTTTATTATTTCGTATCTTATTACGGCAGTGATCGTTAATTTATGCTTTTTCTTGTTGAAGACGTAGTTAGAGTTAATCGTAGTTAGAATTAGGTAAGACCTATTAAGGCATGATGTTTGTTCTTAATTTAGGCGCACTACTACATGCTTAATGCTTCAATATCCAAGGTCATTCGTATTGGCCTTTCTGTCAAAGGCCGACCTAAAAAGAGCTGGCGCAGAGTAGTAAAGAGTATTTGAACAGATTTAAAATTTTTGCTTGAGATTTCAAAATGGCATCTGAGAACGGTGAACTAACAGGCGCTGGTTATATTAACCACCACCTAACTAATCTAACGTACGGCAAATTCCCAGACGGTTCATGGGGCTTTGCTCATGGCGCTGAAGAAGCCGCCAGTATGGGTTTTATGGCTATTCATGTGGACAGCATGATGTGGTCATTAGGTCTTGGCATCGTTATGTTTCTGATCTTCCGCAGTGTTGCTAAAGGCTTCAGTACGGATAAGCCCTCCAAAGTTCAATGTTTCGTTGAGTCTATTTTTGAAATGGCTCAAGACAGCAAAGACTCCACCTTTACCAAACAAGCTAAAAATGAATGGATAGCGCCGATGGCGTTAACTATCTTTGTTTGGGTTTTCTTTATGAATCTGATGGACTTGTTGCCGGTTGATTGGTTGCCCGAAGCCCTTAAGATTGCCGGTTTTGAATACATGAAAATCGTTCCATCTACGGATGTGAACGTAGCCTTAGGCACGGCTCTAGCCGTGTTTATTATGATTATTTACTACAGCTTGAAGGTCAAAGGGCCTGTTGAGTTTGGTAAAGAGTTGTCATTGCAACCCTTTGGTAAGTGGTTGCTTCCGTTCAACTTGTTGCTTGAGCTGGTTGGCCTATTGGCCAAGCCGTTGTCGCTCGGTTTGCGTTTGTTCGGCAATATGTATGCCGGCGAGTTGATCTTTATTTTGATTGCTATGATGTACAGCGCCGGTTGGGGCTTAGGTCTCTTAGGTGGCTTCGCACAATTGGGTTGGGCTATCTTCCACATTCTAGTAATTACGCTGCAAGCGTACATTTTTATGATGTTGACTATTGTGTACTTGAGCCAAGCTCATGAGCATCATTAGTCGATATTGCACTTTTTCAAATTTTAATTTTTTATCTTTAAAGTATAGGAGCTCCAAATGGGATCTATCGTAGGTTTAACTGCAATTGCCGTAGGCATTATGTTGGGTTTAGCAGCTGTTGGCGCAGCCATTGGCATTGGCCTAATGGGTGGTCGTTTTCTAGAAGGCGTTGCTCGCCAACCTGAAATGGCAAACACATTGCAAACTAAAATGTTCTTACTGGCTGGTCTTATCGACGCGATTCCGATTATCGCTGTGGCCATCGCTTTGTACTTCCTATTCGCTTCAGGTCTTATCGACCCAAGTGTTTTAGAAGTATTAAAAGCACAAGCTTAATCGCTTACCACTGAACTCAGATATAGAGGAACGAACAGATGAATATTAATGCCACTCTGATTGGTCAAACGCTTTCGTTCTTCGTATTTGTATGGTTCTGCAAAAAGTTTGTTTGGCCGCCAATGGTGAATGCCATGGCCGAGCGTCAAAAACAAATTGCAGATGGTTTAGCAGCAGCAGAAAAAGGCCAGCAAGCGCAAGAAGTTGCGCAAAAAGAAGCCGCCGAGTTAGTAAGTAGTGCTAAAACTCAGGCCGCTGAAATTATTGCAAGCGCTGAAAAGCGTGGTAATGCTGTTGTTGAAGAAGCGAAAGAGTCAGCCACTTCTGAGAAGGAGCGCATTGTTGCTTCGGCTCAAGCAGAAGTTGATCAAGGTGTGCATGCAGCTCGTGAAGAGTTGCGCGGCCAAGTATCATCAATTGCCGTGGCTGCGGCAAGCAAGATTGCAGGCAAAGAAATTGATCAAGCAGCGCACGCTGACTTAATCGAAGACTTGGTCACGCAATTAAAAGCGAGCTAACGTAAGTTAGTTAATGGCTTTCGCAAACCAAACAGGTAAGAAGAATGGCAGATAATGCATCCATTGCTCGACCTTATGCCAAAGCGGTATTTGATCTGGCGCAAGAAACCAACGCGTTTGACGCTTGGTCTGTTGCGCTGGGTAACCTTGCCGCAATCAGTCAAGACGAAGGTTTTAACACGCTGGTCAATGACCCGCGTGTTGACGCTGTAAAACTGACTGAGGTGTTGACTGATCTTGCTAAAGACTCGTTGCCAGAAGGCGGCACTAACTTTGTTAAATTGTTGGTGCAAAACGACCGTATTTTAGCGTTGCAAGACATTCAGCAGCAATACGGTGATTTAGTAGCAAAGGCACAGGCGGTGGTTAACGCGCAAGTAACCACTGCCCTGCCCCTCACCGACGGCCAAAAAACATCACTCACCAGCGCACTTGAGACCCGCTTGGGCATGAAAGTGCAATTAGAAGAAACCGTCGACGCTGAAATCGTTGGTGGGGCCATCGTAAAGGCCGGTGATTTAGTGATTGATGGCTCGGCAAAAGGTCGAATAGAGAAACTGACTACGACTCTGCTTCGCTAGAGCGTTGATTGTGTTGACTATTTTAATGTCACACAGTGAGCTTATAGCAAGATCGAGCATAGGTAAGTAAAGAGAAACAATAACGTTGAGGACTTGAAGTCATGACAACGCAATTAAACCCATCTGAAATCAGCAACCTGATTAAAGATCGGATTAAAAATTTTGAAGCATCCGCTGAGTCGCGTACCGAAGGTACGGTCGTAAGCTTGACTGACGGCATTGCTCGTATTCACGGTTTAAGTGAAGCAATGCAAGGTGAGATGTTGGAATTCCCAGGCGACGTATACGGCCTAGCTCTTAACCTAGAGCAAGATTCTGTAGGCTCGGTTGTGTTGGGTGATTACAAGCACATTTCTGAAGGCGACACGGTTAAATGTACTGGCCGTATTTTAGAAGTGCCGGTCGGTCGTGAATTGTTAGGCCGCGTGGTTGACTCTTTGGGTCGCCCGATTGATGGCAAAGGCGCAATTGAAACCACTGAATCGTCACCGATTGAAAAAATTGCACCGGGCGTAATTGAACGTCAAGGTGTTGATCAGCCGTTGGAAACTGGTTTCAAATCAATCGATGCCATGGTGCCGATTGGTCGAGGTCAGCGTGAGCTGATTATTGGTGACCGTCAAACAGGTAAAACTGCGGTTGCGATTGACGCCATCATTAACCAAAAAGGCAATGACGTTAAATGTATTTACGTTGCCATTGGTCAAAAAGCATCTTCAGTTGCGGCGGTAGTGCGTAAGCTTGAAGAGCATGGCGCTATGGAATACACCACGATTGTGGCTGCAAATGCGTCGGATTCGGCCGCATTGCAATACATTGCACCTTACTCAGGTTGCACCATGGGTGAGTTTTTCCGTGATCACGGTGAAGACGCACTGATTGTGTACGATGATTTGTCTAAGCAAGCGGTTGCTTATCGTGAAGTATCATTGTTACTACGCCGCCCGCCGGGTCGTGAAGCCTACCCTGGTGACGTATTCTACTTGCACTCACGTTTATTAGAGCGTTCGTCGCGTATTAATGCCGACGAAGTAGAGCGTCGTACTGGCGTGAAAGGCAAAACCGGTTCATTGACGGCATTGCCGATCATTGAAACTCAAGCCGGTGACGTATCCGCCTTCGTACCGACCAACGTAATTTCGATTACCGACGGTCAGATCTTCATGGAAACTGACTTGTTTAACTCGGGTATTCGCCCTGCGGTAGACCCAGGCTTGTCGGTATCACGTGTGGGTGGTGCAGCGCAAACTAACATCATTAAGAAGTTAGGCGGCGGTGTTCGTCTTGCTTTGGCTCAGTATCGTGAATTGGCGGCATTCTCGCA
Organism: uncultured Arenicella sp.; assembly: GCA_938045295.1. Taxonomy (GTDB): domain Bacteria; phylum Pseudomonadota; class Gammaproteobacteria; order Arenicellales; family Arenicellaceae; genus Arenicella. The sequence goes on from CALINO010000057.1 coordinate 9,158, forward strand.
GTTTGCTTCTGACCTTGATGAAGCGACTCGTGCACAGTTGTCACGTGGTGAGCGCGTTACAGAGTTGATGAAACAAGCGCAATACGCGCCAATGTCAACAGCTCAAGTAGCGGCGTCATTATTCGCGGCTAACGAAGGCTATTTTGACGACGTTGATAAAGAGCAAGTTGTGGCGTGTGAAGCCGCGATGCAAGCGCACTTGAAAGCCAACTTTGCAGAATTGATCGACGGCATCAATGCAAACCCTAAGTTAACTGATGAAGTGACTGAAGGCTTGCATGCTGCGTTGAAAGACTTCAAAGCCAACGGTTCTTTTTAATCGCGATATTTGCCTTTGCAAATAACCGGCTTGCCGGTTCGCGCTGAAGGCTCCAGAGTGTTTGGAGCCTTACAGATTAGAAGAAAGATTAACCAAATTACGAGAAACGAAGATGGCAGTCGGAAAAGAAATTCGCGATCAAATTTCCAGCGTTAAAAGTACTCAAAAGATTACTAAAGCAATGGAAATGGTGGCCGCGAGTAAAATGCGCAAGGCGCAAGATCGCATGCTTGCTGCACGCCCTTATGCGCAAAAGATTCGCTCGGTGGTTGCCCACATTTCAAAAGCGAACCTTGAGTATAAGCACCCGTTCACCGTTGAGCGCGAAGTAAAGCGCGTCGGTTATATTGTGGTGAGCTCTGATCGCGGTTTGTGTGGTGGTTTAAATATGAATGTCTTTCGCAAAACCGTCAGCGAGCTTGCTGAATGGGATGGCAAAGGCGTTGAAATTGATATTGCGACCGTAGGTTCAAAGGCGTTGGCGTATTTTCGTCGTGCCGGTGGTAACGTGGTGTCAGAAGCTTCGCACTACGGCGATAACCCGAACTTGAATGATTTGTTGGGCGCAATCACCAGCATGTTAAGCGCTTATGAAAGCGGCAAGATCGACCGTTTGTATGTGGTGTCTAACGAGTTTGTTAATACCATGACGCAATCGCCTGAAGTGACGCAGTTATTGCCGATCAGTGCCGATGAAGCCGCAGCCTCAGAAGTGCCACAGCTGTTTGACTACATCTATGAGCCTGAAGCAAAGCCTATTCTAGACACCGTGTTGAAGCGTTACGTAGAGTCGCAAATTTACCAAGCGGTGGTTGAAAACATTGCGTGCGAGCAGTCGGCGCGTATGGTGGCGATGAAGTCAGCAAGTGACAATGCGGGTGATTTGATTGGTGAGCTTGAGTTGGTTTACAACAAGGCACGTCAATCGGCGATTACGCAAGAGATCTCAGAAATTGTGAGTGGTGCTTCGGCGGTATAAGTGATTTGCGAGCGGGCGATGTAGTCGCCCGAGCTAAAAGCTTAGTAGAAGTAGTAGGCTGAGCTGAAAGAATTTAAATTTAAGGTATTAAGAGGAAACTGATATGAGTTCCGGAAATATTGTAGAAATCATTGGCGCGGTAGTAGACGTTGAGTTTGCCGCCGACAGTGTGCCAAATGTATATGATGCATTAACCGTCGAGAGCGAAAACTTAACGCTTGAGGTTCAAGCCCAGTTAGGTGATGGCATCGTAAGAGCCATTGCAATGGGTGCAACTGATGGCCTAAAACGTGGTTTGGATGTGTCGAATACCGGTGCTCCTATCTCAGTACCCGTTGGCCAAGGCACGCTGGGTCGCATCATGGACGTACTTGGCAACCCTGTTGACCAAGCCGGCGATGTGAAAGCTGAGCGACGTGACCCGATTCACCGTGAGCCACCCGCCTACGCTGATCAAGCGTCTGACGTGTCAATTTTAGAGACCGGTATTAAGGTTGTTGACTTGATTATGCCTATCGCCAAAGGCGGTAAGGTTGGTCTATTCGGCGGTGCGGGTGTAGGTAAAACCGTAACCTTGATGGAGTTGATTAACAACATCGCGGTACAGCAAGAAGGTCTGTCAGTATTCGCGGGCGTTGGTGAGCGTACTCGTGAAGGTAATGACTTCTACTACGAAATGAAAGAAGCCGGCGTACTTGATAAAGTAGCGATGGTTTATGGGCAGATGAATGAGCCTCCGGGTAACCGTTTGCGTGTGGCGCTATCAGGTTTGACGATGGCCGAATACTTCCGTGACGAAGGTCGTGATGTATTGATGTTTATCGATAACATTTATCGTTACACATTGGCGGGAACCGAAGTATCAGCACTGTTAGGCCGTATGCCTTCAGCGGTGGGCTATCAGCCTACGCTGGCCGGTGAAATGGGCGCCCTACAAGAGCGTATTACCTCAACTAAAACGGGTTCTATTACCTCATTCCAAGCGGTATACGTACCGGCGGATGACTTGACTGACCCATCACCAGCAACCACCTTTGCTCACTTGGATGCGACCTTAGTACTATCGCGTCAAATTGCGGAATTGGGTATTTACCCTGCGGTAGATCCTCTGGATTCAACTTCTCGTCAGCTTGACCCACAAGTGATTGGTGAAGACCATTACGAAGTGGCTCGTGGTGTGCAAAACACATTGCAGCGTTATAAAGAATTGCGCGATATTATCGCCATTCTGGGCATGGACGAATTGTCTGAAGAAGACAAGAAAACAGTAGCCCGTGCTCGTAAGATGCAACGTTACCTATCGCAACCTTTCTTTGTGGCAGAAGTGTTCACCGGCGCGCCTGGTAAATACGTTTCATTGAAAGACACGATTGCAGGTTTTAAAGCTATCTTGAGTGGTGAGCTGGATGAGTATCCAGAACAAGCATTCTACATGGTGGGCGGCATTGACGAAGTAATCGAAAAAGCGAAGTCGATGTCTTAATGATTTGACTTATTTTGCGGCCAAGTTGCCAGCTTGACCTGGGTTGAGTTGGCAATTGACGGGCGTTGAATAAATCACCCTCATTTAAAGAGAGCACAATATGAGTACAATGAAAGTAGAAGTGGTTAGCGCTGAAAATGAGATTTTCTCAGGTGAAGCGTCAATGTTGATTGCGACTGCAATTAACGGTGAGCTGGGTATCTACCCCAACCATACGCCGCTGCTAACCAATCTAAAGCCTGGTGATGTGCGTGTGCAAACAGCCGACGGTGAAGAACAAGTCATTTACGTCTCTGGTGGTATTCTTGAAGTCACACCAAAGAAAGTGACGGTGCTTTCTGACACCGCATTAAGAGCGGATGACATTGATGAAGCCGCCGCTCTTGAAGCGCAGCGTAAAGCCGAGCAAGCGCTTAAAGACAGCAACGCTGATATTGATTATGCGCGTGCTAAAGCGGAATTAGCGCAAGCGGCGGCTCAGCTGCAAGCGCTTAAAAAGATGGCTAAAAAAGGCCGTTAGCGGTTCAGCAGTAATACTGTAAAAAAGCCCTGATTGTGTCTGCAATCAGGGCTTTTTTTATGCCGCATGCCCTTGTTTGCGTTAAAAAATATTTTTTAAACATTCGGTGAATCTGTTATAACAGAACCAACCAATTAATGAGGGCAAAATCATGGGAACCGGAACTATTCTTTTATTAGTTTTTATAGGCATCATTTTTTACGGAGTGGGCCTGTATAACCGCCTAATAGCGGCGCGTAATGGATACAAAAATGCCTTTGCGCAAATCGATGTTCAGCTGACTCGCCGACATGATTTGATTCCGAATTTAGTGGAAACGGTCAAAGCCTATATGGCGCATGAAAAAGACACACTGCAAGCGGTGATTGAAGCGCGTAACTCGGCCGTTAATGGCTTGGATTCGGCCAAGGCTGACCCAACCAATCCTGAAGCCATGCAGAAGTTAGGTGAGGCTGAGCGTGGTTTATCGGGTGCCTTAGGTCGCTTGTTTGCACTGTCAGAGTCTTACCCAGACCTGAAGGCCAATGAAAACATGATGCAGCTTTCCGAAGAGTTAACCACCACTGAAAATAAGCTCTCGTTTGCACGTCAAGCATTCAATGATGGCGTCATGATGTACAACAACTTGCGTGAGCAATTCCCAAGCAATCTAATTTCTGACTGGTTTCAATTTCAACCGGCTGAAATGTTAAAGCTTGAAGACCCAGCCATGAAAGAAGTGCCTAACGTTTCGTTTTAAGGCAGAGATTGTTTAATCTAACTTCAGACCGGCTGCGGTGAATACGTGAATTTTTTTCAACATCAAGAACAGGCTAAAAAGCAATCAAAATGGCTGGCGTGTGCATTTGCAGGCATTACCCTGTTGATTATCTTAGTGATAGACCTGTTGGCGTTTGTGGTGGTTGGATTAAGCGGTTCGTTAAGTACCGGCTTAGTCAGTACGGCTCAGTACAACACGGTTAATTTATTCACCTTAGATAATTTAGTCGCTAACAGCACCTTATTGTTAACCGTAAGTGCCATCACGGCGGCGATTATTGGCCTGGCCAGTTTGTTTAAAATTGCCGGTTTAAAATCAGGCGGTGCCACAGTGGCGGCTTCGATGGGTGGCACGTTAGTAACCGCTGACACGCGCGACCCATTACGGCGGCGCTTATATAATGTGGTTGAGGAAATTTCCATCGCGTCGGGTACACCAGTGCCCGATGTGTTTGTGATGGAAAACGAGCCAGCAATCAATGCCTTTGCCGCCGGTTACACGCCGGCTGATGCCGCTGTTGCGGTAACTCAAGGTACCTTAGAAAAACTCACCCGAGCCGAACTGCAAGGCGTGGTAGCGCATGAATTCAGCCACATTTTTAATGGCGACATGCGCATCAATATCCGTTTAATGGGTGTGTTGTTTGGCATTATGGTGTTGGCGATTATTGGTCGTAAGTTCTTAAGTTCCAGCCGCTATCGTTTGTCATCGTCAAAGAATAATAATGCCGGCGCCATCATATCCATTGGCATGGCATTGATGGTGGTGGGCTATGTGGGCTTGTTTTTCGCCCGCTGGTTAAAGTCTGCGTTATCAAGGCAGCGCGAGTATTTGGCTGACGCATCGGCGGTGCAATTCACCCGTGACCCATCGGGTATTGCGGGCGCGTTGAAAAAAATTGCCGCTTATAATCATGCGTCTTACCTTCAAACCGACTCCGAAGAAGTCAGCCATATGTTATTTGGCAGTGGCTATCGCTCATTCATGTTTGCCACTCACCCGCCTTTAGAAAAGCGCATAGAACGCATTGAAAAGCGTTTTGATGCCAGCGAGTTAGATGCCCTAGCAAAAAGGCTAAAACGTGAAGAGCGCCAAGAGCATTTGCAAGCCGAAGTGGCGGAACGAGAGCAAGAGCAAGGCAAAACAGGCAACGCACAGTCTGGTTTGTTAGACGTTGATAACTTAATAGAAAACATTGGCAACCCGGACATTGGCCGCATTGCCGCTGCGGCTATTTTTGCCGCCGCTATTTCAGACAATTTAATGCACGCGGCGCACAGCCCAGAGTGGTCACCTGAAATACTGTTCTATTGTTTGTTGGATCACGATGAAGAGTTGCGTGAGAAACAGTTGCTGATCATTGTGCAAGAAATGGGCGACATCAGCGAAAGCAAGTTGCGGCATTTAATCACCAGCAATGGCTACGTAAAGGTGGAGCAACGGTTGCCATTATTGGAAGTGGCATTTCCATCGCTAAAGCGCCGACCGGTGTCGGACGTAGAGAAAATTCTCGACACGGTTGAAAAAATGGCGGCGGTCGATGGCAATATTGATAGCTTTGAGTACTTGTTGTCTCGCTTAGTTAAGCAGTATTTGTTTGAGTATCACGTGCCCAACAAAACCAAACTGCATGGGCGCAGAAAACTGGAATCGTGCATTGATGAATTGGCCTTAGTGGTCAGTATTGTTGCTTCGCACGGCCAACATTCGAATAGCCCACAAGGCTTACAGTTAGCGCAGCGTGCATTTCGTACTGGCATGAGCGCGGTGGGCATTGAGCACAAAAATTTAATCTTCACCGAAGACTGGCAAAACGGTTTGGACAAGGCGCTTGAAAAGTTAGATGACTTGTCGGCACCAGAAAAAGCCAAAGTGGTATTAGCCTTAGGCAAAGCGGTGCTCGATGACGGCCAAGTAATTACCGAGGAGCAAGAGATAATGCGCGTTATTTGCTCTCTTATTCATGTGCCGTTACCGTTATTGCAAAGTGTTGACGGTAATTTGTAATCAGGCATGAAAAATGTTGTTGATGAATTGGCCACACATCAATATGGCTGATGTGTGGTTGGCGGTAATGGTATGAGTGCCGAAACAATAATCAGCTATGCGTCTTTAGCAAAAGGCGCTCAATGGCGAGCCGACACCGCGTTAAGCCAGCGCCAGCTGCCCTCTTCTCTTGCCCCCACCATGGTCGATCGAGGCTCATTGACGGCCGCATTGCGTAACATCAGCGATGGTACTTTTCAGGTGCATGTTCTGTCGCAAGTGAACGGTGTGCCGTTATGGCACGAGCAGCGCAAATTGCGTTGCTTACCTCACAGTGCCGCCTTGATTCGTCAAGTAACATTAAACATTCACGGTGAAGCGGTGGTTTATGCACGCAGCATTATTCCGTTACCGTTAGCAAACAAAGGAGCGCAGGGTTTGGCTACTCTGGGCGACACGCCATTGGGGCATTTGTTGTTCAAGGATGGCCGCATGCGCGCGTCACGGCGTGATTTTTCTGAAGCATCACTCGCTAATCAGCGCATTCATGCAAGGCGCACGCCTTATGAATACTTGGGTCACACCATTTTGGTCAGCGAATTTTTCTTGCCAGCCTTAAATCAGTATTTACAATACGATTGATAACTAGTCTAAAGCCACCACCACTATTCATCCTCATCAAGCAGTAAGGTAATCACCGGCGTGACAGACGCACTGCTTAATGGCGGTCTTGGTCTAGGTGGCGGGTTAACAGTGGGCGGGTCGGGTCGAAAGTTGGCCACTAATAAGCGCGACATATTAAAGCTGGCAAAGTTGTCGGCTGAATTGGTTTGCCCTTGCGAGATTCCGCAGGGTTCGCCCAAGCACGTTAAATTGGGGTTGCTGAAAACATGGTTAACCACGGTTGAGTTTAAGCGCGACATCACGGTACCCCAAGAGCCTTGCGCATTGTTGCGGTTGCCATGCCCACAAGAGTAGCCGGTAAAATTAAAATTGCAGGCACTGTTGGATGGGTTCACTGAATTGCGTTCGTGACCTGAACCCAGGTTGTGCCCTATTTCATGCGCAAACACCGAGTCACAGCAACCCGGTGACAGCCTAGTGGAGGAAAACGCGAAGTTTGGATTAGAGCCGTTCACCCAAGCAATGCCATTGGCCGAAAAACCAGGGCTGAATGACAACACGGCCACCATGTCGGCGGCATGGGTGTCTCGGAGTTGCTCCACATTGCTAAACGCCCCTTGTGCATTGGTCACTAAATCTAGGGTATCTCCGGTGTTTAAATTATTATTAAAGTTCACCTGTATGGCTGCGGCCAGTACCAAGTCAATGGGAATATTGCTGCGCGTAAAAGAGGTGTTGGTAAAGCTGATTAGCTGATTGATGCGCGCGCTGGGTGAGTTAAAGCCGTTGGCAAACTCTGGCGAATATAAAATCAACAAGCGTATGGTTGAGCGAGCTTGCATGGCGCCGGAGGCAAAACGGTCATTAATGATCGCCTGTTGATCGTTGCTCAATTGCTCCATGATTGGTTTTGTTGCCACCATGGTGGGCGGCACTAAGGCATCGCTGCTCAAGTCTATTTCAGGAAAGTTGGCGTGATTTTGATTAACGAAGGTAAGGTTTGGCGTGCCTTCGCCGCTTTGATTTGAGTGAATGTTGTAGCGCAGGTTGTTGCCAGACAATGATCCGTACACACCGTGGCGGTCAAAATTTATTAGTAGAAATTCGTTGTTAGAGCTACTGGCTTGCAATTGAGTTACGCCCTTAACGTCGCTAATTTTTCTGACCGACAGCGACACGACTTGGGTGTTGGTCAGAGTAATGTCCAGCGTATCGCCGACGGCTAACTGGCTCAGGCTGTTACTCGGTGAGGCGCTTCGAGTGTGTTGGTTGGGCTGGTCGTTTAAGGTAATGGCTATGTCTGCCCCAATGACGTTACTACTGAACGGCACGCATAAAAGGGCGAGCAGCAACACCAAGCTGTACGAAGGATGAAATGGCTTTTTGCAATGATAGAAAAACACAGTAGCAACCGATTTTTTGGTTTAACAGAGGGGCAAACTAGCGTGTTTGTTGGCGCAGAGGGCGCCTCTCAACAAAATGTAATCAATAGGAAATATCAGCTTTCTTAGATTAGGCTTCAGTTCTATTGAATAATGAGCCGTGGCAGGCTGATGGTGAGCCTGCCACGGCGAGCTGGAATGCCCTACGTTTAATTTACGAAAGCAGTGGCGCAATGACCAAGCTCACAATCGCCATTACGTTAATCAAAATATTCATTGACGGGCCTGAGGTGTCTTTGAAAGGGTCACCCACGGTGTCACCCACCACGACGGCGGCATGAGTGTCAGAACCTTTGCCGCCGTGATTGCCACGTTCAACGTATTTCTTGGCGTTATCCCAAGCGCCACCCGCGTTGGCCATGGTAATGGCCAGTAAGACACAACCCAACAGTGCTCCGCCTAACATGCCGCCTAAGGCTTCAGCACCAATGCCAAAGCCCACTACCACGGGCGCGGCAACCGCCAGTACGCCGGGCAATACCATGCGCTTTAAAGCGGCCGTGGTGGCAATGTCAACGCAGCGTGCGGTGTCCGGTTCGGCATTGCCTTCGAGCAGGCCGGGTATTTCCTTAAACTGACGGCGCACTTCTTTGATCATGTCAAAAGCGGCATCACCAACGGCGGTCATGGTTAAGCTGGAAACTAAAAACGGGAAAATGCCCCCGATAAACATGCCCACCAACACTTCGGGGTTATTGATTAATAAACTAAAACCATCAATATTCAGTGACACCGTTTCAATGTACGCGGAGATAATTGCTAATGCCGCGAGCGCCGCTGCGCCAATCGCAAAACCTTTGCCAATCGCGGCCGTGGTGTTGCCCACTTCGTCTAGTGAATCGGTAATTTTACGTGTGTCTTCGCCTAAGCCGGCCATTTCAGCGATGCCGCCGGCGTTATCGGCCACCGGGCCATAAGCGTCAATCGCCATGGTGATGCCCACCGTCGCCAACATGCCCACCGCGCCAATGGCTACGCCATACAGGCCGGCGAATTGGCTGGCAAAATAGATGATGCCGCACAGCGTTAAAATCGGCACCACCACTGACTGCATACCGATGGCTAAGCCGGCAATAATGACGGTGGCGGCCCCCGTTTCACCCGAAGCAGCAATGGTGCGAATGGGGCTGCCTGCGGTGTAATACTCGGTGACTAAGCCAATCACGATGCCGCCCACCGAGCCTATGATGACGCAATACCAAACGGAGGTGGCGATGCCGAAGTAGCTGATCAAAAAGTAAGACGCTACAATGAAAGCCAGCGATGAGCCCATGGTGCCCGCGCGCAAGGCTTTTTCGGCTGAGCTGTTGCTCATTAAGGCCACCAATACAATGCCTAGAACCGAACAAATAAGCCCAATGGATGACAGCGCCAACGGTAAGCCCATTAAGGCTTCTTGTTTGCCGCCTAGCAGTCCAATAGCGGAAATACTTAAAGTGGACGCAATGGCAATGGTGGCAATCATAGAGCCACAATAAGATTCAAAAATATCTGAGCCCATGCCGGCCACATCGCCGACGTTATCGCCGACGTTATCGGCAATCACCGCTGGGTTACGTGGGTCGTCTTCCGGAATGCCGGCCTCGACTTTGCCTACCAAATCGGCACCGACATCGGCGCTTTTGGTGAAAATGCCGCCACCCACACGAGAGAATAAAGCCACCACCGATGCCCCCATACCAAAGCCATGAATGGTGTGGGCGCTTTCAGCGTTAGCGCCGTATACGTAATACAAAATGCCTAAGCCCAACAGGCCCATTGACGCCACCGTTAAGCCCATCACTGAGCCGCCATTAAAGGCGGTAATCAATGCGGCTGCGGCGCCCTTTTCATGCGCGGCGGTGGTAGTGCGAGTGTTGGCTTTGGTGGCCGTGAACATGCCAATGTAGCCTGCAAAGGCAGAACAAAAAGCCCCAAGCAAAAACGCAAACATGCTGTGCAGGCCCAGATCAGAAATGGCGATAAGTATGGCTAACACCGCAACGAACGCAAACAGAACGGTGTATTCGCGGCGCATGAACGCCATGGCGCCGATGTGAATTTGATTTCCAATGCTGGCGACCTTGCCTTGTGCTACCGCCTGTTTAGAAACCATCCTATAAATGATGAAAGCAATGACTAAACCAACTACTCCAAATAAAGCAGGTAATGCTTGTGCAGACATAGTGTGTCCTCCGTTAACTCCCTAGGCGAAGATTCGGTGAAGAACAAACTCAACCAACTCGCTCACATATCAAGGCTTACCCCTGCCCGTTAGAGCGAATTTTTTACTGCAAATGACGACTTAAGTTGGTTTACCCTCTTTCCCCTTATATAGGAGTAATTAAATATTATAGTTATTGACGACTTTTTGATTTGTGGCGGCTGCTAAATGCCACCAAATCAGTATAATACAGCGAATTTTTTAAGACCAATGTTTCGGAGCACGCGCAATGTCTTTAAACAATGTAGGCCCAGGTAAATCTTTACCGGATGACGTTAATGTCGTTATTGAAATTCCTCGCTACGGCGACCCAATTAAGTACGAAGTAGACAAAGACACTGGAGCTATGTTTGTTGACCGCTTTATGTCAACCGCCATGCATTATCCGTGCAACTACGGTTATGTACCGCAAACATTGTCAGACGACGGTGATCCAGTAGACGTTCTTGTATTAGCGCCGTTTCCTTTGGTGACCGGTTCTGTGGTTCGCGTACGCCCAGTTGGCGTATTGCAAATGGAAGACGAAGCCGGTGAAGACGCAAAAATTCTTGCTGTGCCAGTTGAAAAGCTAACTAAGTTCTACAACAACGTGAACACTTTCCGTGATGTACAACAAGAAATGCTGGATAAAATCGCACACTTCTTTGAGCACTATAAAGACTTAGAGCAAGGTAAGTGGGTAAAAGTCCGCGGCTGGGCTGGTAAAGACGAAGCGCGTAAAGAGATTCTTGATTCGGTTGAGCGTTATCAGAAGACTCTGTAAGATCTGTACGATTCTGTAAAAATAAAAAGCCCCTCAGGTCTTATGTTCTGAGGGGCTTTTTTATTTATCGGCCTGTTAGCCTTGGCAGGCAATCAACTATTGATACTAACTGTGGCGGCCTGGTTCCCAGTCATCTTTACGCAATGTGGCTTTGGCAAAGTTAAGCGGTGCGTCTTCTAGCTTGGTGGCTACCGTGTCGTTCCAACGGTTGAGCAAACCAAACACCGAGATAACCCCCATGATTTCCATGATTTGCTGGCCAGAAAAGTGTTTCTCCAGCTCGGTGAAATGCTCATCGGTGGCGGCATTTGGGTTACCCCCTGCAGCAAGGGCAAGCCTGAGCGCGGCACGTTCAGCGTCACTAAACAGGTCGCTGGTTTCATATTCCCAAACTGTCGATATTTTCTCAGCATCAGCACCCACCATTTTAACCGCACCATGCGCGGTGTGAGCTTGGCAATAGCGGCAACCGGCGGCACCACTGACCACGGTTGCAATCATGCGCTTGAGTACATCGTCTAACTCCTCGGCGCTGTACACCACGTCCACCAAGGTTTTTACGGCGTGCAAAAAGGCAGGCCATCGCGCCATCGCTAATACATCATTGGGAGTAAAACCCATTAAATCTTCAGCGAACTCCATGGCTTTTCGCAGATCGGGAGATAATTCGTCCAAAGAAAGTGGTTTAATGCGGCTCATGGGGCTAATGCTCTTAATCGTTGACTAATGTTCATTATATCTTTGCGGCGGCGTGACTTCACTATCACCGCAACATACTGCCTAAATATATTAATAGATGTTACTCAGCCAGCTGTGGCGCTCTTTCTAAGAGTTTGGCAATGTAGAGTTGCGAGCTACTGTCGCCTTGAGCGGCTGCGGCTCGGTACCACTTTAATGAGGTTTGAAGGTTGACTGGAACGCCGATTCCGAATTCATACTTAGCGGCTAAATTTTTTTGTGCGGTCAGGTTTTGTTGTTGTGCGGCTTTATGTAACCACTTTAGTTCTAAGGCACTGTCTTTGGGAACCGTGCGCCCCGTTGTGTACTCATCGGCCAATTTAATTTGCGCTGTCGCCAAGCCGTTTTCGGCCGCGCGCGTGAGCCATGTGAGCGCGGTTAAATCACTTTTCTGTGTGCCCTTGCCTGACGAGTAATGTTCACTTAATCGAAATTGCGCATTGGCGTTACCGGCCGTGGCCGCTTTGTTCAGCCAGTAAACCGTTTGCGTTAAATCTTTGCCCACATCGGTGGCGCTTTCATACATGTCAGCCAGTTTAAGTTGGCTGTTAACGTCGCCGCCCTTGGCTTTGGTGATTAACGCCTTCAATGCCTTTTCTTTACGCGCTTTTTCAGCCGCCAGCCGTTGCTTTTCTTTCTTCAGCGCTTGTTGTCGGGCTTTTTCGGCAAGTTCTTGCGCGGTGGGCTGCTCCGCGGCCGCGTTTTCTTCAGGTGCCGGTGCTGTTGCAATTATGGTCGGTTCTACGGCTGCCTCCGCCGCCGTTGTATTAGCACTGGCGATCGGCATGTTTGATGGCATGTCACTTGTTTGACCTTGTGCTGATTTCACGTCTGTACCTGACGAGCGAGCTTTTGCTTTTTCAGGCTCTGGGGGGCTTTTTTCAGGTAGTTGCTGTTTGTTTTTTGATGCCAGTGCCGGCACACTTTGCTTGTCAGTGCTGGCAACGGTCGTTGTTGGTGTGGTGATGGTGCTGTGGGCATTGGGTTCAGAAACAGCTTGAGGGCTTGAGGCAGGCTTGAGAAAAAACCAAGCACAGATGACTGCAACGGCTAAGCCAAACAGCCATAAAGTCCACGGAGCACGGTCTGAATGATGTTTGTTGCGGTTGTACGTGGGGGCATCAAAAATTAAGTCTGACTCATGTTGAGGTTGAGGTTGGGGTATCGCGTCGGTTTTACTTTGTTCGCCATTAAAGGAGTCCAGAGTGGGGTGATGTCGATTTTTTGAGT
>CALINO010000058.1 GCA_938045295.1 uncultured Arenicella sp.
TTCCCACGAGTGAATGATGATGATGACAGCAATGCGCTAACGGTGGTGAACTCCATTATTAGTGGTAACGCATTCCCCAGCAGCCCATTCGAAGACGAAGGCTTTGAAATCGCTTCTTCCAACCTTTCTCCTGGAACTTCAGAGTCAGATACTAGGCTAATTAACAACATTATTGGCCAGTCTGGGCAGAGAAAAACGACATCACTGCGATTTAGCCCTTCCCGCGATGAGCTAGTCTTTACCGGTTCTGGCAATATTTTTCCTGGCTCAGATCAAGCTACCCCAATGACTATCTCGCAAATATTGCTCCCGCTTAGATTAAATGGCGGAAGCACGCAAACGCACGCCTTACCTGAGAACAGCCCAGCAATTGATGCCGGTGTGGATAACAGCCTGCTCAGCGGCGGTTTTTTCAACCTATTTTTGCCTGGTTGTCGAGGCGAAGAACTCCAAATACTACCACCCGCCCTGCCGCCCTTTAGGTCTGATCAACGAGGCATAGCACGACCGATTAATGGCGCTTGTGATATTGGCGCGTTTGAAGGCACAGTAGAGCAAAATTCGTTCTTCGTTATACCTATACAAGGTAAAGGCGCCGTCATAATTACTTTGTGATAACAGCTGTTTGATCTTATCGTACACTTTTAAAAGAAACTAACTGAACATTGCTATGAGAACCCTGTTGGCTTTAAAGGCAATTTCTTAACGTGAGGTTTAGAACTCAGTGATACGTTCAATAAACTTATAACTCATTGAGCGATTGGCTCCAATGAATACGAAGATCAATCAATCTGCTTTTCAATTTCATCAAGCAACGGAAATACCGCTTTAATTTGTCTTTAATCAAACTCAACTAATCCACGGAATAATAAAATGAAACGTTTACTGCTTATACCTGTTTGTTGTTTGCTATTAGTTGCGTGTGGCGACGAAACAGCTTCCACCTCCCCTGCCTTAGATGAACCACAACCACCAAAAGAAAAGGCCGTTAGTGACGCTGCTGTTCAGCACGAGCTCCCATGGGGAATACCGATCATGCCGGGTGCGAGGTACATTAGCGGCAGTTTGAAGTTCTCTCGAACAACCACCAAACGAGGCGGTGAAGCTATTGCCACTATCGCCGTTAAAGGCAGCGTGCAAGACATCATTGCTTTCTACGAGAGCGCCCTACAAGAACGTGGTTTTTCAATCACTAGCAAAAAACTCTACGATGGAGAAGTGGGCAATTTGCACAGCGAAAATAGTAAAGGCGAGCGATTTAACGTATCGGCATCACGCGGTGGCTCAAAGGCAAAAGAAGGAGAAAGCACCGCCGCTTTACTGGCGATCAAACCAAAGCTTACCGAACCTAACAACTAGCTCAAAAGGATCTAGCCTGCTTACATGACTTTCGAGCTCCTAAACTTACAAATCTAAAACCTACAAAGGCACCAATATGAAAATTGATGACGTTTATGCGTTTTTATACTGTAATTATCGAACATTGCTATTCAACCTGTCAGTACACGATAGAGGCGCATCTAATCATCTTCATTCAGCAATAAAGTAATTGAAGGAACTATTGTTGCCGGCCTAAATGGCGGTGGAGGCGGTAAACTTACTGCAAATTCATAGGCAAAAATATCACAAACGCTGGTTCTTAAATATCCGCTAAGCCTGACTTCTAATGCTAAGTTCAGCACTATGGTTGAGGCTTCATTATAAAAAATGTTGTATTTATAGTTAACGTGCAACAGTCTTGCGCAAAAACGTAAGCCCCTTACCAAACACGTCTAATCTAAGCCGTTTGCTTTAGCTTGAGTTCTATGGAAGCGAGCTACAACTTGAGTCGAGTTCTACTCCATTTTTAATAACAAAGTCGCACTTAGGCTCACCAACCACCTCACCCGATAAAAGCGTGTCACTTATGTATGTGACATTATTAAAACTATTTGGCTGCGTAGTGCTGGCCGCCTCAACACTGTTTGCTTGGCCTAGAACTTTACTGTTTCTGATTGTCATTGGGCCTGAAAGACCTTGATTACGTACGCCCACGGCGACGGTTGACAATGCAGAACCACGCACCTCGATCACGCTTGAGGCAACATTGAAACGCGTACTGCCAGAGTCCAAATGTCTTTCGATTCCTAACACCGTAGGGCCTGGTGCAGTAACCAAAACTTTCGAATCCGAAATATCCGTATTGACTCTCTGAGTCACGACACCAGTTGAATCGCCACTTGCGAATATTTCCAGATAAAGTCCATTTATATCAAGTACCGCCTCATTTGAGGAACGCATTGATATTCCTACCGCTTCAGACTGAGAAACAAGTAGCATTCTAATATTAGCAAGCCTCACTTCTTGGCTAGCAGACACATCGAACCCATAAACGCTCGAACCACCAGTCGTAGCAAGGCCACCACTCACGTTAATGTTCACGTCAGAAACAGAAACTTTCCCTGTTCCAACTAAATCAAACCCTCGGCTTATAAAACCAGAATCGGCTCTGACATCGACTGAACCACCGCGCATTGTTAAGCGGCAGAAATCGCGCAACTCAACACCGGTGGCGGTAGCAAATTGTTGATTTAACGCGATGACAACATTATTCAGTTTATATGAACAGCTTCCCTGCCCATAAATAGCGGCTGGTCGAAAGTTTTCAACCTGTATATCGACGTTATTCAATTCAAGGGTATTGCCTTGGGAAAACACACCAATAGACACGCTTCCAGATTGAGTATTTGATAGATTCTGTACAGTAACATCACGCAGCGACGTATTAGGCCCAGCCACCACGGCCGCCGCTGCAGCCTCACTATCATTACTACCCGCGTTAATTCTCAAAAAGGTTACGCTTTTACCACTGCCCGCCACTTCGACAAATTCTTTTAGCACTAACTGATTTGCCATGTTGTATACGCCGGGCGCTATCACCACCAAGTATGGGTTAGATTCACTGGCGTCAGTGATGGATGCTACAGCGGCCGAGGGGTCGGAAAAATCGCCATTTTGCTTGGCCACTGAAATCACGTTTTTAAGTGGCTTGAGGTCAGCACCTGACAAAGGAATAACAACCACCTTGGTTTGCGCCAATGCACTCAGCGGCACGAGGCAACAAGCCAAAAACGTTAGGACTCTAAACTTCTTTAATAACGAAAACTTAATTGATAACGAGTTAGATTTCACAATGGCTTACCTTAAAAATTATGATTGGTTTTTATAGTTTCATGCTAAATTCAACTTACTATTCAGGCTAAGGTATATGCGACAGAGCAGGCGCGGCGACACTTAATATGGTTTTATTCTCACAGACGTACTACTCGTAAAATAGTCGAATAGAAGCGATAATGATAGGTGAGTCGCTCAACTGATCAAGCGGGCCAATAGTCGGCCTGATAGGCGCCTGAAACTCCATATCGGTGCTTGATTATGCCACTGATAGTAGATGAATAGGTATTGGCTAATGAATTGCTTAACAGTATTATCGTTTTTAGCAATGCAAACCGAATTGACTTATTTTTGAATAAGTCAGTATTTAAAAAGTCTTTTAACCTCATTACAACATCCACGTTTGGTTTTCCCCAAGTTCTAACGAATTATGTATGACGCTACTGCGGTCAATGCGTTGAAGCTTTGTAAGACGATATTGTTCTATATTACCGTAAATTTAGAAAAAATTCCCAGAGTTAGACATCTTTGCCGCAAACCATGCATCAGCTTCTCATCGCTTAATAAGTAATCATCGAGCGCGCGAATAACATCACCCTGTTTGATGTTTTGACCTATAAACACCAATTCTTGACGCATATTCCAAAGGGTTCAACCCGTTTTTCGTTGATTGATGCGAGGTAATCTTCTTCCTCAGGCCAATTGTCTTTATTAGAAACTGCTTTCCAGCATACTCCTGAAGCCATATCGAGCAATACCCCTGGCCTGACTCGATATGCCGGCGAATTCGGGGCGTGTGGCTAACCAAAAAAACCTTTAGGTCAAATCAGTTTTCCATACTGTTCTAAGCTGTGGAGAACACTATGAAACTTTGCCGGGTGAAGTAGACGGCTCGCCTCATAGCTAAAGCTACTGATTCCATACTCTTCAGTTTCAGAAACATGTTCACCATGCATTTCCTTTAGCCAACCTGACGCTTGCTCAGCTTTTTCAAAATCAAACAGCCCTGTATTGAGAACTGAATCAATCTCAACTTGGCCTTCAACAATTGGAATGATTTGAGCGTTCGTATTCAGGGTTTTAAGAATGGCGGTAAGGCGTTCAATATCGCCCGCTTCTGCCAAATCAGTTTTGCTAATGAGAATGACATTGGCAAACTCAATTTGATCAACAAGTAAATCAGCGACGCTGC
>CALINO010000059.1 GCA_938045295.1 uncultured Arenicella sp.
CCCATGGAAACGCCGGCGTGATCAGCAATTTTTCGATAGCTGGCATTCAACATCTCATCATCGAGCAGCAAAGCGAAGATGACTCTCAAGCCTGTTTCTGTGAATAATTTAGCCTCCTTATTTAAGGCAAAATCATCTCGCGGCTTTTTGCCTTGAATGAATACGTATACTGGGGGCAGATTAATATAGGCGTTTCCGACATTGTCTAAGTAATTAATATTGGCGTCTCTTAACAATTCGCCTTCTTCTTCACTGATGTAATCGCCAATGACCAAGTTATTAGCCCCTTCAACGCTTTCAATCAATTTAGCAATAGAACCGTGCTTAGACCCACTTTCCTTCAAATGAGTCATTAATTGAGTTTTCAAACTCTCAAACTCAACCAAAGCCTCATTAGAGCCTGCTCCATGCACAGCATTGGCACTGCCACTCACTTGCGCCACTAACCCCGTTTGAAACCGCAATTGCTCTAATGCTTTGCTGGCTATTGTTCTTTCATTCATTGTTGTTCTTATCTTTTTATATACAAACACCGAGACCAGCAGTTTGCCGGCCCCGATGTCGCTGTCTGCATGTGTGGCGTAATTAAACCAATAAACAGCCGTAAAGGCGTTATTGATTCAATACGTTCACTATTTATGGCCTTATCTTATTGGCCTTGCGCCGCTTCTTGCGCTGCTTTTAGCTTTGCTTCAAGGTCTTTAAGCGCTTGATACTCTTCATTAGAAAGCAGTGCTTTTTCGGCATCCGTCATTTCTGAAAGCAACTTGGCTGCCACTTTTTCTTCACCCGTTACCGGGTCAATGTAAATACGGTTATCGTGATTTTCATCACCAGCAACCGCCTGTTGCGCACCAAGAGACAATAGTGAGATTAAGCCAGTAGTTAAAAGCGTCTTTTTAAGTAGTTGGGTAGTCATGGGTAATCCTCGTTACTAATACATTAATATTGGCTGACCTAATTGCATTAACACAACCAAGCAACCGACTAATATTAAGTTGATGGATAACACCACTTTAAAAACAATTTGGTAGTAAGTGGGTTTGCCATTCAACGATCGGAAGTTTAGGCAGTCTCAACTCAAAAATCATGAAACCTGAAAACCCTTTAATACCGTTTATGCCACTATTACAGAGAGTTAAGAGATTAAAAAATAGCAAAAAAATCAAACCCCTCTAGTACAGCGACATACACCAAACTAATAACCAAACAATAACAAATTTAATGATTCGGCAGGTTACCTTTTCTTAATCATTGACTTGGATAAATCCTTTTAAATCAGAGAATTAACACACCCTATTAACAGCCTGCTGTGTGCTTTAAGCATTCAAGGTTTTGCTATTGCGTTGTTTTAGAGCCAATAATCATTTCTCTTAATGCCGCGGCTGCATTTGATAAGCTGCGTTTAGAATGCAACACAATGCCTAAATTGCGCGTTAACGGGCAATTGATTTTCACTTCCTTAAAGCGCTCTTGGTCAAACATTGTGTCTGGTAATAAGCTCCAACCCAAACCAACCCCGACTAACATTTTCAGTGTTTCTAAGTTATTGGTCTCCATTTGCACTTGCAAAGGCAAACCTTCACGCTCAAATTCACGCAAAATAATTTGATGTGTTTCGGTGTCTTCATTGGGCAATACCCCGGGGTATTTGGCCAAATCTAACAGCGTTGGTTGTGCAAGCTGCGCCAGCGGGTGATCATTGGCAACGACCAATTGCAAGTCATCAATCCACACCACCTCGGCTTTAATCCACCTTGGCATATCAGCAGGCAATGTGAGCACCCCAAATTCAATATCGCCCACTTCTACCGAATGAAACGCTTGATCTGAGTCTTCAAACTGAATGTCTAACTTTACCTGCGGGTATTTCTGGTTAAATTCTTTCAGCACCGGCGGCATACGGTGCAAGCCCGCATGGTGCGATATGGATATGGATAGATCACCACGAATTTCATCATTCAAATTTAACGCATAACGCTGCAGCTCTTCCGCTTGCTCAACCACTTGCTGAGCCTTGCCTATCAGCTGCCGCCCGGCTTCAGTCAGGCTCACCGTTCTTGCCACACGATTAAACAGCGTTACACCCAGCTCACTTTCCAGCGCCGCCACACGCTTACTGACCGCCGGTTGCGTCACAAACAAACGTTCAGAGGCACGCGAAAATGACTGCTCTCTGGCAACCATCAAAAAAGCTTGTATTGACGTAATATCCATTAATTATTAACCCGTAAACACTTATTCCAATATGGAATCGATATTATAAAAACAATGAATTTATATTATCAATGCATTTTGTTACTATTACTTCGCCGAGATTAGCCAGCATTGCTTGATGTTTAGTGTTTACTAAACGCCAATAAGCTCGTTAATAGAGGTTGAACCACCCAAATCACTTACTGTTTTGGTCAAGCTTCAACACTCACTAAATACGTACTTTTACTAAAAGTCTAACGCTCCAAGATTCCGTTTTAAGAGGTAAACCATGGCCAAAACCATGTATGAAAAAATTTGGGACGCACACTTTGTGCACCAAGAACCCGGCCAAGCCGCGTTACTGTATATTGACCGCCATTTGATGCACGAAGTGACGTCACCTCAAGCATTCGAAGGGTTGAACATTGCCAAACGTAGCATCCGCAATAAGCACAGCATCTTAGCCACGCTTGATCACTGCGTACCAACTAAATTGGCCGACCGCATCAACTTGCCTGACCCAATTGGTGCCAAGCAAGTAGCCACCATGATCAACAACTGTGAGCAACACGGCCTTACGTTGTATGACATGGAAAGCAAAAACAACGGCGTTATTCACGTTGTGGTGCCTGAACACGGTTTTGTTCACCCAGGCATGACCACTGTGTGTGGTGACAGCCACACCGCCACTCACGGCGCGTTTGGTGCTCTTGCTTTTGGTATTGGCACCTCTGAAGTAGAACATGTAATGGCAACACAATGTTTGCCACAAGCCAAATCAAAAACCATGTTGGTAAAAGTCGATGGCACGTTGTCTAAGTACAGCACAGCTAAAGACATTGCATTGGCGATTATTGGGCGCATCGGCACTGCCGGTGGTAACGGTTTTGTTATTGAATACGCGGGCAGCGCCATTGATGCTCTTACCATGGAAGGCCGCATGACTTTATGTAATATGGCCATTGAAAGTGGCGCACGTGCCGGTTTGGTCGCTCCAGATCAAAAAACCTATGACTTCTTAGAAGGCAAAGAGTTTGCACCTAAGGGCGACGCTTGGGATCAAGCATTGAGCTACTGGAAAACATTGCCCAGTGACGATGGCGCCGAGTATGACTTGGTGATTGAATTAAACGCCGCCGACATTGCGCCGCAAGTCACTTGGGGCACTTCGCCTGAGCAAGTGGTGCCGGTAAACCAAACGGTGCCAGCACCAAACGACTTTGAGCAAGAAGGCAAACAAATTGCCTGCAAAAGCGCATTAGATTACATGGATTTAGACGCCGGCACTAAAATGACCGACATCGAAATCGACTTTGTGTTCTTAGGCTCTTGCACAAACTCACGCATCGAAGACTTCCGAGCAGCAGCAGAAGTGGCTAAAGGCACCAAGGTGCCCGCTAATGTAACCGCCATTGCTGTACCGGGCTCTTACATGGTTAAAGAACAAGCTGAGCAAGAAGGTTTGGATAAAATTTTCACTGACGCAGGTTGGGAATGGCGCGAGCCAGGTTGCTCTATGTGTTTAGCAATGAATGGTGACCAATTAAAACCAGGTCAACGTTGCGCTTCCACATCAAACCGCAACTTTGAAGGTCGACAAGGCAAAGGCGGCCGTACTCACTTAGTATCACCTGCCATGGCCGCAGCCGCCGCTGCCGCCGGCCGCTTTGTTGATATTCGCGAGCTAGAGCAAAACTAATACAGAGGTCACAAACAATGGAAAAGTACACAAAACACACCAGCGTTGCGGCCTTAATGAACCGCAGCAACGTTGATACCGATCAAATTATTGCTAAGCAATTTTTAAAGAAAGTAGAACGCACAGGCTTCGGCATTCACCTGTTTCACGACTGGCGTTACCTTGATGATGACGGCACTATTGCCAACCCTGATTTTGAGCTAAACAAGCCTGAGTTTAAGGGCGCTCGCATTCTGGTAACCGGCGATAACTTTGGTTGCGGCTCTTCACGTGAGCACGCACCGTGGGCCATTGATGATTACGGTTTCAACACCATAATCTCAACCAGCTTTGCTGACATCTTCTACAATAACTGCTTTAAAAACGGAATCTTACCGATTGTTGTTGATGCAGATACTCTTAAGAAATTGATGTCTGAAATTGACGCTAATGAAGGCGTTGAGTTTACTGTTGATTTGGAAAACCAAGCCGTAACAACACCGGCTGGCACATCAGTTTCATTTGAAATAGACGGGTTCCGTAAACACAATTTGTTAAACGGTTTAGATGATATTGGCCTTACCTTGAAACAGGCGGATAAAATTGACACCTATGAAAGCAAGCATAAGGAAAAGTTTCCTTGGTTATGGGCAAGCTAAATAAGTGAGCAGCAGAAAACTGTGATCGTTTAAAACGATCTAAGTATATGAAACGGCCAACAATCATTGTTGGCCGTTTTACTTTTAATCCGCCCTATTCTACTGTTTTTTGTTACTATCTGTTTCATGCCCGCTCGGTAATTAAATTCCGACACCACAACCTTACTTCATGCAATGAAAATAACGTTAATGGACACCACGCTACGCGATGGTGAACAAACACAAGGCGTGTCTTTCGCGCCATCTGAAAAAGTCAGCCTAGCTCAAGCTTTACTTGGTCGTCTCAAGGTTGACCGCATTGAAGTGGCATCGGCCGGCGTGTCTGAGGGTGAGCAAAAAGCAGTCAAAGAAATCACCTCATGGGCCGCTCAAAATGGCTTTTTAGAACGCGTTGAAGTGCTTGGTTTTGTTGACGTTAACCGCAGTGTTGATTGGATTGTGGGCGCCGGCGGAAAAGTCATCAATTTACTGGCCAAAGGCAGTGAAAAGCATTGCTTAACTCAATTACGCCAACAACCAGAACAACACATTGCACGTATTAAAGAAACCATTGAATACGCTCATTCGAAAGGTGTTGATGTCAATGTGTATTTTGAAGACTGGTCTAATGGTTATAACGACAAACCAGAGTACGTATACAACTTAGCCGAGGCACTTAAAGATTCTGGTGTGCAACATTTTATGTTGCCAGACACGCTAGGCGTGATGTCGCCTTCTGAAGTGAAGGCCGCCATCAGCGATATGGTGTCACGCTTCCCTGAGTCTAAATTCGATTTTCACCCCCATAACGACTATGGCTTGGCCACGGCCAATGTGATTGCAGCGGTGGAAGCCGGTATTAGCTCGATACATTGCACTGTTAACTGTTTGGGTGAACGCGCAGGTAATGCGTCACTGGCCGAAGTAACGGTTGTATTACGAGACAAGCTCAATGTTGATTTGAACATCGATGAAAAACACATTGTGGACATCAGCCAAATGGTAGAGAGCTTCTCAGGCAAATTTGTTGCCTGCAACGCCCCTGTTTTAGGCACAGACGTATTTACTCAAACCGCCGGCATTCATGCTGACGGAGACAAAAAAGGCGATCTGTACGTTACTAAATTATCGCCCGAGCGTTTTGCCCGTAAACGCACTTACGCACTCGGAAAACTGGCTGGCAAAGCGTCTTTAGAGCAAAATTTAGACGCCCTTGGCATTAACCTTAATGCCCAAGACCAGAAAAAAGTATTGGAAAAAGTCATTGAGTTGGGCGATCAAAAGCAAGTGATTACCGCAGACGACCTGCCCTTTATTATTTCCGACGTACTCGAATCCACCGGTGAAGAACGAGTTGAGTTGATTGACTGCAAAATGACCAGCAGTGTTAAAGGCCAATCAAGCGTTGAGTTGAGTATCAATATCGACAACAAGCCAGAGTTTGCGCAAGCGCAAGGCAACGGCGGTTACGACGCATTCACCAACGCCTTAGATAAAATTCTACAATCCTACCCCGACATTCACCGACCGCACTTAGTCGATTACCAAGTGCACATACCCAAAGGCGGCCACACCAACGCATTAACCGAAGCCGCCATTACCTGGGAGCTGGAGAACGGCCGCAAAATGACCACGCGCGGCGTGAATGCCAACCAAGTGTTTGCCGCTATTTACGCCACATTGCGAGTCATTAACTCGCTGGCAAAATAAGCTCACACCCCAGTTAAATCCTTGATAAGTCAGGCTTTAAGGCATCAATGTTACAAAAATCACTCAAACGGGTGAAGAAGACACATTTTTTTGCTTTTATAATTACCTCATGGGTACGGTAATCGAGTTACTAATAGCAATTCGAAACATGTAAGTACATATTAGTACATATAAGTAGTGGTTAACTTATTAGCTGGGGGGCTAAATACAATGAAACTATTTAGAAATGGGATTTCTTGTTTAAATAAAAATCGTAAATCATCACGCACACTAGACTTGTGGAAAGCGCAAATGGATGCGTTGAAAAAAGTGTCTAGTGATTTATCAACCTTCAATGACATTGATTCTAAAAGGCTGATAAATACCTCATACGACACAAAACCATCGTAGACTTATTTTTTACTCTTCAATCGTAAAAACATAGAAAGTGCCGTTGATAATAATCAGCGGTACTTTTTAGTAGTGCCTGACATTCAAGTATCAAACTTAATGTGCTTAATATACTGGGTAGCGTGTAGTACTGAGTAGCAATAGTTATTTACTGGGCAGAGCTCATTCAGCCACCTTGATCAAACACCAACCACGGCATTATTGACTCATTAACAAGACTCAATTTACATGTTATTGTGCTGCCGACAATAACAGAGGAGTCTTTACATGAACGTCATTCAAGCCATTAAACAGCGACAGTCCGTTCGAGCTTATCAAAGTAAAGAGGTGGATTCTGACCTCATAAAAACAATTTTTGCTCAGGCCCAGCAAGCACCGTCAAATTGCAACTCGCAACCATGGCACACCGTTGTGGTTTCAGGTCAAGCAAGAAACCAATTAGAAGACGCCCTAGTTAAAGAAGTGATGGCGCAAAAGCCACCTACTCCACACTTTAAGCCTGGCGATCAAGACTTAAAAGAACAATACCGCAAGCGCCAAATCGACTGCGCCATTTCTCTTTACGATTCTGTCGGTGTGAAATACGAAGAAAAAGAGAAACGCCAAGAGCTCATGTTGCAAAACTGGCGCTTTTTTGGCGCACCGCATGTGGCATTTTTTTCCATGCCCAAAAGCATGAGCGAAATTAACGCGGTTGATATGGGCATTTACTTGCAAACCATCATGTTACTGATGACTGAAAACGACATTGCCTGCTGCCCACAAGGCGCGCTAGCGGTATTTCCTGAGCCGATTTACCGTATTGCCAATATCCCCAATAACAACGCCATCATGTTTGGTCTGTCATTCGGCTATGCAGAAAAAGAAGCGCCTATAAACCAATACGATGTAGGCCGCGGCAATATTGAAGACTGCGTTGAATTTATTGATTAAAAATCATCAATAAGCAAGCACAAGATCAAGCTGACAGTACTAATGATAACGCGATGGAAAACATAACAACGCCAATCATTACTTCTAATATTTTCCATGCCTTAGGTTTTGAAAATATCGGAGCCAATAGCCTTGAGCCATAACCAAGGCTAAAGAAAAATACCCATGATGCCACGATTGCGCCTAAGGCAAATTCAAGCTGGTTAGGTTGATATTGCGTTGATATAGACCCCAACAACACCACCGTATCTAAATACACGTGAGGGTTTAGCCAAGTAAAGGCCAAACACAGTAGTATCGTCTTAGTTAATGATGGAGGGGTCTTAATTTGAGCGTCTAAAGCATGGTTCACGGTAAAGGCCGTTTTAAAGCTAAGTAGCCCATAAACAAACAAAAACAAGGCCCCGCCATAACGGGCTATCATTTCTATTGATGGGTATTGCTCTACTAGAACCCCAAAACCAGCCACACCGAGTGCAATCAGTATCGAGTCTGATAAGGCGCAGACAATACAAACGGGCAAAACGTACTGGCGCTTTAACCCTTGCTTTAATACAAAGGCGTTTTGCGAGCCTATTGCTAAGATCAAAGATAAGCCTAATGAAAATCCAGCGATATACGTAGTCATTAAGAAATTATATCGACTATTCTCAAAGCAACATAGGGTTTAACTATAGAGGTTTAACAATAGAGCATGCGTAACACATGCATAACAGAAGAGCGTTTGTAACCAACATTGAGGCTGTTGCTGTAATAGCCTCAATACTAAAACACACCCAACATAAAATTGAGCGTATTAAAAAAGCCAGTGACGCTTACCGACACTGGCTTTTTAGTTAATAGTTGAGCCCCTAAGAATCAATCAACCGGTAACTCAGGAAACCCCAACAACGTCCAGCCTAGTAATACGTCTAGATCTTGCGGGTTGTCTTGCGCGTACTCTAACTTCGCTTGTACGATCGAATCGCCTAAACGTTCGCCGTTGGCAATGCGTGCGAACACTTTGCGCGCTAAACGACGCTCTGAATCGGCGTTGGTTAAAGTACTCGCGCCCATCACTGACACCGCACCTCGGTCGCCTTCCATTAAGAATCGGTGCCCCATGCTGTCTTCGTTCGGGCTCACGTGATACGCATTCCAACAGCCCCACTGAGTCACAATGGTCGGCTTGCCTTGGTTGTTAAGCCCCGCCGCATCGCCACCAGTGAACAAGCCATTAAAGCTCCACTGATTGGTCGAACTGTGACCAAAGAACGCGGTTAAGGTGGTGCCTTTATTGATCTCACTTCGCACCTTACTTCTGGCGCTGCTGGTGCCCAACTCATCCACATACGCGGTTTCCACATCAAAGCCCGCTAAAAAGTCAGCGCGCACGTTATTGGCGTCGTCGGTAAAGTTATATTGCTGTGAGTCGTCGTATTCATCGGCCACCAGTAACACACTGTTGCCGTAAGTTCGGCTTAGATAAGATGCTCTTTTATCCAACAAGCTTTGCAATTGCGCGGTGGTACGAACCGGCAAACGACCAATGGCAAAGTCCGGAACATCGTTATCGTCAATGTCAGCGTACTTTGAATCCACCGGTGCAAAAGTCACATTGCTGCCAGTTGAGGCGTAAATACTGGGAATAAAACTGCGCGCATCTTCGTTTTCAAATTGCTTGTAGTCGTACACATCTCCGCCCACCAGCAATACGTAGCGTGTGCCGCGATTGGCGTACGCAAACTTGATGTAGTCTCGGATCGCTTCTGGGTCAAAAATGTGATTACCAAACTGAGCGTAGATGCTTTCAACATCCACGATATCCACGCTGCCCATTTC
>CALINO010000060.1 GCA_938045295.1 uncultured Arenicella sp.
ATGTCGGGCAAGTTAACGTTCAGCACCGAGATTAGTGACCTAAAAGCCAAATGCTGTATTGAGTTACTTAAATCGACGGCCAAGCGAGCTGCGGTGTCGTAATGCTGAACGTTTTTTTCAGTGATTGACATGGCGATGGCGGGTATCGGCAAACGGCGCGCTTCCATCGCAGCGGCAAAGGTGCCGGAATATAAAATATCATCGGCCAGATTGGCGCCATTATTAATGCCACTGACCACCAAATCCACCGGTTCATTAACCAAATTATTCAAACCCAAATAGACACAATCAGCGGGTGTGCCATCCACAATAAACCGGCCTTCCGATTCTTGCTTTACCGTCACTGAGCGATGTAAAGACAAGCCCATACCGCAGCCACTTTTATTTTCTTTGGGTGCAACCACCGTCAGCTTGTGATACTGAGCCTCTAGAGCATCAGCCAATACATTCAAACCTGGAGCGTCGTAACCATCATCATTGGCCAATAAAATGTGCACGAATGTAACCCTTCTGTGGCGCTTAATTTTTGTCTGTGGAGATTGTAACCAAAAAACGCTCACGGATTAGAGCAAATTCAGCTAAAACTGAGACGAATAAGAAGAAATAGAAAGGATTTTAAGGCCGCACTGATAATGAGACTAACAGAGGGCTATAGGGAAACGCCAAATAGGAAAATACGTACATTGCGTACATAAAGAAAAGTATGAGTGGTCGGGGTGATAGGATTCGAACCTACGACCACCGCGCCCCCAGCACGGTGCGCTACCAGACTGCGCTACACCCCGAAAACTCAGGTTGGGGAATATAAACGATTTAGAGAAATCTAAAAAGACTTTATTGAAATTTATCGATAAAAGCCGGCCAGAAAAACGAGAGCTTATTGTCCTTGACACATTAATAGCCTGCACACCAACCAAACACAAATAATCACAGAAACGCTTAACGGTTCCTACAATAAGTTTTCAGTGGTTTTTGAAAGCCCTACTTTAAAGCCATCTAACGCACTCTCGAAAGAGCGCAATGCAGAGCAATATTAAATAAACGTGCTGAGCCTTACTCAGACAAAATGGCCATGACTTCGTCAATCTCGGCAATCAACTCACCAACCACTTTGCGTTTTACTTGAGTGGTTGGAACAGCTTCACCGCCGGCTTCCATTTCAATCTGATTTTTAGCACCACTAATAGTAAAACCTTCGATGTATAACAGGCTTCTAATTCGGCGAATCAACTGAACTTCATGACGTTGGTAATAACGGCGATTGCCACGGCGCTTAACCGGGTTGAGTTGGGAAAATTCCTGTTCCCAATAACGTAATACATGAGGTTTTACCATGCACAAATCACTTACTTCACCAATAGTGAAGTACCGCTTGCTTGGAATTGGCGGTAAAGTTGCGTTATCTCCTTGGTCTAACATATGTCAAATAACGTTTTTAAGTTGTGATGGATAAAAATCATTGTAACCTCTACGGGCTTTTAGGTACAGCAAAGAAGTCATTTACTAAACAAATTTAATGGTATTTCTAATACAAAACATCCAGAAAAAATAGACACTTGAACAAACTACTTAAAAAAAAGCTTAACAAAAGCGCCAATCACACCTACGCAAAGAGCATGGCTAATTTTTACTTTTTCAAAGAAAAGTGAAATAAAGAAAAATGGCAATAGAAATGAGGTTTAAAAAAGAGTTCTTAATGTCTCTGAATTCTCATCTATCGCTTCTTTAAGCTTCTGACTTGCTTTAAAAGTAACCACTCGGCGAGCTGAGATTGGAATCTCTTCACCGGTTTTAGGGTTACGACCTGGCCTAGACGGTTTATCACGCAGCCCAAAGTTACCAAAGCTTGATAACTTTACTGAACTGCCGCTTTCCAATGCTTGTTTGACTGCCTCAAAAAACTGCTCGACAAACTCTTTTGATTCCCTTTTATTTAACCCCAGTTCATCGTGCAATGAAACCGCTAATTCAGCTTTGGTGACCGCCATGATTTGCCTCTTATAATTTATTCTAATTATTAAAACCTGCCGAGTTGCTATAAACCTTTCGGCAGGTTTTGCAAACTAGCTTCTTAACTTTGCACCGCAGTCAGCTTCCAACTGAGTCAGCACAGTACCCATTAATTTTTCTGCCTCTTCGTCGGTCATTGTTGAATTAGCGTGTTGCAATACAACACTCAATGACACGCTTTTTTCATCGTCTTGCACGCCTTGACCTTTGTATAAATCAAACAATTCGACTTTTACTAAAGATTCACCGGCGCTTCGACTGACGGATTCTGTGATGGCTGATGCTGATATATCGTCATTTACCAACACAGAAAGATCGCGCTTAATGCTTGGGAATCGCGACACCGCCTTAAACTTAGGCAGCGACGAACTAATACTAAGATCTAAGTCTAATTCAAACGCAAATACTTCGTTAACGCCAAAAGCTTTCTCCAAACTCGGGTGTAAACGACCTATCACTCCCAACACTTGCTGATTACTCTCAGAACCCGAACCATCATGCTTAATGATTGAAGCGGCTTGGCCTGGGTGCATAGCAATATGATCTACTTGACTAAATGTAATGGTATTTTCAGAGCCGGTCAAGGACAGCATGGCGCTAATATCCGCTTTGAGGTCAAAGAAATCAATCTTCTCGCCTGCATTTACACCCCATTGCGCCGGAACACGCAAACCGGTTAAAACGCCAGCAATGCGTTGCTTTTCAACAAAACTGCGATCACCGCCTGCGCCACCTTTATGATACGTGGCACCGCTTTCAAACAAACGCACTCGAGAGTGCTGGCGATTCACATTAAACTGCAGAGCACTCATTAAACCGGGCAGTAAACTG
>CALINO010000061.1 GCA_938045295.1 uncultured Arenicella sp.
CAACTGGCAATCGAGTACGCCCGCCATCATTCGCAAAAGCTACAAGGCTTGATTATTGATAATGCCGCTCATTTTGAGCCCGATGAACGAGACGACATCATGAATGGCTATTTCCCGAGCCTTGCCCCGCAGGCCGATGGTTCGCATTTCAATGTGGCCTGGGAAATGGCCGACGCCGTATCGCAATGGTTTCCTTGGTATTCGCAAGACGAAGAGCATCGAATCTCCAATCATCCGATGCCGGCCGACTTAGTGCACATGACGGCCATGGCCTACCTTCAAGCCGGGGAAGATTACGCCCAAGCCTACCGCAGGGCATTTTTAAATGAGAATGCCACGCGCGTTCAAAGCCTGTCACTGCCGATCAGAGTGATTCGATGGAAGAACAGTGTTTTAAAACAATATTGCGATCGGTACGACCAATTTAAGTGGGCAAGCAACGTTAAGATGCGCTTTTGTGATGGTGGAACAGAGCAACGATTCGCAACAATTAAAGCCTCGGCCACTGAATTAAACCAAGTAAACCCTAGTAAATAAGCCAATTTTGAATCATTTAAACTTTTTAACAAAAATCTATTGATATATTATTATAACAATAATACAATGAAGTCGTAGTTGATATTACTTGCTTAAAAGAATAGGTATCTTAGCTCCCCCCACTGAATACCGCGAAGCAAGTAATATCGACTCCCCCACCAAATAAACGCACTTCAATTGCTAAGTTTATGAAACTATACACGTTAGAGAACTCACCCTTTGGCGCTCGAGTGCGAATGCAAATACACTATAAGAGCTTATCCGTTGAGGTGCTGCCACCGAGATACGCTCCGCGCAGCGATGAATTTAAAGCCAACTATCCACTGGGCAAAGTCCCAACACTGGAGTTAGATGATGGCCGTATGATTGGTGAATCAACCGCCATCATGCATTACCTAGAAGCTCTCTTTCCGGCACGCCCAATGCAGCCTAAAGAGCCATTCGAAGCCGCGCAAAACGAAATGCTCATCCGCTATGTGGACAACCATTTAGCCACCGCGCTGTCGCCGTTATTTAAAGTGTTTTTTGGACGTGTTCATGGCACCGTCGATGACAATGAGCAAGCATCGAAACAAGACCTCAGTGCACTGAACGATGAGCTTGCCAAACTCAACACCTTCTTGACAACCTTAGGCACACACAATGACCGAAGTTTATATACCGGCGATTTATGCTTGGCCAGTAATCTGTATTACGTTGAACAATTAAGCCTGTATTTTGGGGAACCACAGATACTCAACAACTACGCAGAAATACGCGCCTGGAAACAGTGGGTTGAACAATACCCCGCGGTCGCCGAATCACTGATACAAATGCACAATTCACACACGGCATTGTTGGCTAAACTTAACGCCTCTAAAACGGATTAGGAATTCACATTATGGAAAACCGAACTATTCGCGGACACATTCAATACACCAGCACTAAGCCAGAACGCAAAGGCCAAGAGCGAGGCCGCGAGCGCTTCACCATCACTCAGCAAAGCGACGGTGTTGATGTGATGCTGGCGCATTGTGAAATAGACGACGCACCGCCCGTTGTGCGCGATGTGTGCTTAGCATTGCGGCATGACGATTCAAGCCCCATTGATTGCTCGGTAAGGCTCAGCGTTGGTGGCAAGTTCGAAGGCTCAGGCTGGATGCGTTTCGCTGAGCACTACGCCGAATGCGAGTCGTTTAATCAACGCGACGGGCGCATCAGTCAACGCATTGATACCGATAGCCGAATACAATGGCTGCAAGCCCACCCAATTGTCGGCGATGCTTTGTTAATGAAGCTCTATGACTTAAGTCAAGGGCCGGGCGAGCAAGCATTAAGTAACCTGTTTCTAACCTCACCAGATCACCGCGGCGCCACTGGCCCACAGTTCTTTGTAACGGGGTTCAATTTAGTTTTTGTTGGCGAAGAAGAAATAACCGTGCAAGCCGGAACGTTTAACGCACGCCACTTTCAAGTCACCGGTACTGAGGGCAACCTACCAGAAACTCACCCACCTTACGACTTGTGGTGTACCGCTGATGACGATTACATATTTTTAAGAGCGGGGGTTGGAGGCTACATGCAAACTCATTATGAACTCACTGAGTTAAGCATCGATTAAACCAACGAAACTGCGCATCGACTAACCGATGTTTGAAGGGCACTCAGAACAACTTCACACACACCGCACGATGATCAGACAATAATCATAATGATGAACAAAATTTCCGCCGCAGGTATAGCATAAAAGTAAAATTTTAACTTGTCACACTGGGCACACGTCAAATAGGGCAACAACAAAGGTAAGCCACATGAATGCACACGTAAAACCAAAGCAAACGCTACTGGATGATTTAGCATCTATTGTCGGCGCGGATCATGTGCTAAGCGATGCAGCCTCTTGCGAACTGTACTCGCAAGATGTGTTTCACCAAGCTAAGCAAGCAAGCTGCGCCATAGTAAGACCTGATAACAGCGATGAATTATCACGAGCGGTTAAAGCCGCTACCACGGCAGGCTTTAACGTCATCCCTCGTGGTGGCGGCATGTCGTACACCTCAGGATATGTGCCAACGTCAGAGAACACTATTACGCTTGACCTGACTCGCATGGATCGCGTGCTAGAGATCAATACGCAAGACATGTACGTAACGGTTGAATGCGGCATTACTTGGAAACAACTTCACCAAGCACTCAAAGAAACCGGCTACAGAACGCCTTACTGGGGCACACTGTCGGGCACTTATGCCACCGTGGGCGGGGGCTTGTCACAAAACTCCATCTTCTGGGGCAGTGGCCAATACGGCACCGCCGCCGACAGCGTAATCAGCTTAGACGTTGTCTTAGCCGACGGTTCTGTGGTTTCCACTGGCTCGGCAGCGCAACGTAATAGCCAGCCGTTTTTCCGTCATTTTGGCCCAGATTTAACCGGCCTATTTACTTGCGATGCAGGCTCATTAGGCTTTAAGGCCACCGCCACATTTAGGCTAATTAAACAATTTGAAGGCCGTGCATTCTCAGCGTTTGATTTTAAAACCGCGGAAGACGCCATTGGCGCCATGTCGGAAATTTCTCGCCAAGGCTTGGCCATGGAATGCTTTGGCTTCGACCCTTATTTACAAGCGCAGCGCTTAAAGCGTGAGAGCTTAAGCAAAGACGTTAAGGCATTAGCCGGAGTGATGAAAAACGCCGGCTCACTGATGGGGGCACTGAAAGACGGTGCCAAAGTTGCCTTAGCCGGCCGTGGTTATATGGACGACGTAGACCACTCGGTGCAATTAATGATTGAAGATTACACCCAACATGGCGCTGACGCTAAAGCCAAAGCCGTCAAAGCCATTGCGGAAGGGTTTAATGGCCGTGAAATAAGCAACAGTATTCCAAAAATCGCACGCGCCAACCCTTTTGGCCCCGTCAACAACATGTTAGGGCCAGACGGCGAACGGTGGGTGCCCATTCATGCATTGGTATCGCACTCCAATGCGGCGGCCGACTATCAGGCGATCATTGATTTGTTCGAACGTCACAAAGAAGGCTTGAGCAAATATAAGATAGAAACCGGCTTTCTGTACGCCATTATTGCCAGTAATGCGTTTGTGCTAGAGCCGGTGTTCTTCTGGCCAGATGCCAGCACCTCATTTCACAAAAAGTACGTGGAAGACGAATACTTTGCCAACATGCCAAAACACGCCGAAGATCTTGACGCGCGCAATTACGTAACAACCATTCGTAATGAGTTTGCCGAGCTGTTCAAACAACGTGGCGGCGTGCACATGCAACTGGGCAAATTCTACAAATACAAAGACGGCATTGGCGATCAATCATTAGATCTTATTACCATGATCAAACAGTGCGTTGACCCGCACAACCAAGTTAACCCGGGAGCACTGGGTTTAGGAGACTAGCGTATGTCACGAATCAGCCCGGCTGAGTTTTCATCTCTCGACCCACAAACGCAAGCCGTGATTAACGCCGGCGAGCAAATCATGGGCTTTAGCTCTAACGACGCGTTAGTGATGGCGCACAAGCCGGCCATACTCAACGCCATGCTTGGTTTAGTGCAAGCCGTTTATCAAGAAGGCCGCATTTCGATTGCATTAAAAAAGCTCATTGCGGTAATGACCAGTAGCGCATCGGGGTGCCAGTACTGCATGGCTCATACCCAATATGGCGCCATCAACGAAGGCATAGAAGCTGAAAAACTGGCGGCTATCTGGGAATACTCCAGCAGCGACTTATTCAGCGATGCCGAACGTGCCGCACTGGAAGTTGCGCGCAATGCCGCCTTGTCACCCAATGAAACCACCGATGAGCAGTTTGATGAACTCAAACAGCATTTCGATGATGAGCAAATTGTTGAAATTGTTGGTGTTATTGCGTTATTTGGGTTTCTTAATCGTTGGAACTCAACCGTCGCTACCGACTTAGAACAAACACCCAAAAGCGCACTGCAAGCCACTGGCTTACTGCCATAAATTAGGTACCGTTATGCAAGAAAATTTACAAGTGCAACTCGCACACACACCCGAAGGCAATCCTGAACCTGAACACTTTCAAGTTGTGCCAACGCCCATGCCTCAGCCTGACGACGGGCAAGTATTGTGCGCCACTCAATACCTTTCACTTGATCCGTACATGCGCAGCCAAATGGCTGGCCGACACATGTCGGGAACGGTCTCTTCTGGTGAGCTCATGCGCGGTGAAACCATTTCAAAAGTGATTGAGTCAAAGCACCCTGATTTTGCGGTGGGCGACATCGTTCGTTGCTTCGGTAACTGGCAACAATATTCAGTACACAAAGCGTCTGAGCTGAGCAAACAATCGCCCAAAATATCGCCCATGTCGTACGGCTTGTCATTGCTCGGCATGCCTGGCCTCACCGCCTACGCAGGCCTAATTTGGATTGCCAAGCCAAAGGCTAACGACGTGGTGTTAATTCCTGCAGCAACCGGTGCGGTAGGGTCAACCGCTGGCCAATTAGCCAAGCTTCACGGCTGCCGTGTCATTGGCATTGCGGGTTCAGATGAAAAGTGCGCGCATGCCATCAATAACCTTGGTTACGATGCATGCATTAATCGTAAAACGGAAGATTTAGCTGAACGGTTGAACGAGCTGTGCCCAGACGGCGTTGATATCTACTTTGACTTGGTGGGCGGCGAAACCTTAAACACGGTGTGCAACAAATTAGCATTAAATGCGCGCGTCATTCTGTGCGGGCTTATGGAAGACTACAACAAGCCGACCCGCACGCCAGGGCCAATGCCGGGGCCGATTATTGGTGCACGAGCCACACTCACAGGCCTAGTGGTGTACGACTGGGAACCACGGCGTGATGAATTTATCACCGACTGTTTAAGCCACATCGGCAGTGGAAAATTAACCATGCAAGAAGACATTGCCCACGGCATTAACAACGCACCCGCGGCATTTTGCCGCCTAATGAACGGTGAAAACCGAGGAAAAGCGCTGGTTAAGATCGCCTCAGAATAAAAACCACTCTAAAAGATATAATAATATGACTTTATGTCAAATAAGTGTTCACCTATATGCTGTATTGTAGTAAAACTAATAATAAGTGGTGATTACTCTTACAGCGAGACGACCATCTACTCTCCTGTTTTAAGGTAAACGCTGCACAAAATCACGATGAGCGGTTGATAAGATCATCGCTCTCTAATGTGAGAAGTATTCATATTTTTGTGAGTACATAAAACAAAAGTGACCATAAGAGATAGGAGAAGACGGAGATGAGAAAGCTACCAATCAGTGCGGCTGTCAGTGCGGCCATCATGTGTACATTGGCGTTGCCCAGCCACGCCCAAGACCAAGCACCCGAACCAACATTAACCCTTGAAGAGCTGGTAGTAACCGCCCAGCGTCGCGAAGAGTCGTTGCAATCAACTCCGGTAGCGGTGACCGCCATATCCACCGAAGATCTGGCTGCCAAGCAAATCGCCAACGTTCTAGACTTGCAATACGCGGCACCTAATTTAAGTTTAGCCACCAATACCGGCACCTCCAGTGGCGCGCGCTTATTTATTCGTGGCGCCGGTGAAGATGAATCTCGTGCCAGTGCCGAGCCCGCCGTTGGGGTGTATGTGGACGATGTCTACATTGGCCGTGCGGTTGGCGCCTTGTTCGATCTGGTTGATTTAGCTCAAGTTGAAGTACTTCGTGGCCCTCAAGGCACGCTGTATGGACGAAACTCTAATGGTGGAGCCATTCGATTAAACAGTGTTGCGCCATCAACCGAAGGCGGTGAATACGACATTGGTTTTACGGTGGGCACCGACGGCCGATTTGACGCCAAGGGCGTTGCCAATTTCGTACTCGGCGACAACACCGCATTGCGTGCAAGCGTACTGTCTCGCAGTCGTGACGGCTTTCACACCTTAAACCCGAATGGCGACTTTGCCGCACTGGCTGGGCAAAATGTTGGCGAAATAGACACCCAAGCCATTCGTCTGTCATTGGCACATCAATTTAATGACAACTGGTCAGCGAACCTGCTATTCGACAGAACCAATGACGATTCAGACCCAATCCCAGATACGTTAGGGCCTTCCAGAGACACCGATAATGATTTATTCACTATTGGGCCTGATGCCGGCGTCACCTGCAGCGCAGCCACACCGGCCAACTTCTTAGGCATTGGCTGTTTCACCGATTACAGCAGCGAAGTTGAATCTCAAGGCCTTGCATTAAAAATAGTAGGCGAATATGAAAACTTCACCTTAAAGTCAATCACTGGTTCACGCAGCCTGGAAGACGACTTGTCTAGCCGAATTTCATTCCCTTACACGCAAGAAACCGACCAAGACCAATTTAGCCAAGAATTCACAATCACATCGAATTCAGACTCAAACTTTAATTACGTTGCCGGCGTATTCTTCTTCCAAGAGGATGTGCAACTTGATTCAGTGTTTATCTTCCCTTCGGAATTAGGTGTTGAAACAGAAGCTAAAGCAGCTTTTTTCCAAGGTACGTACAATATTTCTGACGCCACCAGCTTTACTGGCGGAGTGCGCTATACCGATGAAACCAAAGATCTAATAGGCCGCGCTGTATTTTTTGGCTTAGGCCGAACGGAGTCGCGCGATTTTAGTAACACCACTTATCGACTCAATCTAGATCATCAATTTACCGACGATGTGTTTGGTTACGTTTCTTACTCTACGGGTTTTAAAAGTGGCGGTTGGTCGCCCGACTGTTTTTCACCAGCAGCCTGCTTTTTGCCGGTTGATGAAGAAGAGTTAGATACCTTTGAAGTGGGCTTAAGAACTTTGTTATTTAATAACCGCGTTAGACTCAACGCGTCGTTATTTTCAAACGTCTACGAAGGCTTACAAATTGGTGCCACAGTACCAGGCTTAGGCTTTACTCGATTCAATGTGGCTGAAGTGGAAATAGACGGTTTTGAATTAGAAGCCGACTTTTTACTCAGTGAAAATTTCAGCATCAGTGCCACGCTGGGCCTACTGGATGGTGAATACACTGAATTAACCTTACAGCAAGCGGGCGGCTTATCAAACGCCGGTGCCAGTGACGTGTGTGGCGGTGTTGTTTCAGTCGAGTGCGCCTTACAACTGGAATTAAAAAATGCACCAAGCTACAAAGGCTCTATTGGCTTTCAATACACTCAGCCAATGGCAAACGGCCGCTTAACCGGCAACCTAGACCTGGCTTTTGAAGACGATTCGTTTAACTTAGTTGCCAACCCAACCACATCTGTGGTTGACGTGTCAACGTTGGTCAATGCCCGAATTGCTTACACGCCGGATGATTCTGGTTGGCGCTTTGCGGCATGGGCAAAAAACATTACCGATGAAGAGTACTCACGTGTATCGTCAGGCAATGATTTTCAGTACGCTGCAGAGCCAGCCACGTATGGCATTGACATAGGCTATCGCTTTTAAAATAGCTTTCATCTATGACTAACAATCGCGTTAAGCGACAATTCATAGACACAAACAATGGCCAGCTTCACCTACGGGTGGCTGGCCATTCTTCTGTGCGCACGCCCACCGTCTGTTTACACATGATGCCCAAGTCTGGCCGCACGTTCGTGCCATTAATGCCAGAGCTGGCCACAGATCGTTTGGTGGTGGCCCCGGATTACACAGGCTACGGCGAATCTGAACCACTACCCGAAGGCATCACGCCCAGCATTGATCACTACGCCAATTCGATCATTGACGCCCTTGACCATCTTGAATTAAGCAAGGTTGACTTTGTGGGTTATCACACGGGCTCTATGGTGTCGGTCAATATTGCCAAACGGTTGCCTGAGCGCGTTAGAAAAATTGTGCAGATCTCCGCCCCAGTGCTTACCCAGCAAGAGGTTGATCAATTTGAATCGTATTATTCACCAATTGAGCTCGATGAAGCCGGCACTCGTTTTAGCACCATGTGGTCACGCATCATGCATTATCGCGGGCCCGGCATGACCCTAGAGCAGGCCGCCCAATCCATGGCGGAAAATTTGCGTTCTGGCAGCCGCTACGAAGATGGCCATAAAGCGGCCTTTGAGTATTCGCAACAGTATTTAGAGCACTTAGCCAGCTTATCGCACCCAATCTTTATCATGAACTTTGGTGATGACTTGCACGAGCACACAAAGCGCGTAGACGCTTACTTAAATAACGGCCATCGACGCGATTTTCCACAATGGGGGCATGGTGCGCTTGCCTTATGGCCACAAGAAATTGGCCAACAAATACGTAATTTTCTGGACTGAATCATGACCAACCCACTAAAAAAAATCATGCCCAATACTCTTGAACACGAAGGCGTTTGGGTGGGCGAGTACCAGTACATTGATCTCGCTGGCAACATCACAGACCGGCATAAAAGCCGCGTTGAGTGTGTGTTTCCGGATGACGGTGACGTGGTCTACATTCAACGTAACCACTTTACTTGGGATGATGGCCGCGAACACAAAGTAGAATTTTCTGGCATACTGCGCGACGACCGTATTTGGTGGGACACCGAGACGTTCAGCGGTTGGGGCTGGCAAGCATCTCCGCGTCTATTTTTGCTTGAGTTAGATCGAAAAGACTTACCTGGAGCCTCCTTTCTTGAAGCCATTGTAATGGGCGATGATCAACAACAACGAGTTCGTACTTGGCACTGGTTTAAAGATGCCGAATGCTTTCAACGCACGCTTTGCAACGAAGCGCGCTTATAAACTTTCTGTGTCAAAAATAGGCTTAAACGCCACTATTCATTCACTTTTTGCGCAATTTGACGTGGTAAAGTTTGACTGAATGATATATTGTTATATCATAATAACAAATAGGGGATTTATCCCACATAAGCCTAACAGAGCGCCACGCCACAGCAATGGCGCCATAGACAAAAAGAAAAGACGATGAATGAAAGCACATTACCGTTATCTGGCATTAAAGTTATTGAACTGACTCACATGGTGATGGGGCCAGCCACGGGAGTTATTCTTGCTGACTTAGGCGCCGATGTAACCAAAATTGAACCGTTAGGCGGCGACAATACGCGGCGCTTAAAAGGCTCAGGTGCAGGCTACTTTCCAATGTACAACCGCAATAAAAAAAGCGTTTGTGTGAACATGAAGTCTGAAGACGGTCTTAACGTAGTTAAACAACTCATTAAAGACGCAGACGTGGTGATTGAAAACTTTCGCCCTGGTGCCATGGACAAGTTAGGTTTGGGCTACGAGGCCTTGAGCGAATTAAACCCTCGCTTGATTTACTGCTCACTTAAAGGCTTTCTTTCTGGCCCCTACCAACACCGCACCGCACTGGATGAAGTCGTACAAATGATGGGCGGCCTGGCGTACATGACCGGGCTTCCAGACAAACCCATGCGCGCTGGCTCTTCGGTAATTGACATTACCGGCGGCATGTTTGGTGTGATTGGCATTCTTTCAGCCATTGAAAAACGCCACACAACCGGCAAAGGCAGCCTGGTATCAAGCTCATTATTTGAAACCACGGCATTCATGGTTGGCCAACACATGGCGCAAGAAGCGGTATCAGGTACGGCACCATTGCCAATGTCTGTACGTCAGTCAGCGTGGTCTGTCTACGATATTTTTCACTGCAAAAACGATGAGCGTATCTTCGTTGGCGTGGTCAGCGACACACTGTGGAAGTCCTTTTGCAAAGAATTTGAACTAACCGAATTCGAACAAGACGCAAGCCTGGATTTAAACAATAAACGCGTTGAACAACGCGATCGCATTCTGCCAGTTATTCAAGCCTTATTTTCCAAGCTAACGGCCGATGAGCTGAGCAAAAAGCTCGATCGTGCCGGCATTCCGTTCGCGCCGATTAATACGCCTCATGACCTGTTCGATGATGAACACCTTAACAACGCCAATGGTTTGGTTGAACTGACCTTAACCGAAGGCGATACGGCCGGCAAAAAAACGCGCTTACCAGCGCTGCCGTTAGAGATAAATGGCCACAAGTTTTCTGCTCGACGCGACCTACCACAACCCAGCCAAGACATTGATCAAGTGTTAAAAGACTTAGGGTATACGTGTGACCAGATTAACGCCTTTAAAGAAAGTAAATCGGTTGGTTAAAAACAACCCGGGCAGTAGTACCAATGATTTAATCCATTCGTTAGTTATCCATTAATTTGCTACTTCCCCTCCTGATTAGTTAGCACTTTTATTTCACGATGAATTCCACTATGAAAAATCAAAACTCAGTTAAAGAGGCTTTTCCCGAACTCGCAATACACGAAGGTGTATGGGAAGGCTGGTATCGTTATGTTGATGTGAATGGCAAGCAAATTGATGCTCATCAGTCACGCTTAATTTGCCGCGTACCTAAAGACACGCCGTCTACGTATCACCAAACCAATCATTACACATGGGAAAACGGTGATACAGACGTGCGCGATTTTAAAGGCCAGATGGAAGGTTCAAAATTGATTTTCGACAACGACCTGATTAAAGGCTGGGCCGCGGCCGCAGCCGAAGACGACCATCAGCGTACCGTGCTATTGCATTGGTCTCGCGTGGGTGAGCCGAATCTGTACTTGTACGAAATGATTCAAATCTCCGACTGCGAGAATTACCGTACGCGCGTTTGGCAATGGCTGCGCGATGGTCAAACAATACAGCGCACCCTAATTGATGAAAAACGAATTACTCGAGACTGGCAATCGTTTGAAGCCAGCCTTTAATAAGGCGGCAACTTAAATAATCAAACATAAAAAAAGCCCCATGACTGAAAAAGTCATGGGGCTTTTTTATTTAAGAGCAATGTAATGTAAAGCGGGGGAACAAACCAACCGCTTTACACTAAGCCGCCATGATTTACATCATGCCGCCCATACCACCCATGCCGCCCATATCAGGCATTGCAGGAGCCGCAGCTGCGTCTTGTGGTGCATCGGTTACCATCGCTTCAGTAGTGATGATCATGCTTGCGATTGACGCGGCATGTTGCAACGCAGTACGAGTCACTTTTGTTGGGTCAAGAATACCCATTTCAATCATGTCTCCGTACTCACCAGAACCAGCGTTGTAGCCGAAAGTGCCTTTGTTGTTACGTACTTCGTTCAACACAACAGACGCATCGTCGCCACCGTTGTCTACGATTTGACGCAATGGCGCTTCAATCGCTTTCAAAATAGCTTTAACACCAGCATCTTGGTCAGCGTTGTCGCCTTTTACTTTAGCAACCGCATCTAATGTGCGAACCAAAGCAACACCACCACCAGGTACCACGCCTTCTTCTACCGCAGCGCGAGTTGCGTGCAACGCGTCTTCAACACGTGCTTTCTTCTCTTTCATTTCCACTTCAGTGGCCGCACCCACTTTGATCAATGCAACACCGCCGGCCAATTTAGCCACACGCTCTTGCATTTTCTCTTTGTCATAATCCGAAGAAGATTCTTCGATTTGAGCACGCACTTGGTTAACACGGTCAGAAATTTGAGCCGCTTCACCCATGCCATCAATGATGGTGCTGTTTTCTTTAGAAACTTGAACGCGCTTAGCTGAACCTAAGTCTTCCAACGTAGCGCCTTCTAGGCTCATGCCCACTTCTTCAGAAATTACACGACCACCCGTTAGGATAGCAATGTCTTCCAACATGGCTTTACGACGATCACCAAAACCAGGTGCTTTAACCGCACATACTTTTACGATGCCGCGAATGTTGTTCACTACCAAGGTAGCCAATGCTTCGCCTTCAACGTCTTCGGCGATGATCAACAATGGGCGGCCCGCTTTAGCAACGGCTTCCAAAGTTGGTAACAAATCACGGATGTTTGAGATTTTCTTGTCGTGCAACAAGATCATTGGGTTCTCAAGGTCAGCAATCATGGTGTCTTGCTTGTTCGCGAAGTATGGCGACAAGTAACCACGGTCAAACTGCATGCCTTCAACCACGTCCAGTTCGTTCTCCAAAGATTTATTTAGGTTTGGAATTCCGATTTTGAAATCCGACATTTAAAATTACCACGTAGTACTGTTTCCCATTTTAAAATATCAATTTGTTCTCTTTGGCAAAAAAAGTGTGAAAATCCCATTTTTTATAAGTATAAAAATTCAAAGGTGGGAAAAAAG
>CALINO010000062.1 GCA_938045295.1 uncultured Arenicella sp.
TGACTATTTAGCAGAAGAAGGGTGGTAGATAAATAGCACTAAGGAAGGTTATCAGAAGCCAATAAAAAAGAAGGGCAGAGCTATAGTAAGTAGCTCTGCCCTTCTTTTTATATGTTTTTTTGCGTTTTGTTATATTACAAAATAGTCAAAAAAGTGAGGCTCGGGTTTGATCCGTTACACTCTGAATCAGAAAAGCCTAAACGAACTTCACTTTCAGAAACTTTCGCAGTTAAGGCTGAAGCGAAAAAGCTTTTACCATCTGCTGTTCTACCATTAAACGTCACTTGGCGACTTTGACATGCTGATGGACCAAAAGGATCTCCAGACATATTAATAAAACAAATTCCCGAGCTATTACAGCCTGTACCTGTAATAGTTTCACCTGAAACACTCCCCGCATTAGCTGTTCCGATGAAGGATAGACACAACAATAAACCACTTAATACTTTTTTTAACATAACTACAGCCTCTTTAATGAGTTTAATATGGATATTCGAACTTGATTTTAACAATTTGCGCAATGGTTGCAAGTGTTTTTAGTGTATTTGGTGACCTGTTTAACTTGAATAAAATAATCTAAAGAGGCTACTCTGAATATGATTTCAAAATAAAATACAGAACTTATCTAACCACAGATCAAGCCCACCATCAACCTTACATAACCTCCATTAACAACCTGTAATCAGCTAATTTTCATTGTGAAAAGCGCTTTAGTTGACCGAAAAATCACCTTATTTACATTGAATACCATCTACTTAATTTATGGAGTAGTATTCAATAGCTGTATACAGGAGCTGTTCTTAATCGGTAAACCTGAAGTGTTTTTCCTTCATAGACAAGTTTAGCGAAAGAGTCTACTACTTCCAACATTGCTCTACGAGTTTGCGACAAGCAATCATATTTGAAGTTAACATTATACACGTCCACATTAATAATCAGG
The DNA here is from genome assembly GCA_938045295.1 of uncultured Arenicella sp. GTDB lineage: Bacteria > Pseudomonadota > Gammaproteobacteria > Arenicellales > Arenicellaceae > Arenicella. The sequence goes on from CALINO010000062.1 coordinate 941, forward strand.
TATCGAATAGGAGCAATTTTTTTAGCACTTGCTCGAGTCTCTTCATAACTCAAAAACTCTTTAAAATGCTTCAAGTTATTTGGCACGTCAATATAACAAGCGATATTAGAACTCAATAAAGAGCCCCACTCATAGGACTTGTATCTTCCGTGATGTCGATTAACGTTCCTTACATAAACTGGTAAAGAAGAAGCCATGTAGTAACTAGTAGCAATATCAGCAAATACGGCAGTGTTAGGTTCAATAATACCTTCTAATTTTCTAAAATCTTCAAGGTGCTTTAATCCGCCACTTTCATAAACATGCCCCTGTCCAAAGAAAACATTCCAATGCCTTTGAGCAGAATTGACCGTTTTTTTTAACTCAATTAAATTTTTGTCAAAGTGAAATTTCGAATCTAAAAAAACCAAAAAAAATACACAAATCAAACCAATTACACACACAAAAATTTTGATTAAATAGTTATCATAAGCAGTCGTCATACCGATCTCACTTCAATTAACATAATCAACCGCCTAACTAAGCAGACTATAAATGCAGCAATAGCAAGCTGGTGGAAACTCAATATAGCGAAGCGCCAAACAGAATGATATTGCAGCACATCAGTAAGCCATTGATAAAAGTATGGTGACGTGCACAAAAACCATGTAAAAACTATGTTTGCAGAAACAAAGATCCACTCAGGTGAGCGTTTAGATACAGCAAGGTAAAAACTTACAATACCGGCAACGACACCACTCCATAAAAGCCCCTCTCTCAATTGCAAATGCCAACCAGGCAAAACCAACTGCATTCCAAACCAACCTATTGACATTACCGGATGCTCGTGAGAACCGCTCCTAGGCAATTCCAACTCCGGTCTAAATAGTGATGCAAAGTGTTGGTAATCTATGGATATAAAAAGCACAACCATCACTACAATTATAATACTTTGAGATATTTTTCTATGATTGTTTACCAGAAAATCAGCTGCCAATAATGCAAAAAATATGAACAGAGGAAAGCTGAGTACAAGCCAATAATCATACTCACCTATTTTCAACTGCTTGTTTATAAGAACAATGATTGACGTCACAATCAGGCCGACAAGAAGCAATCGATATAGCATTATAAAAAAAGCATGATTTACATAAGTGGCATTAGATGCTTCAAGATCAAAACACCTACGAACAGACCCACCTATAAAATAAACACAAAAAACACAAACGAACAAAAGCAGTTCAAATTGATGAAGAAATATGATCAATAACAATAAAAAGCCCAGCACAACTACTACCCCTAAATACTGAAATGATGCACGACAATAACTAATAAAGGTATTTTCTTTCGAATTTACTACATCTAAAAAATGTAATATTACGTATAAAGAGAAAAACCAAATAATATATGAAATGTGAGACGGCCAAGCTGACACTCTCATATAACTATTACCCAGACCAGGCAGGAGCGCAAACATAACAGCTCCGAGTAAAGCAATTTTCTTATCTTTAAATAATCCAAGCCCAAAAAGGTAATATGCCATTAGTTTTAAAGCCCCTCCCCATGCTGTGAAGGCATTCCAAAGAGCTGGCAAGAGCTGATCTGAGATTTCGCTAATAAGAGCCAAGTTTCCATGCCAAAGCGGTGGGTAGTAACGGTCTGAAATTCCGGTTAAATGACCTTGCTCTAATGTAAGGGAACCAGCTAAGCCTATTTTGTTAGCCAATGACATGTGCCACCACGCATCCGACACTTGATCAATCATGCCTCCGTTGTAAAACAAAACAACAAACATGACAAAATACAAAGGTAGAGCAAGCAAATTAAATTGAGGCCTCCAATTCAAAAGGTTTTTTTTCCAAGCCGTATACAACAACAAAAAGCCACTAATTAAAAACAGCACATTGCGTGCATAAGAAAATGGCAGTGCAAGCTGATCCAGAACAACCAATACAACACCATTCAACCCTAACGATAACGCGAAACTCATAATTACTTGAGCTTCAAATGGACGCATTAAGCACTCATACTGAGACGAGCGCTCGCTAAACAGTCGATTCAATAACAAACCATTAAAGAACAGTGTGTAGGCGATCCATAAATGGGCTTCTGAGTGAAAGAATATTGGCATTATCCGTAATACTCGTTATACCACCCAGCAAATTTCGCAACACCTTCGTCAACCGAAATTGACGGTGAATAACCGTACTTAGTTTGCAGCTGCGTGGTGTCGGCCATGGTTCTTGGCACATCGCCATCTTGCATTGGTTTCATATCAATGATGGCTTCAACACCTAAATGGCGGCTTAACGCGTCAATGAAGTCCATAAGTTGCACTTTTTCACCGCGACCAATATTCAGCACACTGTACTGCCCTTGTTGAGCATCACTTTCAACCACTAATTTAACGCCTTCGGTAATATCATCAATGTAAGTAAAATCACGAATCATATTGCCGTTGTTATAAACGGGTATCGGCTCGCCTTTAAGCATTCTTGAGGCAAAACGAAATGGCGCCATATCAGGTCTACCCCATGGCCCATACACTGTGAAGAAACGCAAACCTGTGCATTGCATGCCATACAAATCCACGTAACTGTGCGCCATCAATTCATTGGCTTTTTTGGTGGCAGCGTACAACGACACAGGGTTATCGACTCGATCATTTTCTTGGAACGGAAAGTTTTTGTTAGCTCCATACACTGAGCTCGATGAGGCATACACCAAGTGTGGCACTTTACTGTGTCGGCAACCTTCAAGAATATTTCCAAAACCAACCAGATTGGAATCGATATACGATTCTGGGTTCTCTAACGAATAGCGCACGCCAGCTTGCGCCGCCAAATTCACCACCACATCAAAACGGTTATCACTGAACAACGCTGCCATCGCCGGCCTATTCACAATGTCAATTTCCACAATAGAAAACTGGTCGGCTTGCGGGTGTTCTTGTACTTGCGCTATTCGTGCTCTTTTTAACGAGATGTCATAATAATCGTTGAAATTATCAATACCAACAACGCTGTGCCCTTGACTCAAAAGCTTCAGCGCGAGGTCGGCGCCAATAAAACCGGCTGCGCCGGTAATTAAAATATGCATTTGTTTTTCAAATAATCGCCTACAGTTAGGCTGGGTTAGTAAATATATACGCTCAAATGCGTAGTATATATTACAATCCCAACGTGCAGAATGTATTGCCGTGTTTTTGGCACAGCCAATCACGTGGCAAACTTCGTGTACCAACAACATTAAGACGCATTTTATGGATTCAGACATTCACATTTTATCAGCTCGTTGGGTAATACCTGTTGTGCCTCGCAACACGGTGCTAGAACAGCACAGCATCGTTATTGAAAACGGCAATATAAAAGACATATTACCCACGCAAGAGGCCAGCACACGGTACCCTAATGCCAATGTCACGGACCTTGCTGATCAAGCGCTGATTCCCGGCTTAGTTAACGCCCACACACACGCGGCCATGAGTTTATTTCGTGGCTTGGCTGATGATGTGCCACTGATGACGTGGCTGAACGATCATATTTGGCCAGCCGAAGGTAAATGGGTGAATACAGAATTTATGCGCGACGGCACCGAGCTCGCTATTGCGGAAATGTTATTAAGTGGCACCACTTGCTTTAATGACATGTACTTCTTCCCCAATGTGGTTGCCCGCACGGCACAAGACATGGGCATTCGCGCATTTGTCAGCATGATCGTGATTGACTTTCCCAGCGTGTGGGCTGGTAGCGCAGACGAATACTTCACGAAAGGCCTGGATACCCACGACGAGGTGCGTTCATTATCCAGAGTCAATACAGCCATGGGGCCACACGCGCCTTATACTGTGTCAGATGGCCCTCTGGAACGAGTACGCACGTTAGCCGATGAACTGAACGTGCAAATTCACATGCACGTGCACGAAACTCACCAAGAAGTGGCTGACTCACTAGCGCAAACTCAACAGCGCCCGCTTGAACGCTTAAATCAACTGGGTTTACTCAACCCTCGCATGATGGCCGTGCACATGACGCAACTCACAGATGAGGAAATTCAACTTTGTGCCCAACAAGGCGTCAACATCGTGCATTGCCCAGAATCTAATCTAAAACTAGCGAGTGGGCACTGCCCCGTTTCTGCCTTGCTGGATGCCGGAACCAATGTCTGTTTAGGCACCGACAGTGCAGCCAGCAACAATGATTTAGACATGTTGGGCGAAATGCAAACCGCCAGCCTAATAGCAAAAACCACAGCGAATGACGCCACCGCATTACCGGCGTGGCAAGCGCTTGAAATGGCAACCATTAATGGCGCAAAGGCCCTCAATGTGCAGCATGAAATCGGCTCTTTAGAAATAGGAAAATCGGCCGATATTACCGCCATTAATCTGAACCATATTTCCACTCAGCCAGTGTATGACGCCTTAGCCCAAGTTGTGTACAGTGCCTCCAGGCAGCAAGTGAGTGACGTTTGGGTTCAAGGCAAACAACGGGTAAAGAATGGCGAACTTACCGGTGCCGACACCCAGAAAATCTTAAACAATGCCGCTCAGTGGGGCGAACGCATTAGCGCCGCTAACCAAGAATCGTAATGCCAAACAACAGTAATCAAACAATAGCGGCCAACCAACCAATTCAAATAAACCAGCATCATGAGTAACGCAACAATGACGAATGTAGACCCAAGTGAAATCAAAAAGTTTGAAGACCTTGCGTCTCGATGGTGGGACCCTGAGAGCGAGTTTGCCCCATTACACGCCATCAACCCGCTGCGCACCGAGTACATTAACCTGCACTCACCCGTTAACGGGCTAAAGGTTCTTGATGTTGGCTGTGGCGGCGGTTTAATCAGCGAAGCCATGGCCGCGTTTGGTGCTCAGGTAACCGGCATTGATATGGGCGAAGCACCACTGAGTGTGGCGCAACTGCACTTACTCGAAAGCGAGTTAGAAGTAGAATATAAAAAAATCACCGCCGAAGAGCTGGCCGAAGAACGACCGGAACAATATGACGTGGTCACGTGTTTAGAAATGCTTGAACACGTGCCAGAGCCGGCGTCGGTGATTGAAGCCTGCTCGCGATTAGTCAAACCGGGTGGCGACGTGTATTTTTCCACCATTAACCGCAACCCAAAGGCGTGGTTATTTGCCATTGTCGGCGCTGAATACGTGCTTAACTTACTGCCACGAGGCACTCACGAATACAGCAAACTGATCAAACCGTCAGAATTAAACGAATACGCCCAGAGCGCAGGCTTACATTTAGAACGCATGATCGGTCTGCACTACAACCCTTTTACCAAGGGTTATAAGTTGGCACCAGGGGTGGATGTGAATTACATGATGCACACTCGCAAAACCGCCTAATCATATTTAAAAACCAAACAATTAGCACATGGAATTAAAAGCCCTATTACTCGATTTAGACGGCACGCTTGTTAATACGGCTCCAGATATGGTTGGCGCGCTTAACCGTTTATTGGAAAAGCATGACAAACCCAAAACAGACTCAGAAGTGGCCAGTAAGCTAGTTTCTAATGGGGGCCGCGCGTTAGTAGTGCACGGCTTTGGGCCAGCCGAATGTGAACGCTTAGGCGATCACGGCATTGACGAACTTGTGCAAGAATTTTTAGCCATCTATAAAGAATTTGTATGCGTGGATAGCCATGTTTACGACGGCTTGCTAGAAACACTCGAGTACTGCGAATCAAGCAACATACGTTGGGGCGTTATCACTAACAAACCATTAGAACTGGCCAAAGACGTCTTATCTGGCTTAGGCTTATTTGAGCGTTGCAGTATTTTACTGGGCGGCGACAGCTTGCCCGTACGCAAACCAGACCCAGTGCCCATGCTGCACAGCTGTATGGTACTTAACCTCGCGCCCAGCCAATGCTTATACGTAGGCGACCACCTACGCGACATTCAGGCAGGCAATGCCGCGGGCATGGATACCGCCGCGGCACTCTGGGGCTACATTGGTGACACCGAAACCCCAGACACTTGGCAAGCTAAATATATGGTGAGAAAGCCCACCGGCTTACTCAATTTAGTGCAAGATTTAATTCAACACGCTAACTAACCACCATGACAACATTTGACTGGCAACACTTTCAAGCGCAACCAAACTGCTTGCAAGATAAAGTGATTCTCATCACCGGCGCGGCTGATGGCATAGGCAAAGCGGTGACCATTGCATTTGCCGAGCACGGCGCCACCGTTTTGATGTTAGATAAAAAAGCGCGCCACCTTGAAAAACTGTACGACCAGATCGTGGAACGTGGGTTTACTGAGCCTGTTATTCTGCCTGTTGATTTAATGGACGTAACGCCTGAGTCGGCCACCATTTTTGCCCAAGCCATTCATGACGACATAGGCAAGCTTGATGGCTTATTACACAATGCCGCCGACTTAGGCTCACCCAGCCCTCTTGATCAATACAATATGGAATATTGGCATTCGGTTATGCAAACCAATCTGCATGCCCCCTACTTTCTAACCCGAGCCTGCCTACCACTGTTAAAGCAAGAACACGACACCAACATCGTGTTTACATCAGCCGACGTTGGCCGACAAGCCGCAGCGTACTGGGGTGCTTATGCCATTGCTTACGCAGGCCTAGAAGCGCAAATGACCATATGGTCACAAGAGTTAGAAAACACCACCAACATTAAAGTCAACTCACTAGACCCCGGCCCAGTACGCACCAGTTTTAGACGCCGTTCTCACCCCGGCGAATCTCAAGACAGCTTGGTAGCGCCGCAACAGATTACTCCTGCCTATTTACAATTATTCAGTGCCAATAAGCAACGCCAAGGTGCCGCGTTAAAAATTATTGATAGTGAATGAACGTTTTAAATTAACGTAAGAACACTCAATACTGATCGCCAAGCAATCTACTGTTGTTTTGTAAACCAAGACCGCAATAAGCAAACGAACCATTTGAGTCTTGCGTTTACAGCGAGTGGTTTTTCTGTGAGTGCTTTGTGCCAATAAACAAGTGCGGCTTTAGGTTGCTGTTTGCTCAACACTGAGGCGATAAAATAATTGCCGGCAAATCGGCTGACGGCTTTGTGGCCACCAACGTTATCGTTATTCGACTTGTATTGTTTTGCTTGTTCTAAAATAACGGTGTCGTTTTTACCTTGTTGACGCAGCACATTGGCCTGCACCACTAAGTTGGCTAACTCTGTTTGTTGTTGCTTATGCAACCCACTGATGCCGCTGGCTGAAAACACGGCTTTTTGTAAAACGTCTTCGATAACCGACAACGGGTAGCAGTGTAATAGCCGCGCCCACAGATCACAATCTTGCGTAAAATAAAATTCAGGTCGATAGCCACCAACTTCCACGTAGTGCGCTTTACGAAACATCACCGACGAATGCACCGGTGACTTTAGCTGCCCAGGCTGGGTTGTACTTAACCCTTGAGTGAGCTCTTTTGCACTGTATTGCACATCGTACAATTTGAAGCCTTCTTCGGTGTGCATGTGTACCCAACAACACACTAACGCCAAACTCTTATCACGCTCTAATGTTTGAGCTTGAGCCAACAAACGCCCAGCTAGCATTTCATCTCCAGCATCAACCCGCGCTATGTATTCGTGCTTGGCGTGATTACAGCCGTTAGCTAAAGCAACCGTCAAACCCTGATTGGTTTGATAAATAATATTGAGGCGTGAGTCCTGATAAGCTGCCAACACGTCATTAACGTCGTCACTGGCACCGTCACTTACCACTACCAACTCTAGCTCCACGCCTTGTTGCGCTAGCACGCTGTCGACAGTCAAACGCACGTCATGAGGTTTGTCGTAAACCGACATCACCACACTGACCGATAAAGGTGCAATTGTGCTCATCTGCCCGTGGCCTCTACAACCCTAGCCGCACGCTGCCAGCCCAACAGGGTGACCAGTTTTAAAAATAGCCAGTGCTGGGGTGTTTTCTTGCCCACGGCTTCAATCGAAATTGTGGTCATGGCTCGCGCCTCTGAGCTCAAACCGGCTTTGGCACACTGCCTTGCTAATAAAAATGTGTACTTACTGAATTGCGCCCAATCATCCTGCTCTATAGAGCTAGGGCGGTCATTCAGCTTCATATAATCTTTAGCGTGTTGAAAAATTCTAGCGCGCGACATAGCTCGATGAGCCAACTTATTAGCATCACGAGTGCCGTCAGCCGATAAGTGCGCGTCGTCATTAGAAGCATGCCCCTTATGCACTCGGTGTAATGACACAAACTCATCAACAAAAGCTAAACCACCACCCAAACTGGCTATGCGGCAATCGTACTCCCAGTCTTCTTCGTTCATAGCATCAGACCAAGGGCCTGCCTTTTCAAGTACCGAGCGCCGATACAATGGCGTACTGGTAAACCACCAACGGTAATATAAAAAAGACGGAAACAACGCGGTATGCGCTACGCCGGTTTCTCTGTGCGCAACCCCTATGGGCTTGGCATCAAACTCAATGACTTCTGTTTTGCCGTAGGCCGCACTGGCTTGCGGTTGCGATTTTAACGCCGCCACCTGTTGAGCAAATTTAACCGGCAAAAGCACATCGTCGCTGTCTAAGTATTGAATAAACTCGCCACGCACGTTTAAACGGCCATGCTCACGCGCCACCCCAGGGCCGGCATTTTTTTGCGTAAACACACGCACTTCTTCATGCTGTTCAGATAACTGCTTTAATACCGTTGGGGTGTTATCAGTAGAGCCATCATCCACAATAATAATTTCAATCGGGCGATGGGTTTGGGCTAATACTGACTGAACCGCGTCTCTGATCATGTCGGGGCGATTAAACACGGGAATAACCGTGCTCACCATATCAGCCTGCACCAATAAGCTCGACGACAAACCACCAGAATTCGGTTTAGCCATACATCACGACCGAGCAAAAAATTGAGGCAACTTTGAGCCAAATTTAATCGCAAAAAAGCTAACTGGGTCGCGCTTCAGACCAAGCTTTCGCAGCGCTTTGTATGAGCGCCAATTGCTTTTAATCATGATGATGACATTCGCTTGTGATGCCCCGCCAGTGCGCATGTGCACCCATATTTCAGGGCTGTAGTGGCTGCTAATATTATGCAGCTCAAACGCTCGTGCACAGAACTCTAAGTCGGCTTGATTACCCAGCTCTGGCTTGAAGTAGCCAATGTTATCAACCGCCTGTTTTTTTAAATAAAATGTGGGGTGAGCAGGCATCCAACCTTTAAAACACAAGCCCGGCGTGTAATCTTTAGACCGCCAATGGCGTTGTACTTTGCTGTCATTAAGGTCATCGAAGTACACCAAATTAGCGTAACAGCCGTCCAGCGAACTATCTTGATGCAGTTCAGCAATACGGCTCAGCACCTCGTTGTGCGCATACACGTCGTCGGCATTAAGAAAACCAACCACATCGCCTGACGCCAAACGCAAGCCTTTATTCATGGCATCGTAAATGCCATTGTCTGGCTCGCTAACAAAATGCGCTAATGCATCTCGATGCGACTCAATCACCGACACAGTGCCGTCACTAGACCCACCGTCGATAACGATATGTTCAATATCAGAATAAGTTTGCTGAGCCACCGAATTCAACGCATCGGCAATCGTGTGCGCGGAATTATAAACAACCGTAATGACGCTTATTTTCATAAATACAGAGACGCCGAAAACATTAGCTTGAGCGTTTTCGGGTTACTTTTTTATTGCTCGTTTTCTTTTTGTAGGCTTTACCGCTTGCTCGCTTAGCCGAGCCTGAGCCACTTTCCATGGTCTTTTCAAAATAAGACGCATCTCGCCCAGCATTTCGCTTGGTGGTTCTCTTAGTAACCCTGTTAGTGGTTCTTTTAGCTTTCTTTTTACCTGACACTCGAGTATTTTTCTCTTGTTGTTGAGATGCAAACTTTGGTGATGGCTTAGGTTTATTGCCTGATTTAGCATTACCATCACGGCCAGACGAATAGAGCTGATGAGAAAACTCATCTTGCAAACCAACCGCGGTCACCATTTTTTCCAATTGCTTAGGCGCCATCTTACTGACTTTGCCACGCTTCAAATCACGCGTCAGTTTGATGGTTCCGTAGCGCACACGTTTTAAACGACTGACCGTATGCCCAACCGCATCCCACATACGCCGCACTTCTCGGTTACGGCCTTCTTTAATAATCACGCGATACCAATGATTGGTACCTTCTTCAGCCATATCCGCCGCCAGCACACTTTCAAATTTGGCCGGTTTGCCATCAATGTCTACGCCTTTACGAGTGAGCTGTTCTAAGGTTTTGTCGCTGGCTCGGCCTCGAACCCGCACTAAGTACTCACGCTCAAGGCCGGTAGATGGGTGCATCAATTTATTCGCCAGCTCACCATTATTGGTAAACAACAACAAGCCACTGGTATTGATATCCAAACGCCCAACGGACACCCAGCGACCGTTCATAATGGCTGGCAAGTTTTCAAACACGGTGGGCCGACCCGCTGGGTCTTTGCGTGTGCAAATTTCACCTTCGGGCTTATGGTAAATCAAAGCTTTGATCGACTCCGAATGCCTTGATGACAAACTCACCAATTTGCCATCAAGCAAAATACGGTCATTAGCCGAAGCTCTCTCGCCCAGCTTGGCGCGCTTGCCATTTACCGTGATTCGGCCATCGCTAATCCACGTTTCAATTTCACGGCGCGAGCCATGACCTGCATGTGCAAGTAATTTTTGTAATTTGTCGTCCATCGGTCACATTCTTGGCGTGGCGGTTATTCTTCAGGGAAGTCTGTGCTTGGTTTTTGGTCTGGCTGTTCGCCGCTAACGGCTTCCTCTGAATTCAACTCAACTTCAGACTCCAACTCTATATCAGCGTCTTCACCCACACCCTCTTTGGGGTGCAGTTCAACCACTTCGGCCGATTCTGGTTCAGAAGATTGCTCTTCGCCCATGTCAGCTTCAGGTGTATTAGTTTCGTTTTGCACGCCGTCCATTGGCAAGGTTAAATTCATATCTTTAGCAATGGCTCTAAGTTCACGCTTTTCGATTAACTCAGGCAACTCGTTCAAACCGGTCATATTGAAATATTCCAAAAAGCCCTGCGTTGTACCAAACAATGCCGGGCGGCCAGGAACATCGCGATGGCCAATTTGAGCAATCCAATCTCGCTCTTCGAGCGTACGAATAGTGTCACTGCTAACGCCAACACCACGAATTTCTTCGATGTCTCCGCGAGTCACCGGTTGGCGATAGGCAATGATCGACAGTGTTTCGAGCAGCGCGCGTGAATATTTAGGCGCTTTATTGCCACTTAGCTTGCGTAACCACGGTGCGTATTTTTCTTTGGTTTGGTATCGCCAGCCCAAACCAATACGGCGTAACTCAATACCTCGGTTTTCGCATTGCTCTTGTAAAATTAGGATAACGTTTTGAATATCTACCTTACTGGGCTGAGCGTCTTCGGGAAACAATGAGGTCAACTTACGAATGCCTAACGGCTCTTTGGCGGCGTACAACGCGGCCTCAATAATATTGCTGAGCTCACTATCAACCGGCGGCCGTTCTTTGTCGCTGCCGTTGCCGTCTTTTTTACTGTTCGAGTCTTGCTCTGCGGGTTCCGCAGCCGCTTGCTCTTTTGCCATTTCCAAGTCTTTTTGTTTCATATTTTTAGCGTCTGTTTGGCTTTATGGTCGATGCATTTTCAGTTAAACGCATCATTCATTAAGCCGCTCGTTTAATATGTATGGGGGCCAGTGGCTCGGTTTGCACCACGACTAACATATCGTCTCTGAACAATTCTAATAGGGCAATAAAAGTCACCACCACGCCTAAGCGGCCTTCGGCTTGGGTAAACAAGTCTTCAAAACGAAGATAGTCTGTTTCTTGCAAACGCTGCAAGATATTCGTCATACGCTCACGCATCGACAATACCTCGCGCGATACCTGCATATGCTGATTTGCATCGGCTCTGTCGACAACCGTTTGATACGCCTTCACCAATTGCTCTAACGTCACTTGAGCTTCTACATCGGGCGGCGTTGGATCGTCAAACAATACCGTTGCTTTAAATAGATCACGCTCCATGCGTGGGCGGTCATCAATTTGATTAGCCGCTTCGCTAAAACGTTCGTATTCTTGCAAACGCCTGATTAGAGCTGACATCGGATCTTCTTCATCATCAAGATCGTCCTTAGGCTTGGGTAGCAACATGCGTGATTTTATTTCACCGAGCAGTGCCGCCATCACCAAATATTCTGCGGCAAGATCTAAGTTTGCAGCGCGCATTATTTCAACGTAAGACATGTACTGACGAGTAATGTCGGCCACCGGAATATTTAAAATATCAAGGTTTTGCTTACGAATTAAATACAACAAAAGATCAAGCGGGCCTTCAAAGCTGTCTAACACCACCTCTAGCGCGTCGGGCGGAATGAACAAGTCTTGCGGCCAGTCGTTCATTACTTCGCCCATGACCACAGCGCGCACGCTCTCGGCAAACGCTAAGTCATCATCAGTGCCCTCAACGGGCATTGTGCCTTGCGCTTCCGGCTGAGAATCGCCTTCTGGCGGCTCAGGCACGTCGCCTGTCGGCGTATTTTCTTGATCTTCAGGTAACATAGATCACTAATAATAGTCTAAATTCATGGTTGCGCGCACCTGCTCCATGGTTTCATCCGCAGTTTCTCGTGCTTTTTCACAGCCATCGGCAATAATATTGCGCACCAAAGTGGGGTCCTCGATGTACGGTTGCGCGCGCTCAGCGATGTCTTTTTGCTCTTTTAACAGCGCATCAATCAACGGCTGTTTGCAATCAATACAGCCGATTCCGGCCGAGCGACAGCCTTCTTCTACCCAATCACGCGTGCTTTGTTCTGAATACACATGGTGAAATTGCCATACCGGGCACTTATTCGGGTCACCCGGGTCATCTCGGCGCACACGAGCAGGGTCGGTTGGCATGCTTCGTACTGATTTTTCAATGCGCTCAGGGTCGTCACGTAGCGCAATGGTATTGCCGTAAGACTTAGACATTTTATCGCCATCCAAGCCGGGCAGTTTAGATGCTTCGGTTAGCGAGGCCTCTGGCTCGGTCAAAATAGTACGGCCGCCGCCCTCTAAATAACCATAAAGGCGCTCTTGCTCAGCATTACTCAAGTTTTGGTTGCTGGCCAATAAGGCATGAGCCTTCTCAAGTGCCTCATGATCACCGCGCTCAGTATAGGCATTGCGTAAATTTCGATACAGCTTGGCGCCTTTTTTACCCAGCTTTTTAATCGCTTCTTCGGCTTTTTCTTCAAACCCAGATTCACGGCCGTAAAGGTAATTAAAGCGGCGTGCTATTTCACGAGTTAACTCAATGTGTGGCACTTGATCTTCGCCAACCGGAACTCGCGATGCATGGTAAAGCAAAATGTCGGCCGCCTGCAGCACTGGGTAGCCCAAAAAACCGTGTGTAGAAAGGTCTTTTTCACTCAGTTTTGCTTGCTGGTCTTTATAGGTGGGTACGCGCTCTAGCCAACCCAGTGGCGTCATCATTGATAATAACAAATTCAATTCGGCGTGCTCTGGCACTCGCGACTGAATAAACATGGTTGCGCGCGTTGGGTCTACCCCCACTGCCAACCAGTCAATCACCATTTCCCAGACATTGGAATTAATGGTTTCTGAGTCCTCTTCATAGAGTGTGGTCAAAGCATGCCAGTCGGCCACAAAGAAGTAGCAATCGTATTCGTTTTGCAGCTCTACCCAGTTTTTTAACACACCGTGATAATGCCCTAAATGCAAACGCCCAGTGGGGCGCATACCTGAAACGATTCGATTAGATTGTCCGGGTTTAGAAATCATTGAATAACAAAAAGTAAAATAAAAATTAAGGGGTTAAGAATAACGCCTGCGGGCAAGCAACTCTATAGATACCTTTCTTTTTCGAGAAAAAAGGTTAACGCAAAAAATCAACATTACCGGCACCTTGACGAACCACGTTCAATGTTCCGTCGTGCCAGTCGATCACGGTTGAAGGCTGATTGAGGGTCAAACCGGCATCAATCACTAAATCAACGTCGTGCTCCAGCTGGCTACGAATCTGCTCTGGGTCACTCATTGGCAAGCTTTCATTCGGCAAAATCAAACTGGACGACATGATGGGCTCACCCAGCTCAGCTAACAATGTTTGCACCACCTTATGATCCGGTATGCGAATACCAATAGTGCGGCGTTTCGGGTGCACCAAGCGGTTAGGCACTGAACGTTTGGCACCTAAAATAAACGTAAACGGACCCGGGGTTAATGATTTAATCAAACGATATTGCTCGTTATCAATTTTAGCAAATTGCGCCGTCTGTTTTAGCTCATTCGCCACCAGAGTGAAGTTATGATGCCGATCTAACTTACGAAGCTTACGTATTCGGTCAACGGCTTTTTTGTCGTCTAAATGGCAACCCAATGCATAGCTTGAGTCGGTAGGGTAAGCAATCAACCCGCCCGAGCGAAGTATTTCCGCCGCTTGATCGATTAATCGCCGCTGCGGATTTTGTGCGTGTATATGAAAATACTGAGCCATTGCGCTAACCGCTTATCTTAAAAGAAAGCCCCATTAAAGCCGCAAACGCTGTATGCGCTGGCCTGAAAAAACAGACGTATCAGTATTCGCATATTGCTTTGCTAGCGTAGGGTTAAGCTCTTGCAATGGTTGCAATACAAACAAGCGCTCATGCATTCGCGGGTGTGGTACCACTAAGTCGGGCTCACGTATGCGCATGTCAGCATACAGCAATAAGTCGATGTCAATCACTCTAGGGGCATTTTGATTGCCAGCAACACGCTGTCGGCCCAATGTACTTTCAATCACCTGCATGGCCTCAAATAAGGCCCGATATGCGCTGCCACTCTGCGTTTCACTGCCAGGCTGATCGTTTATCGTTAACTCCAACACACTGTTAATGAACTCAGGCTGATCATCATAACCAACGGGCGACGACTGATACATCGACGACGACCGCCCTGACGTAACGAATGGCAGTTGATAAAGCATTTGCCGCGCGCTTATTAATTGCTCAACAGCATCGCCTAAGTTGGCCCCTAGGCCTACGTAGGCCAACACCGAATTATTTGAACAACGCCCCATACCCGTCTGCGTGACAATAACGTGCCGCGTGCTTAGAAATGAGGTGTGTCGTTGTCGGTTTTGGCATCAGGCGCGACAACACGGCGCTTACGACGCACTTTCACTTTTTTATTACTGTTCGACTCTGCAGAATGATTGCCTAAATCGTCTTTCGGGCGTGACTCCACATAGCGAGCATCTTGATTAGCCGGGCCATTTCTGCGACCGCGGTTAGCACCATTATTATTGCGGCGTTGTTGGCCATTACGACCACGCGCATTACGCGATCTATTGGCATTATTGTGTGTTTTTCGCTCTTGGCCATTATTACCCTGAGTATCATTGGCCTGAGAATTGTTACGACCTTGGCGACCCCCGGTGTTTTGAGCCGGTTTAGCGCGACGGCTGCCACCACGTTTGGTTTGTTTTTTACGCCCGCCATTATTACTGCGGTTGCTGTTAGCGCGGCCTTGACCATTACGCCCTTGATTGTTGCGGCTTTGGCCACCGCGATTATCCGTATTAGTTTGATTACCGGCATACCCGTAGTTATTGCCATAATCGTCGTCGTACACACCAACCTGTTGATTCGCATTGTAATTAACAGAATTATAATCAACACTGTTGCCGTTTGTTTCATCGGTGTGCTGGTGTTTGGATTGACGCTGCTTTTTATACACTTCACCCAACTCAACGATCATTTCTTCACGTTCAGAAGCGTCGACCTCTTGAATTTTAGTCCACCACTCGCCTATTTCCTCATCCACTTCGTGCACTTGGGTACGCAACAACAAAAAGTCGTACGCGGCGCGAAAACGGCGATTATTTAAGCTGGTTTTCACCATGCGAGGGTTTCGCTTAATTAAACGAAAGTGAATATGCCAGATATCAAGAATAATATCGGCCAACCGGCGCGGCACCGCGACGTATTGGTTTTGATCTCTTAAGCCATCGTGCATGGCTATACGCCAGGCTTGCGCTTCAGGGGTGCCATCTTCCATCAGCACCTGAGCGTCAGCCTTAACCGGATCCCACATCATGCAGGCGAATAAAAACGCGGGAATGACCGGTTTATTATTACGAACCCGCTTATCGGTGTTTTGCAATGCCCGCTCAGGCATGCCTTCAACGCCTTCAATTGCCACTTGCTCGGTAAACGGGAATAAATACTTAAACAGGCCGTACTTTCTAAGCAGTAAATACGTGTCGTAAGCCGCGCCGCCGTGAAATAACTTGAGCACTTCTTCAAATAAACGAGCCGAAGACACATGAGACAATAAACTGCCTTGGTCTTCAATCATGTCTAACGCTTCTGGCTCCATCTCAAAACCAAGCTTGGCGGCAAAACGAATGACTCGCAACATGCGCACTGGGTCTTCAGTAAAGCGAAGCTTAGGATCGCCAATGCTGATTAATTTTTTTGCTTGAATGTCTTCGACACCGCCCATAAAGTCTAAAATTTCGCCTTTAATCGGGTCGTAATACAGCGAGTTAGCTCTAAAGTCACGACGAACAACGTCTTCTTCCATAGAACCAAACACATTATCACGCAGCAATTGACCTTGGTCGCCTTCGCTCATTTCATTATGGTTAACGTCTTTGCGATCGCTGGCGTTGGCTCTAAAAGTAGCCACTTCAATCACTTCATAACCGTAACGCACATGAACCAACTTAAAACGTCGACCAATAATGCGAGCATTTCGGCCGAAGATCTTTTTAATTTGTTCTGGGGTGGCGTCGGTCGATACGTCAAAGTCTTTAGGCTTAATTTCGAGCAGGAGATCTCGAACACAACCGCCAACCAAATAGGCTTTAAAACCCGATTCTTGCAATTTTTGTACTACCTCAATTGCTTTCGGGCTTAAGTTTTTATTATTTACACCGGCTTCTTCAGCCTGAATTATTTCTGCAGTAATCAATGGATCGTTTAAGTCAGTAGGCAAACACAGCCAATATAGTCGTGGTATGAAAACATGAGTCAGCTCGTTTGCCTGTATATTTTAAGCAAGCCTCATGCCGGAACATTCGTTAAAGTGGGGTTGGCTGTTCAAGCGCTCTTTAACTTTAGACTAAATTAGGGGCAACTGCGTGACCTGGCAGTTAACTGTTTTGCTTGGTTTTAGATAGTTTCTTAGATGCTTTTTAGATACTTATTAAGAGCTGAACTTTAAGAGCCAAACTCTGTTCCTATTTTGTGCGCACACATTATTGACGCTACTCGTAACTTTAAAATTAAAGTATTACTCGACATCCATATCAAAACGCATTAGCCAAGCTTAATTAAGATCAAAGGATCTATACCCAATTAAACTAGTAAGCAAATTTTAAACCAAATTAACCGCTCTACCCCTAGCTTACGTTCTTGGCCGAAATCATTTCTGCCAAACAAAGTTACTAATAACCTTATGTGGGCATTGTGCCTAAAACGTATAAGATATGCTACCCCTTAAGTGTAATTAACCGAACAAAGCGCTTCTTCCAATTACCCTCTGGGGTGATGCTGCTTGTGGATCACTTGCAAACGCTCTTTCGCCACGTGCGTATAAATCTGCGTAGTGGATAAATCAGAATGCCCCAACAACATCTGCACCGACCTTAAATCAGCTCCATGATTGATTAAATGCGTGGCAAAGGCATGCCGCAGTGTGTGTGGCGACAAGCCTGCGTCGATACCCGCTAACGCCGCGTATTTTTTAATGATGTGCCAAAATGCTTGGCGCGTCATGCCTGCGCCTCGGGCTGTCACAAACACCGCATCACACGCGCGCTGCTTAAGCATTTCGGGCCTAACTTCATTCAAATAATGCCGCAAAGACGCCACGGCTTGATCACCCAGAGGCACCAAGCGCTCTTTGTTGCCCTTACCCACTATTCGAACCAAGCCCATATCAAGGTTCATTTCCAACAAGGTAAGCTGCACTAATTCACTCACCCGCAGCCCGGTGGCGTACAAGGTTTCGAGCATTGCGTGATCTCTAGCGCCTAAATTTAACTCCACGTCTGGCGCATTCAATAGCGCCTCAACCTGAGCTTCACTGAGTGTTTTGGGCAAAGGGCGCCCGAGTTTTGGCGGCAACACGTCTCGACACGGGTCTTCTTGCATTTGGTTTTGCCGAATCTGATAGCGAAAGAAGCGCCGCAATGTGGACAACACACGAGCACTGCTGCTGGCTTTATTGCCGGCGGCCATCAGGGTGGCTAAAAAGCGGTGAATGTCGGACGACTCGGCTTGCATTAAACTTTTGTCAGCCAAAAACGTGGCCAGCCGATTTAGGTCAGAGCGATACGCACTTAAGGTGTTCTTGGATAAGCCCGCCTCCAACCACATTGCGTCAACAAACACATCAATGTGATCAAGGTTGTCTTGGCTAATTGTCATACTCAAAGTATAGCGTACGGATTCATCAACAGGCACAAAAAAGCCGCCCCGATATTCGGCGCGGCTTTTTCAAAGCTTTCGGTATTGAGTTTTGTTAAACGCTCAATATTGCTTGTTTAAAAGTAATAACAAGCTTAGCCCAACTTCTCTTTGATTCGAGCAGCGCGACCTGTACGCTCACGCAAGTAGTACAACTTGGCTCTGCGTACCGCACCGCGGCGCTTAACCGTTACTGAATCAATCAATGGGCTGTGTGTTTGAAAAACACGCTCAACGCCTTCACCGTACGATATCTTACGTACTGTGAACGCTGAATGTAGGCCACGGTTACGTTTCGCAATCACCACACCTTCATAAGCCTGAAGACGCTCACGGTTACCTTCTTTAATTTTTACTTGAACAACAACAGTGTCACCTGAACCGAATTCAGGGATGTCTTTATTCAACTGTTCGTTGTTGATTTCATCAATAATATTAGTCATTTTAGTCTCCGGCGATACTGTACGGTCATTAACCCAACAATAATCGGGTGCCGCAGGAAGTACCGTCTATCAATTAAAACCCAAGCAAGCTTCCTCGCTTAAGTCGATCACATCACTCAAACTCAGAGCCATTACAGCCATTGAATTCAAGTTTAAATTCATCCAACAGCCGAATTTCTTCCGCTGTCAGCGCTTTATTCTCTAACAAGTCTGGGC
Organism: uncultured Arenicella sp.; assembly: GCA_938045295.1. Classification (GTDB taxonomy): domain Bacteria; phylum Pseudomonadota; class Gammaproteobacteria; order Arenicellales; family Arenicellaceae; genus Arenicella. The sequence goes on from CALINO010000062.1 coordinate 20,064, forward strand.
GGCGCAACCACGTACGCCCTAACGACTGCTTTAAACGCCATGTCTCAATGGCTTGATGATCCCCACTCAGTAACACCTGAGGCACGGGCTCACCGTTAAACTGTTCTGGCCGCGTATAATGCGGGCAATCAAGCAAGCCGTTCGAAAACGAATCTTGCTCAGCAGACTCAACATTACCCAAACTGCTGGGCAATAAGCGCGCAATGGCGTCAATCATGATCATTGCCGGCAGCTCACCACCGGATAACACATAATCACCCACCGACCACTCTTCATCAACGTAGCGCTGCAACACACGCTCATCAACACCTTCGTAGCGCCCCGCCAATAAAATCAGCGAGTCGCACTCATCGTTTTCAGCAAAGTTTTTTGCTGCCGAATGAGTAAAGCATTGACCTTGCGGGCTTAGATAAACCACTTTGGTTTTTCCAAGCTTGTCGTCAGCCTGTTTTCGTTGCTGCGCATTTTCAAGCGCCGCCTCAATCACACTGGCCATCACGTCTGGCATCATCACCATGCCGGGGCCACCGCCATAAGGCCTGCCATCAACCGTGCTGTGCTTATCATTGGCAAAGTCACGAGGATTTAACAGCGACACGTTTAACACGCCCTGCTTAATCGCTCTGGCAATCACCCCATGTTCAGTGATCGCAAGGAACATTTCAGGAAAAATGGAAATAACCTGTATGTCCATACCCCTAACTGCCCTCTGTGTTTTTGCGCGCTACAAACCATCGGTTTAGCAGCACCATTGGGTTAATCAAGCAAACAATCAGGGTCCCAGTCTACAACCATAAAACCTGCTTGAATGTCGATTTCTAGCACAACTTCGTCAGTATAAGGAATCAGCACTTCGGCCGCTCCCGCCTCTGACGATTTGCAAACCAGCACATCATTCGCACCGGTTTCCAAGATAGATTGAATACTACCAATCTCTTTTTCATTATTTGAAACCGTCAAACCGATCAGCTGTTGCCAGTAAAACTCACCGTCTGGTAATTCTGGCAAATCACTTTCTTTCACCCAAACACCTTGGCCGCTCATGGCCATCGCTTGGTCTCGGTCATCGACGCTTTCTAATTGGGCCACAATGCCCTTTGCCTGCTCACGGCACTGCAATACATTTATCATAGAAGGGCTAGCATCGTTCGCTGGCCCTTTCTTATGTCGTGACAAATACCACGTTTTGTATTGCGCAATGTCGGCTCTATTACGGGTGTAAGAGTGCAGTTTAATCCACCCTTTGACACCCCAAACACCAACAATTTTTCCCAGCTCTACATACATAAACAGTTAAGCTGACCTACAAACAGGCGTCTACTTTTTAATACAAATCTTACAAAAGTAGTAACGAAACGTTACTCAGCCGCGTCTTCGCTAGCTTCTTCAGCTGGCGCTTCTGCTTCTGCTTCAGCCGCTTTGGCTTCAGCGTCAGCCGCCGCCTTTGCTTCTGCAGCGGCTTTTTCTTTTGCTTTCACGGCTTGCGCTTCTGCTTTCGCAGCCGCTTCTTGCTTAGCCGTTGCTGCTGCTTCAAGTTTCGCTTTTTCTGCTTCCAGCGCTTCTGGGCCTTTAGCGTATTGCTTCAACAATGCAGCCACACGATCAGAAGGTTGCGCACCTTTACTGATCCAGTATTCAACACGCTCGGTGTCTAAACGCAAACGCTCTTCGCCGCCAACAGCACGAGGGTTGAAAAAGCCAACACGCTCAATAAAACGACCGCGCGGTGAACGACGTGAATCAGCAACCATGATGCCGTAGAACGGGCGTTTTTTAGCGCCACCACGAGCCAAACGAATTGTTACCATAATAAGTACTCTATTTTATCTTTAAAAATGCTTGCTTACTCTTACGCTAAACGCGCCTATATCAAGCAAGCAATCTCATGAATCTTTCTAATCAATGCGTCAACTGACAGTCAATAACCAAATAACTATATATAAGTCATTAACTACGCTAGAAACGCCAATGCTTAAAAGACAAGCAATACTCGAACCCTTCAATCGTTAGGTCAAGCACAGGAATCCTCTAAAGGCGCGCGATTTTATCCCTTAAGCGCCACAAAGAAAAGGTTTTTAACGCAATAATGGGTAAAAACTTACCCATTGCAGTAAAACCCTGTCAATAGAAGCAAACTATCCAACTATCTATTGTAAAGCAACGAAAAACAACGTTATTTAACCTAGCCGAGATTGTATTAGAGTCTTTAGCACACTAGAATTCGCGCGCGACATGAGGCCGCCGACGCACAATCAGCGGCTCATGCACTTTTTACTGTAAACAGGACATCTTATGTTTGAAATTACTGCGGCACGTAGAGCCAACCTTAAAAATGATATTTTATCTGGCTTAACCGTTGCCCTTGCGCTAGTACCCGAAGCCGTTGCGTTTGCCTTAATTGCCGGTGTGGAACCGTTAGTTGGCTTGTACGCGGCAGCCATCGTTGGCTTCATTACCGCCGTCGCTGGCGGGCGCCCGGGCATGATTTCAGGCGCCACTGGCGCACTGGCGGTGGTTATGGTGTCGCTGGTAGCTCAGCACGGCGTGCAATACTTGTTTGCCACCGTTGTGCTAATGGGGTTCATTCAAATACTCGCCGGCGCTTTACGCATTGCGCGTTTTATTCGGCTCGTACCACACCCGGTTATGCTGGGTTTTGTGAACGGCTTGGCCATCGTTATTTTCTTAGCGCAACTTGGCCAATTTGGCACTGAAGACGGCGTTGGTTGGGCCAAAGGTACATTCCTAGAAGGCAGCATTGTTGATGTGGCTTGGCTGCCATCGGCAGAATTAACGGTCATGCTGGGCCTAGTTGCCGTTACCATGATCATCATTCGCTTTCTGCCTCTTCTAACCAAAGCGGTTCCGTCTTCACTGGCGGCTATTTTAGTCGTTTCACTGGCGGTGATTGGCTTTAATATTGACACCAAAGTGGTTGGCGATGTTGCCTCTATTGCTGGCGGCATTCCTGACTTTCACATTCCGACGGTACCACTGACATTCGAAACCTTAAGAATCATTTTTCCGTACGCACTGATCTTAGCCGCCATTGGCCTGATTGAGTCACTGCTGACATTACGCCTGATTGATGAAATTACCGAAACACGCGGCAATGGCAATAAAGAGTGCTTTGGGCAAGGTTTGGCAAATACAGTGACTGGCTTTTTTGGCGGCATGGGCGGTTGCGCCATGATCGGCCAGAGCATGATTAACGTAAACTCCGGCGGCCGTGGCCGCACCTCAGGCATCAGCGCGGCGGTGTTTTTAGGTATTTTCATTTTAGTGGCCTCAAGCCTCATTGAGCAAATCCCGATTGCAGCATTAATAGGCGTGATGTTTATTGTGGTCATCGGCACCTTTGAATGGTCAAGTTTTCGCATCATTCGCCGTGTCCCTAAGCAAGATGCCTTTGTTTTAATTACCGTATCAGCGGTAACCGTGTTCACTGATTTGGCGGTTGCCGTGATTGTAGGAGTGATTATTTCAGCGCTGGTATTTGCTTGGAATCACGCCAAAGAAGTGCGCGTGGAAAAACGTGAAAATCGTTATGGCTCGCACTACTACACAGTCCATGGCCCATTGTTTTTTGGCTCAACCGCGTCTTTTTCTGAACAGTTCACACCCAAAGACGACAACAATGACGTAATTATCGACTTTGCCGATTCTCGAGTGGCAGACCACTCTGGCATTGAGGCCATTGATGCGCTTGCTGAGCGCTACCGAAAAAACAATCGCACCTTGCACCTTATTCACTTAAGCCCCGAGTGCAAAACCTTGTTCAAAAAAGCCGGTGACATGGTGGAAGTAAATGTGGTCGAAGACCCTAATTACTTCGTGGCCATTGAAAGCGCCTTCGACGAAGACGATGCTAACCGTTAAAACGGCTCAATAAACGTAGCTCAAAAAAGAAACCCGCCGTGTGTGTTAGCCTATAGGCAATATTAAAGCAACACACATGGCTAAGGGTATGAATAAGAAAAAAGCATTTGTTTATTTATTAATCGCGTACGTAGTGTTCGTGTTTTTGCAGTCGTTGGTGTATAAATTTTCCGGCTCTGAACAAACCGACATTATTTTCACCACCATCGCCGAATGGATGAACGGTGTTGGGCTGGGCTTTATCGCCCCAAGCTTTGCCGTCTATGGTGGGCTGATTATTGGCAGTACCGAACTGATTGCCAGCGGCTTGCTGATCAACGCAAAAACTCGCAGCATTGGCGCCTTACTTGGCTTAAGCATTATGTCAGGCGCCATTTTCTTTCACTTATTCACGCCACTTGGGGTAAACCGAGTGATTGATGCACAAGGCAATACCGACAACGGAGTGTTGTTTTACATGGCTTGCGGTGTGTGGATTAGCTGCTTGCTGATTCTGCTATTAGGCAGACCTTCAAACACAGAGCGCTCTTACAGCTAAACCTCAAGAGGAAATAAGCGGCAGGCCACACATCATCATTGCGATAAAAATCGATGATGAAAGCGCAAATGCTCTTCGATAAAGCTGGCAATAAAAAAGTAGGAATGGTCATAACCTTCTTGGTAACGCAGTGATATTGGATAACTCGCGCTTTGGGCCGCCTGCTCTAATAAGTGCGGTTTAAGTTGCTCTTCCAAGAAGCTGTCTTTTGAGCCTTGGTCTATTAAGATTGGCAGCTGGGTGCTATTAGCGTGTTCAATCAAATAGCAAGCATCGTATTTTTGCCACTGAGCACGATCGCCACCAAGATAATTGGTTAGCGCTTTTTCGCCCCAAGGGCAATTCAACGGCGACACAATTGGCGCAAACGCAGACACCGATTTGAATTTTTCAGGGTGAGTTAACGCAACGGTCAACGCGCCATGCCCGCCCATGGAATGGCCTGAAATGCTGACATTAGACGCATCAACATTAAAATGTTGCGCAATGTGCTTTGGCAACTCTTGGCTGACGTAGTCGTGCATTTGATAGTGTTCTTGCCAGGGTGACTGGGTAGCATTAACATAAAACCCTGCTCCTAAGCCAAAATCCCACGCGCCTTCAGGGTCATCCGCCACATTATCACCGCGCGGGCTGGTATCGGGGCACACAATGGCCATACCCAGCTCGTTGGCCACTTTTTGTGCACCGGCTTTGGTGACGAAATTTTGATCATTGCACGTCAACCCTGACAGCCAATACAACACAGGAACCGCTTCAGTTTCTGCCGCCTGTGGCAAAAAAATGGAACAGGTCATTTCACAATTCAACGTGCTCGCAGCGTGAGTGAATTGAATTTGCTGGCCGCCACAGGCTTTAATGTTTGATACGATTTTCATATATTTTATTCTATCCAATTAACAACGGCTCATCCGCCTCAAGCAAACCCACAATAACGCAGACCTTTAAATCAAGCGAGTGTTAAACTTAAACCTAACCAAGAGCATCGAGTCGTAATGTTTAAACTGTTTGAGAAATTTGTTGAGCCCTTCCCCGACAATAACGTAGTTCAACCGCCCGAAAAGCTGCTGCCGTTTATTTGGCATTACACCAAACCTTTTCGTTTTTTACTCATTGCGTTATTCATAACGTCGGCCGCCATCGCGGGCATTGAAGTGTACATGTTCAGCGCCATTGGGAAAATGATTGATTGGATGCAAAGCGGCGACCCCAGCTTATTCTTTTCGACCCACGCAACGACATTAATACAAATTGCGGCCCTTATTTTGTTGGCTTGGCCGGCACTCAGCTTACTGGATTCATTGATCGAGCACCAAGGCTTGCTGGGCAACTTCGCAATGCAAATACGGTGGCGTTCGCATCGCTATTTATTACGCCAGTCATCCACTTTTTACGCCAATGACTTTTCAGGGCGAATTGCCACCAAGGTAATGCAAACCGCATTAAGCGTGCGCGACTCGGTGGTGACTCTGAACGGCTTAATGGTGTACGTGGCCGTGTACTTTAGCAGCGCCGTTGTTATCTTTTTCAATAGCGACTGGCGGCTCGCCGTGCCATTAGTGGTGTGGTTGTTTTTATACGTTGGCGTGATGCGGTTTTTCTTACCCAGGCTAAAAGCGGTTTCCACATTACAATCAGACGCAAGGTCTACCATGACCGGGCGCGTTGTGGATGCCTACACCAACATTCACACCGTAAAAATGTTTGCCACCAACACCACTGAAGAGCAATACGCCAAAGACAGCATGCAAGACATGCTAGTGTCGGTTTATCAGCAAATGCGGCTGGTCACGCAGCTCAATACCGTACTGATCATTAATAACGCATTATTGATCTGCGCCACCATGGGGTTTGGCATATGGCTGTGGACACAATCTATTGTTTCAGCTGGCGCCATTGCGGTGGCCGGGGCACTCACCTTACGCTTACAGGCCATGAGCCAATGGTTTATTTGGGAACTGTCTCGCTTGTTTGAAGCATTTGGCACTACCCAAGACGGCATGAATACCATTTCTCAAAACTTAGCCATTGCCGACGATGACAATGCCAGCAATCTGACCGCCATTAAAGGCGCCATCGAATTCAAAAACGTTTCCTTTCACTACGGCAAGAGCAGCGGCGTGATTGAAGACTTTTCTCTTGCCGTACAACCCGGTGAGCGCATTGGGTTGGTTGGCCAATCAGGAGCAGGAAAATCCACATTGGTGAACCTGCTGCTGCGGTTATACGACATTGAGAAAGGCACCATTTCAATCGACCAACACGCCATTAATAAAGCCACTCAGGAAAGTTTACGGCAGAATATTGCCATGGTAACGCAAGACACGTCATTACTGCACCGCAGCATTCGTGAGAACATTGCCTATGGAAAGCCAAACGCCAGCGAAGAAGACATTCTACACGCAGCCGCATTGGCCAAAGCCGACGAGTTTATTGCTGATTTAGAAGACAACGAAGGCAACAAAGGCTTGGATGCCAAAGTGGGCGAGCGCGGTGTGAAGCTGTCTGGCGGGCAACGCCAGCGAATTGCCATTGCCAGAGTCATATTAAAAGACGCCCCCATTTTGATTCTTGATGAAGCCACTTCGGCGCTGGACTCAGAAGTTGAAGCCGCCATTCAAGAGCAATTGGAAAGCTTAATGCAAGAAAAAACGGTGATTGCCATTGCTCACCGCTTATCTACTATTGCGCAAATGGACAGGTTAATTGTGTTAGAAAAAGGTCGAATCGTGGAACAAGGCACGCACGCTCAATTGCTGAAGCTGAATGGCCAATACGCCAAATTGTGGGCACGACAATCCGGCGGTTTTCTAAATTAAATTACCGGTTAAAGATTGGTGTATTTAGTTTGATTACCCTTGGCTTTCTCAATCGGGTATTTGATCGCATTTTTTTTGATTTTACTTTCGGCCGCTTGAATTAAATCCACCTCTAATTTATCAGCCAGGCGGATGAGGTAAATAAACACATCAGCCATTTCGTCTTGCACTTCACTTAACTGCTCGGCATTCAAGTTAGCGGATTCTTCTTGGGTTAACCATTGAAAATGTTCCACCAACTCACCCACTTCACCGGTAAGCGCCATAGCTAAATTTTTCGGTGACTGGTAAGGCTGCCAATCGCGTTCATTAACAAATTGCTCTACTCGGTTTTGTACGTCTTTTATCGTTTTCATCACTGTGGCTTATCGGCTTTTATATTAGCCAGAATACAACCAAATCTCATATAATAAAAGAATACGATTGAACGGGAAAAAAACCGAACTTCTCCACACGACAAGGAAATAAAGCGCCGTTATTTGGCGTGTCACCAGTAATATGAAGCACAACACAGGAAATATTGACGCCTTACGCGCGCTTGCCATCGTGTCTGTATTCATTCATCACTGCAGCCACTCTTTTAATCTGCACATTCCCTTTTTCTCAAAGTTTGGCGGCCAATTTGGTGTGCAACTATTTTTTATTATTAGCGGCTACTTAATCAGCCACAGCGTTACCCGACGACCGGCCAAGGCTTACGCAGTACAGCGTATTTTTAGAATATTTCCCGCCTACGTTGCGCTGTACATTCTTCTTGGCATTGGTATAGGCGTGCTGACTCCAGCCGCCATACAGCATGGCTGGCAAGGCATTTTGATTAACCTGCTGTCGTTACAGCATGTGTTTCCGGTTGCACTGGTTGCGTACGATGTTTTCCATGTGAGCTGGACGCTTACTGTGGAATTATTTTGGTATTTGCTGGCCCCGCTTACGGTGATGCTGCTGCGTTCAAAAAAACGGGCAACCACCACTGTAGCCATACTCATATCGTTATCATGGGCATACGCATCACACCAAGGAAACTTAGATCACCTTTACCCCAATCAACATGCACTCACCGGCCACTCGCTTGAACACTTCAGAACCTTATTTTTAAGCAACGCGTTCCCGGCCGTTTTTTGCTTCTTCATACTTGGCGCGCTTGTGCAACACACACAAAATGTTGTAACTACAGTACCAAAGACAGTGTTATTAATGGCATTTGGCTTATTGGCTGTCTTGCTACCTTACGGTTTACCGCCCGCGTTTCAACCCAGTTTCCTTTATGCTGTTGGTTTAACCGCATTACTGGTTCTGGCGCTATCCACCCAAAACATCAGTAACAAGCTAATTAAATGGCTGGCCAACATTTCTTACTCTTTTTATTTAATACATTTCACGGTTATTCTGTATTTAGCCAACAACTATAGCACCAATAGCCTATTACTGATGTTGGCCGCGTTTACCATCAGCGCACTGCTTGCACTGATCAGTTACCAAACCATTGAACGCCCAATGATTAAGTTGGGGAGGCGTTATTCAAGCCGCGTCCAAACTTAAGGTTAGTGTCTACCCTCTCTCTGGGGTAGCATTTATATGCTAGTCTTTAGACATTAAAAACATAAGAACCAACAACACTTAAGGATAATTTTATGAAGTGCTCTTCATGCCGTACTGGAACACTTAACCCATCTTACTTAGAGGGTTTATTTGCTTGTCACACCTGCACTGATTGCGCAGGAAATTTAATCATTTTGAGTGACTTTTTGCGCTGGCAAGCACAAAACCCCGAAACCGATCTGACCGTCAATGCTGGGGTTGAAATAGAAGCGCAAGAAACATCAAAAGCCATGATTTGCCCTAAAACAGGCGGTTTGATGACTAAATACAAAATTTCGGCTGACACGGAACACCGCTTAGATTTAAGCCCAACAATCAATGCTATTTGGTTAGATAAAGGCGAATGGGCGCTGCTTAAGTCCAAAGGTTTGGCACACAAGCTAAACACCATATTTACCAATCACTGGCAACATGAAATTCGCGACAATGAGGCTAGCGAAGTATTAAGCGCGCTATATCAGCGTAAGTTTGGAGATCGTTACGACGAGGTAAAGCAGCTCAGAGCCAGCCTTCTAAGCATGGAAAATCGTTCAGAAGTTATCGCATATCTACTTGCCGATGACCCGTACGAAATTTAGTCGATATCTATAGCTCAAATAAAAAAGGCTCGTCGCAGTGACGAGCCTTTTTAAACTTTATAATGCGTTACCGCTTGCTCTGAATTAACGCAATTCAGAGCAAGTTGATATTCACATTAGTCGTTGCCAACCGCTTTCATTGACAAACGAACACGGCCTTGCTTATCCACTTCAAGCACTTTAACCGTGACTTCGTCGCCTTCTGACAAGTGATCAGACACATTTTCCACACGCTCTTCAGAGATTTGTGAAATGTGTACCAAACCATCTTTACCCGGCAATACGTTTACGAACGCGCCGAATTCCATGATTTTAACTACCTTACCCGTGTAAACGCGATCTACTTCGATGTCCGCTGTGATCTCTTCAATACGGCGACGTGCTTCTGCACCGGCAGCGCCGTCCACAGAAGCTACGTTTACTGTGCCGTCGTCTTCAAGATCGATAGTGGCGCCCGTTTCTTCGCAAAGCGCACGAATAACCGCACCGCCTTTACCGATAACGTCACGAATCTTATCTGGGTTAATTTTGAATGTGATGATACGCGGCGCGTGGTCCGACATTTCTTCACGTGGCTTATCAAGCACTTTGCCCATCTCAGCTAAGATATGCACACGCGCGTCTTTAGCTTGCGCTAAGGCTTGCGTCATAATCTCTTCAGTGATGCCGTCGATTTTGATGTCCATTTGCAACGCGGTAATACCTTCTGGTGTACCGGCTACTTTGAAGTCCATGTCACCTAAGTGATCTTCATCACCCAAGATGTCAGTCAGTACCGCAAAGTTATCGCCTTCTTTGATCAAGCCCATGGCGATGCCCGCAACCGGCGCTTTCAATGGCACACCTGCGTCCATCATAGCTAGTGAAGAACCACACACCGATGCCATTGAGCTAGAACCGTTCGATTCAGTAATCTCAGACACCACACGAATCACGTACGGGAATTCTTCCGCTGTTGGCAATACCGCAGCCACACCACGACGCGCCAAACGGCCATGACCGATTTCACGACGCTTAGGTGAACCCACACGACCTACTTCGCCCACTGAATATGGAGGGAAGTTGTAATGCAACATAAAGCGATCAGTAATGTCGCCTTCAAGCGCATCAATACGCTGAGCATCACGCTCAGTACCCAGAGTCGCCACTACCGCAGCTTGAGTTTCGCCACGAGTAAACAACGCTGAACCGTGAGTACGTGCCCAGATACCAGTGCGCACATTAATTGGGCGAACCGTTGTTGTATCACGTCCATCAATACGTGGAGAACCGTCAATAATGCGGCCACGAACGATGTCTTTCTCAAGGCCTTTGAACGCCGCATTAACCGCATCAATGTCAGCCACTGATGACTCGTCGTTAAGTAACGCACCTAATACTTCGCTGTGCGCAGCCGAAATTTTAGCCACACGATCAACTTTGCTGGCTGTTGAAAACGCGTCTTCTAAACCAGCCTTCGCAATCTCAGCAACCTTAGCAGTTACCGATGTGTCTTCCACTGGTGGAGTCCACTCTTTCATTGGCTTGTTCACTTCAGCGGCCAACTCTTGAATCGCGGCAATCGCTTTTTGTGACTCTTTGTGGCCATACATAACAGCGCCTAACATAACGTCTTCTGACAAAATGTTAGCTTCTGATTCAACCATTAGTACTGCGTCTTGAGTACCGGCAACCACAAGATCCAGATCAGACACTTCAAGCTGCTCCAGAGTAGGGTTAAGCAAGTAGTCACCATTAATGTAAGCAACACGAGCGGCGCCCACAGGGCCATTGAAAGGAATGCCTGAGGTGGCCAATGCCGCAGAAGCACCAACCAAAGACACAATTTCAGTGTCAATATTCGGGTCAATTGACAGAATAGTGATCACCACTTGCACGTCATAACCAAAGCCCTTAGGGAACAATGGGCGCAACGGGCGGTCGATCAAACGACACGTTAAAATCGCCTTTTCAGACGGGCGGCCTTCACGACGGAAGAAGCCACCAGGAATTTTGCCTGCCGCATACGTACGTTCTTCAACGTCAATCGTAAGGGGCATGAAATCTCTTGGTTCACCAGACATCTTGTTAACAACGGTGACCATAACTTGAGTATCGCCACAGCTGGCGATGATGGCTGAATCAGCCTGGCGAGCAATCTCGCCTGTTTCTAATTTGAATTCGTATTCGCCGAATTGAAAGGTTTTTGTTACCTTTGACATACTTTTTTACCTATAAATTTATCCGCTCGCCCGCCCTATTGCGCTTGAGCTTCCTGTAATTGGCTCTTCTTTATCTACTTACGAGCCAGCCTATGAGAAGCCATTTTGAAGTTGCTTCAATTGAACTTAGATACTGACTGCTTAACTGCGCCTTTACTCAAGCTTTACCGTTTGAACAGTGTTAGTTTGAATAAGCGTGACGCATTAAAAATCAGCAGTGAAACGATAAAGGCCCTATCGTTTGATAAGGCCTTTAACATTCGAACTTTTACTTACGCAAGCCTAAGCGCTTGATAAGTGAACGATATCTTTCAACATCGCTGCCTTTCAAGTAATCAAGCAACTTACGACGGCTGTTTACCAAACGCAACAAACCTTGGCGCGAGTGATGGTCGTGGATGTGCTCTTTGAAGTGTGGCGACAAGTCTTTAATACGAGCCGTCATCAACGCGATTTGAACTTCAGGAGAACCTGTATCGCCTTCTTTTACTTGGTAGTCTGCAACGATTGCAGCTTTTTCTGCAGCATTTAATGCCATGATAATTTCCTCTTCAATAAAACTTAATATCATTAAGCTTAAAATCAGTTTAAAACCGCATTCCCTGAAGGGTGGAAATGGGTCGCTTAGTTTGTTGAGGCAATGCCTCAACAAGGCGTGTATTCTAACGGTTTACTACCGAAAAGCACGTTAAATAAGCAAAAAAGTAGGCCTAAATGCCTGTAATTAGTGCTTTTAAGCTCTTTCTTGCGCTTTAGCCAATATCCACAAACATTTTATGCGTCTTAAGCTGGCCATTCGGCAGTACTTCGCCCAAGCCAAATAAGACACCGTCAGCGCGATAAAAACGTGTTAACTCAGTGGTTTGCAAGCCATCGGCTGACGTTGGTCGGCCGTTCTTCAAACCTTCAACTTGCGGTTCTGATAGTTCTAATTTGGGCATGTCGGGCAACAACACATCAATGGGCAACAAGCGCTGCTGCAACTCGTTAGACTCAAGCCCCAATTCAGTCAACGCTTCTAAGTTGTGCGCTTGCTCAACGTTGATGGATTTTATTGCCGTACGGCGAAGCTCTACCACGTGCGCGCCACAGCCCAAATGCTGACCCAAATCGTGCGCTAACGAGCGAATGTAAAACCCGCTGGAACAATGTACGTCTAAGCGCACTAAAGTCTCGTTTAAGCGTTCGGCCTGCAAGCTATGAACCGTCATATCGCGTGCCGGGCGTTCAATGACTTCGCCTTTTCGTGCCAATTTATACAACGGTTGGCCGTTTTTTTTAAGCGCGCTGTACATTGGTGGCACTTGCTTAATGTGCCCTCTAAACGAATCTAACGCAGTTTGAATTTGCTCATCAGACACGTCAACCGGCTTGCGTTGAGTTACCTCACCTTCGGCATCCAGCGTGTCGGTTACTTCGCCCAACTTAATCACCGTGGTGTACTTTTTATGCGAGCCCAATAAGTACTCACTCACCTTGGTAGCTTGCCCAAAACAAATGGGCAATAAGCCGGTTGCCAACGGGTCAAGGCTGCCGGTATGGCCTGCCTTAGCTGCTTGGTATAACCACTTTACCTTTTGCAATGCGGCATTTGAAGAAATGCCCTGAGGCTTGTCTAGTAACAACACCCCATGCACTGATTTTTTTTTACTTTTGAACTGTGGCATCAATTGAAAAATTAAGCTTGGAATAGATTTCGTTATTAAGCTTTCGAGCCTTTATATGAACGGCGTAAATGCATTTTAACACTGCGTTAGAACGCCAAGCATCGTCGTATTTAATTTGATCACGATTGCGCATAATAAATGATTTATTGCCAATGCCAATGTGCGCTTGATTGTGATTGATATCAGTACTCAAATGAGCCGGGTCGATAAAGCCGTTGGTTAAACGAGCCAGCACCTGCGATGTATTGGTGCACAGCTCTTCATAGAGCGATAACTGTACATCAACCTGAGTGCGGGTATTGATGTTGGATAAGTACGCAAAGATCTCGCGATTAGCGCCCACCCAATAGTTAAAGTGACGCAAGGTGCTCAACAACGACGTTGCCGGCACTGAATTTGTCGTCGCTTCTCGACGCTTGGCTTCAGCTTTTCGCAGCATCGAAGCCACGAATGAACGAGGGTCTTTTACCGCAAACACAATACGAAAATCGCTTTCAGACAAGCCAAGTTGGGGCGCATTGTCTAACCAGTTTTGTAAGCCGCTTAATGATTTGGATGAATCAACCAGAACAACGTCATTGCCGTATATTTTTTTCGCGACATCAACCAGCTTGGCGTACTTAGCGGCAACAGCTTGGTCGGAGTGTAAACCCGAGTGCGGTTGCAACTCACGCCAGAACTCACAATCATCAAACAACTGCCCGCAGGAACACCTGTAAGCATCATCAAAATGCCCCCATATGCGGTGATAGTGCGACATTTGCTGAGGTGAAAAATACCTTGCCACCTCACCCACACCCACCACGCCCGAAGCGCCGCTGATCAATTGATCAGTCAGTGTGGTGCCGCTGTGTTCTAAACCGAGAATGTATATTACTTTCATTTAAAGAAACCACACATCACCGTTATGGCTAAAAGCCTCTCAATGAAGGCCTTCAACCCATATTAACGCTTAATCTTAGCGTTCATTATTAAGGTTAATCGCGGTTTAAAGCCTTATCAATCAACGCCGACATTCTCGCCCCTTCGGAGATCGAATTATCGTAAGCAAAAAGCAAGTTAGGGCAATGACGCATTTCACTCACAGACGCTAACTTTCGGCGAATGAAACCGCTCGCACGGTCTACCGCTTCCATCACCGCGTCAATGTCGATTTGATCGTCCGACATGTTGGTAACGTAGATTTTCGCTTGGCGTAAATCCTTACTCACTTCCACATCGGTAATCGTAAGCTCACTGACCCTTGGGTCTTTCACTTGGCTGCGCAGAATCACCGCCAATTGACGGTTAATGGTCTGCGCAACTCGGTCGCTTCTGGCAAATTCTCTTGGCATGGCAAATATCAGTAACTGCGTTTAAAGCGTGACTTTCACTTCGACTTTCTCAAAAATCTCAAGTTGGTCGCCCACTTTAATGTCGTTGTAATTAGTAACGCCAATACCACACTCGGTACCTTGCTTAACTTCACTTACGTCATCTTTAAAGCGGCGCAGCGAGTCAATATTGCCTTCAAAAATCACAACACTGTCGCGTAATACACGCACATTGGCCTTTTTACGCACCACGCCTTCGGTGACATAACAACCGGCAATGGTGCCAATTTTAGGCGCTTTAAATACTTCACGCACTTCCACATAACCGATGAAATCTTCACGAATCTCAGGGTCAAGCATGCCTTCCATCGCCGCTTTCACATCGTCTATGACTTCATAAATAATGCTGTAGTAACGAATTTGTACGTCTTCTTGCTCGGCTAATTTTCTGGCTTGTGCATCGGCGCGCACATTAAAACCAATTACCACTGCCGACGACGCCATGGCTAGGTTAATGTCCGATTCGTTGATCGCACCCACCATGCCGTGCACCACGTTCACTTTCACTTCATCGGTTGAAAGCTTCACTAATGATTCGCTTAAGGCTTCAATAGAACCTTGTACGTCACCTTTAATCAGCACATTCACTGTTTTGGCTTCGCCTTCGCTCATTTGCGAGAACATGTTCTCAAGCTTGGCCGCCTGTTGACGGGCTAAACGCTCATCACGTTCTTTGTGCTGACGGAACTCAGCCGCTTCACGTGCTTTACGCTCATCGTCAACCACCAACATTTCATCGCCTGCGGCAGGCACGCCGCTTAAGCCCTGAATTTCAACCGGGGTTGATGGGCCAGCCACTTTAATGTTCTTACCGGCGTCGTTCACCATGGCGCGTATACGCCCGGTTTCGCGACCAACCAGTACGATATCGCCGTACTTTAATTCGCCGTGCTGTACCAATACGGTACACACTGAACCGCGGCCTTTATCTAAGCGCGCTTCTACCACTCGGCCACTGGCGTTACCACTTGGGCGAGCTTTAAGTTCTAAGATTTCCGATTGCATGGCCACAGACTCAAGCAATTCTTCAACGCCATCACCGCTGTGAGCCGACACTGGCACCATCATCACGTCGCCACCCCAATCTTCAGGAATAACTTCGTGCGTTGCCAGCTCTTGCTTAACGCGTTCAGGGTCGGCGGCCTCTTTGTCCATTTTATTAATGGCAACCACCATAGTAACGCCGGCATTTTTAGCGTGCTTAATGGCTTCAATGGTTTGTGGCTTCACGCCGTCGTCCGCCGCAACCACCAAAATAATTAAGTCAGTGGCTTGTGCACCACGGGCACGCATGGCACTGAATGCCTCGTGGCCTGGTGTATCAAGAAACGTAACTTCGCCGTTGTTTGTTTGAACTTGGTAAGCACCAATGTGCTGAGTAATGCCGCCGGCTTCGCCTGCGGTTACTTTGGCTTTACGAATGTAATCTAATAACGACGTTTTACCATGGTCAACGTGCCCCATTACCGTCACAACTGGGCAACGCGACTCCCACGAAGATTGATCTTCTTCAACTTCCTGAGTTTGTGCAATGAATGCTTCAGGGTCGTCTTGCTTAGCCTCAACAGGGTTGTGCCCCATTTCTTCCACCACCAACATGGCGGTGTCTTGGTCTAAGGTATGGTTAATGGTCACCATGGTGCCCATTTTGAATAATTCTTTGACCACTTCAGCGGCTTTCACCGACATCTGTGCTGCCAAATCCGTCACGCTGATGGTTTCACCCACTTGCACGTCACGCACCACTGGCGCTACTGGGCGCTCAAATGCGTGCTGATCTGACGAACTGGTGGTGATGTTATTAGGTCTGCGTTTTTCTTTTCTATTGCGTTTGCCTTTTCTAGAAACGTGTAACTCTTCACGCCCAGTAAATGGCTTACGCTTGTTTTTGGCTGTTTTATTTGCCGCAGGAGCCGCTTTGGCTGGCTCGGCCGCTTTCGGCTCAGCCTGCTTAATAATAGGCGACGTGCGCTTACGATCACTGGCTTTACGAATAATAGAAGGCATTGCCACTTCACGACGCCGGCGTACTGGTTCAGCCGGTTTCTCTGGCGCTGCCTCGGGCTTTTTCTCAGCCGCTGGGCTGGCTTTACTTGACTTAACCGCTTCTTGTGCTGCTTTGGCTTCTTGCTCAGCTTTCTCGGCCGCTTCTTTGGCTCGAGCTTCTTCTTCCGCAATGCGTGCCGCTTCTTCCGCTGCACGTGCGGCTTCTTCTGCCTCTTTAGCCGCCGCTTCTTCAGCTTGAATGCGCTCTTGCTCGGCTTGCTCTTGTGCTACCACCGATTCTTGCTCGGTTTCGACTACCGCAACCTCATCAACCGCAACATCATCAACTTGGCGTGCTTCTTCTTCAGCTTGAGCTTGCTCAGCCTGCTGGCGTTCAGCTTCTTGTTGTTCTAACACTTCACGCTTAACAAACGTACGGCGCTTTTTGGTTTGCACCTGCACGGTACGCGCCACACCTGTTTTTGTGGTTTGCTGAATTTCGGACGTGGTTTTCTTTTTCAGAGTAATTTTACCGCGCCCTGCCGCTGCTGGAGCCGGCTCGGCCGACGCAGTGCCCGTGCGCAAAAACTCAAGCAGGGTACGCTTTTCTTCATCAAGTAATGAATCTTCCACGGTTTTACCCTTCACACCGGCATCGTTGAGCTGCTTTACTAAGCGCTCAGGTTCGATACCAATTTGTTGGGCAAAGGCTTTAATGGTAATTGTTGACATAATTTCGTTTAATCGTGTGTGTTTATCGAGTGGCGGTGCGGTTCAATACCTGTTTAATCAGCGTTAGGTAACCCTTACGCTTCCTCCGCATCAATACCCATTTCTTCAAACCATGGGCGTCGTGCAATCATAATTAATTCTTGCGCACGTTCTTCGGTGATGTTTAACCCTTCTATTTCAAGCAACTCGTCCGTAGCCGCTTCAGCAAGGTCTTCCATCGTTTTTATATCGTTGATTGCTAAATACTTAGCCGTTACGTCGTCCATTGACTCCATGGTAAGCAAATCTTCGGCCGGGTCAGCGCCTTTTAGCAATTCTTCTTTTTGAATGGCTAACGTCACTAAAGCGTCGTCGGCGCGTTGTCGTAATTCATCAACCAACGCCTCATCAAACTCTTCAATTTCGATCATTTCATCGCGTGGCACGTAAGCCACTTCTTCCAGGCTAGAAAACCCTTCTTGAATCAAAATTGTGGCCACATCGGCATCAATATCGAGTTTTTCCATGAACATTTCGCGCACACCCGAAGACTCTTCTTCCAGCTTCTCGTTCGCTTGCTCATAGGTCATGATGTTGATTTCCCAGCCGGTTAATTCACTGGCTAAGCGCACATTCTGGCCACCACGGCCAATCGACAATGACAACTGACTTTCATCAACAATCACGTCCATTGAGCCTTTGTCTTCGTCTACCATAATAGACTCAACTTCGGCCGGCGCTAATGCGTTAATCACGAATTGCGCTGGGTCTTCTGACCATTTAATAATGTCAACGCGCTCGCCGTTAATTTCGTTAGACACGCTTTGCACACGTGAACCTCGAATGCCCACGCACGCGCCTACTGGGTCTACTTTCGAGTCATTCGACTTAACCGCAATTTTGGCACGCATGCCAGGGTCACGTGCGGCACTGATGATTTCAATGATGTTTTCACTGGCTTCAGGCACCTCAGCGCGAAACAGCGACAACACCAATGTAGGCGTCACGCGGTCTAACACCAATTGCGGGCCACGATTGTTTTGCTTTACTTCGCTCAAAATGGCACGCACACGGTCACCCGAACGCAACGCTTCGCGTTGAATCGTGCGGTTACGCGGCAATACGGCTTCAAGGCCACCTAAGTCAATAATGGTGTCGCCACGCTCTTGGCGCTTAACCACGCCAGACAGCATTTCGCCCACGCGTGGCTCAAATTCTTCTTTAATTTTGTTGCGCTCAGCTTCGCGCACTTTTTGCATGATGACCTGTTTGGCCGCCTGCGCCGCAATACGGCCAAATGGAACGGCTTCAAGCTCTTCTTTTACATAGCCGCCCACTTCTAATTCAGCGTCGTGCTCTTTGGCCGCACTTAAGCAAATTTGCTTAGTCGGGAACTCTAATTCCGCATCGTCTTCAATTACTTCCCAAACGCGGTAGGGTATATAAGAACCATCAGTTTGGTCGATGGTGCAATGCACATCAATATCTTCACGATGACGTTTACGGGTAGCCGTGGCTAATGCGGCCTCAATTGCTTCAAAAATTATGTCTTTATCAACCGCTTTTTCGGTTGATAAAACTTCAGCCATCATCAATATTTCGCTTGCCATGTTCGTAGCTCTCTAAATTGAAGTTCTTAAATATTAAAGTCGTACACCGGCACTAATCGTGCTCGATCCATTTCTGTATAGGGCAGCTCTGATTGTTCACCATCCACCTCTACTACGATAAATTCTTCGTTTGCTTCTATTAACTCACCGGTAAAACGGCGGCGGCCATTCACCAATGTAGCCATTTTAATCTTCACCTGTTGGCCTACCACCGCTTTAAAGTGCAACGGCTTTGCCAACGGGCGGTCCATACCCGGAGAAGACACTTCCAAGGTATAACGATTAGAGATGGGGTCTTCAACGTCTAAAATAGCGCTGAACTGCCTGCTGGCTTTAGCGCAATCATCCACATTCACACCTTTTTCAGTATCAATGTACACACGCACTATTGAGCTTTCACTGCCACTGAGCTCCACCGCCACAATTTCGTAGCCCAACGCTTCAGCGCCGGGTAATAAAAGCTCTTCTATATGTGGAACCGTCAGTGCCATTTTCTCAACATCTCTAAACAAATAAATTTTACATTGACCAAACCCAGTATTGCGCCGCTTGAAAAACAAAAAGCACAAAAAAAGGCGAGCCCTGCTCACCTGCTTTGCGCAAACTTAACCTATTAATAGTTAAACAGCGCTGAATCGATTTTAGGTTAGTGAACAACATTTAGTAACAACATAATGCCGATTCAACAACCTCTGACTCACCACTTACTTTAAATGGCGATCAGTACTTAAAAAGCAATTAGACTTTCATAATCAGATTCAATATTTAGTCGCAGTACAAAAACACGAAACCCCGCAAAAGCGGGGTCTCCAGTGAGCTTAAAACTCTAAACAGAGCCTTAACCAAATTTGGTTACAGCGCGTCAGCCTATCAAAAATGATTAGCGCCAACGAAACACCGCACTTAACTAGCCAGAAAAATAAAGTTGAGCAGTTAACTTTATTTCTTACTAATTAACTTGGTAGCGGGGGCAGGATTTGAACCTACGACCTTCGGGTTATGAGCCC
>CALINO010000063.1 GCA_938045295.1 uncultured Arenicella sp.
GGTACTCTTGGCGATTTCTTTGCGTAAAATGCCCAATACGCCCGGCAAGCCATTATCAATCATGGCAACGCCGTCATCACCAATGCTCAGGCCAATGTTGCCGCCGGTAAAACCATCAACGCCTGATAGCATGTAAACCGAGCCGGACACTTTTTCGGTTTTAAAGCTCACTCGTGGGTGGTCGTCGCCTTCGTGTGCGAAAGCGGGGTTAATAGCCAGTGTGGCCAGTATGACGCTGGCGGCCGCGTTGCGAAAATTGGGTAGTTTGTTCATCGATATAGTTCCGTATGTTCGGTTGGTCTGTAAATAATGATCAAAACCAGAGGTGAGTGCAAAGGTTTCATTGAATATTTTATTAGTATAGGCGTTCGTTTTTTCTGATTCTATTGGCGAAGTAAAATGTAATTCTTTAATACCGGCTTCAAACTTACGCCAAGCATAAGCTTTTGCTCGCTTAGCCCTTCGATTAGCTTCGTATTTCCGTTAGAATCCATGCGCTTTTCATTTAACGCAACAGACACAAGTGAACAAATATAAGATTGCCATATTGGCAGGTGACGGTATTGGCCCCGAGATTATGGCCGAAGGTATCAAGGTGCTCAAAGTTATTGAAGCACGTAATGATGTTGAATTTGACCTAGTTGAAGCGCCGTTTGGTGCTGGTGCATGGTTTACCCACGGCAGCTCTTTTCCAGAAGACACCAAAAAGCTGGTTGATGAAGCCGACGCGGTAGTTAAAGGCCCGATTGGCTTGAACCATGAAGAATCTAAGAAAATCCCGGTAGACGAGCAACCTGAGCGTGGTGCATTGCTGCCATTGCGTGCTCGATTGAATACGTACGCGAATTATCGCCCTGTGTCGTTGCCTAAAGGTTTAGCGCATTTCTCACCATTAAAACCAGAAGTGGTGGGTGAGGGCATTGACATGATCATGGTGCGTGAACTGGTCGGTGGTTTGTATTTCGGTGAAAAAGAAACTGGCGTTAACGAAGAAGGCAAACGTTACGTGCGTGAAGCCTTAGAGTATGACGAAGACCAGATTCGCAATATTTTGCACCGTGGTTTTAAATTGGCTCAAAGCCGTAAAAAGGTACTGCACAATATTCACAAAAGCAACGTTTTAAAATCCAGCATATTGTGGAATGAAATTTTAGACGAAGTTGCGCCTGAATACCCAGAGGTTGAAGTTCGTCACACCTTGGTGGATGCGGCGGCGACGGCGTTGTGCTTAAACCCAACGCAATTTGACGTGATGGTGATGGAAAACATGTTTGGTGACATCTTAAGTGACCAAGGTGGCGGTATTTTAGGCTCGTTAGGCCTAATGCCATCCGCGTGTTTGGGTACTGATGGCAAAGCCTATTACGAACCTTCGCACGGTTCGGCTCCAGACATTGCTGGCCAGCAGATTGCTAACCCGTATTCAATGATTGGTTCAATGGCTATGATGCTGGAATACAGCTTTGGCATGACAGAAGAAGCGAAGAACTTGTGGAACGCCATGCAAGCGGTCTTCACCGATGGTTTTTCAACTTCAGATTTGTCTAAGCCTGGCAGTGGCGTAAAAATGTTGTCCACCAGTGAATTTGGTGACAAAGTGGTAGAGCACTTAAAAGCCAACGCTTAGTTTATTGGCCAATCAGTTGTGATTGTAAAACCCCAATTTGCATGGCAGGTTGGGGTTTTTTGCTTTTTGCACAGCACAAGATCGCACATTGACGTTTATTCAGGTAGCCTACAAACATAGTAAAAGTAGATATTATTGAGCAATGAACAGCATCACAGTAATGATTCGGCGTTGGGCAGTGGCGTTTTTGGCAATGCTTTGCTTAAGCGTGGTTACGTTAACCTCGTTGCATGCGCAAACCAACCAGTTAACCGGGCAGATTATGATGCCTCAAGGAGTAACGCCGGTTAGCAGTGACGCTGTTTTTCGAGTGCAAACGGTGCCGTTAGACACGTTTGTGGTGGGCAATGCGACGGTACAAACCTCAACCACGGTCACCATACCGCGATTTGCAATGTCAGCTAATTACTCGATTACATTGAAAGATGGCACTGTTGGTGACCTGAATCGTAAGCTTAAGTTCGAATGCATTAGCGGTTGCAGTAACATTGCTATTACCACGGTTGGTTACTGGGGCGGAATTAATGGCATTGTGGGCGAAGAAGATGCGCAAGAATTTTTCTCGGGCATTCCTCAAGTAATCAATATTGATTTAGAACGCGCTGATTTTTTTTCTGGGGTAGTGGCATTGCCCGAAGGCTTGGTAGCCAATGGCACTGAAGTGTTCACGGTTACGGTTGTGGGCGTGAAAGGATTCAGTGATCGCCCATCTTTTAGCCAAACCATTAATACTCAACAAGGCCAAGACCGTTGGGCGTTTTATATTGGTGCGCCGCCGAGCTCAACCAACTCGTCTTGGAATTTGCGATTACGTTGCGAGAATTGTGATGCGGCCATTCCATCTGGGCCATATTTTGCATCCACCGGTTTAGGCAACCCGTTGGTATTTGATTCAAGTGGCGAATTTTTCTTTGCCAGAAATAGGGCACACGCCAATATCACCTTAACCTTACCTGCGCCACCCCCTCCGCCTCCGCCACCGGTGACCATAACCCCGATCACCACGCTGCTGTTAGACGAGTAGGGCATACATACTATTAGCGCTTCTACTTATTGCTGAAAGGCAGCGATAACCCCACTGTTATGTAAAACTTTTCTAAGTAATATCTTCTTTTAAATGATAATGGTTTTCATTTATTTGTTGATAATGATTTGCATCTACATTTAATGTTTGTATAATCGCACCTGTTTCGAGGGGGCTTTGCAGTGTGTTGTTTGTTTAACGATGGCGACATAAAGATAGAAATTAACAAGTTTTATATTTGAGAACAGAGAAATGAAAAGAAGTCCGATAGCTATTTTTTGCGCAGCCATGATTTTCAATGGCACGGTTACAGCACAAAGCGGTGATGATGTAGAAGAAGTGTTGGTTGAGGGTAAATACCTTTCTAGCAGTGAAGTTAACTCAATCAAAGTGCCTACGCCGATCATTGATGTGCCACAAAGTTTATCAATTTTCACTGCCGATCAAATCACTGAGCAAGGCATTACCAGTATCGCTGACATTGTTGATTACACGGCTGGTGTAAACACCTCGCAAGGCGAAGGTCACCGTGATGCGGTGGTATTTCGTGGCGTAAGATCAACCGCCGATTTCTATATTGATGGTAACCGCGATGACGTTCAATACTACCGTGGTTTATACAATGTTGAACAAATTGAAGTATTGCGCGGCCCTAACGCTCTGTTGTTTGGCCGAGGTGGCACGGGCGGCATACTGAATCGTGTTACCAAGAAAGCCAGTCTTGATACTGACGGCTTTACCGGTTTCAAGAGCACCGTTAACTCTTTCGGTGGTTTTGGTGTGGAACTGGATCACAGCTTTGCATCTTCCGGTTCAGCGGGTTTTCGAATCAACGCCATGTATGAAAGCCTAGAAAATCACCGTGACTTTTTTGACGGAACACGCGTTGGCTTCAACCCCACTGCACGTTTCGAGTTTGGTTCTGACACCACCTTAGATGTGTCGTATGAGTACGTTGATCATGAGCGATTTATTGATCGTGGTATTCCTACTGGCGCCGATGGCCGCCCAGTAGAAGCGTTTGAAGATATTGTGTTTGGCGACCCTGAGTTGAACCTAACCACCTTAGAAGCGCACATTTTTCGCGCCGCATTACAGCATAACTTTTCTGATTCTTTGAAAGCCAATGCCGGTGTTTTCTACGGTGATTACGATAAGTTCTATCGCAACTTTTACGCTTCTGGCTACGATCAAGCCAACACCCCAGATATTGTTGAGCTTGACGGGTATGTGGATCAAACAGACCGTCAAAATTTGATTTTGTCTTCAAATTTAGTGGCTGAATTTGCCACCGGTAATGTTGAGCACACCCTTATTGTTGGCGCTGAATACATTGATACGTCATCGGATCAATTTCGTTTCAACCCAGAATTCAGTACTGATTTAAATAGCAAAAGTGATCGTGAAAACTTTACCGTTGCTCGCCCGCTGGCTTTCAGTGGTGGTGTGGGAACGAATGCGGCCGGTCAGCCTACCTCGTTCACGTTCTCTAACTTAAATGACGATACCCGTGTGGGCATTAAGGTTTCCTCACTGTATCTGCAAGACCATATTCAGCTGTCTGATCAATTTGATATTTTAATTGGCGCCCGTTTCGACAGTTTTGATATTGATGTGTTTAATGTCAAAGACACTGAGCAACGCAGTCGTAAAGACGATGAAGTATCGCCACGTTTGGGGTTTATTTATAAGCCACAAGAGACGGTTTCTATTTACGCCAGCTACAGCGAATCTTTCTTACCGCGCAGTGGTGAGCAGTTTGCCAACATCAATGGTGACAATAACCAACTAGACCCGAATACATTTGAAAATTCAGAAGTGGGTATCAAATGGGATATTTCTCAAGGCGTGAGCTTAACGGCCGCTGCATTTGAAAATCAACAAGTTTCACCGCAGACGTCGGATGGCAATGTTGAAATGCTGGATGTGATTGAATCTTCAGTGTCAGGGTTTGAATTTCAAATTAATGGCCAAATTACTGACTCGTGGTCTGTGATTGCCGGTTACACTAATTTAGACGGTGAAGAAGATGCCGATGGTGATGTGCCGCGTGAGATTCCTGAAAACATGTTTTCAGTGTGGAATAATATTCGTGTGACTGATGCTTTTGGTTTTGGTATCGGCGCCACTTACCAAGACGAAAGCTTTATTACCAATAGCAACAGCGCGAGTAATAGCCCAGTGTTACCAAGTTATACCAGAATTGATGCCTCGGCTTACTACAACGTGTCAGACAACCTACGTGTTCAACTAAATATTGAAAACGTAACGGATGAATTGTATTTCCCGAACGCACACTCAAGTCACCAAGCGACTGTGGGTGCGCCGTTAAATGCTCTACTGACACTCTCGGGCAAATTTTAAATCGGTTTAAACCCGTTTAAACTCAGCTCAATAAAAAGCCGCGTGGTAATTTACCCGCGGCTTTTTTTATTAACTCCGTACTCTAATATTTACCGTATTGAGCTTGAGTTAATCTAGATTGAGTTAATGGGCTTTGAATGCAAAAAAAACGGCACGCATAAAGCGTGCCGTTAAGTGTTTTAAGCTTGTGTTTACCTCATTATGAATAGGGCATTTACACCGCTTATTCGCTGTGATTTAGAACTTAATTCTAAAGCCTGCTTCGAGTCGGCGCCCCGGTGCTGGAACGAAGTCTTTAACAAAGGAGGTGTGAGCGCGTTGCTCTTTATCTCCTAAATTGCGGCCATTCAAAAATGCGGTTAATTGGCTACTTCCTAAATCAAATGAACGCTCTAAACGTAAGCTAACATCGCTGTAACTGTCGGTGGGTAGCTCGAATGACGCAATGTCATCTTGGCTATCGACTCTGGTCAGTTTAAGTTTGGCACGCCAGTCTTCGCTTGCCCAGATTAAGGCAATGCCGAAACGGTCGGCCGGTATGCGAGGCAAGTTTTCAGAGTCTGAAAGTTCGGCATTAACTGTGTCGTAATCGAGGTTCAAGTCGAGATCGCCACCGGCCAGCTCGCTGATGTGCAAACCCAGTTCTAAGTCTAGACCAGTAAAATCAGCGTCGGCTTGGCGATACACTAACACCGGTAATTCATCTTCAATTTCGCCAGTGGCCGATTGAAAAATGAAATCACTGAAGTCGTTTCGGTACACGGTGGCATGAAAATCAACCTTATCGGTTTCATACACAAACGAAAAGCTTAGGTTTGTGCTGGCTTCTTCTGTCAGGTTAACGTCACCAATTTCAAATGTTTGAGTGGCTAGGTGCGGCCCATTTGAATACAGCTCTTCAATGCTGGGCGCGCGCTCGGCGTAGTCAAATAAGGCTGACCAAGTGATGGCCTCACCATGAGGCACTACAATGCCAGCAGAAGCGCTGAGTGTGTTGAAATCACGTTCTGGCAATGCTGCGTTATCGGTAGGGGCGGTTTCACTGTTTTCAATGCGGCTACCAAGCTCTAAAGAAAAAGCGTCGAAGTTTTTTTCACCAACCCAATACAAGCCAGCGGTTTGTGTTTCAGCCGGTGGAACAAAGGCTTCCTCGCCAATAGCACTGAAGTCACGATCACCGAGCTGCAGGCCTAAAACACCGTCAAAGCCAGCGATTGGGTTGTGTTTTAATTGAATCTGAGCTTCCCAAG
This sequence comes from uncultured Arenicella sp., assembly GCA_938045295.1. Lineage (GTDB taxonomy): Bacteria > Pseudomonadota > Gammaproteobacteria > Arenicellales > Arenicellaceae > Arenicella. The sequence goes on from CALINO010000063.1 coordinate 6,266, forward strand.
CGTCGTTATCAAATAGGGTGCCCACTTCACCATTACCCTCGATTTCAGCATGTTCGTAGTTATTTACGCCCAATCTAACTTTCAATGAGCTAACACCAGAAAATGGGTTAAGCAGTTCGCCGCTTAGGTCAAAACGCGTCTGCTCTAGGTCAATTACACCTGGCGCTTCTTCGCCATGCTCTTCGCCTTCTTCCTCACCTTCCTCATGCTCTTCTTCCTCTTCATGGCCGTGGCCACCCACTAAACCATAATCGGCTTCGGTTTTACTGAGAGAAATACCAATATGTCCGCGTTCGCCAACCCAGCTAGCACCTGCGGCTATACCTGAAATATCGTAACGGCTGCCTTCGACAATGCCTTCGGCTTCTTCATCATCGTGATGCTCTTCACCTTCCTCGTCGCCGTGCTCTTCGGCTTCTTCAGCCTCTTCAAGTGCAATTTGAAAGCGTGATTCAGCTAACCCTGGTATTTCATAATCGTCCGCTTGTTTGCTGAACGCATCCAAGTGTAAAGCCACTGATTCACCAAGATTAGTGTCAATTCTAAATGCGCCAATTTCAGTGTCGCCATTATCGCCTAATGTGACCAATGCTCTGCCAGAAAACGGTTGTTCATTCAGCTGGGTTGGAATGCGCCCAGTGTCGGTATCAACAACGCCACCAATGGCACCAGAACCATAAATTAAGGTGCTGGCACCTTTAAGTACGCTGATTTGATTGGCGATAAAGGGTTCAACCGTCACCGCGTGGTCTGTGCTGGTGACTGATACGTCTAATGTGTCAATCAGGCTTTCGGTTGTTTTAACTCGGGCGCCTCCCAAACCATGAATCACGGGGCGTCCAGAGGCCGCGCCAAAACTGGCTGAACGAATGCCTGGTTGCCCAGCTAAAGTGTCACCTAAATTGCTGTCAAGCACATCAAACAGTTCTTCGCCTTTCAGCACTTCCACACTTTGAGATAAGCCTTGCTCGTGAAGAGGGTGAATAGAAACAACCACTTCTTCTATGTCAGTTGTGTCGTTTTGCGCAAAGGCCGTTTGTAAACTGCCAGCGGCGCACGCCATTAATGTGGCGGTGGCAGTTGCCGTGAGTTTCAGCGGCAGTTTAAAATTACTAGGTATGCTCATGTCGTTAGATCATCAAGTTAAAATATAATATGCAATGTTACATTATAACATAATGAAATCAGCCGGCACCACGAAACAGTTACTATTAATGTTCAATTAATGGGTTTTATTGGGCTTTTTGACTGCCCAGCTTGCTAAGATTGAGCGTCTATGGCATTTCAAACGTCAAATTGCTGTTGCTTCTACATGCTCAAGAAGGCTGAATGTGCGTCTTCCAGTATGTGCTTAAGCGTTTATCAGAAACCGGTATCTGCGTTTTTAAGTGTTGCGCGTAGATAGATACCCGCCACTCTTCAAGCATGATTCTAAAGTGGTTTAAATGCGGGTTGATGATTAGAGGGTAATCAGACTCGAACCCAGCTGGGGTGAGCGCTTGGCAATATTGCTCAAACTTGGTTTGGTGTTTCGCTAAGTTGATTTCATCGGCTGGTGGTTGCTGGCTGATTGCTTTATCCAGCCGGCTATCAATGGCTTTTAAATAACGAACGTACTGTTGCAGCTGGCAGGCATTGGTATAGCGTAATACCGACGGCTCAAATAAGCGATACAGCTGCGCTTTTATGTCTTCGTGCACCAGGTCTACCTGCACATTTTTTGCCGGCTGTTGTTCAAGCCTCGTTAAGAGGGTGTTGCGCGCTTTAAGTGCACTCAGCAGCGCCGTTTCCAGTTCTATTGCTGTTGGCACCCAGTGTTTTGAATGGGCAATGGCTTGTTCAAATTCCGCGCTATTGCTGGTGTCTTCGGCGCGGCCGTTAAAGCACCCCCAGTTTAAGGAGGCATTAATTAATTCCAGCACCCATTGTTGATTATTCGATTCAGACAGCCTGGGCGTGGCGGTTTTTAATTGCGCCGCCAATTGCCCTAAACCTTTCATTTGGGTGTGGCTGTTATTCGCGTTAGCATTGTTTGAGCGCTTTTTGGGTTGCATCAACTCTTTTTGCAAATACTTATATGCTTGTTTTTGTGTGCTACTGGCCAGCACTCTTTGTGCTAATTCAATAACCCCAAAACGGCTGAAGTATTTGGCTTGATCGGCGTGGTCGTGAATCAGCAATGACAGGCTATTGTCTGCTTGCCGTTGTAACATGGGGAAGGCCAAGACGGTCATTCCTTGATGTTGGTAATGCACCTCTTGGTTGAGCTGGCCGAAGTTCCAAGACGTAATGTTGTGGCGTTCTAGTTTGTTTTTCTGCGTCGAATTGTTTGAGGTAACGGCGGCCTGAACGGCATCGGCGTAGCTAAGCTTGAGATTCGCTAAGTCGCGGCTTTCTTCAACCAATGAACCGTCAGTGTCGATTACCCGGTAATTCATGTGGTAATACGGGTCTAGCTTTTCAGGGGAGAAATCTTCGGCTAGTACTTTGGTGCCTCGGGTGCGATACAAAATATCCGCCAACACACCAGTTAGAGAAGTGTTGCTGCCAGCGTGTTCAAGCAGTTTTTCAAATACGCGCTCAACAATGTCACTGGCCGGGGAGTAATTTCGCCGTATGGGTTTGGGCAGAGTTTTAATCAGCGCAATGCATTTTTCACGCAGTAAGCCCGGTACTAACCAGTCCCCCACATGTTGAGGAAATGGCGCAAGCACGGAGATTGGCACCTGCATGGTAACTCCATCACCATTTTGCCCCGGGTTGAAGCGGTAACGAATATGGATGCGTTTGCCTTGCACGTCAATGTGGTTAGGGAATTGCGCCACTTCATGGGTGTCTAAATCCGTGAGTAACAGTTGCGTACGTTCGAGTTTTAATATTTCTTGGTTGCCCGGCGTTTTGTTCAACCACTTCTCTAATGCGGCGCGACTGCTAATATGCTCAGGCAAGCGCTCGTGGTAAAACGCGTATATTTGTTGCTCATTGATCAACAGGTTGCGCTTACGCGTTTTGGCCTCCATCTTTTCAATGTCGGTAATCAGCGCTCGGTTGTGCGCCACAAAAAGGGCATTATTGCCTCGCGGTTGGTATTTTTGCCCCACCAGTGCTTCTTGAATAAACACCTGTCGGCTTTCGTCGCTGTTGATATTGGCGTAGTTCACTAGCTCTTTGTCTTTAAGAGCCAGCCCCTGCAGCAATGTTTTTCGATAGGCTTTTATTGCCCCAGAGCGAACGTGGTAGTGAGGCGCGCTGTGGCTGTATTTGACTGCGTGCTGTGCGGCTTGAATCACCCAGGTGGGGTTAACCTGAGCGGCATTAATTGCAAACACCCGGCTGGTTTCTAAATATTCACCCGCCATTAACCAAGCCGGTTTGCGTTTAGCCTGCGATGAGGATGGAAACAAGTGAATGCGGCGGTTTCGTGTGGCTAAGTATTCACCATCAACGTCTTTGGTGGCCATATTGCTGAACAAGCCCGACAGCAAGGCTTGGTGTATGGTGGCGTAGCGTTGATCAAAACCGCCAGCTTGGTCATTGTTTGCCTTAAGTTTTGCTTTGGGCTTTTTTGTGGTGTTGATTTTAGGCAGCTCTAATTCTTTCCACGGCTCAAGTTGCCAGCCCATTGACTTGCACAGTTGGCTTAGTTGGCCCACCAATTCGCGCCATTCAAAGATTCTGGCAATAGACCAAAATTGAGTTTGGCACAATTGCTTAAACTTGCTGTTACTTAGTGCTTTTCGCTCATTAATGGTTTTTTGCCACAGATATAAAAAACTAAAAAAGTCGGACTGTGGGTGATGCAACTCTTTGTGTTTTTGCTCGGCGGCTTGCAAATACTCGTTAGGGCGCTCTCTAGGGTCTTGAATGCTGAGCACGCTGACCAACACCAAGGCATCACGCAAACACCCTAGTTGGTTAGCGGCAACTAATATGCGTGCAAATCGTGGGTCAATTGGTAAATCACTCATTTGTTTGCCAATGTGAGTGAGCCGGTTGCTTGGGTTCTTGCTCTTTTTTTGTGTAACCGTTTCAATCGCTTGCAGTTCTTGTAACAGCTTATGACCATCGTTCAGTAAGCGATTATCGGGGCGATCAATAAACGGAAAATGCGAGATGTCTTTGATGCCAAGGCGCATCATTTTTAAAATCACTGACGCCAGATTGCTGCGTAAAATTTCGGCTTGAGTGAATTCTGGGCGCTGCTCGAAATCTTCTTGTGAATACAGCCTAATACACACACCATTAGCTACACGCCCGCAACGCCCTTGGCGTTGGTTGGCGCTGGCTTGCGATATTTTTTCAATTGGCAAGCGCTGTATTTTTGAACGAAAACTGTAGCGTGATATACGGGCAACGCCGGGATCAATCACATAGGCAATGCCGGGTACGGTAATGGACGTTTCAGCTACATTAGTGGCCAGCACGACTTTGCGTCGGTGCGCTGGCTTAAATACTTTGTTTTGTTCCTGGGTGCTAAGGCGCGAATACAACGGCATTACACTCACTGGGTGTTGGGCTCGCCGAATGGCCTGGGCGGCCTCGCGAATCTCTCGTTCGCCGGCGCAAAAAATTAAAATATCACCGCTGGCTTTAAATTTGCCTTTGGCTTCATCGCGGATGATTTGTTCTACCGTATTAGAGATAACATCGGCCAAATTGGGCGCATCTGACTCCATCGGTTGATACAGTGTTTGTACCGGGTAGGTGCGGCCAGAGACTTCAATAATAGGCGCAGGCTTGCCGTTGAACGAAAAATGTTCAGAGAACTTTTCAAGGTCTATGGTCGCCGACGTGATAATGACTTTAAGCTCAGGGCGTTTGCGGCAAACGGGTTTGAGAAGACCTAATAAAAAATCGATATTGAGGCTACGCTCATGCGCTTCATCAATAATGATAACTCTGTATTTTTTCAGTAGGCGGTCGTGCTGCATTTCAGCTAACAGCACGCCGTCGGTCATGAGCTTAAGCTGAGTTTTCTTACTGCTGTTGTCATTGAACCGAACTTGGTAACCCACCTCAGCGCCCAGTGGCACTTTTAATTCACTGGCAATACGGTCGGCCACGGTTCTGGCGGCAATTCTTCTGGGTTGCGTGTGGCCAATCAAGCCGTGTTCGGCTAAGCCCAGAGATAAGCAAATTTTCGGCAGCTGAGTGGTCTTTCCTGAACCGGTTTCACCCGCCACAATCACCACTTGGTGCTGCGCGATTAGTGCCGCAATTTCATCGCGACGTTGGTTGATGGGTAAAATTTCAGGGAACTCTAACTGCATGGTCACGCATGTTACTTGAATGTCTGCTGGAAGCCAATCGGGCATAAAAAAACCCATCGCAAAGCAATGGGTTTTTAGAATTGGCGCGCCCGGAGGGATTCGAACCCCCGACCAATTGGTTCGAAGCCAACTACTCTATCCAGCTGAGCTACGGGCGCGTCTTATCGAACGGGTGGATTATAGTCCAAATAAAAACAGGTTGCGACAGTTGCTTGGGCGTACGGTTAAGATTATGCGTCTAATTTTTCCTTAAGCATTTGATTGGCCATTTGTGGGTTGGCCTTGCCTTTGGATTTTTGCATTACTTGGCCGACTAAAAAGCCAATGACTTTTTCATTACCGCCTTTGTATTGCTCAACTTGTTCTGAACAGTTAGCAATGACTTCATCCACAATCGCTTCAATGGCGCCGGTGTCGGTGATTTGTTTTAAGCCTTTGGCTTCAATAATTTCATCCACTTCACCTTCTTGCTCCCATAAGCCGGTGAACACTTTCTTGGCGGTGTTGCCAGACAGTGTTTTATCGGCAATGCGATCAAGCAAGGTGGCTAATTGAGCGCTGGAAATAGGCGATTCATCAATGCTCAGTTCCGACTTGTTTAAGTTTGCGAACAGTTCGCCGGTCATCCAGTTGGCAACCAGCTTGGTTTCTGCTTTGGTTGCGTTGGCCGCGGCTTCAAAAAAGTCGGCCACTTCGCGTTCGGCGGTTAGCACGTTTGCATCGCTTTCAGATAAGCCGAGTTCGTCAATAAAACGTTGGCGCTTTTGCGTAGGCAATTCGGGTAAAGTAGCGCGAACTTCATCAAGAAAGCTATCTTCCAGAATCATGGGGGGTAAGTCTGGGTCTGGAAAATAACGGTAATCGTGCGCTTCTTCTTTTGAGCGCATTGAGCGAGTTTCGTGCTTGTCGGCGTCATACAGGCGGGTTTCTTGCACAATGCTGCCGCCGTCTTCAAGAATATCGATTTGACGCTCTATCTCAAATTCAATGGCACGCTCAACAAAGCGAAATGAGTTGATGTTCTTTAGTTCGGTACGAGTACCAAGTTCTTGCTGGCCTCGTGGGCGTACTGATACGTTGGCGTCACAGCGAAATGAGCCTTCTTGCATATTGCCATCGCAAATTTCAATGTAACGCACCAAACTGTGCAGTTTGCGTAAATACGCCACGGCTTCGGCGGGTGAGCGCATGTCGGGCTCAGACACGATCTCCAACAATGGCGTGCCAGCTCGGTTTAAGTCAATGCCGGTTTGGCCATGAAAATCTTCGTGTAAGGATTTGCCTGCGTCTTCTTCTAGGTGAGCACGAGTGATGCCGATTTCTTTGGTGCCTTCCTCGGTTTCAATATCCAGCTTGCCTAAACCGACAATAGGCAATTCCATTTGAGAAATTTGGTAGCCTTTGGGTAAGTCGGGGTAGAAGTAGTTTTTACGTGCAAATACATTGCGCTGATTAATGTGCGCACCGATCGCTAAACCGAACTTCACCGCTAGGCGCGCCGCTTCAAGGTTCATGACCGGTAATACGCCGGGCAGGGCGATATCAACCGCGCTGGCTTGCGTATTCGGCTCAGCGCCGTAGGCGGTAGAGCTGCCAGAAAAGATCTTTGATTGGGTTTGCAGTTGTGTGTGCACTTCTAGGCCGATTACAACTTCCCAGTTTTTGTCCCAAGTAAACATTAGGCTTGCCCTCCGTTGCTAACGCTTTGCGGTGCTTGCGTATGCCAGTCAGTGGCTTGCTGGTATTGGTGAGCAATGTTCAGCAGCTTGGCTTCTTGCAAATAAGGGGTAATTAAGTGCAAACCGGCGGGTAAGCCTGCTTTGGTAAAGCCTGCTGGAATAGACGCCGCGGGTAAGCCCGCTAGGTTTACTGGAATGGTGTAAATATCGTTTAGGTACATAGAAACAGGGTCGTCAGTACGGCTGCCTGCCGCAAACGCGGGGCTAGGAGTGGTGGGGCCTAAGATAACGTCGCACTCTTTAAAGGCGGCTGTAAAGTCATTTGAAATTAGGCGGCGCAATTTTTGTGCTTGCGCGTAATACGCGTCGTAATAGCCCGATGAAAGTGCGTAGGCGCCAATCATAATGCGGCGCTTTACTTCATCGCCAAAGCCTTCGGTGCGTGTTTTGGTGTACATATCGACTAAGTCGGAGTATTGCTCGGTGCGCATACCATAACGAACGCCGTCAAAGCGCGATAAGTTAGACGAGGCTTCTGCCGGCGCAATCACGTAATAGCTGGGCAGTGCCAGTTCTGAATTAGGCAACGAGATTTCTTTCACCGTTGCGCCAAGTTTTTCATACTCTTTGATCGCATTTTCCACCAGCTCAGCGATGTCAGCGTCTAAGCCGTCACCAAAGTATTCTTTAGGTAGGCCAATTTTTAGCCCTTCGAGCGAGTCGCCCAGTTGCGCGCTAAAGTCTTCAGCTGGTACGTCAAGCGAGGTGGAGTCTTTTGCGTCAAAGCCGGCCATGGTGTTTAGCAATAGGGCCGCGTCTTCGGCGGTGTGTGTCATCGGGCCGGCTTGATCTAATGATGAGGCAAACGCAATCATGCCGTAACGTGAGCAGCGCCCGTAGCTGGGTTTGATGCCGGTCAAGTTACAAAACGCCGCCGGTTGACGAATGGAGCCACCGGTATCAGTGCCGGTCGCGGCTGGCGCGAGTTGCGCGGCCACCGCAGCGGCTGAACCGCCAGAGCTACCACCAGGCACTAGGGCGGTGGTGTCGCTTGTGCTGCTGCTCCACGGGTTGATTACGTTGCCAAAGTAGGAGGTTTCATTGGATGAGCCCATAGCGAATTCATCCATGTTGGTTTTGCCTAAACTGACCACGCCATGTTGATGCATGTTTTCGACCACGGTAGCGGTGTAAGGCGCGGTGAAGTTTTCTAATATTTTAGAGCCGCACGTGGTTTGCGTGCCCTTGATGCAAAAAATGTCTTTTTGTGCCACCGGTACGCCCAGCAATGACGAGGCCTCGCCCGAAGCGCGCTTATCGTCAGCCGCTTTCGCTTGAGCTAATGCTTGCTCTTTGTTAATGCTGATAAACGCGTTGTGGTTGCTGTTATCAACACGGTCAATATAGTGTTGTGTTAATTCAACGCTGGAAATTTTGCCAGAGTCTAAGTCGGCCGACAGTTGGGCCAATGTGGTGATGGTCAAAACGAGGTTCCTTAATAAATTATTGTTGCTAGTCAGTCACGTGCTGAATTTAGGGTGCTGTAATGCGGTGTCTTGACGTTTAATCAATCACTTTAGGCACCAAATACAAACCGGATTCGGCATTGGGCGCAGCGGCTTGAAACTCTTCTCGCTGATTGCTTTCGGTAACCGCGTCGGGGCGCATTCGCAAAGTGGCATCAAATGGGTGTGTCATTGGTTCAACATCGCTGGTGTCAACGGCTTCCATTTGAGCAACTAAGTCTAAAATGTTGCTGAGTTCGCCGCGGTATTTTTCAGCTTGCTGGTCTGAAACACTCAAACGAGCTAGGCGCGCAATGTCTTGCACAGTTTTATTATCAAGTGCCATGAGTTTTATATGTTAAGTTTGGGTTGCTGGTTTGGGCTGCTAACCGCTTGTTGGTGGTTGGATTGTACTTCGACACCTACTTCGATACCAATATGGTAAAAAGCTAGCGTTGGTAAAAAGTTAGCAAAAGGGTTTGGCAATCACTGATTTTTCGGCAAAAAATGGTTAACAGAGTGTGGCGTAACCACCAGATTGCACGAAACTAAATCATCATTAATGAACAAACCATGAAATTACCACAGATAGCCTTTTTGTTGAATAGCGCCGTGGCTCAATACACTGTACAATCGCCACTTAATATTCAGCTTGTTCGTTCAGTTGTTTGCCAGCTGATAAAGATAATTATATTTATAAAATTTCTTGTCAATAAAACACCGTTGATAAGAATAATATTCTAAGCAAATCATAATAAACTATGTTTCGAAGTATTTTAGGGCTCTTCTCCAATGACCTTGCTATTGACCTTGGCACGGCCAATACACTGATTTACGTAAAAGAAAAAGGCATTATTTTGAATGAGCCATCGGTGGTGGCCATTCGTTACGCGCCTGGCGGCGGGTTAAATAATAAAAGCATTTTAGCGGTTGGCGCCGAAGCCAAGAAAATGCTGGGCAGAACGCCTGGGTCTATTAAAGCCATTCGCCCAATGAAAGACGGTGTGATTGCCGACTTTAATGTGACTGAAAAAATGCTCAAGTACTTTATCAAAAAAGTACAAGAGAATCGTTTTTTGCAGGGCAGTCCGCGCATTATTATTTGTGTGCCGTGCGGGTCTACTCAAGTGGAGCGACGTGCTATTCGTGAGTCGGCGTACGGTGCCGGTGCGCGCGAAGTGTATTTAATTGAAGAGCCTATGGCGGTGGCCATTGGTGCTAACTTGCCGGTGGCTGAGCCAACCGGTTCTATGGTATTGGACATTGGCGGTGGTACTACTGAAGTCGGCGTTATGTCACTGGGTGGCATGGTGTACAGCACCTCGTTGCGTGTGGCAGGCGACACCTTTGATGAAGCCATTATTAACCACGTGCGCCGTAATCACGGCTTGCTGATTGGTGAAGCCAGTGCTGAGCGCGTGAAAAAAGCCATTGCAACCGCGTGGGACAAGTCAGAAGAGCGCGAGATGGAAGTCAAAGGTCGCGACATTGCTGAAGGTTTATCACGTGCGGTTACCTTGAGCAGTAAAGAAATTTATTCGGCTATTAGTGATCCATTAGAATCCATTGTGCAAACTATCAAGCAAGCGCTTGAGCAAACGCCGCCAGAGCTGAGTGCCGACATTGGTGATAAAGGCATGGTGATTGCTGGCGGTGGTGCGTTAATGCGCGACATGGATCGCCGCTTAATGGAAGACACCGGTTTGCCGGTGGTGATTGCCGATGACCCGCTTACTTGTGTGGCACGTGGTTGCGGTCGAGCCCTGGAAGAAATGGATAACTTAGGCGATGTGTTTGCGCATGAATAAGCGTGTTTGAAGTTGGCTTTTGTTGAGCAATGACTGAGAAAAAGCTGCGCCTTTTTCAAAATAGTGTCAATGCAAAGCCTAATAGCTGGCGCTTAACGCCGGCGGTTACATCGGCGGTTACAATAGGCGCTTCGGTTATCTTGTTTTGTTGGTTGAGCCGAATATAACTGAGTAAGGCTGTGCGTTATCTGGCACGGCCTTTTTCATTTAATTGAAAAACGTATTATTAGTGTTGAAGAATAAGCGAATTTAAGTGGCAAATCAGTTTCGTAAAAATAACCTTTCCGTCAAATTCGCCGTGGTGGTGTTTGTCTCATTGTTGTTGATGGCAATTGACGCGAATACATCATGGCTTAGTGGTGTGCGTAATGTGTTGTCGGTGGGTTTGCGCCCAATACAAACGTTAGCGTCGATGCCTTCGGTGCTTGGGGGCAATGTGTCTGAGTTTTTAACCGCGGAGCCAGACGTTAAAATTGCGTATGAAAATTTACGCAATGAATATTTTAAGCTTAAATCTGAAACCTTACTGCTCAGAACGCTGCAAGAAGAAAACGCAGGTTTGCGGGCATTGCTAGATGCAACAGAACGCCTAGAAGAAAAAGTGACGCTCGCTGAACTGATGCAGGTTAACTTAGACCGTGATAAGCATCGCGTGTCTGTTGGTCGGGGTATTAACAGTGGCGTTTATGTGGGGCAGGCTGTGATTGATGATCAAGGGGTGATTGGCCAAGTGACCGAAGTCATGCCGTTGAGCAGTGTGATTGTGCTGATTACTGATCCCAGTCATGCCTTGCCGGTGCAAGTTGAGCGTAATGGCCTGCGCACTATTGTGCGAGGTACCGGCAGTTTATCAACCTTGGTGGTGCCGTATCTGAACCAGAATTCTGACATCAAAAAAGGTGATATTTTATTGAGTTCTGGCTTAGGTGGCCGTTTCCCGAACGGCTATCCGGTTGCCGAAGTCAGCGATGTGAGAATTATTGAAGACCAAGCGTATATGGAAGTGTCCGCGCAACCGGTAGCGAAACTTGATCGCTCCAATCACGTATTATTATTATCAAGAGAGAAAACGGCCTCAGTTAGCGACAAAGAGCGTGACAGTGATGCAAGTTCAAGCTTAATAGAGCTTGAGAGCGTTGACGACGGAGAGACTGATGAACAGTAAGAGCCGGTCACCCAGACGCATTTACTTCTTGTTTGCATTTACCTGCTTTGTGGCCTTTACCTTAATGCTGGTGCAAGTGCCTGATTGGTTGGCCTCATTTTGGCCTGATTGGATGGCGCTTATCTTGGTGTACTGGGCGCTGTACACGCCCAGTCGAGTTGGCCCCATCACTGGGTTTGTGGTTGGCACCATGCTTGAGGTTTTGTTCGCCAAAACATTTGGCGTGCTAAGCTTAGGCATGGCGGCGCTGGCTTTTATGGTTAATTTGTCTCACCTTCAGCTGAGAGTCACGTCGCGTTGGCAGCAGGTGTTCTTGGTGGTGTTATTTGTTGCCATATTTAAGCTGGTTAATTTATGGCTGGAAGGCATGGTTGATGGCGCTAAAATTACCGCCTCAGATTGGTATTCGTTGTTGGGCAACTTTCTAATTTGGCCGTTCGTCAACATAGCATTAGATGAGCTGCGGCGCGCGTTCCGTATTCGGTAATGGCTGTTGATTTTTTGCCAGATTGACGCTGCATTGAAACCTTATGGTTAAAGAGAATATAGAACTCAAAGACTATCTGCGTGAAACCAACCTGATTCACGCCAGGTTGATCATTCTGATCATCGTGCTCGGTGTTTTGTCGCTGACGCTCATGGTGCGGGTATGGTATTTGCAAATATACAGCCACCAACGCTTTGAAGTGTTGTCTAAGGATAACCGCGTTAGGTTGGTGCCGGTGGCACCCGTGCGCGGCCAAATATTTGACCGTAATGGAAAAGTATTGGCTGAAAATATCCCTGTTTTTAACTTAGAAATAGTGCCGGAAAACGTTAAAAACATGACCCAATTGCTGGACGGCATTGCCCAGCTGATTGAATTAACCCCTAATGATATTACTAAATTTAGATCATTGGTGAGGGCGCGGCCAGATTTTGAGTCGCAAGTGTTAAAGGTTAATTTGTCAGAACAAGAAGTGGCTCGTTTTCTAGTTAATAAACATCGTTTTGCGGGTGCTGAAGTACAGCCGCGTTTGCAGCGCAACTACCCTTACGGTGGTGAGCTGGTGCATGTGTTGGGTTATGTGGGGCGAATTAATCAGCGTGATCGAGAAAAAATAGACCAACAAGCCTACAAAGGAACCGATTACATTGGCAAGCTGGGCATTGAAGCCAGTTATGAAGACCAGTTGTTGGGTAAGGTTGGCTTTGAGCAAGTTGAAACCAATGCGCACGGCCAGCGAGTGCGCCGCCTTGATCTAAACCCACCGGTTTCGGGCGATGACATTTATTTGAATCTTGATGCAGATCTGCAAGTCAAAGCGCGTGAATACTTAGGCGGCAAGCGCGGCGCAGTAGTGGCTATTGAACCTAACACCGGCGGCGTATTAGCGTTTGTTAGTAACCCCGTGTATGACCCGAATGAGTTTGTGAATGGCATCGGCCATCGCTCGTACAACGCATTGCGTGACGATATAAACAGGCCGCTGATTAATCGAGCATTGAACGGCCGATACGCACCCGGCTCTACCATTAAAGGCATTGTTTCTTTAGCGGGCTTAGAAAACGGCTGGAATAAAAATGCTTCTGTGCATTGCCCTGGGTACTATAAGTTAAAAGGCAGCACTCACCGTTACCGTTGCTGGAAGCGCGCAGGGCATGGTGGCACTTCTATGCTGCAGTCAATTATGCGTTCGTGCGATATCTACTACTACCAGCTGGCTAATTGGATGGGCATTGACAAAATGCACTCGTTTTTAAGCAGCTTTGGTTTGGGTCAACAAACTGGCATTGATTTGATTGGTGAGCCTTCTGGTTTAATGCCGTCTAAAGAATGGAAAAAGAGAGTGCGAGGTACGCCTTGGTACCCCGGCGAAACCCTCATTACTGGCATTGGTCAAGGCTTCACTCTGGCAACGCCACTACAGCTTGGCGCCGTGACGGCTACCTTGGCTAATAGAGGTAAACGCATAGAACCACGGCTGGTTAACCGATTGGTTCATGGCGATGAAAAAGCCGTGTACCCAGTATCTAATCAGCTAGTAGAGGTTGAAGCGTCTTCTGAAAATTTTGATCACATTATTGCGGCCATGCAAGCCGTAGTAGAGCACCCGCGAGGCACTGCCAGGCGCGCTGGCTTAAATGCTGAGTACAGCATTGCGGGTAAAACCGGTACAGCGCAAGTGGTGAACATTGCTCAGGGTGCTAAATACGACGAAAGTAAATTGACCGAGTTTCAAAAAGATCACGCCTTGTTTATTTCATTTGCCCCGGTTGAAAAACCAGAAATTGCGGTTGCGGTGATCGTTGAGAATGGTGGCAGTGGTAGTGGTGTGGCGGCACCCGTTGCCAGAAAGGTCATGGATTTTTATTTGCTAGGCAAAGATGCCAATGCGGTTGATGTTGAATCCGAGGTGTCGCTGTCAGCACCTAACGGCCAACCTGCCGTTGAGCAAGCAGCTTTAGAATCGCAGCAGCCGCTGCAACAACCACAGCCCGAAGTAAGATAATGCTGCGTTTTAAAATAGACATACCGCTTACTGTTTGCCTGCTTATTTTATGCATGGTGAGTTTATTAATACTGTGGAGCGCCGGCGCGGAAAACCCTCGTTTACTTATGAATCAAGCCATTCGTATGGGGGTTGCGGTGGTGGTTATGTTAGCCATTGCACAAGTACGGCCAGAAACGCTGTTTCGAGTGGCGCCGGTTTTGTTTGGCATTGGTTTAATCATGCTGGTGTTGGTGTTGGTGGTCGGGCACACAGGAAAAGGCGCGCAACGGTGGCTGAATTTAGGCTTGGTGCGCTTTCAGCCATCTGAGTTAATGAAAATTGCGGTGCCAATGATGGTGGCGTGGGTGTTAACACGTAAGTCGTTGCCGCCCTCAAACGGCAATATGATTATTGCGGCCATGGTGTTGGCCGCGCCTGCTGCGTTGATACTAAAGCAGCCAGACTTAGGCACCACCATTCTTATTTTAATGTCCGGTGCGCTGATTATTTTTCTGTCTGGGTTTGCGTGGAAATACATTGCCAGTATCTTTGTTATGACCGCGGTGGCCATTCCTATTTTGTATCAGTTTTTGCATGAATATCAGCAACGGCGAATTCAAACCTTGTTTGACCCGTGGTCAGACCCTTTGGGAGCGGGCTACCATATTATTCAATCAATGATCGCCATTGGTTCCGGCGGTGCGCAGGGTAAAGGTTGGCTCGACGGGAGTCAGTCGCAGCTAGAGTTTATCCCTGAGCGGCACACGGACTTTATTTTTTCAGTATTTGCTGAAGAACAAGGCTTTATCGGCTTTATATTACTGTTGTTGCTGTACATTATTATCACAGCGCGAGGTTTGTATATTGCGTATTACACCAAAGACACCTTTTCTAGGTTGATTGCCGGAAGTTTATCTATGACTTTTTTCTTCTACGTCTTTGTTAATATTGGAATGGTTTCAGGAATGTTGCCGGTGGTTGGGGTACCATTGCCGCTGGTAAGTTATGGGGGCACCTCAATGGTGACCTTAATGGCGGGTTTCGGTATTTTGATGAGCATTCATCATCACCGCAGCCTAATGTCGCATTAATTTTTATGGTCAGGATTTGGGAAGCGATTAATTTATGACATATAAACGCGTAATATCAGCACTACTGCTAATGGTTGCCTTGGGCGCTGGAAATGCCTACGGTATTAATTTGAACGACCACCCTAAAGTAAAAGTGGTGGCCGACAAATTGATTGAAAAGGGTTACTACAAGCAAGATGAATTGAATCGTATTTTTGCCGAGGCTGTATTTCAGCAATCGGTGTTGGATGCAATGACCAGCCCTGCAGAATACAAGTTCACTTGGGGTAAATACCGCAAACTGTTTTTAAAGCCTGATCGTATTGAACAAGGTGTTGAGTTTTGGCAGCTTAATAAAGCCGATTTGAGCCGAGCTGAAAAAGAGTACGGTGTGCCGGCCAGCGTGATTGTGGCTATTATTGGTGTTGAGTCAAAGTTTGGAAAATACAAGGGTAAGCACAAAGTATTGGATAGCTTAGTTACCTTGGTGAGTGGTTTCCCTAGGCGTAGCAAATTCTTTGCCAGCGAGCTTGAAGAGTTTTTAATCTTAAGTAAAGAGAATGGTTTGGATGCTACTCAAACCTTAGGTTCTTACGCCGGTGCGGTTGGCTTTCCTCAGTTTATTTCCAGCAGTTATCGAAACTACGCCGTTGATTTTAATAAAGACGGGCGCACGGATTTAATCGATCAAGTACCCGACGCCATAGGCAGTATTGCCAACTACTTTATTGAAAATGGTTGGAAGCCCGGCCAGCCGGTGACTTCACGCCCGATTAGTTATGTGAACAGCGATGTTCAAGATATGGCTAATCGTAAACGTAAAGTTCAGTATACCGCTGGCGAATTGCGTCAGAAGGGCGCTGAATTGGCGGCTAATATTGGCAATGATGAAAAGCTGGGGGTATTGATGCTTGATGCCAGTGAAGAAGTGCACGACAGCAAATCAAGTAACACCTACATTGTTCGTTCTGGAGACACAGCTTGCCAAATTGCGGAGCGTTTTAAGGTTCCTTGCCGAACGTTTTTCAAACTAAACAAGCTTGATAGCCAAGGGCGTATTTATCGAGGGCAACGGTTAAAACTTCCCTCTGTGGCCAAATCAACGTCTGAAAACAAGTCCAGTAGCAAGCCAACTGAAAGCAAATGGGAGTTGGCATCAAAGCAAAAAGCGGCACAGTCTGAGGACAAAACTCAGCCCTTGTATTTTTTCACGCACCATAATTTTTATGCCATTACTAAGTACAATCACAGTGTGTTGTACGCCATGGCCGTGCATGATTTGAGCCAAGCCATTGATGCTGAATATCAAAAAGCATCAGTTCAGTGATGCATTATTTAATGAATGCTTGTTGGGTTGTCAGCAAGGTTGTAAAAAGTGAGAGTTAACGTGTTTGTAAAGAGTAAAAAACAACAGGGAACGTTTGTTCGTACAGTGGTTCATTCGTTGACGCTGTTTTTATTGTGTGTGATTGGCAGTGCGAATACGCAAGCGGCTCAGGTTGTAAGCGTGCCTGTTGCGGCATCGCCGCCGGTTATTGAAGCGCAGGCTTGGGCGCTGATGGAAATGAACAGCGGTTGGGTGGTGACACACCAAAATGCGAGCACACCTCGGCCGCCGGCAAGTATTACTAA
Organism: uncultured Arenicella sp.; assembly: GCA_938045295.1. GTDB lineage: Bacteria > Pseudomonadota > Gammaproteobacteria > Arenicellales > Arenicellaceae > Arenicella. The sequence goes on from CALINO010000063.1 coordinate 22,869, forward strand.
ATTGATGACCAATTACGTGCTGTTTGCCGAGTTAAAAAAAGGCTCGGTCAATTTAAATGACTTGGTTTCAATCAGTGAGGAAGCATGGCGTGCCGAAGGCTCACGAATGTTTGCCGACGTGAATACGCAAATTGAATTAGAGCCACTATTGAAAAGCACGGTTATTCAAAGTGGTAATGATGCCTCCATAGCCCTAGCCGAGCATGTGGCTGGCAGTGAAGCCTCGTTTGCCGCGCTCATGAACAGAACCGCGGGCGAATTAAAACTGCGTAACAGTGCGTTTGCCAACAGCACTGGCTTGCCGGCTGAAAACCACTTCATGAGTGCGTTAGATATACTGGATTTAAGTGCGGCGGTGATTCGTGATTTTCCAGAATATTACCCTTGGTACGCCGAAAAGTCCTACACGCACAATAATATTACCCAATACAACCGCAATAAGCTGTTGTGGAAAGACTCTACGGTCGATGGGCTGAAAACCGGTTTTACTGAGGCTGCAGGATACTGTTTGGTGGCCAGTGCTAAGCGTGGTAAGCAGCGTTGGTTGGCCGTTGTGTTGGGCTCGTCGGGCACAAAAGCTCGAGAGAAAGCCGTGCGAACATTGTTGGAATATGGGTTTCGTAATTTCGAGCCAGTGAGTTTATTGGATGAGCAAGGCGGTATTGCTCAAGTTCAAGTGTATGGCGGTAGCTCTGATGAATTAAGGCTGCAAGTGGCCAAGCCAGCCAATATCGTGGTGCCCATAGGGCGCGCGGCCGACGTTGAGCAAGTGATTGAATACAGCCCGTACTTAGAAGCGCCTATTCAAGCGGGTGCGGCAGCCGGTATGGTGCGGTTAACTTTGGATGGGCGAGAAGTCTACAGCACTCCATTGGTGGCAATTAGCACCATAAATGAAGCCGGGTGGTGGAAAGCTTTTACCGATTCGATTAAGCTCCGCTGGCGACAATTTTTTGAAGAATAAACAACCATATGTCAGAAGATCCTAAAGATGGGTTTGACTTAATTGAGTACCCCACTGACTTTGCCTTTAAAGCCATGTGCAAAGCGCAACCAGACTCGCCTGCTCAGGACTATATCAAAGGCCTGATCATGCCGATGGTGAATGATGGTGCGCTGCTTAGCGTGTCGGGCAACACCAGTAAAACCGGTAAATTTGAGTCAGTGACGGTTAAGGTGCGTTTGCAGAGCCGAGATGAGCTGGAAGCTATTTATAAGCTGATAGCGAACTCTGAGCGCGTGGTCATGACGCTTTAGCTGCGTAATTCTTTGTGACCTAAGGCCGTTTTATTATGCAAGCTCAACAACAATTTACGTTGCAAACCAGTCAAGGCAAAAGCATTGAGGTGCTTTGTTTTGATCAAGTGCCATATCAAGAATCGCACGCCGCAATGATGGCTTATGCCAATGAGCGAACGCAAGAGAGCCCAGATCAAATCTGGTTGCTGCAACACCCTGCAGTCTACACTCAAGGCACAGCATGTGAGCAAGGCACGTTTCTGCCCAGCGACATACCGGTGGTTAAGACCGATCGCGGCGGGCAAATTACCTACCATGGCCCTGGGCAAATAGTGATGTACCCGTTGCTCAATTTAAAGCGCCATCACTTAGGGGTGAAAGCCTTGGTGAATGCGTTAGAGCAAGGCGTTATTGACCTGTTAGCAGAATATTCATTAAGCAGTGAACGCAGGCCTGATGCCCCCGGTGTGTATGTTAATGAAGCCAAGATAGCCGCATTGGGGTTACGAATACGCAAAGGCAACAGCTATCACGGCTTAAGCTTGAATGTGGATATGGACGTAAGCCCATTCAGCAATATTGACCCATGTGGATATCAAGGGCTTAAAGTTGCACAGATGTCGCAATTTGATTTAACCCTGTCACCGCAAGACGTTGGTTGCAAGCTGGCACGGGTATTTGTTGGCTTGATTTAATGGTGCGATAAGTTAAGCCTAATGGAATAAATGAGCTTAACTTGCTTAATCAATTCGCCCGGTGTCTTGTTTCTTAATTGGGTCTTGCGTGTTTTAGCCTAAGTTCTTCTAAGCGTTCTGGGGTGCCGATATCCTGCCATTCACCCATCAGTTTTGTGCCTTGCAGTGCGTTTTCGTCAATTAATCGGTGAAAAATCGGCGCCAATGCTTGCTTGCCATGTTCAAGTTTCTCAAACACGGTTTTATGGTAGATCGCAATGCCGCTGAAGGTGAGTTTTTCGTTTGCCGTGTTGTTGAGTAAGCCTGTGTCACTTAACCCAAAGTCGCCTTCGGGGTTGTGTTCAGGGTTGTCCACCATCACCAGTTTTGCTAATTGTGGCGGTTGCTTTATAAGGTTGCTGAAATCGTAATCGGTCCAAATGTCGGCATTGATAGTGATGAAAGGGTCTGACTTTATTAGCGTTAATGCGTTTTTTAGGCCGCCGGCGGTTTCCAGTGCACCGGTTTGAGATTCATCGGAATAGTCAATGCGCAGGCCATACTGTTGGCCGTCACCCAGTGCGGTTGGAAACTGTTCCGCTAGGTGCGCGATATTAATCACCACGTGTTTGAACCCTTGGGCACTGATGCGTTTTAAATGATGCTCTATTAAGGAATGTTGCCCCACTGTTAGTAGCGGTTTTGGCGTGCTCTTAGTGAGCGGCAACATTCGTTTGCCGTGCCCAGCGGCCAGCAATACTACGGTGGTATTGGCGATTAATGAGTCCATATTTATGCTTTTCTAATGCCTTGTCTAATGCATTGGTTGTGCTTTTCGGCTGTAGTTAGCGCGGTACTGATCTGCGAGGAAAATTCGCGTTTAAAATCGTCGAGTTCTGGGTACAGTTCCAATACTTCCAAACAATATTTAGCCACCAGCGGTAAGTCATCGAGGTAACGTTCTTTGGCATCGCGATAATTAAGACGACAAAAAATACCCAGCACCTTTAAGTGGCGCTGAAAGCCGGTTAAGTCGTACCAGCGCACAAGCTGTTCATAGCTGAACGAAGTTTGATCAAGTTGTGTGTAATAGTCTTTTAACCAGGCTAATTGACGGTTTCTGGGCCACTCGATGTAGCAGTCCTTAAATATAGAAGCAAGGTCGTAACTAATGGGGCCAACCACCAAGTCTTGAAAGTCAATCACTCCGGGGTTATTGCTGTCCACAACCATCAGATTGCGTGAGTGAAAGTCTCGGTGCACCCAAACTTGAGGCTGCTCTAAGCACACTTTAATTAGCCTGGCGGATGTTTGTCGCCAAACCTGACTTTGTGTTGAACTCATTGTTTGATTTAGATGACGTTCTAAAAACCAAGTGGGGAATAAGTCCATTTCCTCAGCCAGTTTTTCTTTAGAGTAGGGCGCGGCATCAGTAGGGTTGCCTTTTTGTATGCTTATTAGGGCTTTGATGGCATCGCTATAGAGTCGGTTGGCGGTGTCTGCGTTGTGAGCTGTGATGTTATTCAGGGCGCTGAGATAATCCGTTTGGCCGAGGTCCTCGAGCAGTAAAAAACCTTGAGATAAATCATGAGCATAAATTGCAGGTGTGTGAACCGCTAGCTCAGATAAAGCCTGACTTATTCTGACAAAGGGTTCGCTATTTTCTTTGTCAGGCGGGGCGTCCATGGCAATCAGTGTTTGAGACGCGTTGGTAACACGAAAGTAACGCCTAAAACTGGCGTCTTCAGAGGCACGTTCGATGCTGAAATTTGAGGTATTCAGGGTCTCATTTAGCCAGGTTTTTAGCGATTCTAGTCGAGTGTCCAAAGTTTTTAGTGAGTCTGTGGTTGTTGGCAGTAATAAGCGCTAACTAAATTAATACTAATTAAAGCAGTAACGCCGCAGTTGCTCTATAATGTCGATCGTTAAGTATAACGAATGCCTGAGATTAACTGAGGATAAATTTATTTTTCAGTGAGGGCTACGTTAAACTTTTATTGGGCAAATTAATAAAAATAAACCAAACGTAAGGTACGCAAATGCACGTAAGACTGAAGCCAGCCACCGTTGCAGCATTACTAAGTTCAATTCTTTACTCATTCACACCTATTTCAGCCAGCGCTGCTTGCAAAGGGGTGAACTGTGCATGTAAGCCGAGTGAGCTTAATTACGCATCGCCAGTAATGAAGCCCAATGAAGATGGCCAATACCCATTGTCGCTGGAGGCTGATAATGTGCAAGCGCAAGGCAATGATTTGGTCGAACTCATTGGTAACGCTGAAGTGCAGCAAGGCCGACAAACCATTGTGGCCGATAAACTGCAGTATTACCGTGAATCTGAGCGAGTGGTTGCTGATGGCGGTGTGGAGATGATTACTGAAAATGGAGATTATCTTTCAAGTGACTCGATTGATGTGTTCGCACCGACGCAAATAGGTACCCTAAGAAATACTCAGTTCAAATTATCTAAAGGCATCACCAGTGCGGATGGCGTAGATACTGCAACGATTGAATCTCGCGGCTCAGCCGACGTAGTGAATTTGGAAGGAGAAGGCGTTGTCCGGCTCGAAAATGCGACTTACACCAATTGCCCCGAAGGTAATGAGAGCGTGAAAATAAGCGCTGGTGAGCTTGAGTTGGATCGTATTGGCGGTGTTGGTCGAGCAAAGAATGCCACGATTAGATTTAAAGGTGTGCCTATTTTTTACATGCCTTATGTTAGTTTTCCGTTGAATGATGATCGTAAAACTGGGTTTTTAACGCCTAGCTTTGGATCTGACGAAGAGTCTGGCAATGTCATTGAGGTTCCATGGTATTGGAATATTGCAAAGAACCAAGATGCAACCATTACCCCTCGTTATTACACTGAACGGGGTTTGCAAGTGGGTGCAGAGTATCGTCATCGATCATTAAATTCTTCGACGTATATTTATGGAGAAGTGTTGCCGGATGATGAGCTTTTTGGCGATGATCGTGACTTGCTAAGCATTCAGCACTCTCAACAATTTACACGTAATCTGTCTGGCCAAATTAATTATAACGATGTTTCAGATATAGATTATTTTACTGATCTGCGTAATGAAGTCCGTTACTTTAGTGCCACGTTTGTACCCAGAGATGCGCAACTGAATTATTCAGGTGAGTATTTCAATGCAACTTTGAGAGCCAATGAGTATCAAGTTATTGATGATCAAGTGCGTAATGCACCTTATGAGCGTTTGCCATCGTTTAGTTTATCAACAAATCTACCTGATGGGCCGTACGGTTTAGAGTATGGCGCTGCGTTTAATTATACCGACTTTAGTTCTGATACAAGGTTAGAGGGCAGCCGTTTAGCACTTTCTCCTTATGTTGAATTACCTTTCGAAAATATCTGGGGTTATTTAAAGCCAAGAGTATCTGTTCATCACCGTAACTACAGTTTGTCTAGAGAAGAAGACAGTGACCCTAGCTTTACTGTTCCCATTTTTAGTTTAGACGGGCGCATCTTTTTGGAAAAAAATACTTCTTGGTTTGGTGAATCCGCTACACAGACTTTAGAGCCGAGATTGTTTTATGTCTATGCACCTGAAGAAAATCAGGATGATGTTCCTCTTTTTGATACGAGCCAAATATCACTGAACAACTTTGGTAATATTTTTCGTGAAACTCGCTTTTTTGGTGGTGATAGAATTGGTGATACTAACCAAGTGACGATTGGTTTAACGTCACGGTTCATTGAAAATGAAAGCGGCGACGAAAAGCTAAAATTTAGTTTTGGTCAGTTGGTGCTCTTGGATGACCTTGAACAAGGTTTGAGGTCTGAAAGCCAACCCATTGAAAGTGGTTTAGGTGATTCATTGTTTGAGTTATCTACTAATTCAGGTGGCTCTTGGTCAACGCACAGTTTCTTGCAATACAGTCATGAAGCAGAAGAGGCTCTGCGTACTGCTCTATTTTCGTTAGCGTATGGGCCTAAAAGTGACTCGCGTAAAAATGTTGGTATAGGTTATTACTTCAGAGAAGGCGGTGATACAGATATCGAGCAACTAACGTTCAACGTGAATTGGCCGTTAGCTGATCGTTGGCAAGCGTTTGGCTCTGGTCGTTACTCACTTGAACGCTCTGAAAATGTGGCCTCAACGTTAGGGGTTGAATATAACGGTTGTTGTTGGAAGGTGCGTTTAATCGGTACTGAGCGAGTTGACTCTAGACTGTTCAGAAACCGAAATGCTACCTCTGAAGGTGATGAACGGAAAAGCGCACTTTTTGTCGAATTTGAATTAACTTCATTAGGGCGTTTGAGAACAGGGCTGCAATAATGCTGTCTGTTGTTTACTCAAGAAGATATTTAGCTTAAGTGGTGATATGAAGTGAATTTTAGTATTGGTATGAGATTTAATAATCATGTGTAAAAAAAAGAGGACCAATAACCACTCTTCGATTTTATGTGGTGGTGCCGGAAAAGCCATTTTTGTGAAGGCTGTTAGTGGTTTGTTTTTCTTGTTAAGTGTCATTGGTATCTCTTATGCGCAGCAAGGAATGGTCGAGGTTGATCGGGTTTTGGTTATTATTAACGAAGATGTTATTACCCAGTCTGAGTTCGATTACCGTAAGCAAACCGTGGTGTCAGATATGCAAGCCGCTGGTCGCCCGATGCCTGAAGACATAAATGATCAACTCATTGAGTCAATGATTTCCGATCGTTTGCAAATTCAGGAGGCTCGTCGTCGTGGTATTAGCATTGATGATGCGGCTTTACAGCAAGCGATTGAGCGGTTTGCCGTTCAGCAAAACATGTCTGTGGCGCAATTACAGGCGACAGTGCAACAATCTGGGCAACCGTTCAGCCTGTTTGCTAACAGCGTTCGTGATTCTTTGACGATTTCTCGGCTCACTGAATATTACGCTCGTTCAAGAGTGGTTGTTCCTGAATATGAAAAAGACACGTGGGTGGCCATTAACGGCAAGGACAGTGTGGAATATGAAATTGCGCAAATACTGATTAAAGGTGGTGACGAGAAGCGAGCAATTGCCGAAGAAGTAAAGGCTAAGATAGCGCAGGGAATGAGTTTTTCGGATGCAGCGATTCGCTATTCTGATGCGTCCGATGCGGCAACTGGCGGTGTTATTGGCTGGCGTAAGCCTGAGCAAATGCCGGAAATTTTTATTGATGCGGTTAAAGATTTGCAAATAGGCCAAGTCAGTCAAGTAATGCAGAGCCCTAACGGTTTTCATATTTTGAATTTGATTAACCTGAAAGGTAATAGAACTGAGATTTTACAGCATGAAGTTCGTCATATTTTGATTGCTGCAGACTCTAATGTTGCCAAGAGCCAAGCCACCAAGCGCGCACTGGAAATCAGAAAACGTATTGTTGATGGTGAAGACTTTGATGCGTTGGCGCGCATCTATTCAGATGATTCGGTCTCTGCTGCCACGGGTGGCAGTTTGGGGTGGGTATCACCGGGTGAGATGGTGCCGGCATTTGAAGAGGCGTTTAATGAGTTAGCTCTTGGTGATGTTTCTCTGCCAATAGAAACGCAATTCGGGGTGCATATTTTGCGTGTTGAAGATCGGCGTAAAAAGAATGTTACTGAGCAGCTAAAGAGGGTTCAAGCCGATAATGTGTTGCGTCGCCAGCGTGCCGGGCGAGAGTACGGACAATGGGTTCGTGAATTGCTTGAAGGTGCTTATGTCAAGCACGTTGCAAAACCTGCGTAATGGGTTATGTGATTTAATATAGTAAAGAAACACCGTTATAAAAAAGCCCCACAGCATGATGCTGTGGGGCTTTTTTGTTTTTAGGCGTATTCTAAACTGGGTCTTTGCAGCTGGATTTTTTAACGTTACAGTTCAAAATATTGCAGCTCAAAGCAAGTAAAGTATTGCTATTTGGAGTTCTCGAGCATGTAATCCACCGCCGCTTTTACGGTATTGTCACTCAAATTCATTCCACCTTTAGCCGGCATGGCGCCAATGCCGTTGATTGCATTGCTGTACAGTGTTTCGGCGCCTTTGGTTAGGCGGTTGGCCCAAGTCGTGGCATCGCCAACGATGGGCGCGCCGGCTGCGCCGCTGGCATGGCAAGCAGCGCAAGGTGCGTAAGCTTCGGCACCGGTTAAGTCTGCAATAACGGCCGTGGGTGCTGAGGCAACTGTAGTTGCCGCAAATTCACCGACGGGAGATATGCGTTCAGCAACCGCTTGAGTGTTTTCCAGGTCGGACTGGGCATCAAGCTCTTCATTTACATCGCTTGATGCAAAAGAGGCGAGCACCATTAAAATAATCGTGAGCACACTCATTGCTATAATCATGATTAAAAACAGTCGATTAAACTTTGAGTCACTCATTTGTGATTCACTCATTGCGGCACCTCAATGTATATTTAGAATTTTATTTTTTTAATGTCAAACCAGTACTACCGATACTTCTAAGCGTAAGTAAAACGGGGGGATTATAGCCTATCCTTTATGTGCGAAAAACCGTTTTGGTTTGCTTTTGAGTAAATATATTGGCTGGTGGTTTTTTACGCTCTTAGCCGCGAAATAACGAGCCTAAAATGCCCCTTATTACGCGCCGGCCTAATTGTGAGCCGATTGCTCGCGCAGCACTTTTAACAAACGCTTCGGTAGGGGTTTGCCTATTGGAACGGCGACGCTTGGGAGCTTCAGACGCTTGTCTTGCTTCTTCGAGAGCCACTTGCTCTTCCTGAGCGGCGATTTTTTCAGCGCGGACTGCCAGCATTTCATGCGCCGACTCTCTGTCCAGTGGTGTGTCGTAGCGACCTCGGTAAGGTGAGCGACTTATTTGTTCGGCGCGCTCTTCATCATTCATCGGGCCAATTCGCGACTCCGGCGGGCGTATTAAAATACGCTCTACTTGACTCGGTACACCTTCAGAATTCAGTGTGCTAACCAATGCCTCACCGACCCCCAGTTGGGTAATTACTTCTGATGTATCTAATTCTGGGTTTTCTCTGAAGGTTTCCGCCACGGTTTTGACCGCCTTTTGATCCTTCGGTGTGAAGGCACGTAAAGCGTGTTGAATTTTCAGCCCGAGTTGCCCGAGTATTTCTTCAGGAACATCCAGCGGGCTTTGAGAAATAAAGTAAATGCCGACGCCTTTAGAACGAATTAAGCGAACCACTTGCTCCACTTTTTCAAGCAGTACTTTAGGGGCACTATCGAACAGTAAATGCGCCTCATCAAAAAACATCACAAATTTCGGCTTATCAGCATCCCCGACTTCAGGTAACGACTCAAATAATTCAGACAACAACCAAAGCAAAAACGTGCAGTAAAGCTTTGGAGATTTTTGCAATAATGTGTTCGAGTCTAAAATATTGATGACGCCGCGGCCTGAAAAATCGACACTCATTAAATCTTGCAGTTCAATCGCAGGTTCGCCTAGAAAGAATTCGGCGCCTTGTTCTTCAAGAACGATTAAGCCGCGCTGGATGGCGCCAATACTGGCGGTGGATATGTTGCCGTACTCTGATTTTAATTCTGCTCGATTGTCGCCCATCCAGACGAGCATCGAACGTAAGTCTTTTAAATCAAGAATCATCAAGCCCTGATCATCGGCTATTTTGAAACACGAGTATAAAATTCCGGTTTGTGTGTCGTTTAAATCCAATAAATTTGATAGTAATAAGGGGCCAATTTCACTTACTGTGGTGCGAATCGGGTGTCCTTTTTTACCGAACACATCCCAAAACACCACCGGATTACCGCTCATTTGGTAGTTTTCTATGCCAATGGTTTCAAGGCGTTCATCAATTTTGGGGTGAGGTTTTGCCTCTTTTCCCACGCCTGAGACATCGCCTTTCACATCAGCCAAAAAGACCGGCACACCGGCTTTAGAGAAGTTCTCAGCTAAAATTTGCAACGTAACGGTTTTTCCTGTTCCAGTGGCGCCAGCAATCATACCGTGGCGGTTGGCCATGCTGGCGTCCATGTAAACGGTTTGCGACCCGTTGCCGCCAATCAGGAGTTGGTTGTTATCATTCATAAGGCGATGTGAAAGTGTGGGTTGTAATCAATTTTATTATGTTTTTGGCTCACTTTAGTGTGAGCGGCTTATTCCGTGCTACTTTTGTTGGTGATTTAAATTGCCAACATGAAATGCCTGAAGTGCTTAAAAACACGCCGTTTTCAGTAAGTTTAAAGCTGAGCGCTATGCATAGCAAACTAAAACTTTGCGCTTGTGCCTCAATGCTTTACGGTTGTAAAAGATGGAGTCAATAATTTGCTTTTTTTTCGAGTAACTTTTACATTGTTGCTATAATCTGAATCAAATCAATATTATAACTCTGTATTAGCAATAATAAATTCAATAGTAGGCAATGTGTTAACTAGCTATTGCTATAAAGTTGTGTAATTAATCTGGTGTAACCAATCTAAAGGTATCTATGAGAATCGTAATTTTAGAGGACGATAAAGATCAAGCTGACTTGTTAGTGGCTTGGTTGGAAGAGGCGGGGCACCAGTGCACAGTCTACAGTGACGGAAACGCGTTTATAAGAGCCTACAATAAAGACAGTTACGATATTGTGTTGCTTGATTGGGAGGTTCCCAATATTACAGGCATTAAAGTGTTAAAGCATTTGCGTGAGCATTTGGATGCACTCGTGCCGGTGGTGTTCATTACCCAGCGCGAAGCAGAAGAAGACATGGTTGAGGCTCTTGAAGCCGGTGCGGATGATTATATGGCGAAACCGATTCGTCACCTTGAAACCATGGCGCGAGTTAATGCCATTGCTCGCCGAGTAGGCTTTGGCGAAGAAAATACCTCAGATACGTACGAGTTTTCACCATTTACGATAGACACCAAAATACGCCAAGTTTTTAAGAATGGTGAACAAGTAGAAATGACGCAAAAAGAATATGAGTTGACGTTATTTTTGTTTAAAAATTTAGGGCGAGTTATTTCAAGAGGGCATTTGCTAGAAATGGTATGGGGCACTAGCTCTAAACTTAATACTCGTACTGTTGATACACACATCAGCCGATTGCGCACTAAGCTGGATTTAGAAAGCGAGCAAGGCTGGAGACTCACCTCTGTTTACCGTCACGGTTACCGCCTTGAACAGGTGTGATTTACTAAACACCCAGGAGACACTTTAAATGTCAGACTCAAAGAGCTCAAATAAAAAGAAATCAGCTGAAATCATTAATCCCGGCTTGGGGGACATCGAAAAGGTAAGAGACATACTTTTCGGTAAATACGTTTCCAGCTTTGAAGAACGCTTTGCATTGCTTGAAAAGCGATTAGAAGCCGACGTGGAGTCTCTTAAAGAGAGACTGAACAGCAAAATTGAATCATTTGATGATGCGGTAAATCAATCACTTAAACGCTTGGATGATCAGTTAGAGCAAGAAAAAGTGAATCGTGACAGCGAACTACGTTCATTACAAAATGCCATGTCTGAAGCGCAAACCGCGTTGCAACACGCAATTAACGTTATGGAAGACCAGGCTAATCAAGATTTGGCATCAGTGCGAGCGTCTATCGAAGAAAGCCATCAAGAGTTGTTGGATCAAACGCTGTCAGTACAAGCGACCTTGGTCGGCGAGATAGAAGCACAAAAGCAAGAGCTTTCTGGCGATAAAGTCAGTCGTCAGGCCTTGGCATTAATGTTGGACGAAGTTGCCGTTAAGTTGCGTACCAGCTAGCAGCATTTGAGGCTGGCTGTACCCTGACTACTAAAATTTAGAGAGCACTGTCGCTGATGACCCAACTCGATGAACTACGACAAATAATTGTTGGTGACAATTCTGAGCAAATAGCAGAATTAAAAAACCGCATTGAAGACGTTGAAAAGCGTACTCACGATGTGGCCGAAGTGTTGTCGCCAGCGATTGAAAAAGAAGTTCGTTCAGGTAACCCAAGTTTATCTAAATCACTGCAAAAACCAGTGTCAGAAGGCTTAAAGCGAGCCATTCGAGCTGAGCCCGAAGAATACGCAGAAATACTATACCCAGTAATGGCTCCGTCCATTCGAAGAGCCATTGCACAGGCCATCAGTTCTATGATGGTGACCATCAATCGCACCATTGAGTCAGCCACCACAGTGCAAGGCTTAAGCCTGCGTTATCAAGCGATTAGAACAGGGGTGCCATACGCTGAATTGGCACTCAGAAGAACACTGCTGTATCGCGTTGAGCATGTCTACTTAATTCACCGAGATACGGGTGTTCCCATTTCAACCGTGCATGCGAATGACACGGGTTTTCTGGACAGCGATGCAGTAAGTGGCATGTTCTCGGCTATTCAAAGTTTTGTTCAAGACTCTTTTTCTGTAGACGATTCCAGCCGGTTGACCAACTTAAAAGTGGGCGATCATAATGTGTGGGTTGTGCACGGCGCTAACGCTATGTTGGCGTGTGTTATCCGAGGCGATGCCCCTGAGTCATTAAAAACCGAGCTTAATGACGCATTAGATGGCATTCGCAGTCATTACGGTAATGAAATTATCAGTTTTGACGGTGATGTGTCGGTCTTCTCAGGTGTGGATTCGCACTTAAGCCCATTATTACTCAGCGAGTTAAAAACATCCGAAGCTTTAGGGGTAACGCCAGGTAACCTTGGTGCGAGTTTATTTAAAGTCGGCTTGTTTATCTTACTGTTACTGACCGGTTGTTATTTTGCTTGGCAGTGGTGGTTGGCAAGGTCGGATGTGAATACGGTAGAGTATTTATTGCGCAACACGCCAGGAATAGCGGCAACCAATGTGTATTGGCGAGACGGCACGCTGGTGGTGCAAGGGTTGCAAGACCCCGATGCAAAAATTCCATTCAATAGCCTAGAACAATACGGCATTGATTTGAATATGATTGAATTTGATACCATTCCTTTCAGGTCGCTTGAAGTGGATATGGAAATACAGCGTTTTGAAGACGAGCTAAATCTACCCAGTGGCGTTAGCCTTTCTGAGATAAACGGTGAAATACACTTAGCCGGTTACGCGCCCATTAAATGGCTGCTTAAAAATGACCTTAGAATCCGGCAGTTGGCCGCTGACCGACGTTTATCCATTGTTGCTCTGAGTGCCAGTTCGGCCTCCGTGACTGAAATGTTGAATGTGTTTTTTAAGCCACAGGCACTGCAAAAGCTAAGTTGGTCTGTGGTGAAAACCAGTCGTGCCAGAGAAGTGGTGATTCAAGGGCAGATGAAGGCCGCTGATTTAGCCATTATGAAGGGCTTGTTTGCCAATAATAACTGGATAAAAATTGCCGTAACCGAATATTAATAGCGTAATTGTTGAATGAAAAAGAAGAAAATATGCATGGTTGGTGACTTTTCCGTGGGCAAAACCAGTCTTACGCAAAAATTTGTTAACAATGTATTTTCCGATAAGTATCTCACTACAATCGGAGTTAAGATTGATACGGTTGAAGTTGACGATACCAAGTTGATTATTTGGGATGTGGCGGGGCGAGATTCGTTGTCCCCTGTTAATGTTAGCTATTTGGTTGGGGCTGCTGGGGTTGTTCTTGTTGCCGACGGCACTCGCCCGAGTACGGTAGAAAACCTATTTGACATATGGTCTAGTGTCGAGAAGCGCATAGGCGATGTGCCTTGTGTGGTTGCCTTAAATAAAGCGGATTTAAGCGATGGCTGGTCTGTTAGTGAAGAAACTGTAAATAGCCTTCATGACCGTGGTTGGGAAATCTTTAAAACCAGTGCAAAACAAGGTGATGAAGTCGGCACATTGTTTGAAACTTTGGCAAGAAAAATAAACGATTAACTCTTATTTCTAACTTGAAATTCATTGGATAGGAACTGAGGTAAATATAACGGTAGGCCTGTTTCAATGAGCGAGGCTTGTCTAACTGCGAATTTTTTAAGTGTCTGAAAATACTGGTAAAAATTTAAATAATAACGATTCTCTTAAGAGAATTAACGAAGAGCTGTTTCGTAAGCTTCAGCTTGCGTATTTTTCTGTTGATTCAAAGATGAAGGTGTGTGATGCCTCAAAAAACCTTGTTAACTATGGTTTTCCGGAGTTGAAAAAAGGCCAGTCCGTTGAAGATAAAATTGATTTCATGATTGGTATGGATGCTGATACTGAGCTAGAGCTCCCTGTTGTTAGCAGCCCCTCAGGCATACCGGTGAGTGTTAATCTCATGCCCAGCAACGATAAATTAACGGTGCTTATTTCAAATGCTGAACGATCTACCGAACAGCATCGAATGTTGCAACAAGCCGCTAATGAAAACGAGCTTCTTGCTGAAAAGCAAAAGAAATTGATGGCTCGGTTAGAGCAAGCATCAAAAGAACTGGAAGACAAAAATCAACAATTAGAAGAAGCCGCCAGGCTGCAAACCAGTTTTATTTCTGGGGTGTCGCACGAATTCAGAACGCCGTTGACTTCCATCATCGGATACACCAATTTAGTGCAACAAGACTTGTCTAAAATGAGCGAAGAAATTGCTCCTAGAATAGTCAAACAAGACAATGAGCAATATTTAAATGCAGTGCAGCGTTCGAGTAAGCATTTGTTATCGTTAGTTGAAAACCTGTTGGATCATGGCAAGCTGGATTCTGAAGAAATTGTAGTGAACCCCAAAAAGACCAATTTGGACGAGTTGTTTAATGACGTCAGTTTGCTTTTATCACCCTTGAGTGAAACTAAAAATATTGAATTAAACGTCAACCTCGATGCGCCTAAAGGCGTTGATGTGGTGATTGATGACAGCCGTCTAAGGCAGTGCCTTATCAACTTAGTGGGTAATGCCATTAAATTTACCGATATTGGCAGCGTCAATCTTGATGCCAAACTCGACGGTGACGAGCTAAACGTGGTTGTGCGAGATTCCGGTATTGGTATTGGCCGCGAAGAAATGGAAAAAATCAGGCTGCCGTTTTATCAAGTTGCCGATACAGGCAAGGTGGGCACAGGCCTGGGTTTAACGATTACCGAGCGCATTGTGTCTTTAATGGGGGGCAGCTTAAGCATTGAATCGCAACTGGGCGAGGGCACTAGCGTGCATTTGACTATGCCGGCTCCGAAAATAGAGCGTGAAATATTCAGTGCTGAAATGGGGGCGTTGCCGACCGTATCAAAACTGAAGGTGCTGGTCGCTGAAGACGACTCTTTTATTGCTGACTTGGTTGTTGTCATGCTGCAAGAAAAAGGAATAGATGTGACCTGCGTTGCTAATGGCGCATTGGCGGTTGAAATGCTGCAAACAAAATCATTTGATTTGGTATTAATGGACATTCACATGCCGATCATGGGCGGCTATCAAGCCATTGAAAAACTCAATCAGCTTGGTAATTCAGCGCCCATTGTTGTGATGAGTGCTTCTGCAACGGAATCGGATCAAGAAAGAGCGGCTCAACTGGGGTGCGCGGCATACTTAGTGAAGCCGGTTGATGTTGAAGAAATTATTTCCATTGCTCATACCGTTACATCCCCGCAACAATAAACTGAAGCTCATACGCTCAGGCACAGTTAAAATTATTAAAAATGTCTTTAGGAAATGGATCAATGAGTACAGACTCACCTCAAGTTCAGGCGCTTAAAGAGCGCTACAAAGAAAGCTTTCAAGAAAAACTCACCGTCGTTCAAAGCAT
Organism: uncultured Arenicella sp.; assembly: GCA_938045295.1. Taxonomy (GTDB): domain Bacteria; phylum Pseudomonadota; class Gammaproteobacteria; order Arenicellales; family Arenicellaceae; genus Arenicella. The sequence continues at coordinate 38,345 of CALINO010000063.1, forward strand.
GCTTGACGATATGGGACGTATGGAAGACTTTACGTCAATACGAGAAGAGCTGCATAAGCTTGCTGGCTCTTCTGGCATGTACGGTTACAGCGATATTTCCGGCGCATGCCGCAGCGCTATCGAATGCATTGATGACGACCACGAAAGTGGGTTGGCCATGTTCCTTAGTCACTTAATTGGTTTGCTTGAGCAGCAGGTATAGGGCTAAACTGTTCTAAATTCACACACGTTATGTACGTAAGAGGGCAATATGCGTTGGAGAGGAAGGCGTCAAAGTAGAAATGTAGAAGACCGCAGGGGGCAGCGCTTTATTCGCAGCAAAAAGGGCGCTGGTGGTGGCGCCATGATCTTATTGTTGCTGGCCGGTTTGTTCTTTGGTGAAGACGTACAGCGTATTTTGTCATTCTTTGTTGGTTCTGGTGGTCAGCAAGTTCAACAATCGTCTCGTTCTCCACAGCAAGTGGCGGCTAACGACGCTAATAAGCAATTTGTAAGTACCATCTTGGCTGAAACAGAAGATACCTGGAATGCCATATTTGCTCAATCAGGTGTGCAGTATCAAGCACCTAAATTAGTATTGTATGAAGGTCAAACGTCTACGGCGTGTGGTGTTGGGCAGGCCGCTTCAGGCCCATTTTATTGCCCAGGCGACTATAAAATTTACATCGACTTAAGTTTCATGAACGAATTGAAGCGCATGGGCGCGCCGGGTGATTTTGCCTTTGCCTATGTGATTGCGCATGAGGTTGGTCATCACGTGCAAAACTTAATCGGTGTGGCAAAAGACGTTAGGCAAAAACAAGCACGTGCCAATAAAGCCACGGCGAATGCTTTGTCAGTGAAAATGGAATTGCAAGCGGATTGCTTAGCAGGTATTTGGATTAATCACACCGAACGCCGAAATTCTATTTTAGAGCAAGGTGATATTGAAGAGGGCTTCGCTGCTGCTGCCGCAGTAGGCGATGATAAAATCATGTCGCGCGCGGGTATGGCGCCGCGCCGAGAAAATTTCACCCATGGCAGTTCTAAAGAACGCATGTATTGGTTTCAGCAAGGTATGAAATCGGGCTCAATTGATAATTGCCAAACGCTGTGATGGCTCAAACGCCGTGATGGTTAACGGCAATGATTAAGATGTGCAAACGTTAGTTACGCGCCTGATATTCACTTTTCGCCACTGGCCTATTCGCGTCGCTTCGAGTCAGTACCGCTTTATTATTACAGCCAATTGCTAAATTTGATTAGCAATTGGCTGTTTTTATTATGGGTCAGTCAGTAACTAAAGAATAAGGCTGCGTGTCTGCTATTTGAACTTCGATGCCTGATTCCGTGAATAAGCCATTATTGACATTATCTAAGCGTAAAACAGCACTGAGGTAAGGGCTGTCATTAACCGCATTGGCGATATTGCCAACGGTTTTACCATTGCTGTCTATGATTTTTTCCGCAATGAGTTCACTTATATTGGATGTGTCTGTGTCATTGTTTATTTGGCAAACGAATGAACGCTGTTTCAGTTTGCCCAAATAACGCATTCTGGCAATGATTTCTTGGCCGGTGTAGCACCCTTTTTTAAAGTTGATGCCGTTTACCAGGTCCATGTTAAGCATTTGAGGAATGAACATCTCTGAGCTCTTGGCGGTGACTCGGGGTAAGGCGGCTAGTACGTCGGCTTCGATCCAACGCTCGTGCTCTGTTGTGTTTTCCAATTTTGATGTGGAGGCAAAATCCACAATTAAATACCGTTCGCCGAAATCTAATACATGTTGTTGTTCGCCTACATTTGCGTAATATGGCGCACCGTTATCATTAGACGTGAAGTTGGGGGCGGCGGTGAGCGTTGCCTCAATATCAAAAGCGCCCAACATTTGAGCATCCAGCTCTTCAAAAATCACATCGCTGCGCATCACGTACATTCTTAGGCGCTTTATTACTGCGTCAGTCACGGACTGGTCAATTAACAGGTACAGGTCAGTGTCATCAGACCAGGTTATAAACGTTGCCAGCGCGCGACCTTTTGGCGTGCAATAGGCATTGTATTGCCAATTGTTATCCAGTTGGGTGATGTCGTTACTGAGTTGGCCTTGTAAGAAGCTTTTGGCGTCATTGCCGGTGACTTTGAATGCGCGTAAATGAATTAAGTTTTCTAGTGCCATGGCTGAATATGATGTAGTACACCTGTGAATATGTTGCAGTTGCGCATGCTATCATCGCCTAACTCAAAAAGCATGTCGATTGATGTGTGAATCTAAACCGTTACTGATGTTATGAATAAAGATACCAATAAAAACGATGGCACTGTGAGTCAGTCTCATGAGTGTGCCGACAATACTATTGTTTCCGCTGACTCTGCGGTAGAACAGCACGAAAAAAATAGCATTAACAACGAGTCGCCCAAGTCAGGCCTTAAGGCAAACAAAGAAGAGAAATCAAAAGAGAAAGAATTAGGCGGCCCTAAAGGTTTGGAGCCAACTCGTTATGGCGATTGGGAGTCTAAAGGCCGGTGTTATGACTTTTAGTTTTTTGTACCCCTGCAAACAAAAATGCAATCTGGGGCCTCGAAAGCCCAATAAGCAACATTTATCTATTAAATAATCGGTATTTTAATTGCAGATTAGCGCCCCGCAATGCGCGACTTAATGTAAAATGCGCCGAGTTCAAGCATTGCCACCACTTATGCTGTGGTCAATGTTAAACGCCGAGAACGTTTTATCCACAATTCATATAGAGTAATCGGATATGCAAAAAGAGAGACCTATATCCCCCCACCTGCAGGTTTACCGACCTCAAATGACCTCGATGTTGTCTATTTTACATCGTAGTACGGGTGTATTTTTATCGTTGGGCACTCCTGTGCTTGTTTATTGGTTAGTGAAACTAGCCGGTGGGCCAACAGCGTACGCAGAAGCTCAAGAATGTTTATCACACTGGTTTGTGTGCTTGCTGTTAATCGGCTGGACATTCGCTTTGTTCTATCACCTATGCAATGGTATTCGCCACTTGTTTTGGGATATGGGCAAAGGTTTTGAAATTCAAGACTTATATAAATCGGGTTATGCCGTTTTAGCGGGTGCCACGCTATTAACGCTAATCACGGTTATTGCGGCCTTTTCAGGAGGTGCTTAATGAATTTACGTAGCCCTCGTTCAAAAGCGGTTGGCCTAGGTAGTGCCAAACACGGTTTTTCTCACTGGTGGTGGCAGCGCGTTACCGCGATTGCTCTTGTGCCATTGGTATTGTGGTTTGTGTATTCAATTCTATGTTTAATGGGTGGCGGGTATAGCGAAGCCACGGCATGGTTGAGTTCACCAATAAATGCCACGTTAATGTTGGTGTTTGTTTTAGCCATGCTGTTTCATGCTCAAACAGGTCTTCAAGTCGTTATTGAAGACTATATTCATGTTAAATGGTTAAACCTAACTCTTATATTGTTCGTTAAATTTTCAGCGGTTGTGTTGGCTGTGTTGGCGACTATCTCTGTCTTAAAAGTTGCTTTAGGAGGCTAACCCGGTGAAAGGCGATTATAAAATTATTGACCACGCATTCGATGTTGTTGTGGTCGGTGCCGGTGGTGCTGGTTTACGTGCTACTTTTGGTATGGCAGCGGCAGGCCTTTCTACGGCTTGTTTGACTAAAGTTTTCCCCACTCGTTCTCATACCGTTGCGGCGCAAGGCGGCATGTCTGCTGCACTTGGCAATATGGGTGAAGACAATTGGCGTTTTCATATGTACGACACGGTTAAAGGGTCCGACTGGTTAGGTGACCAAGACGCCATTGAATATATGTGTCGAAATGCCCCAGCAGCGGTGTACGAACTGGAGCATTACGGTGTGCCATTTTCGCGCACTGAAGAAGGCAAAATTTACCAGCGTGCATTTGGTGGTATGACCACCCATTATGGCGAAGGCCAAGCCATGCGTACTTGTGCGGCGGCAGACCGAACCGGTCACGCTATTTTGCATACGCTGTATCAACAAGCGTTAAAGCACGACGCGCAATTCTTTATTGAATTCTTTGCGTTAGACTTAATTATGGAAGATGGCGAATGTCGTGGTGTTATCGCCATTGATATGGCCACCGGCATTATTCACCGTTACCGTGCTAAGCAAGTCGTGCTTGCTACCGGTGGCTATGGCCGCGCTTACTTCTCGGCTACTTCAGCACATACCTGTACCGGCGACGGTAACGCCATGGTGCTGCGCGCTGGCTTGCCATTGCAAGACATGGAATTTGTACAAGTCCACCCAACGGGTATTTACGGTGCCGGTTGTTTGATTACTGAAGGTGCTCGTGGTGAAGGTGGTTATTTGACCAACTCTGAAGGCGAGCGTTTTATGGAACGCTATGCACCTAACGCCAAAGACTTAGCATCGCGCGATGTGGTTTCACGGTCAATGACCATCGAAATTAACGAAGGCCGTGGTGTGGGTTCTGAGGCCGATCATATTCATTTGCATCTTGAGCATTTAGGCGCAGAATTATTAGACGAGCGTTTGCCGGGTATTTCAGAGTCAGCGAAAATTTTTGCGGGCGTTGATGTCACTAAAGAACCCATTCCGGTATTGCCAACGGTGCATTACAACATGGGCGGCATTCCAACTAATTACCACGGCGAAGTGGTGACCTCGAAAGACGGCAACCCAGACAGTGTTGTGCCAGGCTTAATGGCCATAGGCGAGGCCGCTTGTGTGTCTGTACACGGTGCTAATCGTTTGGGCTCTAACTCGTTGTTGGATTTGATTGTCTTTGGTCGCGCTGCGGCATTGCGTGCGAAAGACGTGATTGACCCTAATGAGCCAATTCCAAGCATTCCGGATAATGCGGGCGAAGAAACATTAGAGCGCCTTGATAAGTTACGCTATGCCGAAGGCTCTCGTTCTACCGCTGAGATTCGTATTGAAATGCAGCGTACCATGCAAGCGCATTGCGCGGTATTCCGTACCGGCGAGTCAATGAATCAAGGGGTTGAAAAACTGGCGGCGACTGCGGCCACTTTTGCCGACGTTAAAACCACCGACCGTGGTCTTATCTGGAACACTGATTTAATTGAAACTCTTGAGCTTGAAAACCTATTAAGCCAAGCCGTGGTTACCATGAACTCAGCGGCCAATCGTGACGAAAGTCGCGGTGCCCATGCGCGTGATGACCTTGAAGATCGTGACGATGAAAACTGGATGAAGCACACATTAACGTGGTGTGATGACAGTCATAAAACATCGATTGATTACCGCCCAGTACATGACTTCACTATGACTGATGAAGTTGAGTACATTAAACCAAAACCACGTGTCTACTAGGTTTGAGAATAAACAAGGTTTGGGAGAATAAAAATGGCAGAATTTAGTTTACCTAAGAACTCGAAAGTAAAAGAAGGCAAGCACTTCGCAGCACCAGAAGGCGCTAGTAATGTGCGCACTTTCAGCATTTACCGTTGGTCACCTGATGATGACCAGAACCCGCATGTTGATACTTACGATATTGATATGGATAACTGCGGCCCGATGGTGTTGGATGCGTTAATCAAAATTAAAAATGAGATTGACCCAAGCTTAACGTTTCGTCGTTCGTGCCGAGAAGGTATTTGTGGTTCATGTGCCATGAATATTGACGGTACTAACACCTTGGCGTGCACCAAATCGATTGAAGAGTGCGCTGATGGTAAGAAAGACGTAAAAGTATACCCATTACCGCACATGTCGGTAGTGAAAGACTTAGTGCCTGACATGACTCACTTCTACGCGCAATACGCGTCGGTCGAGCCATGGTTGAAAACTAAGACACCGGTTTCGCAATCGGCAGAACGTTTACAGTCTAAAGAAGACCGTGAAAAACTGGATGGCTTGTACGAGTGTATTTTATGCGCGTGTTGTTCAACCTCATGCCCAAGCTACTGGTGGAACAGCGATAAATACCTTGGCCCAGCCATTTTATTGCAATCTTACCGTTGGTTGGCAGACAGCCGCGATGAGGCCAAAGGTGAGCGTTTGGATGCCCTTGAAGATCCATTCAAGCTTTACCGTTGTCACACTATCATGAATTGCACCAACACATGCCCTAAAGGTTTGAACCCGGGTAAGGCAATTGGTGAAATCAAAAAAATGATCGCAGAGCGCGCGCTCTAGATCAGTTGTTAATAGGCGGCATAGCCAATGTCATCTGAGTTGTCAGACAGTCAATTGCATTGGCGTTGCCGGCGAGGGGTAAGAGAGCTGGATGTTCTCTTTACCCGTTTCCTTGAAACAACGTATTACACCTTGAGCAAGGAAGAACAGTTAAGTTTTCAGGCCTTATTAGAGGTGCAAGACCCAACGATCATGGATTGGTTAATGGGCAAAGTGCCGCCAGAAAAAGGCAAAGAAAGCATTGTTAAGTGCCTTCAAGAGCTGTCAGGGCTTTAATTCAATCGTGTCCAGCAAATGAGTTTCAATGCCTTTTAAATTGCTTAAAAATTAATCAATTGAAGGCGAGCCATACGATCATTTGCATAGCCATAATTACTCACAAAGTTATCCACAGGTTTTGTGAATAACCTTAAAAAGAGTTTAAGGTTTTCTTTACTTCTTTCAGCTCAGTTTAATTTAACTGAAAACCATTGCTGATATAACGCACCATTAAATCTACCATGGCTTGAGTGGAGCTGGGTGAACAGGCATCGCCCGAAAGCACGTGCTGAACGTGATCTTTAGATATTTTGAATGGATACAGCGTGACCGCTGCGCTGCTAAATTCACGCGCGGTTGATTCGATTTTTTCCACGTCCACCACTTCGTCTTTGGGTGAATAGATCAAAAATTGCGGCTGTTTGAATTGGCTTTTATCTAATTCATCAACTTCGTCTACCAGATCCAGCATCGGCATTACTGCTTCTAAAGGGTAACGCTCGGTCCAGTATTTGGCGTGTTTTTCGCTCACCGGAGTAAAGCTGACGTAGTCGCCATTAACCCACTTGGCGATGGTTAAGCCCATTGGCCAGCTCAAAATTTTAGCCGAAGAGCTTTTCACGCCATAGTTTGCTGACACCATGATATTGGCGGCAACGTCGTTACTTTCTGCTTGAGACAATAACCACGTAGCCAGTGTGCTGCCGGTGGATGCGCTGATTAAAATGACCTTATCACCAATTTGTTTGCCAATGCTAAGGGCTTCTTTGGTGTCTTTTTTCCAATCATCCATGCTCGGTTCTGCCATGGCGTCATCACTGCGCCCATGGCCGCGTAACCGTGTGTAGTAAACGTTTGCGCCGATACGTTCAGCCACAAGTTCAGTGGTTGGGCTGAGTTCTTGCCGAGTGGCAGAAAACCCGTGAATGTAAACGATTGCGTAAGGGGTTTTTTGTTTGGTTTGGTCGGCCCAGCGAATGTGCTTTTCAGCGCCATCAATAATGTCTGAATAGCGTGCTTCTTGTTGGGCGATAGCCAGTTCAAGCTTACTTAAGTCAGCTAATGAAGCGCTCGGCAACAGTGCTATTAGCAAAGTAACAAGAGGCGTGAACAGAGCCAACAGATTGATTTGTATGCACTTCATTTGATTGTTATCCTTGCGAAATAGACAAGGTTTAACTCTAACACGGAATAAGTGATCGCATTGCAGACCAATTTATTCTTTGCTAATGTTAATCATACCTAACCCAAACGAGGCCTTTAAGGCTAAAGCATATGACTAAATTAATAAAAAGAATCGGCTGTTTCGGTGTCTTTTCCATGGCAACAATCGTTGTGTCAGCAAGCGTTAGTGCTCAGTCTATCGAGCAAGTACGTTGGAAAAGTGAGCAACAAGTGAGTAATTTGTTGGGTAAGCCACAAAGCAAGTCTACGCCGACGGGAACGCACGCCAGCTACACTCTTTGGAAGTACGATGACTTTACTGTTGCGTTTGCTAACAACAGAGCATTTCATTTGTTTAAAAAAGACAGTTTGAAAAAGGTTGTGTTAGAAGAAAATCGCCCTAACTAGTACTCGGCTTAATTAATGCTTAGTAGGTTCTAGGTTTCGCTCAACTACTTTGGCTGTTTGGGGCTGATCACGGCTATTCACGCGATCGCTATTAGCGAACAGGGGTTCAATGTTTTGAAGCCCCTGTTTAGTCTATTAGCCAATACCCATTTAACCATTGCCTGCGCAGAGGGCTGCAAGCGCACTCCGTTTTCCTCTTTTACTGTTCCTTGTGTTTGGTTTTTAGGTAGTAAGGGTTCCCATCAATAAAAATGGTCCCAATTAGTAAAAAGGGTTAAGTCAGTAAATTTTCCATTACTTTGGTGTACACCCGTGAGAGCTGTTCAGGGGCGTCAGCGGCCACGCATTCATTTACTTTGTGAATGGTGGCGTTTACTGGCCCTAGCTCAACCACTTGCGCGCCGGTAGGCGCAATAAAGCGACCATCAGAAGTACCACCGCTGGTCGATAATTCGGCTTCTAACCCGGTCTCAGACTTTATCGCCTTTAAGCAAGCGTCTACCAGCTTGCCTCTTTCTGTTAAAAAGGGCAGGCCAAACACCGTCCATTGAGCTTCATACTTCACACCAAGTTCGTTCAGCTTTTCGCTTACCACCTGTTGGATTTGCGTTGCGTCTATTTCAGTTGAGTAGCGCAAATTAAAAGTGATGTTCACGTCGCCCGGTATCACATTGGTTGCGCCTGTACCGCCAGCAATGTTGGATATTTGAAACGTGGTCGGCGGAAAGTACTCATTGCCTTGATCCCACTCAATGCTCTTTAACGCATTAATAACGTCACCGGCATGGTGAATGGGGTTGTCGGCTAAATGCGGGTAGGCCACATGACCTTGCACGCCAACAATACGTAACACGCAGCCGACAGAACCTCGGCGCCCGTTTTTAATAACGTCACCCAATTGATTGGTTGAGCTGGGTTCACCGACTAAGCAGTAATCTATTTTTTCATTACGCTTTTCTAACTCTTCGATGACCTTAACTGTGCCGCAGGTAGAGGGGCCTTCTTCATCTGAGGTAATCAGCAGCGCAATTGAACCGTCATGATCTGGGTGCTCAGCCACAAACGCTTCGATGCTGGTGATAAATGCGGCTAATGAGGTTTTCATGTCGGCCGCACCGCGCCCATAAAGCACGCCGTCTTTAATGACGGGTTCAAATGGGTCGGTATCCCAATGCTTGAGCTCACCGGTGGGTACTACGTCGGTATGGCCAGCAAACGCCAAGCAGGGCGATGCTGTACCACGTCGTGCCCAAAAGTTTTGCACGGCGCCGTGATGGTCTGAAAAGTTCATCGCCTCAATAGTGAAGCCGCAGGCTTCGAGGCGTTTGGCCATCAGGTCTTGGCAGCCCGCGTCTAATGGGGTGACCGAAGGAGCCGAAATTAAGCTCTTGGTAAGTTCAAGCGTTGAGTTACTCATAATTATCTATCGCCTTAGTCAACGCGCAACAGCTCGTTTAAGCCTGTTTTGCTGCGAGTCTTGGCGTCTACCTTTTTAACAATCACCGCGCAATACAGGCTGTGTGTGCCGCATTTGCTTGGTATTGAGCCTGACACAACCACAGAGCCTGCAGGAATACGCCCGTAAGTGACTTCGCCTGTTTCACGGTCAAGAATTTTGGTGCTTTGGCCAATGTAAACACCCATTGAAATAACCGAGCCTTCTTCAACCACCACGCCTTCTACAATTTCAGAGCGAGCGCCGATAAAACAATTGTCTTCAATGATAACTGGGCCAGCTTGAATTGGCTCAAGTACACCGCCAATGCCTACGCCGCCTGATAGGTGTACGTTTTTACCAATTTGGGCGCAAGAGCCTACCGTAGCCCAAGTGTCTACCATGCTGCCTGAATCAACATAGGCGCCAATGTTAACGTAACTTGGCATTAGTACAACGCTGGGTGCAATGAATGAGCCCTTACGAACAGCGGCCGGTGGCACAACACGAAAACCGTCTTGTTTAAAACGAGCTTCGTCGTAATCGGCAAATTTCGATGGCACTTTGTCGAAGTAATTAGTTTCGCCGCCTGGCATGATTTCATTGTCGCGTAGGGCAAAAGACAGCAATACGGCTTTTTTTAGCCACTGGTTTACCACCCATTCACCGTTTACTTTTTCAGCCACGCGAGCTTGACCACGATCAAGCATATCAATGGCCGATTCAACGGCATCCTTGATTTGAGGGTCTACCTTGCTGGGTGAAAGTTCAGCGCGGTTTTCAAACGCGGTTTCGATAATAGATTGCAATTCTGCGGTCATGATCTTCTCTATCAGTAATAATTAAGGTGTAAACTTGGTGCGCGATTATCGTATATCGCGCGGCAATACGCCATTGCGCATTGAGATAAAACTGTTCTAAGTTGGTTTAATTAGCGGTGCTTTAGGCCGATTTAGCGGCATTGGGGCGTTGATCCAATGCCTGGCTTATTTGTTGCTCTAATTGAGCCAAGAGCTTAGTGTCTGTAACGGGGGAATGATCGCTATGGCGAATGTAAAAGACATCTTCCGCGCGCTCACCAAAGGTCGCCACTCGTGCGCTCAGTAATACCAAGTTATGACGTTTTAAAATAAGCGCCACGTTGTGCAGTAAGCCGGGTTGGTCTTGTGCAATGACTTCCATGGTTGTGTAGTCATCGTGGTTAAATAAAAACTTAACTCTGGGTTTAATAGGGAAGTGCTTAAGCGCTCTAGACGTTGACTTTCTGGAGATTGCTTGTGCCGATTGTTGTTCCAAAATTAACTCACGCAACTTATTTTCTAAATGTTGCATGTAGTCTTGTTGGGTGGCGTATTCGGCTTCAGGCACAATGGCGTTGAAGCTGTACAGTGCAAAGCCGTTATTGCTGAGCTGCAGGCGAGCTTCAATGATGTTTAATTCCAGTTGGTCGAACGAGCCCGTTACTTGCGTCAGCAGGCTGTTGGTGGCCGGGGCAAACACAAAAAACATATTCGCTTGCAAGCGTTCACTGAAACGCACAGACACCAGTGGCACGCTAATGGCCGGCGATCTTAATAAACTGCCTGCATGCCAAGCAATGTAATAGGGCTCGTTACGAATAAAATAGTCTAATGGCAGCGTGCCCCAAAATTGGTGTAGCTCAGCCTCTTGAATGTCTACCTTTGCGCCAATCTGTTCTTTTAACAGTTCAATGGCCGCTTGTTTGTCGTCTGCCACGTGCTCTTCGGCATTAATTGGCTTGGCCACACCTTGCCGTAAAGCCGCGCGCGTAGCGGTATAAAGGTCGAGCAATAATTGGCCTTTCCACGCATTCCACACTTTGGGGCTGGTGCCGCGAATGTCGGCCAATGTGAGCAAATACAAATTATCTAAATGCTCTAAGTCGCCAACAATGTCGGCAAATTCTTTAATAACTTCTGGGTCTGAAATGTCGCGTCTTTGTGAAAAGTGCGACATTCTTAAGTGGTTCAGTACCAGCCAACCGACCAATTTTGCATCGTACTCACTTAAACCGTGGTTAATACAAAACTCGTAAGCGTCCGGTTCGCCCAATTCTGAGTGGTCGCCGCCACGCCCCTTGGCAATGTCATGAAATAGGGCGCTTAGGAAAAGGCGTTCAGGCTTGTAGAGTGCAGCCAAAATTTCACTGGCAATGGGGAACTCATTGGGGTCTTGACGCAGCTTTGTGATGTTTTCAATTACCTTCAGTGTGTGCCCGTCCACCGTGTACACATGAAACAAGTCGTGCTGCATTTGCCCCACAATGGCGCCAAAAATAGGCAAGTATGCACCTAAAACGCCATACGCATTCATGCGAGCCAGTACGTTGGTGAGCTCTACGCCCTCGTCTTGAAACAAGGCTAAAAATAATTGTTTGGCGTTTTCGTCGTTGCGAAACTGGTTGTTGATCAGTTCTAAGTTGGCCCGAATGCTGCGAATGGTGTCGGGGTGAATGCCGGTGACTTTATGCTTTTGCATTAAGGTGAAAAGCTTAATCATTTGAATTGGCTTTTCGCTGAACAAGTCTGGATCACGTTGCTCAATCAGCTTGTTACGCAATAAGAAATGCTGATCTATATTACGCCCTACGGCCAGTTTCATTCGCTTGCTGTGGCTAATGCGGTAGTGCGATAACAGCAGTTCGTTTAAATAGATGACGTCTTTGGCGGTTCGGTAAAACCGCTTCATCAACTGCTCAACGGCCAAGTGCGCTTGAGTGTCGGTGTAGCCAAAGCTTTCGGCTAATTGGCGCTGGGTATCAAACAATAAGCGGTCTTCGTGGCGGCCGGTAATTAAATGTAAGCCGGCGCGCATTTTCCATAGAATATTGCGTGCCCGAATCAATAAGCGGTACTCATTGTCATTAATGAGTTCTTGTTCATTCATTTCTTTGAATGAGCGAACGCCGTAATGGCGATTGTAAACCCACAAAATGGTTTGCAAGTCACGCAAGCCGCCTGGGCTTTCTTTGATGTTGGGTTCAAGGGAATAGGCGGTGTCTTGATATTGTTTGTGTCGGCTCAGTTGTTCTGCAACTTTGCCTTCAAAAAAGCTGTTCGGTGACCAGGTTCTAGCGCCACGAATTTTGGTATCAAGGTTGCTGAATAAGTCTTCTGACCCTGCTAAATGTCGTGCTTCTAGCAGATTGGTCATTATGGTTATGTCGCCTCGCGCTTCTTTCAAGCAATCTTTAACTGAGCGAACGCTGTGGCCTATTTCTAGCCCAATGTCCCATAAAAAACGAATAAAGCCTTCAATTAATTCACTTAATGCGTCGTAGTCGTTATTGCCAAGCAGTATGAGTAAGTCAACGTCTGACTTGGGGTGTAACTCTCCGCGCCCATAACCGCCAACGGCAACCAGTTCCGCAGCGTTATCATTGCCGTGCAGCTGGTAGTAATGATCCCAGGCGATAACCACTAGCTGGTCTATCATCCAGGTGAATTTATTCAGCAAATCGGCTGAAGACACCCCTTCGTTTTGGTGTTCTTGCAAATTTTCCAGTGCCGTCTTGATCGTAGCCTTGAATGGTTTGATCGGCATGTCTGAAACACCATCGGCTTTTTCTTTGTTTAGCTGATGTTTAAATAACGACGGGTTGAGTAGTTTACTTTTGGCGAAACGCATAATGGTTTGATTGAGACGGGCAGCTTAAGGTAATACGGCGCCGGCCGAATTGGTTAAAATTTCATAACCAGAGCTGGTTACCAGAAGAGTGTGCTCCCATTGCGCTGACAACGAGTGGTCGCGCGTAACCACCGTCCAATTATCGGCCAGTAAGCGTGTTTCTTTGCGCCCAGCATTAATCATGGGTTCAATGGTGAAGGTCATGCCTTCGCGCAGCTCCATGCCTGTGTTGGGTTTGCCGTAATGCAGCACTTGAGGTTCTTCATGAAACACCTTGCCAATACCGTGCCCGCAGTACTCTCGAACCACTGAAAAGTTGTTGCTTTCAGTGTGTTGTTGTATCGCATGGCCAATGTCGCCCAGGCGAACTCCGGGTTTAACCATATCAATACCAATAAGCATGGCCTCTTTGGCAACTTCGCTGATGCGCTTGGCTAAAATGCTGGGTTTGCCCACGTAATACATGCGGCTATTGTCGCCGTGGTAGCCATCTTTGATCACGGTGACATCAATATTGATGATGTCGCCTTTCTTGAGCTTTTTGTCGCTGGGTATGCCGTGGCAGATAACGTGGTTGACCGAAGTGCAAATCGATTTTGGGAAACCGCGGTAATTTAACGGGGCTGGAATGCCGCCTTGAACATCAACAATATAATCATGACAAATGGTGTTCAGCTCATCTGTGGTGATGCCTGCTGTAACGTGTTCTTCAATCATGTCTAGGACTTCGCTGGCCAGTTGCCCAGCAATCCGCATTTTTTCTATTTCTTCTGGTGTTTTGATTGATACGGTCATAATGAAGTGGTTTGTTTGAACTTTGTGCTTATTGTAGCAAATACCTAATTGGAAAGGTGAGTTAGAATTGTTCTTTAGTGGGTCGATTTGATATGTATTTGTTGTCTGTCAGTCGTGCTTGGTGCTTGCGCTGTGAATGATATTTAGCGGGAATTTGGTGAATATTTCTTGTTGCTTTTGAGGTGGTGTGTTATAAACGCGCCTCAACTTAAATCATCCATTTATCACTACTGTTTGCTGGGTGCTTTTTATTGCTGTAAGTGATTGTTTTATTTCAATCAATACACGTTCAAATGAACGTTTGTTTGAGTTTGTAAATAACACGGTCATGTAATAAAAGGTTAGCAAATTAGATAAGGTGGATTTGTCATAACCCGTACAATTTGGAGTACACATGTCAAACGTTACTATGCGCCAGATGCTTGAAGCAGGCGTACACTTCGGCCATCAAACTCGTTACTGGTCACCTAAAATGCGCCCGTTTATCTTCGGTGAGCGCAACAAAATTCATATCATCAATCTTGAAAAAACATTGCCGATGTTCTCTGACGCAATGAACTACGTGAGCAATGTAGTGGGCAATGGCGGTACGGTCTTAGTTGTTGGTACTAAGCGTTCTGCAAGCAAGATTGTTAAAGAGACGGCCGAACGTGCCGGCACTCCTTATGTTAACCACCGCTGGTTAGGCGGCATGTTGACTAACTTTAAAACAGTTAAAAATTCAATCCGTCGTTTGAAAGAACTGGATACCGCATTGGTTGAAGGCACAAACGCTCGTTTGGGTAAAAAAGAATCGTTGATGCAAGAGCGTGAGCGAGTAAAGCTTGAGCGCAGCTTGGGCGGCATTAAGAATATGCAAGGCCTGCCTGATGCATTGTTCGTGATTGACGTTAAATCAGAATACATTGCGGTTTCAGAAGCCAACAAATTAGGTATTCCTGTTATTGCGGTTGTGGACACAAACTGTGTGCCTGATGGCGTTGACTATGTGATTCCGGGTAATGATGATGCGATTCGTGCCATTGATCTGTACGCTAACGCGTTAGCTGACACCATTGAATCTGCACGTGAAGCGGCTCAAATTCGCCCAGCGGTTGCTGAAGGCGATGCTAACGAGTACGTTGAAGTTACTGAGAAGCAAGTGGCTGAGAAAGTAGAAGAAGCTGTAGCGGCTGAAGCAGAAGCCAAACCTGAGCCTGAAGCCAAGCCTGAAGCCAAGCCTGAAACTAAACCAGAACCTGCGGCAGAGCCTGCCGCCGCTGATAAATTGACTGACATCAATGGCATTGGCCCAGTGATTGAAGGCAAGCTAAACGGCATGGGCATTACTACGTTTCAACAGATCGCTGATCTGAAGCCTGAAGACGTTGAGCGCATTGACGGCGAGCTGAACTTTAAAGGCCGCATCGATCGTGAAGAGTGGATCTCACAAGCGAAAGCGAAGATCGCATAATTTCAGGTTGCGCTGGTTGTTTAAACGGCCAGCGCAACTGTCATTATTGAGTGTTATGTTGCTGCATTAACAGTCGCTCAAGCCAACGGTTTAGAACCATTAGGTATGTGTGATTGTTAACGCTAAGCAACAACAGAAATAATCTTATATTTTTATAGGTGACACTATGGCAATTACTGCCTCATTAGTTAAAGAACTACGCGAGCGTACTGGCGCTGGCATGATGGAATGCAAAAAGATGTTGACCGAAACCGACGGTGACATTGAAGCTGCAATTGAAGAGCTACGTAAGCGTGGCGCAGCACAAGCGGACAAAAAAGCAGGTCGCATAGCGGCTGAAGGTACTATTGTTACTTTGGTTGAAGGTTCAACCGGCGTTGCCGTTGAAGTGAATTCTGAAACAGACTTCTCAGCTAAAGACGAGTTTTTCGTGGCGTTTTCAAAAACGGTGGCACAGTCAGTATTGGCCAACAAGCCGGCCAGCATTGAAGCCTTAGCGGATTGCTCTGTTGAAGGTGGCCAAACGGTTGAAGCGGCGCGTCAAGCTCTGATTCAAAAGATTGGTGAAAACATCACAGTTCGTCGCTTTGAAATTATCGAAGCGGGTGACGGTGAAGTGGTTGGTGCTTATCAGCACGGCAACAAAATTTCAGTGTTGACCTTAATTAAAGGCGGCAGTGAAGATTTGGCGAAAGACATTGCCATGCACGTTGCAGCCAGTAAGCCTGTGTGTGTATCAGCGGATCAAGTTCCTGCTGAGTTGTTGGAAAAAGAGCGTGAAATTTTCGCCGCTCAAGCCGCTGAAAGTGGTAAGCCAGCTGAAATCATGGAAAAAATGGTTGACGGCCGAATTCGTAAATACTTAAACGAAGTGACTTTGTTAGGCCAATCTTTTGTTAAAGATCCAGACCAAACGGTTGAGAAGCTGCTTAAATCAGCCGGTGCTGAAGTAGCTCAATTCGTTCGCTATGAAGTTGGCGAAGGTATTGAAAAGAAAGAAGACGATTTCGTTAGCGAAGTAATGGCTCAAGCTGGTAAAGCTTAAGCACATACTAAAAACGAACCGCCATTAATATCGAACATTACTAACCACACAACAAACCTGGAGGGAGTTCTTCCAATGCCAAACGATTCAACAGCTAATGCGCAAAATGTTAGCGGGTCAACAAAAGGTTATAGACGAATTCTTCTTAAACTAAGTGGTGAAGCACTTGCAGGCAGTGAAGGCGACAGTAAGTTCGGTATTGATGCGCAAACGCTCAATGGCGTGTGTAAAGAAATTGCCGCGGTTATTGAGTCAGGAACACAAGTTGCCATTGTCGTTGGCGGTGGTAACTTTTTCAGAGGCATTTCTGCTTCTGAATCTGGGATAGAACGAGCCACGGCGGATTACATTGGCATGTTAGCCACGGTGATGAACGCACTGGCGGTACAACAAGGCTTAAAGCAAATTGGCGTTGAAGCTCGAGTTCAGTCGGCCATTCCTATATCTCCGGTCTCTGAGCCTTATGTGCGCTTAAGAGCATTGAAGCACTTAAATAACGGGCGCGTTGTTATTTTTGCTGCCGGCACCGGCAACCCTTATTTCACAACCGATACGGCGGCTAGCTTGCGTGCCGCTGAAATGAATGCCGATGTGTTGGTGAAAGCCACCAATGTTGACGGGGTTTATGACTCTGACCCTGCGAAAAACCCACAAGCCAAGCGTTACGACAGCGTGACCTATGATGAAGTGTTGCAAAAGCGCCTTGGTGTGATGGATGCAACGGCCATTGCCTTGTGCCGAGATAACAACATGGCCATGAAAGTGCTTTCAATCAATGAAGAAGGCGCGCTTACTCGAATGTCTCAAGGCGAAGATATTGGTACTACGATTACCAGCACTTAAGTCAGCATTGATTTGAGTGCGGGCAGGCCGTTTGGGCTTGCCAATAGCCTTATTGGTTCCTAACTGCTAACATTCGGCAATACAAAATTGGTCGCTTGCGTATAATTGACCGATATTCTCCTATTTAATAAGCAAAGACTTAGCTCGAGAGCAACATGATTGACGATATTTTAAAAGACGCAGAACAGCGCATGCAAAAAAGCATCGAGTCGATGCGTGGTGAAATGGCCAAAATTAGAACTGGCCGTGCTTCTCCAGCCTTAATTGACCACCTTATGGTTGATTATTACGGCAGCCCAACCCCCATTAATCAAGTGGCTAATATTACCGTGCAAGACGCGCGTACCTTAGGGGTCCAACCTTGGGAAAAGCCAATGGTGCCGGTGGTTGAAAAAGCCATTATGGAAGCCAATTTGGGCCTGAACCCCATGACCGCAGGCGAGTTAATTCGTATTCCCTTGCCGCCGCTAACCGAAGAGCGCCGTAAAGAAATGGTGAAAGTGGCTGCGGCTGAAGGCGAGAGCGGTAAAATTGCCGTGCGTAATATTCGTCGCGATGCTAATAACGATTTTAAAGCCTTGTTGAAAGATAAAGAAATTTCTGAAGATGACGACAAGCGTGCGCAAGACCTGGTGCAAAAACTGACCGACAAATATGTGGCTCAAGTTGACGAAGTAGTAAAAGAAAAAGAAGCCGAAATATTAACGGTGTAAAAAATAATGCCAAGCACCTTAGGTGCTTGGCAAACCCGCTGCAATTATGTTCACCACCCTCAAAGCTTTTTTTGCTTTATTCTTAAGCAAATTTAAACGGCAAAAACACTCTTCCCCCGATCTTATATCACCCAAGCCACAGCACATTGCTGTGATTATGGATGGCAATGGCCGTTGGGCAAACTCGCAAGGTATGTCGCGTGTTGCCGGGCATAAGCGTGGGGTAGAAGCGGTCAAAAATTTGATCAAAGGCTGTTTGCATCATGAGATTCCGTATCTATCGATTTTTGCCTTCAGCAGTGAAAACTGGAATCGGCCAGAATCGGAAGTGAAGGCGTTGATGGAATTGTTGATGACCGCACTGAAGAATCAAACCAAAAAATTGGATGAAAACGGTGTGCGTCTGAACTTGATTGGTGATTTGAGTAAGTTTGACCCTAAAATCCAGCAGCTTGCACAGCAAGCCATGCGGGACACCGCGCACAATGATAAATTGATTTTCAATGTTGCGATTAATTACGGTGGTCGCTGGGATGTGACTGAGGCGGCGAAAAGAATTGCTCAGAAGGTGGTTGATGGTGAATTGAGCGTGGAACAAATAGGCGAGTCGACCATCAGTCAAGAGTTAAGTACCGCCGACCAGCCTGATCCGGATTTGTTAATTCGCACCAGCGGCGAATACCGAATCAGCAATTTCATGTTGTGGCAGGCGGCCTATGCTGAGTTTTACTTTACCGATTTGCTCTGGCCTGAATTTGATGAAGAGGCGTTTACCCAAGCGCTTATTAAGTTCACCAGTCGTGATCGTCGTTTTGGCAATGCCATTGACAATGTCCCCAATTCAAAGCCTTAGGAGCCTAATATAATCATGCTGAAACAACGAATAATTACAGCGTTAGTATTGGTGGCCATTTTACTGTCAGCGCTGCTTGCTGAAAAAGCCGTGTATTGGACGGTCTTTATTAGCGTTGCTATTTTAATCGCCTTTTACGAATGGCAGCGCTTCTGCAAGCTTGAGAAACTGCTTGAGCAGGCAATAGCCTATCTCGCTTTCTTTGCCTTCTCGGCACTGTTGTTGCTGGGGTACGTACCATTGAGCCTCATTGTGCCTGTGGTATGTGTGCTGTGGGTGACGTTGTTAGCATTTACCTTTTTTGATGCGTTTGCTTTTTTTCATACCAAATGGGTTAAATTGCTTGTCGGTTTGCTTATTTTGCCCACTGCAGGTTTTTTGATCATCTCGTTTAAGTCTTTAGAGAATGGCGTATTGTGGGTCGTTTGTTTCTTTATCTGCGTGGTAGCCGCCGATATAGGCGCCTATTTCTCAGGTAAACGTTTTGGTAAAACCAAGCTGGCGCCGAGTATTAGCCCAGGTAAAACGGTGGAAGGCTTCGTTGGCGGTATTGCATTGGTTGCGCTTATTTTTGTGCCAATTATGTTTTCGCAGTTTTCAGCCTCAACCGCGGCCGCACTGACTCTAACCGCCATTGTGACCGCCATTGTGTCGGTTGGCGGAGACCTCTTTGAAAGTAAGTTAAAGCGTTATGTAGGCTTAAAAGACAGCAGCCAAATATTACCCGGTCATGGTGGTGTATTAGATCGAGTCGATAGCTTGATGGCTGGCATTCCCGTATTTTCTCTGGGTTTGTTGCTGCTCGGCTATTTGTAGTGGTTATTTATAGCGATTGGTTTCCTGATATAACTTGTTTGTATTTATCATTTTTAATTAACGGTAAAGGCGTAGCATCGTGCAGTCAATTTCAATACTAGGCAGTACTGGCTCTGTGGGCAAAAGCACGCTGGATGTGATTGCTCGCCACCCTGAGCGCTATCAGGTGGCAGCACTGACTGCCCACTCAAATCACGCCTTGTTATTGGAGCAGTGTCAAAAATACACCCCTAAGCTCGCCGTTATGGTGTCTGAATCGGCGGCCGAAAAGTTGCAGCATTCATTGCAAGAGCTGGGTTTGAGCCATATTCAGGTTAATTCCGGCGTTGATGCGTTGACGCAAGCCGCCACGCTGGGTGACTCGGTAATGTCGGCCATTGTTGGAGCGGCAGGCCTGGTGCCAACCTTAGACGCGGTTAAAGCCGGTAAACGCGTTATGATTGCCAATAAAGAACCCCTTGTTATGACGGGCGGCTTGTTTATGGCGGAGGCCAAGAAAAGTGGGGCCACGGTGTTGCCGATTGACAGTGAACACAATGCCATTTTTCAATGCATGCCGTTTGACCAATCTAAGCAAGGGGTGCGAAAATTACATTTAACCGCCTCAGGCGGCCCATTTTTGGGTAGAAAATGGAACGATTTATCGGGCATTACGCCAGAGCAAGCCTGCGCGCATCCTAACTGGTCAATGGGGCAAAAAATCTCCGTTGACTCAGCCACCATGATGAACAAAGGCTTGGAGTTGATTGAGGCTACGGCCTTGTTTGATATTGCGGCCGAGAGCGTTGATGTGATTGTTCACCCGCAAAGCATCATTCATTCAATGGTTGAATACACTGACGGTTCGTTTCTAGCGCAATTGGGCTCGCCAGATATGCGAATTCCGATTGCGCATGCGTTAAGTTGGCCTGAGCGCATTAATTCGGGTGCAAAAACCTTAGATATTACTGAAATAGCCCGTTTAGACTTTCAAAAGCCAGACATGCAGAACATGCCATGTTTGGCGTTGGCGCGTTGGGCGGCCACAGAGGGTGGCGCGTTGCCGATTGCGTTAAACGCCAGCAATGAAGTGGCGGTCAGCGCCTTTTTATCACAAGCTATTGGTTTTACTGATATTCCGTTGGTTATTGAACGCACTATGAATGAGGTTGTTGGCCAAGACACCACAGATTTGGTAAGCATATTAAACATTGATAATGAATCGAGAGCGCTCGCGCAGGCGGCGATAGACTCATTACGATAAGCTGGCGTTAGCAAAGGCCAGTGCGTAAACGGCACGAATAGTAGGTTCAAGCATTATTTGCATAAACGCGAAGAATTTCACACGCATTGTGCTTAAAATGTCGGGTAGATTGATTAAATTGGGCAGGCGCTCTAAAAATACATGGGTTTTCTTTACAGCATTATTGGGTTTTTAATAGCCATTGGTATTTTGGTGGCTGTTCACGAGTTTGGGCATTATTGGGTTGCGCGAAAATTGGGAGTGAAAGTTCTCCGGTTTTCGGTTGGCTTTGGCAAGCCGTTATGGAAAAAGGTAGCCGGCCCAGACAAAACCGAATACGTGATAGCCGCCATTCCTTTAGGCGGTTATGTAAAGATGCTGGGTGAAAATGACCCAGATAACCCTGTCGCCAATGAAGAAAGTCATCGAGCGTTTGATAATCAGCCAATTTGGAAGCGCAGCCTGATTATTCTGGCAGGCCCGGGAATCAATTTTTTGTTCGCGATACTGCTTTTCAGTATTTTAGGGCTGCAAAGTGTTGAGCGCATAGCGCCGGTATTTGGCGAATCGCCAGTGGCTTCGGCGGTTGGCCAAGCGGGCATCAAATCTGGAGACCGCTTATTGGCGGTAGACGGCAGACCGGTTGATTACTTAGCGCATCAGCAGCTATACATCATGAATAAGGTGTTGCAGGGCAATGCCATTGAGTTAGATGTGTTGTCGGGCGGAAGCCAGCGCCGAGTTGAGGTGCAGACGTCTAATATTCCTATTTATAATATTAACCCCCGCAGCATGATGTATCAGCTGGGCATTATTCCTGAGCTGCCAACGTTGAGCAGCGAGATAGATGATGTGGTGCCAGAATCACCCGCGGCGTTGGCCGGCATGAAAGCGGGCGATGCGGTGGTTGCTATTTCGGGCACTCCAGTTAATTCATGGGGCGATTTAGCCAACCAGATTTCCCCTAATGCCGGTAAAGAGTTATTAATCGACATTGAGCGCTCAGGCCAGCGCCTACAACTTGCCATTACTCCCATGGAAAAAGAGTTTAATGGTGAAAAAATAGGTATTATTGGTGTTAAGCCTAAGCCGGTAGAATTTCTGCCGGAGCAAATTGTTTTAGTCGACCGAAGTGTTTGGGGCGCGTTTACCGAAGCCGTTGATCAAACTTGGCAAATGTCATCAGTGACATTGCGAATGCTCGGTAAAATGCTGACTTTGCAAGTGTCGCACAAAAACGTGAATGGCCCCATTACCATTGCCAATGTGGCCGGAAAAGCCATTCAGGTTGGTTTGGATTATTACCTTCACATATTGGCGGTAATCAGCATCAGCCTTGGGGTAATGAACTTATTGCCAATACCCATGTTAGACGGTGGCCATTTATTAATGAATGCCATTGAGTCTGTAGCGGGCAAGCGAGCGGCGGAAAACTTCTTTGCTGTAGGGCAAAGATTTGGCGTGGCAATATTGCTCTGTTTTATGGGGCTCGCTTTTTATAATGATATTTTTAAATTATTGAATTAGAATTAATCGTTCGGTTTTGAGTAATGCCTGACATCGGTGTGTTAAACCGGTATTAAATAAACGCTCTGATTGATTGCACATACAAAGAAAAAACTGTGTCTAAGCCGTATGTTCTGCTTAGATTGGCAACTGGCTTACATTGGTTAGGCGCCGCGTGAGGAAAAATATGCTAAAAAAACAAATTATCACGATCGCATTTATTGCGTTAATCGGCGCGCTAACGCCTTCGGTGTCGTATGCACAAGCACAAGGCAGCGTTAATCAGTCTGAGTTTGTGGTGCAAGATATACGCATTAAAGGGCTGCAAAGAATATCGGCCGGTGCCGTGTTTAATTTATTGCCAATTAAAGTGGGTGACAAATTTTCAACGACTCAATCGTCAGACCTGATTCGAGAGCTGTATAAAACCGGCTTCTTTAAAAATATTGAATTAGCCACGCAAGACAACGACATTGTGGTGACGGTGATTGAATACCCGTCGATTGCGCAAATTGAGTTTGCTGGTAATAAACTCATTAAAGAGGAATCGCTTAGAGAAGCGTTGTCAGGCAATGACTTTGTTGAAGGGCGCGTGTTTAAGCCAAATGTACTAGACCAAGTCAAACAGGAACTAAAGCGCCAGTACTTAAACCAAGGCAAGTACAATGCGCAGGTTGGTACTGAAGTTACCGAATTGCCTCGTAACCGCGTTAAGGTCACCATGCACGTTAAGGAAGGGCCTTCTGCAAAAATTAAACGCATTAACATTGTAGGTAATAAATATTTCAGCGACAAAATGTTGATGAAAGAGTTTGAGTCGGCCGATGGCAAACCGTTTTGGGCTTTCTGGAGTTCAAAAGATCAATATTCGCGAGAAAAACTGTCGGGCGATTTAGAAACGCTGCGCAGCTTTTATCAAAACCAAGGCTTTTTAGACTTTGAAATTGTCTCCAACCAAGTCAGTATTTCCCCTGAGAAAGACGGCATATTCTTAACCATCAACATTAACGAGGGTGAGCGTTATAGCGTTTCTCAGTTTGTGTTAAATGGGCGTTTGATCGTGCCAGAAGAAGAATTGCTGCCTTATGTCTTTATTGCCCCGGGGCGCACCTATTCACGAAAAGACGTTGACGACACCATTGAAGTGATTCAAAACCGTTTGGCCGAAGAGGGCTATTCATTTGCCGAAGTTGTGCCTGTTCCTAATATTGACAGAGAGAACAACACGGTGGCGTTCTCGATTAACGTTAAGCCTGGGCGCCGTGTGTATGTGCGCCGAATCAATGTGGTGGGCAATAAGCTGACCAATGATGAAGTGATTCGTCGTGAGCTACGGCAAACTGAGGGTGCGGCGTATTCGCCGAGCCGAGTTGAGCGCTCAAAGATTCGTCTGCAACGCCTAAGCTTTTTTGATGAAGTTGAGATTGAGACCGTGGATGTGGCGGGTCGAGAAGACCAAGTCGACCTTGAAGTGGTTGTGAAAGAGCGTTCTACCGGCAGTTTTCTCTTTGGTGTGGGTTTTTCAGGTGACGATGGCGCGCTTATCAATGCCAGTGTGTCGCAAGCCAACTTATTTGGCACCGGTAACTTTTTGCAATTTGCAGTGCAACGCTCAGACATTGTTGAATCCGTGTCGTTGCAGTACACCAATCCGTATTACACCAAAAGCGGCATTAGCCGAACCGTTAGCTTAAGCAGCCGTAGCATTGACCAAGTTCGTGCTAACACTTCTGCGTTTCTTGCCGACACATTGGCATTGAATGTCAGTTACTTATTTCCAATTAACGAAAATAACTCGTTTGCTATTGGTGGTGGTTTTGAGCGTATTGATTTAATACCCACGTTTGGCTCGGTTCCTGAAGTGACTGACTTTATTGCCAACAGCCCTGACAATGATTTGATTAAGCTAACCGCGGCCTTCAATCATGATACTCGTGACAGTTTGTTGTACCCAACGTCGGGCAAAAACATACGCTTATCAACTGAACTAACGGCTCCTGGCAGTGACTTAGAGTTCTATCAGATTAATCTTGATAGTTCTTATTACTACCCATTTACTCGTAAAGCGGCATTGAAGTTGGGGCTGGATATTGGTTATGGCGACGGCTATGGCGATACTGAAGGGTTACCATTTTTTGAAAACTACTTTGCCGGTGGCTCGCGTTCAGTGCGTGGTTTCGAGGCTCGCTCTTTAGGCCCACGTGATAGCAGTCAATTCCCACGTCCATTTGGTGGCGCAAAAAGAGTGTTGTTTAACGCCTCTTTGCTATTGCCTGTGGGTGACGGTGGCTTAGATAAGCGTCTGCAGTTATTTGTCGATGGCGGCCAAGTGTTTGCCAACGATCAAAGTATTGAAACTGATGACATTCGTTTTTCAGCGGGTATCGGCTTTAACTGGATCTCGCCGGTTGGGCCGTTGTCAATCAGTTACGCCGTGCCTTTGAACGAAGAAGAAGGCGACGAAATAGAAAAATTTCAATTTAGCGTTGGCACACTTATTCAGTAACGGTTCAGCAAGTAATTTGTACACTTGAATGATTAATCGGCAGTGTTCAACGACTGATTTAACGAATAACAATATAAAAATTATTAACACTAGGTATTTGAAGATGTTTAAAAAAAGTTTATTACTGGCCGCTGTTATTGCCGCCAGCGCAATGGCAAGCACAGCCTCAGCACAGTTGAAGATTGGTTACTTTGACAACCGCGAAGTATTGCAAAGCTTGCCTTCTTTGCAAAAAGAGAGCCAAAAACTGCAAGCCGAATTCGAGCCTAAAGAAAAAGAAATGAATGACTTGGCTGCCGAGCTACGTAAGTTGCAAGAAGACTTGCAAAAAAACTCAGGCACAGTGTACACACCAGAACAAGTGCAAGCCAAGCAGCTTGAGTATCAGAGCAAACGCCAACAGCTTGAGTTGAAAAAAGGCGATTATGATCGTCGTCGCCAAGCTCGAAACAATCAAACCTTAAGCAAAATCCAATCGCAAATTGCCGAAGAAGTTGCCAAAATTGCCAAGGAAGAAAACTACGATTTAATTCTTCATACCGGCGTATTTTTAGCCAGCCCGAAAGTTGATATTACGCAAAAAATATTAGAGCGCATGTCATCTCGATAAGTTTTGTGCGATAAGTGCCACCTCAGGCACAGTCTGAGGTAGAATTACGCCCGTTTTCGACATTTTAAAATTAACGCTTTTTTATCAGGAAGTCTGCCGTGGCACTTTACGATATTCATCAAATCAAAAATCTTTTACCGCATCGCTATCCTTTTTTACTTGTAGACCGAGTTCTAGAGGCGGTGCCTGAAGAGCGCATGGTTGCTCTAAAAAATGTGACTGTGAATGAGCCTTTCTTCAATGGTCATTTCCCTAAACGCCCAGTTATGCCAGGGGTTCTTATTGTTGAAGCGTTGGCTCAGTCGGCGGCGCTTATGGCCAGCCACGGGCGTGAAGACATTGATATAGAAAACCGTGTTTATTATTTCACTGGCATCGATAAAGCACGCTTTAAGCGCCCAGTAGAGCCTGGCGACCAATTAATTTTTGAAGTTGAGCTAGTACGAAAAATCAAAAACATGTACAAATGTAAAGGTGTAGCAAAGGTGGACGGTGATGTTGCCGCCTCAGCCGAGCTAATGTTTACATTTAAAGATCTTTAAGAAATCAGTACATAGTTAGAGGGCTTCAAATCTATGGCCGTAAATATTCACCCAACTGCAGTGGTTGAGCCAGGTGCTGAACTTGGTGAAAATGTTCAAATAGGGGCATTTTCTGTGATTGATGCCGATGTCAAAATCGGTGATGGAACTGTGATTGCTCCGCAAGTCATTATCAGCGGAAACACAACCATTGGTGCCAATAACCGCATTTATTCTTTTACTGCCATTGGTGGTGACCCACAGTCTGTTTCATACAAAGGTGAGCCAACGCGAACCGTGATTGGCGATAACAACACGTTTCGCGAAAACATTACGGTAAACCGTGGCACGCTGGATGATGAGGGTGTTACCAGTATTGGCAGCAATAACTTATTCATGGCGTATGTGCACATTGCGCATGATTGCCGTTTAGGTTCGAATTTACTGTTTTCCAATAACGCCAGCTTGGCCGGGCATGTGCACTGCGGTGACCATGTGGTGCTAGCCGGCTATACATTAATTCACCAGTTTGTGCACATCGGTGAATACAGCTTTTGCGGTGTTAATACTTACAGCACCTTAGACATTCCTCCTTACATGCTGGTTGCCGGTGATAGAGCCATTACTCACGGTGTTAACGTACGTGGTATGCGCAGCCGAGGCTTCGAAGATAAGAACGCCTTGCTCGAGCTTAAGCGCGCCTATAAAGTGATTTACCGCTCGGGTCATACCATGGCTGGTGCCGTGGAGATTTTAGAGTCAGGGGCAACGGAAGAAGGTAAGGGCGTGAATTGCCCTGAGGTTAAGAATTTGGTTAACTTCATTAAGTCTTCTAAGCGTGGTGTTATTCGTTAAGCCTTGCGCGGGCAACAATTTTGGCGATATAAAATTACACATAAGCCCTCAAGTTTAAGCTTAGCGCCACATACGGTGAGTATATGAAAGTAGGTATAGTGGCGGGTGAAAAATCGGGCGATTATTTAGGCGCAGAGCTGATTACGGCAATCAAACGTCGTTACCCCGAGGCTGAGTTTGTTGGTTTGGCTGGCCCATTAATGCAACAAGCGGGCGCACAAAGCCTGGCTGATATGGACAAGATCAGCATTATGGGCGTGATTGGCGCGCTTAAAGGCTTACGAGAAATTCTATCAATACGTAAACGCATTCGTAACCACATGTTGGTTTGGCAGCCGGATGTGTTCATTGGTATTGATGTGCCAGACTTTAATCTGAGTTTGGAAGAGAGTTTGAAGAAAAGCGGCATTCCTACCGTTCACTATGTCAGCCCCACAGTATGGGCGTGGCGCAGTAAACGTATTGTCAAAATCAAACGCGCCGTTAATCTCATGTTGACGCTATTCCCGTTTGAAGAAACCTTTTATCAAAAGCACCAAACCCCAGTTAAATATGTGGGCCACCCTTTGGCACAACCGGTACTGGACTGGGAAATATCGAGTGACTTCTCTCAAGTCTACCTAAGCAATCAAGCAGAGAGTGAAAAGCAGGTAGAGATCAAAAAGCCAAGCGAAAGCAATAAGCCAAGCGAAAGCAATAAAACAGTCGCTGTATTGCCCGGCAGTCGCATGTCGGAAGTATCAAAACTCGCCCCCATTATGTTGCAAGCGTGTGCCGTCATTGAAAAACAAAGCCCGGGGCACCAGTTTTTATTGCCTGCTGCGAACGACAAAATTGAACGTTTTTTACGCCCGCTCATTCACCAATATAATGCACCAGTCACCTTGGTCAGCGGGCATTCTCGGGATGTGCTGGCGTCGTGCCATGTGGCAGCATTGGCGTCTGGCACCGCCGCCTTGGAAGCGGCATTGTTCGCCAAGCCTATGGTGGTCATGTACAAGGTGCCTAAGCTTGAGGAGTGGTATGCGGCGCGCACCATGATCGTTAAGCATTTCTCAATGCCCAATCACTTAACTGACCCGCCGGTTGTGCCGGAGCTAATACAAGAGCAGGCTACGGTGGGTAATTTGGTGCTTGAGTTGTCTAAGTTAATCAATGATGAACAAGCCTACAACGTTCAACACAAGGCATTGAAAGCCATTGCGCCCTTACTGAGCGAAGACTCAGGTAATTTGGCTTGCGATGCCATTGAACAGTTGCTTGAGTCGCACCGTAACCCGCTTAAGCACAGTTAAGTGAACAGTATGAATAAAGTATTAGTGGCTGGGGTTGATGAAGTCGGGCGTGGCCCATTGGCCGGGCCGGTAGTGACCGCTGCGGTGATTTTGCCTGAGGATTATGATTTGCCGAATTTGACTGACTCTAAAAAGCTGAGCAAAACAAAACGCGAAGCATTGTCGGTGTTAATTAAAGAGCAGGCCATTGCCTGGTCTTTCGGTGAGGCCAACATTGAAGAAATTGACCGGTTAAATATTTTGCACGCAACCATGCTGGCCATGCAGCGCGCGGTGTCGGCGTTGACCATCACTCCAGAACTGGTGTTGGTTGATGGTAACCGTGTGCCCGAGTTGGGCATTAAGGCCAAGCCCATTGTTGGTGGCGATGGCCTTGAGCCTTCGATTTCCGCGGCCTCAATCATTGCTAAAGTTGAAAGAGACGGGCAGATGAAAGCGTATGCTGAGCAATACCCAGAATATGGCTTTGAGCGTAATAGCGGTTACCCAACTAAAGAACATCGAGCGGCGCTACTAACACACGGCCCAACCCCGATTCACCGAACAAGTTTTGCTCCTGTACAGGCCGTTTTAGACTTTTAGCGGCACAATAAAAGCGCTCAATAGAGCCACAAAAAACGTATCTTTAAACGTATCTTTAGCCAGGGCTCAGGCGCTGTCTAAAAAACACACATTTACTTCACCACGCTGAGCCTTAGTGTTTATAATTTGCCAATGAACCGATCTTTCGTACACCTTCATCTGCACTCTGAATATTCACTGGTTAATGGGATGATTCGCATCCCCGCACTGGTGGAGCAAACGCTGCAGAACCAAATGCCCGCCGTGGCGTTAACGGACATGGGGAATCTGTACGGTGCGGTCAAATTTTTTAATAAGTGCTCGGCGCAAGGCATTAAGCCCATTATTGGCGCTGAAGTGTTTATTGAAAACCCAGATAAGGTAACGCAGCCTTACATTTTGGTGTTATTAGTACAAGATGAAACCGGTTATGTGCACTTATCGCAATTGCTCTCAAAAGGTTTTCGTGAAGGCCAAGCCCATGGTCGCCCAATTCTAAAGCGCGAATGGTTGTACGGAAAAACCGACGGCCTAATATGCTTGTCTGGCGGTATGCGCGGTGAACTTGGTCACGCTATTTTATCTGGCAGAGACAATCATACGGTTGAGTTATTACATCAATACAATGCGTTATTTCCTGGGCGTTTTTATATAGAAATTCAGCGCGTTGGGCACCCATTAGAAGAAGAGTATATTGGCGGCGCGGCGATGTTTGGGGCTCAGCATGGGGTGCCGTTGGTGGCAACCAACGATGCGCATTTCATGCAAGAAAAAGAGTTTGCCGCACACGAAGTAAGGGTGTGTATTAACGAAGGTCGCGTGTTGAATGACCCTAGGCGGGTAAAGCACCACACCACCCAGCAGTATTATAAAAACACCCAAGAGATGGTGGAGCTGTTTGCCGACATTCCAAGCGCGATTGATAACACTTTGCTAATTGCGCAACGCTGTAATTTTGTCATGCGCATGGGCGAATACTTTCTGCCCGACTTTCCGGTACCTGAAGGTGAAACCATTGCCTCTCATTTACGTAATGAGTCTTTTGAAGGTTTGGAAATTTGTTTGCAACGCAGGTTCCCAGAAGGCCCATCGCCAGAAGTTCGAGAAGAGTACGAACAAAGAATGGAGTTTGAGCTCGGCATCATTAATGAAATGGGGTTTCCGGGCTACTTTCTAATCGTTGCTGACTTCATTCAATGGGCCAAAGAAAATGACGTGCCGGTTGGCCCGGGGCGGGGTTCGGGTGCCGGCTCTATTGTTGCCTATGCGTTAAAAATTACCGATTTAGACCCCATCGAACACGTACTGCTGTTTGAGCGTTTCTTGAATCCAGAGCGTGTGTCCATGCCTGACTTTGATGTGGATTTTTGCATTGAAGGTCGTGAGCGAGTGATTGAGTATGTGGCGCAAAAATACGGGCGCGATAAAGTTTCGCAAATCATCACCTACGGCACCATGGCGGCCAAAGGCGTTGTGCGCGATGTAGGGCGAGTGCTGGGTATGTCTTACGGTCATGTGGATGGCGTGGCCAAACTTATTCCTTTTGATTTAGGCATTACCTTAACCAAAGCGTTAGAGCAGGAACCTGAATTAAAAGATCGTTACGATAACGAAGAAGAGATCACCGCGCTGATAGACATGGCGCTGAAGTTGGAAGGCTTGTCACGAAATGTGGGTAAGCACGCGGGTGGTGTGGTGATTGCGCCGTCTGACTTAACTGATTTCACACCGCTGTATTGCGAACATGGCAGCGAGCAAATTGTCTCTCAATACGATAAAGACGATTTAGAAACCGTTGGTTTAGTAAAATTTGACTTTCTAGGGCTAAAAACCCTAACCATTATTGATTGGGCGGTTAAAACCATCAATCAGCAGCGTCAAGAGACCGGTGAAGAGCTGCTGGATATTGCCAAGCTCTCTCTGGACGATAAGGCAACATACAAGCTGTTAGCCGACGGTCAAACCACGGCGATTTTCCAGTTGGAATCCTCCGGCATGAAGGAGTTGATTAAAAACCTGAAGCCGAGTGAGTTTGAAGACATTGTGGCACTGGTGGCCTTATATCGCCCCGGCCCATTGGGCGCGGGCATGGAAAAGCTTTACTGTGATCGTAAGCATGGGCGTCAATCGACCACGTATGCGCACGAAATGCTCGAGCCCATTTTAAATAACACCTACGGCATTATTCTTTACCAAGAGCAGGTAATGAATATTGCGCAAGAAATGGCCGGTTACTCACTCGGTGGAGCGGACATATTACGCCGAGCCATGGGGAAGAAAAAGCCTGAAGAAATGGCCAAGCAAAGAGCCATTTTTGAGCAGGGTGCGTCCGAACGGCAAGTGCCGGAAAGCGTTGCTAAAGAAGTGTTCGACTTAATGGAATACTTTGCCGCCTACGGTTTTAATAAAAGTCACTCAGCGGCATACGCGTTGGTGTCGTACCAAACGGCGTGGTTAAAAACGCATTACCCTTCTCAATTTATGGCCGCGTGTATGTCGGCTGATATGGAGAACACAGACAAAGTTGTTATCTTGTTAAACGAAGCCGATGAAATGGGCTTAAAGGTACAACACCCCAACATCAATTTGTGCCAATACCAGTTTCGAGCCACTGACGACAAACACATTGTGTATGGCTTAGGGGCAATTAAGGGCATCGGTCGGCCGGTTATTGAAAACATCATTGAAGCGCGTGAAAGCGGCGGTAAGTTTAAAGACCTTTATGACCTGTGCGCACGAGTCGACGTTAAGCGTGTTAACCGCCGTGCTTTAGAAGCGTTGATTCGAGCGGGTGCGCTGGATGAATTAGGAGTGCACCGAGCCAGTTTGATTGAGAGTATCGAGCTGGCCTTGCAAGCCGCCAATCAGCAAGCGAAAAGTGCCGCGGCTGGCCAAAATGATATTTTCGGCATAGCGGCTCCTGAAGAAGCCGTTCAGACATACCAGAATGTGGCTGAGTGGAAAAAAGAGGAGTTGCTGCAAAAAGAAAAAGACACGCTGGGCTTGTATTTAAGCGGTCACCCCATTGATATCTACATTGATGAGCTTAATCAATTTACGTCTAATCGATTAGTGGATTTGGACGTTGAGCGTGGCAAGGGTAAAAAGCCCGTGACCTTGGCCGGTTTGGTGATGGGTGTGCGCACCATGAATACCAAGTCGGGGTCAAGAATGGCCTTTCTGCAATTAGACGATAAAACCGCGCGCGTTGAAGTGGGCGTGTTTGGTGAGTTGTACGATCAGCGACGCGATGTCATACACAAAGACAAGGTGTTGGTGGTTAAAGGCAAGGCCAGCTACGATCATTTTTCCGGCGGTGTCCGCTTGTCCGCGGATGAGCTGTTCGACATTGAGCAAGCGCGAAGCCAGCTTGCGCGACACATGAGAATTAAATTGCGCCACGACCAAGTCACCGATCAAGTGGTGCAAGACTTACGCCGCATTTTAGAGCCCAATGATGAAGGCCAATGTGGGTTGGGCTTTGAATACCGAAGTTTGACCGGGGTGTGCCAACTGGAAGTGCCGAATGAGTGGCGCATTGTTCCGAGTAAGGTGATGCTGGAGCAGCTTGAGTCGGTAATAGGCATGTCTAATGTTCGATTAATTTACTAAGCCGTGACGCTTAAGGCGTGTATTTTTAACGCGCTTTTTAATGCTTTTTTACAAATCAGATTATAAAAACTTTCTAAGTCATTGCTCTTTAAAAGAAAACTCGTGTAATGCTATACTTGTCAAGCATTTAATAATTAAATATTGGGTTGGTGTAACTCGCGTGTCATTTAATTTGGCATTGCGTAGTTTATAAAGCACATTCGTTAATAATCATTTGCACTCAATCAGTTTATCGTTCGCTGCTCATTGAGCAGACACAAACGTTGAACGTCTGAATGATTTATAAATAAGAAAAACTAGGGTTCTGGTTTCGTGGTATTGGAATGAAACTATCGGAAAAATGGCTTTCATCTGAGCTTTTTGAAAGTTTAAAATTAAGCAGTGATGCAAATTATCATGTGGCTCTCAGCGGTGGGGTTGACTCTACCGTGCTGCTTGTTCTCATGGCCCAATTGCAGCAGCAATACGGTTTTTCTCTAACCGCCTTACACGTCAATCACAACCTTCAAAAAGACTCGAATGCTTGGCAAGAGCATTGCGCCACACTGTGTGATCAACTCGATGTTGATTATAAGTCAACGTCGGTCACGCTAGAGAGTGGCAGTGAATTAGCCGCTCGAAACGCTCGCTACGCTTGGTTTGCAGAGCAAATCAAGTACGGCGATGTGCTGTTAACGGCTCATCACCAACAAGATCGAGCTGAAACATTGCTGTTTAATTTGATGCGTGGTGCTGGCAGCACGGGTTTGTCTAGCTTGCGCTCATCCAGACCGTTTCATGGTGCAAAATTAGTGCGCCCACTATTAAATGCAACGCGCGAAGACATTGTTGAGTTTGCAAAACACAATAAACTGTCGTGGGTTGAAGATGCGAGCAATCAGGATGTGGCCTATTCGCGCAATGACATTCGTCACAATGTGATTCCGCACATGCTTGAACACCGCGCCGATGCACTGCAGAATATCGCTCGATCAGCCGCTAACCTAGAACAAGAAAATGGGCTGTTGCGAGAAATCGCGATTAGCGACTTAGTGGAAGTACGAGAGCAACCCATTCACCCATTGGATGGCTCTTACGCCTTATGCATTGATGATATTGCTCACTTGTCAGTGGCTAGGCAGGGGAATGTACTTAGGTTTTGGTTGCAGAGTTTGGACTTACACGTGCCAAGCCGCCGCTTTTTAGCTCAGTTAATTGATGCGGTGGCCAAGCCGCCAGCCAGTACTGCTATTTTGCAAGAAGGCGGTAAGCAGTTTCGTTTCTTTCGCGGTTATATGTACGTAATGCCAACGCAAATTGAGGCGCCTCAATTGGGCGTTGTTGATTGGAGTAATGTGTCGCAACCCATCGATATATTTCAGGCTCGGTGGCGCTTAGATGCCACGCATAAGTTGCGTGAACTGGCTTCAAGTAATGGCGCTCAAGTGCGTTTGGTTGAACGAGCGCATTTGGCAAGCCCAAAAGCTCTGCAAGGGCACAGTCTGAACATTAAGAAATGGATGCAGCAAATGGCGGTTCCGCCTTGGCGCAGACAAACACTGCCATTATTGACGCTAAAACAAGACCGCGAAGAAATTTTGTTAAGTGCGGTTGATCAGCAGTTGCAAAACGATTGGGTTTCTCTACAAACAGCCTATTAATTTGTTGCAGATTGCGTTGACTGCCTGATGCGCGGCTATGTTGTTAAAGCGAGCTGAGCCTAATCTTCACAAATCTTTGATATCTTCAGATAAATCGATTGTTCGAAATACCCCCCTCTAGTATCATGTAGAACCTTCTGGAGCACAGCACAAAAACATACTCTGCCTTTTGTCTGTGGCTCTGTTAAATCTGTTTCCGTTTTATATTAAGTGAAAATAAGTCAATGACTAATGCCGTTGCTAATGCTAGCAGGGCGGGCTATTTGATTTGTTTGTGCTTATTGATTTGTGCCTAAAAGGCGTCTGTAAATGACTAAATACGTATTTATTACTGGTGGTGTGGTTTCTTCATTGGGGAAAGGCATTGCTGCGGCTTCATTGGCCACATTGTTAGAGTCTCGTGGCTTGAAAGTCACGCTAATGAAATTAGACCCTTACATTAATGTTGACCCCGGAACCATGAGCCCGTTTCAACACGGTGAAGTGTTTGTTACCGAAGACGGCGCAGAAACAGATCTTGATTTAGGCCACTACGAGCGCTTTATTCGCACCACCTTATCGCAAAAAAATAATTTCACTACTGGCCGAATCTACGAGCGCGTATTGCGTAAAGAGCGTCGCGGTGATTATCTTGGTGGCACTGTGCAAGTTATTCCGCACATCACCAATGAAATGAAAGACGCCATTGAAGGCGGTGCCGGTGATGTGGACGTTGCCTTGGTTGAAATAGGCGGTACCGTGGGTGACATTGAGTCATTGCCGTTCATGGAAGCCATTCGCCAAATGCGCATTGAAAAAGGCTATGAAAACGTCATGTTTATGCACCTGACGTTGGTGCCTTACATTGACGTGGCGGGTGAAATTAAAACCAAGCCAACTCAGCACTCCGTAAAAGAATTAAGAAGCATTGGTATTCAGCCTGATATTTTATTGTGCCGAGTAAAAGAAACATTGCCAGAAAGCGCGCGCAATAAAATTGCGTTATTCACCAATGTCTCGCCTGATGCGGTAATTTCCGGCATCGACGTTGGCAATATTTACGAAATCCCGTTGTTGTACCGCGACCAAAAAGTGGATGAACTGGTGGTGAAACACTTGCGTATAGATTGCCCACCGGCTGATTTAAGTGAATGGGAAGACGTAGTGCACCGTAAGGCTAACCCAACCGGTGAAGTTAACATCGCATTGGTGGGTAAGTACGTTGGTTTGACCGAGTCTTATAAGTCATTATCGGAATCGTTGATTCATGCGGGCATTCAAACCCTGACGAAAGTGAACATTAATTACGTTGACGCCGAAGACATAGAAAAACAAGGCGTTGATTTATTGAATGGCAATGATGCTATTTTGGTGGCCGGTGGTTTTGGTGACCGTGGTACTGAAGGCAAAGTAATGGCCGCTCAATACGCCAGAGAAAGTAACACACCATACTTAGGTATTTGCCTTGGTATGCAGGTGGCCGTGATTGACTATGCCCGTAACGTGGCCGGCATGGAAAAGGCCAACAGTTCTGAATTTGATAAACAATCGCCGTATCAAGTGATTGGTTTAATCACCGAATGGACCGACGAAGAAGGCAATATTCAGCAACGTGATGAAGACTCTGATTTGGGTGGCACCATGCGTTTGGGTGGGCAAACATGCCACTTAAGCAGTGGCAGCAAGTCTCGCGATATTTACGGTGCCGACACCATCGTTGAGCGCCATCGCCACCGTTATGAATTTAATAATTTATTGCGCCCTCAGCTTGTTGATGCTGGCTTAGTGATTGCTGGAACCTCAGATGATGATCTGGTTGAGATCGTTGAAATTGCCGACCACCCATGGTTTGTGGGTGTTCAGTTCCACCCCGAGTTCACCTCTAGCCCAAGAGATGGTCACCCGCTATTTACGTCATACATCCAGGCAGCCAGAGACTTCAAAGGGTAATCCCTGTAAGCTCGCTGATAAGAAAAGCTAAGGTGAATTAAGGTAGAACTATGAAAATTGCCGATTTTGAAGTTGGTTTAGACAAGCCGTTTTTTTTAATTGCAGGCCCCTGCGTTATCGAATCAAGAGAGTTTGCGCTTGAAACCGCCAAAATGATCCGTGATATAACCGGCGAACTTGGCATTAATGCGCTGTACAAATCATCGTTTGATAAAGCAAACAGAACATCAGGCACGTCTTTTCGTGGCCCGGGTGTGCAAGAAGGTTTAGAAATACTGCAAGAAGTGCGTGAAGAAACTGGCATGCCAGTATTAACCGACGTGCACACTGCAGAACAAGTTGAATTGGCGGCTAAGTACGTAGACATGATTCAAACGCCTGCGTTTTTATGTCGCCAAACTGATTTAATTGAGGCTGTGGGTGCGTGCGGTATTCCAGTCAACATTAAAAAAGGCCAGTTTTTATCACCGCCTGAAATGGTGAATGTCACTAAAAAAGCCGAAGCCGCGGGTGGTAAAGGCCGAGTCACTGTGTGTGAACGTGGCGCGTCATTCGGTTATAATAACTTAGTGGTTGATATGCGAGGCCTTGCGCAAATGCGTGACACCGGTTGTCCGGTAGTGTTTGATGCCACACATTCAGTTCAATTGCCCGGTGGTCAAGGTGACCGCTCTGGAGGGCAACGAGAATTTGTACCCGTGTTAGCTCGTGCCGCCGTGGCCGCTGGTGTTTCAGGTTTGTTTATGGAAACTCACCCTGACCCAGATAACGCAAAAAGTGATGGTCCTAATGCATGGCCAACACAAAAATTAAAAGCATTACTTACCGTTTTACAGCAGATAGACCAATCCACGAAAGCTGGTGGTTTCGAAAGTAGTGGGTATTAGGCAATGTCGCCAAAAGGAATTGCTAAATTCTCCACCTTTCGCTTACGAGACTTATATTTAACATAATTATTTTTGAGGAAGAGTATGTCTACTATTCAATCAATTCAAGCACGTGAAATTCTTGACTCACGTGGTAACCCAACTGTTGAGGCTGATGTGCTTCTCAGTGACGGCTCATTTGGCCGTGCAGCGGCACCCTCGGGCGCCTCAACTGGTTCTTTAGAAGCACTTGAGTTACGCGATGGCGATAAAAGCCGTTACTTAGGCAAAAGTGTTACTAAAGCCGTGGCTAATGCTAACACTGTGATTGCTGATGCTTTAAAAGGCAAAGATGCTTTAGATCAACGCGCTGTCGACCAAGTAATGCTTGATCTAGACGGCACTGAAAATAAATCCAACTTGGGTGCTAACGCCATTCTTGCGGTATCGTTAGCGGTGTCAAAAGCCGCGGCAGCTAGCAAAGGCGTGCCGTTGTATGCTCACTACGCACAGTTGTTCGGTAATACTGAATATTCCATGCCAGTACCTCAGATGAATATCATTAACGGCGGTGAGCACGCGGATAATTCCATCGATTTCCAAGAGTTCATGATTTTGCCTACGGGTTTGCCAACATTCAGCGATGCGTTACGCGCGGGCGCTGAAATTTTTCATTCATTGAAAAAAGTGTTGCAC
This sequence comes from uncultured Arenicella sp., assembly GCA_938045295.1. GTDB lineage: Bacteria > Pseudomonadota > Gammaproteobacteria > Arenicellales > Arenicellaceae > Arenicella. Next base: position 75,718 of record CALINO010000063.1, read on the forward strand.
GACATGGGTCTAAATACAGCGGTTGGTGACGAAGGTGGTTTTGCGCCAAACTTAGAAAGCAATGAAGCCGCCGTTGGTATTATCATTAAAGCTATTGAGAATGCCGGCTATAAAGCAGGCGAAGACATCATGATTGGCCTGGATGTGGCCAGTACTGAGTTCTACGCTGATGGTAAGTACACCCTGAGCGCTGAAGGTAAGTCACTTAACTCTAAAGAGTTTGCTGAGTACTTAGAAGCGTGGGTAAGAAAATACCCAATTATCACCATTGAAGACGGTATGTCCGAAGACGATTGGGATGGCTGGGCTGACTTGACTGAGAAAGTGGGCAGTGACATTCAGTTAACCGGTGATGATTTGTTTGTAACCAACACTAAGATTCTTAAAGAAGGTATCCACAAAGGTGTTGCTAACTCTATTTTGATTAAATTTAATCAAATTGGTTCGTTGAGCGAAACCATGGACGCCATTAAGATGGCGCACGACGCTGGTTATAAAGCGACCATTTCACACCGTTCAGGTGAAACAGAAGACACCACGATTGCTGATTTGGCGGTAGCCACAGCGGCAGGTCAAATTAAGACCGGTTCTTTGTGTCGTTCTGACCGTGTTGCTAAGTACAATCAATTGTTGCGCATAGAGCAAGAATTGGGTGATAAGGCTGTTTACCCGGGAATGAAATCGTTCTCTTAATAAACTGTCACAGCAGTAAAAAAGCCTCAGCAATTGCTGGGGCTTTTTTTTGCCTAGTTATCGTTGTTTTATAACGCCTGAGAGCGACGATTTTCAAATGTTACAGACTGTTAAACATTTTTCTTGCGATTGTACATTATCTGTATTACGCTTAAGCCCCTGATAATTATAGGTTTGATGTAAATATATTAATACAAAACCTGTTTTTGTCAGAATAAACGCTGAAAGCTTATGTCATGGAGATAGACTGTCTAAATGAACATTGCTTTCGGCATTTTTTTTGGGTAGATGAAAATTTTTAGGTAATAAATCAATGTTTGATTTTGTAGGAAGTTTTTTTAAAGGGCGGCCAAGTAAAAAGAAACAGGCCTTAGAAGCCGAGAGAGCGGCTGAAAGAAAAATGGCGCAAATGAAGCGTGCCAAGACCGCCGCTAAAAAGGGCGTTAGTTACGACGAGAGGTTGATTGAAAACCTAGAGTCAGACCACGAAATGCTGGTGGATATTTTCAGTAAAATTTGGCGCGACGGGTATGAGGCATCGAACTACAAAGCCTTATCAAACTTGTTGTCAGAGTTTAAAACTTTATTTCAAAGTCACTTGCTTAAAGAAAATGTAAAGTTTTACGCGTATCTTGAGCAGTCAATGAAAGACGATTCGCATTCATTGGGTGTGGTACGCGAATTTCGTAAGGACATGAACGACATTGCAAATGCGGTAATCACATTTTGCAAAACTTACGATAAGCCAGAATACACAAAGGTGAATCAAGACTCTTTTAAAGAAGACTATCAAGCCATTGGTCAAGCATTGGTGAGACGCGTGCAGTTAGAGGAACGTGATTTGTATTCTCTGTATGCGCCGAATTGAAACGTCATGTAACGACATTTAGAAGTAATTGATATAAACGGAATTGCTTATGGATTCGTATTAATAACGGACAGTGTGAAGTGCGTTGATTGGATACACGGAATTAACAACCTCATTGCCTGCTTAGTAATTTGTTTTGTGCTTAACCCTACCAAAAAGCGCAGAACAGATAGCCTTTTAACCCAACTGAGTATAGCGGACCTTGAAAGACATTATTGTGATTGGTGCCGGCCCTGTCGGCGTGAAAGCAGCCAGCGAGCTGCTGAAAAGAACCAGTGATGTAACGATAAAATTGTTCAATGGAGAGCCTAGTAGGCCATATAACAGAGCCCAATTATCGTATTTTTTAGCTGGAGATCTTGATTTACAAGCAATTGATAATAGCTTGTTTGTGGAAGATAAGCGTCTTCAGCAGTTTGAGAATTGTCGTATAAAAACACTGCAAACGCAGGATAAAGTAGTCATTGACCAACACGGTAATAGCCACCAGTACGACAAACTAATTTTAGCAACCGGGTCGTTAGTTAATTCGCCTTCGGTGCTCGGTGACGACAAGTCTGGCGTTTACCGTTTTCGTTCACTCAGCGACGCTCACGATTTACTTGAGCGGCGTAGCCAAAATCATAATGTGTATGTGGTGGGGTCTGGCCCGTTGGGCATAGAAACTGCTTTGGCCATGAAAACCCAGTCAAACCAAGTGTACTTACAAGTGCGCCGGAATTTGTTCGCTCGAGATCTGGATGAAAACGCAAAAAGCGTGCTCATGGATTACATTCGCTCAAACGGAGTGAAAATTGTAGACTCCGCGTTGCTTGAAAAAATTCGAGGCAACGGAAAGGTTTCAGCCGTTACGCTCACTGGTGGCGAAGAGCTCAGCATAGATTCAGTGGTGATGTGTACGGGCATTTCGCCCTTCAAAGAGTTGGCGGTTGCATCGGGCATTGAAACCAATCAAGGCATTTTAGTAGACGACTTCATGCGCACCAATTGCGATGACGTGTATGCCGTTGGCGAATGTGCAGAGCATCAAGGCGTTACGCACGGCTTAATTAGCCCTGGCTACGAGCAGGCCGAAGCGTGCGTAAGCCACATCTTAGATGAGCCTAAACCATTCAGCGGTAAGCAAGGGGAGTTGCAGTTTAAGTTCAGAAGCTTCTCCAGCCACATAATGGGTGATGTAAGTGGCGACTCGTCAGAAGTTGTTGTTTATAAAAACACATTAAAAAACACTTACCGCAAGCTTTACCTGCAAGGGCGCAAAATAGTGGGCGCTGTATTGGTGGGTGAGTGGTCAGAAAGTGGTCGCATTGCTGGCGCAATCTCAGGTTCAGAAAAACTGCCGTATAACGGCCGTGCGCGCTTTTTGAAAAGCGGCAACGTCTGGAGCGACGATGAAGTTTCCATTTTAGATCAACCCGAAGATTACATTGTTTGCTTATGCAAAGGCGTAACTCGTGGTGAAATTTCCACCTGCATTGAAAAAGGCCACCGTACATTGACCGCATTAGGAGAACAGTTAGAAGCTGGGGTTACTTGCGGGTCGTGCCAGCCGCTGTTAAAAACCATGGTTAATGAGCCTGTTGCTCATCTCATCATGCGGCATTACAAGTCTATTTTATGGGCCTCTGTCATTTCTATTATTGTTATCTTTTTGACATTTTTAGCGCCTAAACTTCCGTTCGAGCGTTCTGTTCAGTTTGGTTTTCAGTTTGAAAAAATATGGTACGGCAGCATTTATAAACAAACCACCGGTTACGTGTTACTGGGGTTGGTGTTTCTCAGCTGTGCACTGTCGTTTCGAAAACGCTGGAAGAAGCTTAAGCTTGGCAATCTAGACGATTGGCGATACGTGCATACGATATTAGGGCTTATTGCCTTATTTGCTCTTATTGTTCACACCGGGTTTCGACTGGGAGAAGGTCTAAGTTTTGTACTGATGGTGGTGTTTTTATTAGCCACCCTCACTGGTTCGTTGGTGGGTGTGTTTATGTCGCGCAATCACCACTGGACAGACATTAAGCTGACCCAATATCGGGCTTGGTGGTCTCGAGTGCATTACGGCTTGCTGTGGCTGCTCCCGGCGTTGCTTGCCTTTCATATTTTGGGGTCCTATTACTTTGCGTAAATAACTAACCTTGTGTCTACAATCTTAATAAAAATAATAATTAGAATAAAAAATGAATAAATATAAGGGCCTAGGGTTCTTTCATTATGGGGTCTTTGTCTCATTAGTTCTCAGCGCAGTGTTTGCCTATAACTTGTTCTACGGTGACAGGCAGTTGTTTTTACCGGGAGATACCACTCACGGTCATCATCAAATAGAAATGGAATGCGAGGCATGCCATGTGGAGTCATTTGAGAGTGGAGAGCCTATGCAGCAAGCGTGTTTGAGCTGCCATGCTGACGCCTTAGATAAAGCCAGAGACACGCATCCAAAGAAAAAATTCACCGACCCTCGTAATGCCGACTTGTTGGCAAATTTAGATGCCACGCAATGCATTACTTGCCATATAGAACATTCGCCTGAAATCACCGGTGAGTTTGGAGTGACCTTGCCTGAGGACTTCTGTTTTTATTGTCATCAAAATATTGCCGAAGAGCGGCCGACTCATAAAGAGTTCGAATTTGACAGTTGCAGCGATTCTGGCTGCCACAGCTATCATGATAATCGCGCTTTGTATGAACAGTTTTTGCAGAAGCATATTAATAAGCCTGAAGTGTTAGATAAGCGTAAATCGTTAGTGCCAAATGGCTTGTCTTTGTGGAAAAAGAAACACTCAGAGCAATTACCACTGACACTTAAACAGCACGATGCTGGCTCGTTATTCGCCGCGTCAGCGGATGTCGACGGTATTGTTCAACAATGGGCCAACAGTGGTCACGCTCAAGCCAATGTTAATTGCGGAAGTTGTCATGCTAATGAACAGGGCGAGACGGTAGGTGATTTGGCGCTGGAGGTGGATTCGTGCACCAATTGTCACGAGCGCCAAAGCCAAGGCTTTAAGCAGGGCTTACACGGTATGCGTATTGGTGCCGATTTGAGCGCCATGCAAGTGAGTAACGCCAAATTAGACATGCATGAAAGTGCGGCGCACCAAGAGTTAACGTGCTCATCTTGCCATGACCCTCATCAGCCTGACTTAAAAGCCGCAGCGCTGGAGTCTTGCTTGGGGTGTCACAATGATGAGCACTCTAATAACTACGTAGGCTCTGCTCATGCGACGCTCTATGAACAAGAGCTTGAAGGGCAGATTGAGCAAGGCCAAGGCGTGAGTTGTGCCACATGCCACATGCCCAGAACCAAAAAAGGTAAGTCGGTGTTTGTTGAGCACAATCAAAGCCTAACCTTAGAGCCTAATAGCAAAATGCTACGCCCAGTGTGCATGAACTGCCACGGCTTGGAGTTCTCCACCGCGGCGTTGGCCGATAAAGAATTGATCATGCGTAATTTTTCTGGGGAGTTTGATTCTGAACACCCCAGTTTCAACATGGTGCGCACTCGTCTTGAGGAAAAGCGAAAGAGGAAACTTGAGCGAAAAAAAGACAGAGCAAACCAATAACAGTAACCCAATAGCTTAATTTGATAAGAGGAAAAAATGAACAAACTGAGTGCTGGATTGTTAACCCTAACTGCCGCGAGCGCTTGCGCTTTACCGGTGGTCGCCGAAATATCACCGCAACGAATGGCTGACGCTATTTACGCGGTGATTGAATCCGATCGAGCGGTGTACACTAAAAAAGTAGTTAATCGGCTACAAAACGAGGAAGAAGTGATTACGGCCGATGAGCATTGGCAAGATGAGCAAGCCTTGCCGTTGCCTGCTCAAATGTTGAGAATGGGCGCGGAAGGCGTGGCTGAAAAAGACTTAGGCGTAACGTACGCGCTGATGTCAACATGGCCGATTAACAAGCAAAATGAAGCGGTTACCGAGATTGAGAAAAAGGGTATGGAGTTTATTATGGCCAACCCAAGTAAGCGCTTTTATTCTGAAGAAGTGCTTGGTGGTGAGAAATATTTCACCGCAATTTATCAAGACATTGCGGTTTCAGAGGCTTGTGTTACTTGCCACAACGAACATCAAGACAGCCCCAAAGATGACTTTAAATTGGGCGATGTTATGGGTGGCGTAGTATTAAGGATTAAGCTCGATTAAAGCTGTGGGCGAGCACTTAATCACGGATGTTACTTGCTCGCTTTAATTTCCGAATAGACTTATTCAGCCTTAGCGTGGTTACTCAGCGGTGATAGGCTCACGGCAATGGGGTATAATTTTTAATTCAGTACACCCAACTTAAGGCCTGAAACAAAGCAATGAGATTTTTAATAGCCGGTGCCGGAATAGGCGGTTTAACCGCTGCTTTGTGTTTAGCTAAAGACGGCCATCAAGTGGTTTTGCTTGAGCAATCTCAGGCGTTTTCAGAAGTAGGGGCTGGCTTACAATGTGGCGCAAACGCCATGAAAGTTTTACAATATTTGGGCTTGGATCAGGCGTTACGAAACAACGCAGTTGAACCTCAAGCCATTCATTTTCGTGAACACGACTCCGGCAACATACTGTACCAAGTTCCATTGGGTGAGCGGTACCAACGCCAATACCAAGCGCCGTACTACCACATACACAGGGCTGACCTGCAAGCGGCTCTGCTTGAACAAGCCAAAGCCTTGCCTAATATTCAGATTCAACTTGGCGCCCAATTGGTTTCATTTTCAGAAAACGAAACCAGCGTTACCCTTAAACTCAGTAATGGAGAATCAATCGCTGGAGACTGTTTGATTGGTGCTGATGGCGTGAGGTCGCAAGTTCGTGAGCAACTGTTGGGCACGAATTCAGCACGTTTTACTGGTAACGTGGCTTGGCGAGCGATGGTGCCCATGAGCGCACTGCCTAATGATTTTATGCCGGCACTCACGACTAATTTTGTTGGCCCGAGTAAACACATAGTCATGTATTATGTTCGTGCTAAGCAAATGCTTAATATCGTTGGTGTTGTTGAAGGTCGAACTGAAAACAGTACCTCGTGGGTGCAAAAGGCGCCTTGGCAAGATTTTTATGATGACTTTGCGGGCTGGCACCCCATGGTGACGCAAGCCATTAATGTGGTAAATAAAGACCAATGTTATCGGTGGGCATTGTACGATCATCCACCGTTAGTCAAATGGGGTTCAAACCGCGTTACTTTGTTAGGTGATGCGGCGCACGCCACCTTGCCGTTTATGGCATCCGGTGCCGCCATGGCAATTGAAGATGCACGAATCTTGCAGCGATGTGTTGCTGAAAACAGCGCGCTAAAAGAAGACGTTCAAATAAAAGAGGCACTGTCACTCTATCAGCGTAATAGAAGCAGCCGAACGGCGTATGTACAAAAAACCTCAGCCAAGCTTGGTAAGCTTTACCACATTAATAATCGTTATTTACAACGAGCCGCATTTGCCGGCCTTAAACTTATCGGCCCCAGTAAAGAGGCCTATTTGCCTTCTTACGATGCCAATACTGTTGCTTTAAACTAGAACAAAAAGAGGAGAGACGAGATATGTTGTTAAACCAAATAAAGATGATAGGGCTGGCCGCAGCACTTACCGTGTTTGGCTCAAGCGTGACGGCTCAAACCGAGTTGCTTGATGCCGAGCAAAAAGACATTGCCAACGAGTTAATTGAAACCGCGCTTAACAGTGATTTGGCTTACCGTATTGTGGAGTCATTAACCACTGAAGTGGGGCCGCGGTTGGCTGGCTCTGAAGCTGAAAAGCGCGCCCGAGAATGGGCACTTAAGCTGGGTGATGAGCTTGATTTTGACCAGGTATCATTAGAAGAGTTCACCATGCCATTTTGGGACCGGGGCGCGTTACACATCTCGTTGCAAGCACCATACCAACAAGACTTATATGGCATTGCGTTGGGTGGTGCTGGTGCGTCTAAGCGCAATATTAATGCTGAGGTTCAGTATTTTCGAAACCTTAGAGAATTAAAGCAGGCCTCGGAAGGAGAGCTTAAAGGAAAAATCGCGTTTGTGGACGGCGACATCATGGTTAAAAGCCAGACGGGTGGCGGTTACAGCCTAGCCAATCAACGTCGCCGCGTTGGTTGGCAGTACGCTGAACAAGCGGGTGCGAGTGCGCTGGTGGTTCGGTCGGTTGGCTCCGACTCGCATCGTTTTCCTCACACGGGCATGATGAGCAAAAAAGACGACAGCTGGAGCCGTATTCCGGTGGTGGCAATTTCCAACCCCGATGCCGATCACTTGCGGCGTTTGCACCGGCTGGGTAAAACCTTAAAGATGTCGTTACATTCAGAATCCAAATGGAAAGGTGAAGTCAGCAGTGGCAATATTATTTTTGATTTAATTGGTCGAGAAAGACCGGAAGAAATCGTGTTGATCGGCGCTCACCTTGACAGTTGGGACTTAGGCACTGGTGCGGTGGACGACGGCGCCGGTGTGGGTATTGTTTCAGCGGCCGCAGCGTTAATCGCGACGTTGCCTAAGCGCCCTAAGCGCACTATTCGTGTGGTGTTGTTTGGGGCTGAAGAAGTGGGTTTGTTAGGGGCGTGGGACTATGCCAAGAAGCACGCCGACACGCTTGGCAATCATGTGGTGGCTACCGAGTCTGATTTTGGGGCTCAAACTATTTGGCGTTTAAGTTCAAATGTTAACCCCGCCGCTAATGGTTTGATTGATGAAATAGCCCATTTGTTAGCGCCCATTGGCATTGTACGTGGTGGCTCTGAAGTGCCGGGCGGTGGGCCAGATATTTTGCCATTAGAACGGCAAAAGGTACCGACGGTACGCTTGCAGCAAAATGGCATGGATTATTTTGATTTACACCACACGCCCGATGACACGCTGGATAAAATTAATCCAAAAGAGTTGGCGCAAAATGTGGCCGCCTATGCCGCTATGGTTTATTTAATCGCCGATTCTGATGTTCAGTTGAGAAAGTAATAGCAATGCATGGGTAAGGAGTCCGTTCTTATATCAGCATAGCCGGCAACCAATAAAGAAGTTGAGTTAGATGACGAATACCAATATTTCATGCGCAAAGTGCCACAGCACTAATCGTATACCCAGTGAGAAACTGGGTGACCAGCCTAAGTGCGGTAAGTGTAAAACCGCTCTTTTTCAGGGCAAAGTAATCGAACTGACCGCATCCAATGTGGCCACCACCATTAATAATAATGGCATTCCGGTTATTGTTGATTGTTGGGCGCCATGGTGTGGCCCATGCCGTTCTTTTGCGCCCACTTACGACAAGGCAGCCCAGGAGCTTGAGCCACAGTTTCGGTTTGCTAAGTTAAACACCGAGCAAGAGCAACGGGTGGCTGGCCGTTGGAACATTCGTTCTATTCCAACCTTGATTGCGTTTGTTGATGGCAAAGAAGTCGATCGAGTTTCAGGAGCATTGTCCATGTCGCAACTGAAAAGTTGGTTGTCGGCTGTGGCTGGATGATGGATCAGTGGTGCTTACTATTAACTAACGATTACTAAATACACAGCACCAATAAAAAAGCCCCTGCTGTTTAAAGCAGAGGCTTTTTTAGAAATCAAAAGCTAGTTTAGAAAACTAGAGCGGAATGATGTTTTCCGCTTGTGGGCCTTTATCGCCTTGTTTGATTTCGAACTCAACTTTAGAGCCTTCAGCCAATGTTTTGAATCCGTCGCCTGAAATTGCACTGTAGTGAGCAAATACGTCAGGGCCGTTTTCTTGTTCAATAAAGCCAAAGCCTTTTGTTTCGTTAAACCATTTAACGGTTCCAGTAAGTGTTGCCATAGGTATTTCCTGTTAAAGCATTAGTTATAAAAAATTGCATAACACAGTGTTATGCAGAATTACGTGAAATTCGCGGTCGAATAAAATAACCGAATTACTAATACTACACAGACCTTATGATGCTGACGTAAAACTAGTGGAACTCAGTTGTGCTTAAACTGAAACGCACATTCAATGCCATATTATAGGCACATCGTGAATCACGGCAACCCTTTTCTATATGATTAATGTGCTTGAGCAAGTGAAGTGCGATTTGTTTGGGCTCATTATGCTGTTTTATAAGGCTTTCTTTTGCTTTTCACCGACTTATCTGAGGCGATTTGTTTATGCGCGATTGCGTAGCAGGGAGCTGATTTATCTTTTAAACACTCTTTATTGAGCCTTAATAGTCACTAATTTGACGTTAATTCTTGGTTGATAGCGACGTAAGCAGCGAGTTAATGAGTTAGTAAACTTTTAGGTAATTGGGTAATGCGCTAACGCTTTTATTGCCCGGTTAATTCAGTTTGATTTTTCCTGACTTATAAAACCCACAAAATAGACAAAAAAGTGGTTGAAGGCTTAGACCTTGCCCGTAACTTGATGTAGAATCGCGCACCAATCGGTGTTGAATCTAGAATCTTCGGGTGCTTGAGTTCAACGCCTTTTTATTTTTATAGATGCGCGTTTGATCTGCGCGTCTTATTTTTGTCCACATGCCGCTCGCGAATGAGTGTGTGGCAGGGGCTTGGAAAGTAACAACTCATCATTGAGAGATTCGACATGGCTGACCTATCGAAATACAGAAATATTGGTATCTTCGCACACGTTGACGCGGGGAAAACAACCACCACTGAACGTATCTTGAGCCTAACTGGCAAGATTCACAAAATCGGTGAAGTACACGACGGTGAGGCCACGACTGACTTCATGGAGCAAGAGCAAGAGCGTGGTATTACCATTCAGTCAGCTGCAACAAGCTGCGAATGGGCTGGCCACCGCATGAACATCATTGACACACCAGGGCACGTTGACTTCACTGTTGAAGTTTATCGTTCTTTGAAAGTGCTTGATGGTGGTATTGGTGTGTTCTGTGGTTCGGGCGGTGTTGAGCCTCAATCAGAAACAAACTGGCGTTACGCTAACGAATCAGGCGTTGCACGCGTGATCTTCGTTAATAAGCTAGACCGTATGGGCGCAGACTTCTACCGTGTGGTAGATCAAGTTGAAAACGTACTTGCGGCTAACGCATTGGTAATGGTACTACCCATTGGTATCGAAGACGACTTCACTGGCGTTGTAGACCTTTTAGAGCGTAAGTCTTACGTTTGGGATGACTCAGGTGACCCAACTAAGTTTGAAGTGGGTGATGTACCGGCTGACATGGCTGATAAAGTTGAAGAGTACCGTGAAAAGTTAATCGAAATGGCTGTTGAAGCTGATGACGATGTAATGGAAGCGTACTTAGAAGGCAATGAGCCGACTATGGAGCAAATCAAAGCGTGTATCCGTAAAGGTACTAACGAGTTGATGTTCTTCCCAACGTACTGTGGTTCAGCGTTCAAAAACAAAGGTGTTCAATTGGTATTGAACGCGGTTGTTGACTATTTGCCTAGCCCAACTGAAGTGCCTGCGCAGCCTATCGTTAATGAAGAAGGTGAAGAAACAGGTCGTTTTGCAACGGTTTCTGAAGACGAAACATTCAAAGCCTTGGCATTCAAAATTATGGATGACCGCTTTGGTGCGTTAACGTTCGTACGTATTTACTCAGGTGTGCTGAATAAAGGCGACACTATTTTGAACTCATTCACAGGTAAAACTGAGCGTGTTGGCCGTATGGTGGAAATGCACGCGGATGACCGTATTGAGTTAGATCGCGCACAAGCGGGCGATATTATCGCGATTGTGGGCATGAAGAACGTACAAACTGGTCACACACTTTGCGATCAGAAAGACGTGATTACACTGGAGCCAATGGTGTTCCCAGATCCTGTAATCTCAATGGCGGTGTTCCCGAAAGACAAAGCCGCTACTGAAAAAATGGGCATTGCTTTGGGTAAAATGGTGGCGGAAGATCCATCGTTTGTTGTTGAGACTGACCAAGAATCAGGCGAAACCATCCTTAAAGGTATGGGTGAGCTTCACTTAGACATTAAAGTCGATATCTTGAAGCGTACTCACGGCGTTGAGTGTGAAGTAGGTGCTCCTCAAGTAGCGTACCGTGAGTCAATCACGCAACGCATTGAAGACAGCTACACGCATAAGAAGCAATCAGGTGGTTCAGGTCAGTTCGGTAAAATTGACTACATCATTGAGCCAAACGAGCCAGGTGCTGGTTTCGAATTCGAATCTAAAGTTACCGGTGGTAACGTACCTCGCGAATTCTGGCCTGCAGTTGAAAAGGGTTTTGCTCTTTCAATGGACAAAGGCGTATTGGCTGGTTTCCCAACTGAAGACGTAAAAGTAACGTTGATTGACGGTGGCTTCCACGCGGTTGACTCATCGGCGGTTGCGTTTGAAATTGCTGCGAAAGGTGCTTACCGTCAGTCATTGCCAAAAGCCGGCGCTCAAATCATTGAACCAGTAATGGGCGTTGACGTGTTCTCTCCTGAAGATAACGTTGGTGATGTTATTGGTGACTTGAATCGTCGTCGTGGCATGATGAAGTCGCAAGACTTAACGCCAACCGGTGTTCGCATTAAGGCCGATGTACCACTAGCTGAAATGTTTGGTTACATTGGTGACTTGCGTACCATGACATCTGGTCGTGGCCAATTCTCTATGGAGTTCTCGCATTACATGCCTTGCCCGCGCAATGTGGCTGACGATGTAATTGCAGCGCAAAAAGAAAAAGACGCGGCTAAATAAGCATATATAGTCGCTCTGAGCCAAGTGTGCGCATGTTGTGCGCACACTAAGCCTAGCTTTCAAGCCCCACTCTGTTAACAGGGTGGGGCTTTTTTGTGGCTGTGGTGCTGTAAAAGTCTGGCGAATTGAAACAATATCGACTTGAAAGTGATAAAAATGATACTTTGTTATCATTTATTGACATTTGTGGGGTTGAATTTGAGTTGAAAATGATAATAATGATAACTGTAGACGGAGTAATTGACACATGACGGAAAACGCAAGTACCAAAGACTTTTACACAACCATAGAGGCGGCGAAACTATTAGGAGTTTCGGTAAGAACCGTACAATTATGGGTTGAGCGTAAAATCCTGAGTGCTTGGAAAACCGCAGGTGGGCACCGTCGAATAGATTCTAAGTCGGTTCATGACTACTTAAAAAGTCAAGATGCGAATTATGTTTCCCCCAGCAGTAAAAAACGGGTTGTAGTAGTAGAAGATAACCCCACGGTAGCTAAGTTTTATCAAGCTGCCATCGAATCCTGGGAACAACCTATAGAGGTTGTTTGCAAGCAAGACGGATTCGAGGGGTTGTTGGAGATAGGGCAATCGCCACCGGATCTTTTGATCTCAGACATATACATGCCAGGAATGGATGGTCTGCAGATGATTCGGTCACTGAGCAAGTCGCAACAGTTGGAAAGCGACAAAATAATTGTAATCAGTGGGTTGTCTGATGAGAGTATCGCAGAGCGAGGCGGGATGCCAAGCAATGTGACTTTCTTCAGAAAGCCGGTGAGTGTCGATCAGTTAAGGCATGCGCTTGCAGAGAAATTAAGTTTTCAAATTGCCTAAGCTGTAGAATAGTTTTGAACGAGTTTAGTCCGCTCCCCCCCCCCAGGACTAACGGAGATATGGCCACTGACATTTAATGGTAGTGGCCATATTTTTATTCTCTGTTACTATCCCTCTAACGATTGATATATTCTTCCATCAAACGGGGGGAGTGCTGTATGAAAGGAATAATTCTGTCAGAATTTATTGAATTTTTAGAAGTTGAGCACGGAAACGATATTGCTCAAATGATTATTGATGACAGTGGTGTTAAATCCGGTGGAGCCTACGCCCGAGTTGGTTTATACGATTATCACGAATTAATTCAACTGCTAACGCAAACGGTGGCTCATACTAAAGTGGCTGAAAAGAAGTTATTGCATGACTTTTCAGAGCATTTATTCAGTGTGTTTCGTCGTGATTATTCGGCCTTCTTTGGTGAGGCGAACACCGCGGTTGAAATGCTGATGCAAATTGATAATCACATTCATGTGGAAGTGCAAAAACTGTATCCCGATGCTGAGTTGCCAAGCTTCAGTCATTCGGTGGAAGGTGAATTCCTATTGTTAAGTTACAGTTCTCCAAGGCCGTTAGCCGGAGTAGCCGAAGCCTTAGCTTTGGCGTGTATTAAGTACTTCGGCAATGAAGAGAAATTGATTTCAAGTGAGTTTTTAGATGACAATCGCAAGGCTAACTTTGTGATTCAAATAAAAGCAGCATAAAAAAGGATGTGGCAAGTTTTAGGGAGCACTGATGTCAGTGAGTATTAATAAACAGCTTCAGTTGGCAATCTCGCGTGGGCAACGTTTAAAGTCGGCGCGCGATCAAGCCGAGCAATTGCTTGAGAAAAAATCCACAGAGCTGTACAGAGCGAATAAAGAGTTAGAGGCTGCTCAGAAAAGCCTTGAAAGTGACATTGAAAAGGCAACGCTTGAGCTGAGTATCAGTAATAAACGTTTGCAGAAAGCTTTAGATGAGCGCTCGACCTTTATTGGCCATATGAGTCACGAAGTGCGGACTCCGTTAAACGCCATTTCTGGGTTGTCAGAAATACTCTTGAGTATGGATTTAGATAACACTCAATTCGATTACATCGACACCATCAATAATGCCGCCAAATCACTCACGTCGTTACTTAACGACATGCTTGATATGACTAAAATTGATGCAGGTCGAGTGGATATTACGCTTGGCGTGGTGGCGATTGAGGCTTTACACAAAAACATTGCATCCATGTTTAGTGTGGAAGCGAAAATCAAAAACTTAGATTTACAGTTTCAGTTTGACCCGTCGGTGCCACCCATGTTGTTGCTCGACAAAGGGCGTTATCAACAAGTCATTAATAACTTGGTTTCGAACGCGATTAAAAACACCAGTCGCGGTCGTGTTGTATTATCAGTTCAATATCAACGTAAAGATGACACTTCGGGAACCTTGGTCACCCAAGTCTCGGATACCGGCGTTGGTATTGCAGACACAGAGCTAAGCCGTATATTTAATGCGTATGAACAGCTGGGAAACCCTCAAGGGGGTGTCGGTTTAGGCTTGGCAATCAGCGGTCAATTAATAGAATTGATGAACGGCCGTATTACGTGCAATAGTAAGCTCGGCGAAGGCAGTGCCTTCACTGTTAGCTTGCCGGTTAATGAGCCTGTCAATACCGAAGTAGAGCTGGGTGAGTTTGTTGAAGGTGCGGCCCCAGCGCTTAAGGTATTGACTGTTTTAGTGGCCGAAGACAACCCCACCAACCAAAAGGTAATCGCGGCACAATTGGCCGAACTTGGCCAAATTGCAGACCTTGTAAGTAATGGGCAAGAAGCGTTATCTAAGCTGCAAGAACGTTCTTATGACTTGGTCTTAATGGATATTCAAATGCCGGTGATGGACGGTAAAGAAGCCATGCAGTTAATTCGCAGTGCTGATTCGCGCATTGCCGCTCATTATTGCGTGGCGTTAACCGCCTCTTGCCATGAAAGCCAAGGCACCACATTAACCTCAGTGGGGTTTGACGATGTGCTGAGTAAGCCTTTAGGCATTGATCGTTTGAGTCGGTTGTTAAGTTCGGTGCCTACGCCTCATGAACGAGCAGAGCAACATGCGTTGTTAGCTAATGGGGCGTTTGAAGAGTCGATAGGTTTTGACGGAGATTACTTACGTGAACAGTTTGGCGAGCAGTATCATTTGATATTCGAACAAGTTGCCCCTACGTTTCTCGAGCACACAAGCCGTGATTTTGATGATTTAAAAAGTGCGATATTTGACGGTAGAATTTCGAAAGTGAAAGCACTAAGCCATTCAATCAATGGCGCCGTTAGCAGCATGGGGCTATCACAGTTGTCATCACAGTTAATGCAAATTGAAAATGAGCCTGCCTCGCTTCAAGTGCCAAGTTGGGTGCAGGAAATTGAAGCCGATTGGAAAATCGTTGAAATGCAAATCAAACAAGAGTTAAGTCGGTTAGAAAGCGGCGTTTGATTGCTAATATTGATGCTGTGGCTTTATGGCTCGTTTATTGTTTTTTAGTGCCACTTTTTAACACCCAGACTCCGAACGTGGTGATGGCAATGCCTAATAAGTGAAAACGGGTAAAACTTTCAGCCAAAATCAAGACCGCAAACACGCTGGTAAACGCCGGCCCAACCATTGACACAATGCCTGTTTTGTCGCCGCCGATGCGAGCAATGGCGGCGGTGGTGAAAAAGGTAGGTATGACCGTGCAAAATATGGCGATGATTAGAATCAATGCCAGAGCTTGCGCATTAACATTCGGCGCAGTAATTGAGTGAGTAATGGCGTAATGAACGAAAATTGCCAAACTCGCCGAAATCAGTGCCACGCAAGTAAAAATGCGGCTGCCAATGTCTTTGATAAGGCTTTTGCTGAAAATCATATAAAAAGAAAACACCAGCGCACTTAGCACAATATAAAGTGCCCCTTTTTTTACGTCCACACCGAATGAATTTAAGTCATGACCGAAGATCACCAGCACGCCAGAATAGGCAATGGCTAACGAGATCAGCGTTCTGAGCGTAATTTTTTCACCCAACAACAGGCCGCCTAATAAAACAATGAAGGTTGGGTATATGTACAGAATCATTCGCCCTAATTGGGTGGTGACGTATTGCAGCCCCAATAAATCTAAGTAGCTTGCCAAATAGTAGCCAAGCAGGCCAATGAGCGCGCTGCTTGCTATGTTACGTTTAGTTAAGCGGCTGCGGCGTTCAGGATCGCGTAAAAACCAAACCAGTAAAACGGCGTAAATTGGCATTGAGAACAGCATTCTAAAAGCAATAAGCGTGGTGCTGTCTACGCCTTGCGCGTAGACCAATTTGACAAAAATAGGGCGAATTGCAAACAGTATTGCGGCACCTAAAGCGAATACCAGGCCGCTTGATACGCCGAAGGGGATTTTTTTGAAACTCATTAAGAAGGGGCGTTTTGAGTTGACTTGAACTAAGTTGGTGCAACGTGTTCGCAGCATGAACCAAAACGAATCAAAATGCCATGAGTTTTAGTTTTTCATGAAAAAAACAGCGTATAAACCTATATGGAATAAGCTTTTAGGTCTATCTAAACACGATGAAAACGGCTATTATCTGCCGCATTCAGGGCACCGCTAATCGGGTGTCTGAACCCCTTGAAGAATTCTCTTCAAATTAAGCTTTAATGTATTAATCAAAGGTTAAGTTAAATGAATGTTCATGAGTATCAGGGTAAAGAAATCCTGAGGAAATACGGAGTGGTTACCCCCCGCGGTATTCCTGCCTTCTCAGTTGATGAGGCCGTGGCCGCAGCTGAAGAGTTAGGTGGCAATGTTTGGGTAGTTAAAGCACAAATTCATGCCGGTGGCCGAGGTAAAGGCGGTGGCGTGAAAGTAGCAACGAGCATGGAGCAAGTGCGCGAATATGCTGACGCTATTTTGGGTATGCAGCTTATAACCCATCAGACGGGTCCTGAAGGAAAGCAAGTAAATCGTTTGTACATTGAAGAAGGCGCTGATATCGCCGACGAATTGTACGTAGGCGCGCTGGTTGACCGTGAAACGCAAAAAGTAGTGTTAATGTGCAGCTCAGAAGGCGGCATGGACATTGAAGAAGTTGCGGAAGAAACGCCTGAGAAAATTTTAAAAATCTTCGTTGACCCAACTGAAGGTTTGAATCGAACTGAAGCTGAAGACGTATGCGCAAAGATGGGCATGCCAGCGGAAGCCATTAACCAAGGCGCTGACTTTTTAGCCGGCCTTTATGAAGCGTTTGTTAAATCCGACGCGTCATTGGCTGAGATTAACCCATTGGTTGTCACAGGTGACAAGCGAGTTATTGCGTTGGACGCCAAGTTCAATATTGATTCAAACGCATTGTATCGCCAAGCTGAGATTGTTGAGTATCGTGACCTAACTGAAGAAGACGCGAACGAAATTGAAGCGTCTAAATGGGGCCTTTCTTACATTTCTCTTGACGGTAATATTGGTTGTTTAGTGAACGGTGCTGGCCTAGCCATGGCCACCATGGACATTATTCAATTGTACGGTGCTGAGCCAGCCAACTTCTTAGACGTGGGTGGTGGCGCTACGCAAGAGCAAGTTACTGAAGCGTTCAAGATTATGTTAGCCAACCCTAAAGTTGAAGGCATTTTAGTGAACATCTTTGGCGGCATCATGCAGTGTGATGTGATTGCCAGTGGTATTGTTGCTGCGGCGCAAGAAGTGGGTCTCACTGTTCCGTTGGTTGTTCGTTTAGAAGGCACTAACGTTGAGCAAGGCCGTAAGATTCTTGATGAATCTGATGTGAAATTACAAACAGCCAGCACAATGGCTGACGCGGCTGAAAAAATTGCTGCGGCAGTAAAAGCATAAGGGGTTACGACTATGTCTATTTTAATTAACAAAGATACTCGAATCGTTACTCAAGGCATTACGGGTAATACTGGTGAGTTCCACACAACTCAATGTTTGGAATACGCCTATGGTAAAGACTGTTTTGTGGCGGGTGTAACGCCAGGCAAAGAAGGGCAGTCAGTTCAAGGTGTGCCGGTATATAACGCTGTAAAAGACGCGAAAGAGCAGCACGGTGTAAACGCCTCTGTGATTTACGTGCCACCTCGTTTTGCTGCTGCGGCCATTGATGAAGCGGTTGACGCGGAGCTTGACTTGGTGATTTGTATTACCGAAGGCATTCCAGTTGCTGATATGATCAAAACGCGCGACCGTATGCGTAAAATGAACAGCAAAACCGTGTTGGTTGGCCCTAACTGCCCAGGTGTGATTACACCTGAAGAAGTGAAGATTGGCATTATGCCCGGTTACATTCACAAGAAAGGCAGCATCGGTGTGGTGTCGCGTTCAGGCACATTAACGTATGAGGCCGTACATCAGTTGACTCAACTGGGTATGGGGCAATCATCGTGTGTTGGTATCGGTGGTGATCCTGTAAATGGTATGAAGCACATTGACGTAATGAAAATGTTCAATGAAGACCCTGATACTGAAGCGGTTGTTATGTGCGGCGAAATCGGCGGCACTGACGAAGAAGAATGCGCCGCTTGGATCAAAGAAAACATGACCAAGCCCGTGGTTGGATTTATTGCCGGTGTAACAGCACCTCCAGGAAAGCGTATGGGCCATGCCGGTGCGATCATCTCTGGCGGTCAAGGCACAGCGCAATCTAAAATTGATGCGCTAAAAGACGCCGGTGTACATGTAACAGTTAACCCATCTGAAATGGGTTCAACGCTAAAGGCCGCGTTAAGCTAATCACAACTGTTTAAGTTGAGTTAGAATCAAGAGCCGAGTCATGATAATGACTCGGCTTTTTTTTGCCTAAAAACGTGTGTCTAAAAAACGGAAATGAAGTTTTGCGCCTCATTACGTTTGGCGATGATGGCCGCGCTTACCAACTTGTTTTAGAAAACTCAAACATCTACTAAATATAGATTACCTATATTGTGCCAACTCTTTTCTAGCCACTTGCATTCGGTGCACTGAGTCAGGGCCATCAGCAAATCGCAATGTTCTCATTTGCATGTACATGTCAGCCAGCGGTGTGTCTTGAGAAACGCCGGTGCCGCCAAACATTTGAATCGCTTCATCAATCACTTTGAGTGCCATATTCGGCGCCACGACTTTTATTTGTGAAATATACGGTGTCGCGGCACTCATATCGCCTTGGTCCATCATCCAAGCGGCTTTTAAGCACAGCAGTCGTGCTTGCTCAATCTCAATGCGGCAATTGGCAATCACATCGTAGTTACCGCCCAGCTTAACCAATGGTTTGCCAAAAGCAGTTCGGTTCATTCCCCGTTGGCACATTAATTGCAAGGCGCGTTCGGCCTGGCCAATTGCTCGCATGCAGTGGTGTATTCGGCCTGGGCCTAAGCGCCCCTGGCTTACTTCAAAGCCACGGCCTTCGCCCAATAGTAAGGCTGATTTTGGTATACGTACGTTATTGAAGTGAATGTGCATGTGCCCATGCGGCGCATCATCATGCCCAAACACCATCATGGGTCGCAGCACCTCAATGCCTTTTGTCTCTGCCGGAACCACGAACATAGAATGACGGCTGTGGCGGGGCGCTTCATCGCCCGCTGTTTTGGCCATTAAAATGTAAACCTTGCAACGTTCATCACCGGCACCCGATGACCAATACTTTTCTCCATTAAGAACATAGTCATCGCCATCCAGTACGGCACTGAACTTTAGGTTTGTGGCGTCGGAAGAGGCCACATCGGGCTCAGTCATTAAATAGGCTGAGCGTATATGGCTTTGCAATAATGGCTCAAGCCACTTCTCTTTGTGTTCTGCCGTGCCGTAGCGTTCTAACACTTCCATGTTGCCAGTGTCTGGAGCTGCACAATTAAATACTTGAGGGCCTAATACGCACCAACCCATTTGCTCAGCCAAATGCGCATACTCAACCGTGCTTAAGCCGTAGCCCTTGTCTGAGTCCGTGAGCCAGAAATTCCATAAGCCTTGTTCTTTTGCTTTGCTTTGCAGGGTCTCTAATATCTCTTGTTGGCGCGCCGTCATGCTCCAGCGATTACCCGTAGTGCCAACTTCTTTGTGAAACTCAACGTCGGCGTTTAAAACCTCGTCGTGCATTAAAGCCGTCACTTTATCTAGAATAGGTTTCAATCTCTCAGTAATGCCTAAATTCATTTCCATCAATGCCTCATCGTTGAATGCTCTTATAAATGATCTGAAATCAGTGTAAAGCAAAGGCGGGTTTGTTACAGCGAACTCCCTTCACACTTCGTATTAAAGCGCATTCATATTTGGCTTGTTGCATGATGCGTAGCGCTTAAAGCGAGTGCGTTTTAAGCTGCGTAAAACAAAGTTTTAAAAAGTCGTTGACTTAGCCTGATAAGTCTATAGAATGCGCCTTCCTCGAGACACCGAGGGCTTGTTTTGAAACGCATTTTTAGTGGGTTTCAAGTGAGCTAGAAAGGCCGATAAAGCGATTTGAAATTGAATTAAAAAATAGTTTCAAAAAGTGGTTGACCTGAGGTGTTAAGACTGTAAAATGCGCGCACCTTGAACGAGGCGAGCGATGAGCCGAAAGGCGTTGTTTTACTTTAGTTTCGAGGGGTT